>NZ_BCPV01000003.1 GCF_001544135.1 Geobacillus zalihae NBRC 101842 | reverse complement strand
CGCTGTTATGGCATTACCGAAAAACGGTCGTCTTCGACTTGGTTCGCTATGCTGTTTTGCATGGGGGATGCATCGCTCTTCTTGTCGCGGCGGTCATAGGGATTCAAGGAACGATGTTTCTCACCGCTCCCGTGTTGGGGCACCTGTTTCTGTTGTTTTTGTTTTACCAGTTGATTGGGCTTGCCTTGTTAGGCGTCTTTGGCAGCCTGGATGTCGCCTTGTCCGTCATCGCGGTCTATACGTTTATGGAAGTCGCAACGCAAGGAACGTTCATGCCGTGGCCACATCTGTTTTTGTTTCAAGCGCCGGCCGATTCGCTGTCCCTCCTTCTCCCCATGATGTGGCTGGGGGCGGGCATTGTGATCGCCGCCATTTTGATTGGACGGGAGTTTTGGTAAACGAATTGGAAGCCATCGGCTGAATGTGGGAATGAGGAGCTTCTATGGAACGATGTCCGTTCGTTTAGTGCACCCGGCCGCATACTCCTCTTGTCGCTTCCATGGTCAGGAAGTGGGAAGTCGTTTCTCCTTTTTATCATGGCTAATTGAGATGGCCGCCGTAAATCGAAAAAAGCTCTCTATAAAGTCTTGACTGACTCCTTTTTGTCGCTTCATTTGTTTGCCATGGCGAATTATGCTACAATGCAAAAAGGATGAATGAGAAGGACAGGGGGATTTGGCACGGTGGCATACTATTGGCTCGCGGCGGCGGTCATCATCCTCGATCAATGGACGAAATGGCTTGTCGTCCGCTATATGCGACTTGGGGAAAGCATCCCGATCATCGACAACGTGCTCTACATTACGTCGCACCGCAATCGCGGGGCGGCGTGGGGCATGCTGGAAGGGCAGTTTTGGCTCTTTTATTTAATTACGGTGATCGTCGTGGCGGCGATCGTGATTTACATCCGCCGCCTGAAGCCTTCCGAGCGCCTGGCCGGCGTGGGGCTTGGGCTGATGCTCGGCGGGGCGATCGGCAATTTTATCGACCGCGTATTCCGGAAAGAAGTGGTCGACTTTATTCATACGTACATCGGCACGTACAGCTTTCCGGTGTTCAATATCGCCGACTCGGCGCTGACCGTCGGCGTCATCTTGCTGTTTATTCATCTATTTTTTTTCGCGACACCAGAGAAAGGGAATGAGTAGATGGACACGATCACGTTTCACATCGAAGACGAATATGACGGCGAGCGGATCGATAAAGTGATCGCGGCGCTAAATGACGAATGGTCGCGTTCGCAAGTGCAGCAATGGATCAAAAACGGGCTCGTGACGGTCAACGGCCGCACGGTGAAGGCCAATTACAAATGCGAAGCGGGCGACTCGGTCGCCATCTCGCCGCCCGAACCGGAGCCGCTTCATGTGGAACCGGAGCCGATTCCGCTGGACATTTATTATGAGGACGAGGATGTCCTTGTCGTCAACAAACCGCGCGGCATGGTCGTCCACCCGGCGCCCGGGCATATGCGCGGCACGCTCGTGAACGCTTTGCTCGCCCATTGCCGCGACCTCTCCGGCATCAACGGCGTGCTGCGCCCCGGCATCGTCCACCGGATTGACAAAGATACATCGGGGCTGTTGATGGTGGCGAAAAATGATGCCGCCCATCGCTCGCTTGTTGAGCAGCTCGTCAACAAAACGGTGACGCGCCGCTACAAGGCGATCGTCCATGGCGTCATTCCGCATGATTACGGCACGATCGACGCTCCTATCGGCCGCGACAAACGCGACCGAAAAAAAATGGCGGTCACCGAAGAAAACGGCAAAGAAGCCGTCACCCATTTCCGCGTGCTCGAGCGGTTTCGCCAGTATACGTATGTCGAATGCCAGCTGGAAACGGGAAGGACGCATCAAATTCGCGTCCATATGAAATATATCGGCTACCCGCTCGCCGGCGACCCGCAATACGGACCGAAAAAAACGCTCGCCATCGACGGCCAGGCGCTTCACGCCGGGGTGCTCGGCTTCCGCCACCCGCGAAGCGGCGAGTATTTGGAGTTTGAAGCACCGTTGCCTCCAGAGTTTGCCGAATTGCTCGAATGGCTGCGAAAAAACGATTGACAAACGGACGCAGCCGCTTTACAATGAAAACAAGTGAACAGGAACCTTTAAGTTCAGTCCTGTGAGGCTGAGAAGGGGTCGGATCAAGGAAATAGGCGTCGTATGTCCATTTCGTTCCGCGGCTGTAAGCCGCATCCCCCGCTTCACAGGCGGGGGATTTTTTTATGCCAACGGAGGTGGCTTGCATGCAAAAGGCGGTTGTAATGGATGAGCAGGCGATTCGCCGCGCGTTGACGCGCATCGCCCATGAAATCATCGAACGGAACAAAGGCATTGACGGCTGCGTGCTGGTCGGAATTAAAACGCGCGGCATTTACTTGGCGCGCCGCTTGGCCGAGCGGATCGAACAAATCGAAGGGGCGTCCGTTCCGGTCGGTGAACTCGATATTACGCTGTATCGCGACGATTTGACGGTAAAAACGGATGATCATGAGCCGCTTGTGAAAGGGACGAACGTGCCGTTTCCGGTGAGCGAACAGAAAGTCATTTTGGTTGATGACGTGCTGTTTACCGGCCGGACGGTGCGGGCGGCGATGGATGCGGTCATGGATTTGGGCCGCCCGGCGCGCGTCCAGCTCGCCGTGCTCGTTGACCGCGGACACAGGGAACTCCCGATCCGCGCCGATTTCGTCGGCAAAAACGTCCCGACGTCCAGCGCCGAAGTCATTGTCGTCGAATTGTCGGAAGTGGATGGCGTCGATCAAGTATCGATTCATGAAAAATAAAGCAGGCTCCCTTTTAAGCGCAGTCCCGCGAGGCTGCAAAAGGGGCGGAATGGTTTCGGCTGTTTCTGCACCCTCTTTGTGCCTTCGCGGGCCAAGAGGGTTTTTTTGTGCACACTAGAAGATACATTCGCTTATATTGCGAAAGGAGTGGCGGAAAGTGAACAAACCGATATTGGATATTCAAGACCGCCCGACGGCCGGGCAATGGGTGACGTTAAGCTTGCAGCATTTGTTCGCCATGTTCGGGGCAACGATTTTGGTGCCGTATTTGGTCGGCTTAGATCCGTCAATCGCCTTGCTCACGAGCGGGCTTGGGACGCTCGCGTTTTTGCTCATCACGAAATGGCAAGTGCCGGCGTACCTTGGCTCATCGTTTGCCTACATCGCGCCGATCATCGCGGCGAAAACGGCCGGCGGCCCGGGGGCGGCCATGATCGGCAGCTTCCTTGCCGGGCTTGTATACGGCATTGTTGCTCTCATCATTAAAAAAGCGGGCTATCGCTGGGTGATGAAACTGTTGCCGCCCGTTGTCGTCGGTCCGGTCATCATCGTCATCGGTCTCGGCTTAGCGGGCACGGCGGTCGGGATGGCGATGAACGGCCCGGACGGCAACTACAGTCTGCTCCACTTTTCCGTTGCGTTGGTGACGCTCGCGGCCACGATCATTTGCTCGGTGCTGGCGCGCGGCATATTGAGCTTAGTTCCGGTGCTTGTCGGCATTGTCGTCGGCTATGTTTACGCCCTCGCCGTCGGACTGGTCGACTTGTCGAAGGTGGCGACGGCGAAATGGTTTGAGTCGCCGGATTTCCTTCTCCCGTTTGCTGACTATCCGGTGCGCATCACCGCGGAGATTGTGATGCTCATGGTGCCGGTCGCCATCGTCACCTTGTCGGAACATATCGGCCACCAGCTCGTTTTAAGCAAAGTCGTCGGCCGCGACCTCATCCAAAAGCCGGGGTTGCACCGCTCGATTTTAGGTGACGGAACGGCGACGATGATTTCCGCGTTGCTCGGCGGGCCGCCGAAAACGACGTACGGGGAAAACATCGGCGTGCTCGCGATCACGCGTGTCTACAGCGTCTATGTGCTCGCCGGCGCCGCGGTGATCGCCATCGTGTTCGGCTTTGTCGGCAAAGTGACGGCGCTGATCAGCTCCATTCCGACACCGGTCATGGGCGGCGTCTCGATCTTGCTGTTCGGCATCATCGCCTCGTCCGGTTTGCGCATGTTGGTCGACAGCCGCGTTGATTTCGGCGAGACGCGCAACTTAGTCATCGCCTCGGTCATTTTGGTGATCGGCATCGGCGGAGCGGTGCTCAAAATCAGCGAGAGCTTCCAAATCACCGGAATGGCGCTCTCAGCGATTGTCGGCGTCCTGCTCAATTTAGTGCTGCCGGGGCGGCCGCAAGCGGCGGAAAACTTATTTGAAGAAGAAAAAAGCAGCGACCACGTCGCCTAATTCAATAAAAAACACCTTTTAATTGAGTCCCGCGAGGCTTAAAAAGGTGTGAAAAAGAAGGCGCATGGAGGGCCGTCGTCTATCCTCGGCCCCGCTATACGCCGATCATCACACCTTGCCTCGCCGGCAAGGTGTTTTTTGTAAAAAACGAAAAGGAGCGAGACCGATGACCCATCTGCTGACACTGGGAGAATTGCCTTTGACGGAAATCAACCGTTTGCTCGATGAAGCGGAAGCGTTTCGCAACGGGCGTCCGTGGCGTCCGGCGGCGCCGATGTATGTGGCCAACTTGTTTTTCGAACCGAGCACGCGCACGAAATGCAGCTTCGAGATGGCGGAACGGAAGCTTGGGCTTCATGTCATCCCGTTTGACCCGGAACGCTCGAGCGTGCAAAAAGGGGAGACGCTGTACGATACGGTCAAGACGCTTGAGGCGATCGGCGTCGACGCCGTTGTCATCCGCCATCACGAAGATGCGTATTTCGAAGCGCTCCGCCATGCGGTCGGCATCCCGGTCATCAACGCAGGCGACGGCTGCGGGCACCATCCGACCCAGTCGCTCTTGGACTTATTGACGATCCGTCAGGAGTTTGGCGCCTTCACTGGCTTGACGGTGGCGATCATCGGCGACATCCGCCACAGCCGCGTCGCCCGCTCGAATGCGGAAGTGTTGACAAGGCTGGGGGCAAACGTCCTGTTTTCCGGACCGGAAGAGTGGAAAGATGAAACGAATCCGCACGGGACGTACGTCGACATCGATGAGGCCATCGCCTGCGCCGATGTCGTGATGCTTTTGCGCATCCAGCACGAGCGCCATGGGGAAACAATGGGGCTGACGAAAGAGGAGTACCATGCGCGGTACGGGCTGACGCTTGAGCGGGCGCGGCGGATGAAATCGGGCGCCATCATCTTGCATCCGGCGCCGGTCAACCGCGGGGTCGAAATCGCAAGCGAACTTGTCGAAGCGAAGGCATCGCGCATTTTTAAACAAATGGAAAACGGCGTCTACGTGCGGATGGCTGTCTTAAAACGGGCAATGGAAGGGAGAATGGAGCATGGGCGTATGGCTGAAAAATGGCATGTCGTTCAATAAAGATGGGGAATTGATGCGGACACATCTCAAAATCGAACACGGAACCATTGCAGCGATCCTCTATGAACAGCCGCTGGAAGCGAATGAGGAGGACGTGATCGACGTCGGCGGCCGTCTCATCGTTCCTGGCCTGATCGACTTGCACGTTCATTTGCGCGAACCGGGCGGCGAAGCGAAAGAAACGATTGAGACAGGCACGCTCGCCGCGGCGAAAGGCGGATTTACGATGGTTGCTGCCATGCCGAACACGAACCCAGCGCCGGATCGGAAAGAGCAGATGGAATGGCTGCAAGCCCGCATCCGCGAAACGGCGCGCGTCAACGTGCTTCCGTACGCGGCGATCACGATTGGGCAAAAAGGGGAAGAGCTGACCGATTTTGCGGCGCTCAAAGAAGCGGGAGCGTTCGCATTCACGGATGACGGCGTCGGCGTCCAGTCGGCCGGGATGATGTTTGAAGCGATGAAACAGGCGGCGGCGCTCGATATGGCGATCGTCGCCCATTGTGAGGACGACACGCTGACAAACGGCGGCGCGGTGCATGACGGCGAGTTCGCCCGGCGCTATGGACTTCGCGGCATTCCTTCTGTGTGCGAGGCGGTGCACATCGCCCGCGACATCTTGCTTGCCGAGGCAGCCGGATGCCATTATCACGTCTGCCATATCAGCACGAAAGAATCGGTGCGCGTCGTCCGCGATGCGAAGCGGGCCGGCATCCGCGTCACCGCCGAAGTGACGCCGCACCATCTGCTCTTGTGCGATGAGGATATTCCAGGGCTTGATGCGAACTACAAAATGAACCCACCGCTGCGCAGCCGCGCGGACCGTGAAGCGCTCATGGAAGGGCTGCTCGACGGCACGATCGATTTGATCGCCACGGACCACGCGCCGCATACGGCTGCGGAAAAAGCGAAAGGCATCGAGGCGGCGCCGTTTGGCATCGTCGGACTCGAGACGGCGTTCCCGCTTCTGTACACCCATTTGGTCAAAAAGAACGTGTTTACGCTAAAGCAGCTTGTCGACTGGCTGACGGTGAAACCGGCGCAATGCTTCGGCCTAAACGCGGGCCGGCTTGCCGTCGGGGCGCCGGCGGATATTGCGGTCATTGATTTGGAAACAGAAGAAGCGATTGATCCCGAGACGTTTGCGTCCAAAGGGAAAAATACGCCGTTTGCCGGCTGGGTGTGCCAAGGCTGGCCGGTGATGACGTTTGTCGGCGGTACACTCGTATGGGAGAAAGGAAGGGCGTAAAGATGAAACGGCAGCTGATTTTAGAAGATGGTTCGTTTTTTGTCGGCGAAGCGTTTGGCAGCTTGAAAGAGACGACCGGGGAAGTCGTCTTTAACACCGGCATGACCGGATACCAAGAAATTTTGACCGATCCATCGTATTGCGGGCAAATCGTGACGATGACATATCCATTGATCGGCAACTACGGCATCAACCGCGACGACTTTGAAGCGATCCGCCCGCATGTGCACGGGTTCATCGTCAAAGAAGCGTGCGTGAAGCCGTCCAACTGGCGCGGAGAACTGACGTTGGACGAGTATTTGAAAGAAAAAGGCATCCCTGGCCTTTCCGGCATCGACACGCGCAAACTGACGCGCCTTATCCGCCAATACGGAACGTTAAAAGGGATGATCTGTGGGCTAGATGTCGATCCGGTGGAAGCAGCAGCCAAGCTGCGGGCGATGGAGTGGCCGCGCGACCAAGTGCGGCGCGTCTCAACGAAAAGCGCCTACCCGAGCCCGGGGCGCGGCGAGCGCGTGGTCTTGATCGATTTTGGAATGAAGCACGGCATTTTGCGCGAGCTGAACAAGCGCCATTGCGATATCATCGTCTTGCCGTACAACGCCACCGCTGAAGAGGTGCTCGGCTGGCATCCGGATGGGGTCATGCTTTCCAATGGACCGGGCGACCCGAAAGACGTGCCGGAAGCGATCGAGATGATCCGCGGGATTCTCGGCAAAGTGCCGCTCTTTGGCATCTGCCTCGGCCATCAGCTGTTCGCGTTGGCGTGCGGCGGGAATACGGAGAAAATGAAATTCGGCCATCGCGGCTCGAACCATCCGGTCAAAGACTTGCGCACCGGCAAAGTCGCCATCACGTCGCAAAACCATGGCTATACCGTCACGCACGAGTCGCTTTCTGGCACCCGGCTTGAGGTGACGCATATCGCCTTAAATGACGGCACGGTCGAAGGGCTGCGCCATCTCGATTTCCCGGCGTTTACGGTGCAATACCATCCGGAAGCGTCGCCGGGGCCAGAAGATGCCAATCCGCTGTTTGACGAGTTTTTGGCGCTCATCCGCCAGTTCAACAAGAAAGGAGAAGTCATCCATGCCTAAGCGCCGCGACATTGAAACGATTTTAGTCATCGGCTCGGGGCCGATCGTCATCGGCCAGGCGGCCGAGTTCGACTACGCAGGGACGCAAGCGTGCTTAGCCCTAAAAGAAGAAGGATACAAAGTCATTCTGGTGAACTCAAACCCGGCGACGATCATGACCGATACGGAAATCGCCGATAAAGTCTATATGGAGCCGCTGACGCTTGAGTTTGTCGCCCGCATCATCCGCAAAGAGCGGCCGGACGCGATTTTGCCGACGCTTGGCGGCCAAACGGGCCTCAACTTGGCGGTTGAGCTCGCCAAGGCCGGCGTGCTTGAAGAGTGCGGCGTGGAAATTCTCGGCACGAAGCTCGAGGCGATCGAAAAGGCGGAAGACCGCGAACAGTTCCGCGCCCTCATGAACGAGCTTGGCGAGCCGGTGCCGGAAAGCGCGATTATTCACAGCCTGGAAGAGGCGTATGCGTTTGTCGAACAAATCGGCTATCCGGTCATCGTCCGCCCCGCGTTCACGCTCGGCGGCACGGGCGGCGGCATTTGCACGAACGAAGAAGAGCTTGTCGAGATTGTGTCAACTGGCTTGAAGATGAGCCCGGTGCATCAATGCTTGCTCGAGCGGAGCATCGCCGGCTACAAGGAGATTGAATACGAAGTGATGCGCGACGCCAACGACAACGCGATCGTCGTCTGCAACATGGAAAACATCGACCCGGTCGGCATTCATACGGGTGATTCGATCGTCGTCGCCCCGAGCCAGACGTTAAGCGACCGCGAATATCAGCTTTTGCGGAACGCGTCCTTGAAAATCATCCGCGCCCTTGGCATCGAAGGCGGCTGCAACGTCCAGCTCGCGCTCGACCCGGACAGCTTCCGCTATTACGTCATTGAAGTGAACCCGCGCGTCAGCCGCTCGTCGGCGCTGGCGTCAAAAGCGACGGGGTATCCGATCGCGAAACTGGCGGCGAAAATCGCCGTCGGGCTGACGCTTGACGAAATGATCAACCCGGTCACCGGGAAAACGTACGCCTGCTTCGAGCCGGCGCTCGACTATGTGGTGACGAAAATTCCGCGCTTTCCGTTTGACAAATTTGAATCGGCGAACCGCCAGTTGGGCACGCAAATGAAAGCAACCGGCGAAGTGATGGCGATCGGCCGGACGTTCGAAGAATCACTGTTAAAAGCCGTTCGTTCGCTCGAGATCGGGGTGCATCATCTGGAATTGAACGAGGCGAAAACGGCCGCCGACGACGTGATGGAAAAACGGATCCGCAAGGCGGGCGATGAACGGCTCTTTTACATCGCCGAGGCGCTCCGCCGCGGGGTGACGGTGGAGACGCTGCATGAATGGAGCCAAATCGACCGCTTTTTCCTGCATAAGATTCAAAACATTATTGAGATGGAAACGGTCTTGAAAAACCACCCGGGCGACCTTGACGTGTTAAAAAAAGCGAAGGGGCTCGGCTTCTCCGATGCGGCGATAGCGGCGTTATGGAACAAAACGGAGCGCGACATTTACGCGCTGCGCCGCCAACGAGGCATCATGCCGGTGTACAAAATGGTCGATACGTGCGCAGCCGAATTCACGTCGGAAACGCCGTACTACTACAGCACGTACGAGGAAGAAAACGAATCGATCGTGACGGAAAAACCGAGCGTCATCGTGCTTGGCTCCGGCCCGATCCGCATCGGCCAAGGGATCGAATTTGACTATGCGACCGTCCATTGCGTCTGGGCCATTAAGCAGGCCGGCTATGAGGCGATCATCATCAACAACAACCCGGAAACGGTCTCGACCGACTTCAGCACGTCGGACAAACTGTATTTCGAACCGCTGACGGCCGAAGACGTGATGCATGTCATCGACCTCGAGCAGCCGATCGGCGTCATCGTCCAATTCGGCGGTCAGACGGCCATCAACTTGGCGGCGGAACTCGAGGCGCGCGGCGTCCGCTTGCTTGGGACAACGCTTGAGGATTTGGACCGCGCCGAAGACCGCGACAAATTTGAACAGGCGCTCTCGGAACTCGGCATTCCCAAACCGGCCGGCAAAACCGCCGTTTCGGTCGAAGAAGCGGTCGCCATCGCCGAAGAAATCGGCTACCCGGTGCTCGTCCGTCCTTCGTACGTGCTCGGCGGCCGGGCGATGGAAATCGTGTACAATCGCGGCGAGCTGCTTCATTACATGGAACACGCCGTGCGCGTCAATCCGCAGCACCCAGTGCTTGTCGACCGCTACATCACTGGCAAGGAAGTCGAAGTCGATGCCATCGCCGACGGCGAGACGGTCGTCATCCCCGGGATCATGGAACATATCGAGCGGGCCGGCGTCCATTCCGGCGATTCGATTGCCGTCTACCCGCCCCAGACATTAAGCGCGGAAGTGATCGACAAGATCGCGGATTACACGATCCGACTGGCGCGCGGGCTGCATATTGTCGGGCTGTTGAACATTCAGTTTGTCGTCTCGGGAAGCGATGTCTACGTCTTGGAAGTGAACCCGCGCTCAAGCCGCACGGTGCCGTTTTTAAGCAAAATCACCGGCGTGCCGATGGCGAATCTCGCCACGAAAGCCATTTTAGGGACGAAGCTCGCCGAGATGGGCTATGAGACGGGCGTCTGCCCGGTGCGCCCTGGCGTGTACGTGAAAGTGCCGGTGTTCTCGTTTGCGAAATTGCGCAACGTCGACATTTCGCTCGGCCCGGAAATGAAATCGACCGGCGAAGTGATCGGCAAGGACGTGACGTTTGAAAAAGCGCTCTATAAGGGGCTTGTCGCCTCGGGCATCCATATCCAGCCGCATGGGGCGGTGCTGTTGACGGTGGCCGACAAAGACAAAGAAGAAGCGGTCGAGCTGGCGCGCCGCTTTGCCGACATCGGCTACCAGCTGTTGGCGACGAACGGCACGGCGGAAACGTTGAAAGCGGCCGGCATTCCGGTGACGGTCGTCAATAAAATCCACTCGGCGTCACCGAACATTTTAGATGTCATCCGCCAAGGGAAGGCGCAAGTCGTCATCAACACGCTGACGAAAGGGAAGCAGCCGGAAAGCGACGGCTTCCGCATCCGCCGCGAAGCGGTCGAAAACGGCATCCCATGCTTGACGTCGCTTGATACGGCAAGGGCGATGCTGCAAGTGCTCGAATCGATGACGTTCTCGACAACGGCGATGACGGAAGGGCTGGTGCGGTCATGATCGGCCACGAACGAATGACGGTCGCAAGCCAGCGGTTGATCGCCGAGCGGACGTATGAATTGACGCTTTCAGGCCGCCTCGTGCAAGAGATGCGCCAACCGGGCCAGTTCGTTCATGTGAAAGTGGCCGCATCCGCCGATCCGCTCCTGCGCCGCCCGCTCAGCCTTTGCCATATCGACCACAAGCAGGGGCAATGCACGATCATTTACCGCCAGGAAGGGAAAGGCACGGCGCTGTTGGCGCAAAAACAGCCGGGCGACACGGTCGATGTGCTCGGCCCGCTCGGCAACGGCTTTCCGCTCGAGGCCGCGCCGGCGGGCAGCCGGGCGCTGCTAGTCGGCGGCGGCATCGGCGTCCCGCCGCTCTATGAACTGGCGAAACAGCTCACAAAGCGCGGCGTCAAAGTGGTGAGCGTGCTCGGGTTTCAAACGAAAGCGGCGGTCTTTTACGAAGAGGAATTTGCCGCGTTCGGCGAGACGCATGTCGCGACCGATGACGGCTCGCACGGAACGGCCGGGCGCGTCACCGATGTGATCGAAGCGCGCTCGCTCGAGTTTGACGTCTTGTACGCCTGCGGTCCGAAGCCGATGCTTCGGGCGCTTGCGGAACGGTTTCCGAACCGGCCGGTGTACGTGTCGCTCGAGGAGCGGATGGGCTGCGGCGTCGGGGCGTGTTTCGCCTGCGTCTGCCATGTGCCAGGGAGCGAGACGGCGTATAAAAAAGTATGCAGCGACGGCCCGGTGTTTCGGGCCGGGGAGGTGGTGCTATGAACCGGCTTGCGGTCGAACTGCCGGGTCTTTCGCTCAAAAACCCGATCATGCCGGCGTCCGGCTGTTTTGGATTTGGCCGCGAGTACGCCCGGTTTTACGATTTAAGCGTGTTAGGCGCCATTATGATCAAGGCGACGACAAAAGAGCCGCGCTTTGGCAACCCGACACCAAGGGTGGCAGAAACGCCGGGCGGGATGTTAAACGCCATCGGCCTGCAAAACCCCGGCCTTGACAAAGTGCTCGAAGAAGAACTGCCGTGGCTTGAACAGTTTGACGTCCCGATCATCGCCAACATCGCTGGCTCGACGGTGGAAGAGTACGTCGAGGTAGCCGAAGCGATTTCCAAAGCGCCCAATGTCCATGCGTTAGAGCTCAACATTTCCTGCCCAAACGTGAAAAAAGGCGGGATTGCGTTCGGCACCGTGCCGGACGTGGCCGCGGAACTGACGCGGCTTGTCAAAGAAGTGTCCGCCGTGCCGGTGTACGTGAAGCTGTCGCCGAATGTCACCGACATCGTGGCGATGGCAAAAGCGATTGAACAAGCGGGCGCCGATGGCTTGACGATGATCAATACGCTCGTTGGCATGCGCATCGACGTGAAAACAGGCCGCCCCGTTTTGGCCAACGGCACCGGCGGCTTATCCGGCCCGGCGGTCAAACCGATCGCCATCCGCATGATTTACGACGTGAGCCAGGCGGTGTCGATTCCGATCATCGGCATGGGCGGCATTCAAACGGCGGAAGACGTGCTCGAATTTTTTTACGCCGGCGCGAGCGCGGTTGCCGTCGGAACGGCCAACTTTGTCGACCCGTTCGTCTGCCCGACGATCATCGCCGACTTGCCGGCGCTGCTCGATGAACTCGGGATCGGCCACATTTCCGAATGCATAGGAAGGAGCTGGAAGACTGGTGCACACGCCGTTCATTGTCGCGCTTGATTTTCCATCAAAACAAGAGGTGGAGCGGTTTTTGCGGCCGTTTGCCGGAACACCGCTGTTTGTGAAAGTCGGCATGGAGCTGTACTATCAGGAAGGTCCCGCCATCGTCGCGTTTCTCAAAGAACAAGGGCATGCCGTCTTTTTAGACTTAAAACTGCACGACATCCCGAATACGGTGAAACAAGCGATGAAAGGGCTCGCCCGTGTCGGCGCCGATTTGGTGAACGTCCACGCTGCCGGCGGCCGGTGCATGATGGAAGCGGCGATCGAGGGGCTTGACGCCGGCACGCCAAGCGGAAGAATGCGGCCGCGCTGCATCGCTGTCACCCAGCTGACGAGCACGGACGAGCGGATGCTTCACGAGGAGCTGTGGATTTCCCGCCCGCTTGTGGAAACAGTCGGCCATTACGCCGCCTTGGCGAACGAAAGCGGCCTTGACGGCGTCGTCTGCTCGGCGAACGAAGCGCCGCTCATCAAAGAACGGTGCGGCGCCTCGTTCCTCGCCGTCACCCCGGGCATCCGCTTTGCCGATGAGGCAGCGCACGACCAAGTGCGCGTCGTCACGCCAAAGCGCGCCCGCGAGCTCGGCGCCGACTACATTGTCGTCGGCCGCAGCCTCACCCGCGCCGCCGATCCGCTGAAAGCCTACGAACGCCTGCAGCACGAATGGAACGGAGGAGAGAAAGAATGAAACACGACATCGCCGCCAAATTGCTTGAAATCGGGGCGGTCGCCCTGCAGCCGAACGAACCGTTTACCTGGTCCTCGGGCTTGAAATCGCCGATTTACTGCGACAACCGCCTGACGCTCGCTTACCCCGACGTGCGCCGCCTGATCGCCGCCGGCCTCGCCGAGCTCATCCGCACCCAGTTTCCCGAAGCGGATCTCATCGCCGGCACCGCAACCGCCGGCATCCCGCACGCCGCCTGGGTGAGCGAACGGCTCGGGCTGCCGATGTGCTACGTCCGCAGCCAGGCGAAAGCGCACGGCAAAGGAAAACAAATCGAAGGCCAAGCCGAACCGGGTCAGCGCGTCGTCGTCATCGAAGACTTAATCTCGACGGGCGGCAGCTCGCTTGCGGCCGTCCGTGCCTTGAAAGAAGCGGGCTGTGAGGTGCTGGGCGTCGCCGCCATTTTCACGTACGGGCTCGACAAAGCGAAGCAGGCGTTTGCGGCAGAGAATTTGCCTGTCTACACGCTCACCGACTACGACACCCTCATCGAAACGGCCGTCCGCCTTGGCGCCGTCAGCGAGCACGACTTGGCGACATTGCGAAAATGGCGGGAGAATCCGGAGGAGTGGGGGAACTAACATCAACGCAAGGGAAAAGGGGCTGACGCAAAAGCCCCTTTTTGATGAAAGTTCACCGAAGTACTAGGATTCTTTCTCCATTTTGACGACAAATCTTTTACTCATGCAAGCTTCTACAAGAAAACGAAAAAACATGTCGAACTTTGTCTGTTCCGAATGGCCGTAAAATTCAGTGTATCTTTAGTCAACTACCCCCACTTCGCGAACGCTTGAAGTGGGGGCTTGCAACTCCCCAGAAGTACAAGCGGACTTCGTCCTCCTTCCTTGACTTGGGGTTGCATCAGGGCAGGTTGACAACTACCCAACGACGCAGGTCATGCCTGCATCGTTACCGATTCTCTCGGTGTGTCTGTTGGCAGTACTTGGCTTCCACACACAACAGACGGATCTACGCTCGATGTTTTACGGTTACAACGTTTCCTGTAACCAACTCCATACATCGAGTAGCAGTTATTGGAGTGCCTTTATTAAACGGTTTTCTCCACGCCTTTATTATATCATACACAAAAGAAAAGGGGAACGCGCATTCCTCTCCCACTTACTCCCTTTGGTCGTTGAAGTGGGAGTCTCCTGCGCGAAATAGGATGAAGCAGCCAATCACAGGTTTCTTCCACCTACACCCCAGTTGTAAATAGCAGCTTTGAAGGAACCACAGCGAATTGGAGTGGAACAATGATTTATCGGATCGCTTCAAACAGCTGTTGTTAGCAAACGGCACTTCCGTCAACTATGAATATGACGCGAATGACAATATGACTTCGAAAGTCATTCGTACAAGCGATGGCCAGTCACAAGAGTTTACCTACTCTTATGATGCGACCGGCAAACTCATCAAAACCGTCGATCCGCTCCATGATGTGACCACGAATGACTATGATGCCAACGGAAATAAAATCAAAACTTCACGACAGGAAACGGAGCCGGCGCTACTTTTACGTATGATGACCGCGGCCTCGTGGAAAGCGTTTCGGTCGGTACGGCGGCCGGAAACGGACCCGACCAACCGGACAAGCGATTTTTCAATGGTTTTGGTATGTGAGAATCGTTCTGTTGGAACTGCCGGATGGGCAAATCCAACGCAGGCTAGGGAGACCACCCCTGATCAGCGAAGGATTCTGCAGGGATTGGGCATGGATGAGAGCATTGACGTGTAAGTCATACGGATATTTTTATTGAAAAAATAATCGCCTCGCCTCGAGAGAAAAATCGGTAAATAGAAAAGAGATGATGGTTTCATTTTCCCCAAACGCTTCTCTTTTTTTAAAAAATCCATCTTCTAACCCAAATACTTCAATCGTTTTATACAAAGGGTCAACAATCCAATATTCTTTTACACCAAATTGTTCGTATAGTTTAAATTTTTCATTTCGATCTTTTAATGCTGTAGACGGAGAAAGAACCTCGACAATGAGTGTTGGTGCGCCTAAACAGCCGTTTGATGTTAAGTTGTTTCGATTGCAAATGACAGAAATATCGGGTTGAACGACATGTTTTGCATATGTGTAGTCATCGTTTTCGGAGAGACGAACATCAAACGGAGCAATGGCAACGTAGCAATCTTTATTTTGAAAGTACGAACGAAATGCGAACGATAGTTCCATAACGGTAAACTGATGCTCCCACGTTGGTGAAGGGCTCATGTTGTAAGCTTTTCCATCAATAAGCTCCCAACGCCCATCCCATTGAATATAATCGGCATACGTATACAGTTTGGATGGTTCTGGATTCATCGGATCTCCCTCGCTTTTTTCATTATTATACCATATCCAAAACGGCAACGATGATTGAAGATAACAAATTGCATTCGCGATGGCGGCTTGTGGTTGACTCGACAAGTTTGCAAAGCGGGCTGTCCATAAGGCCAATGCAGCTGGTCTTACAGACAGCCCGTTGTCTTTGATGCGGCACTAGACTGTTTCGGTTTGCGGGAGTTCGCGCGAATCGCCCGATGCCGTGTTGGGCGGTCATTGGGGCGGGTTTACGATGGTTTCGCCGCTTGTTCTTTTTGCCGTTGTTTCATGGCGCGGACGAGTTCTTCATCCGGTGTGACGTAGAGCGTTTGCTCGTGTTCGTAAATGACAAATCCCGGCTTGGCGCCGCTCGGTTTTTTTACATAGCGGATGCGCGTGTAGTCGACAGGCACGGATCCGGAGTGGCGGGCTTTGCTGAAGTAGGCGGCGAGATTCGCCGCTTCCAAGAGCGTCTCGTCAGACGGCTGCTTGTTCCGGATGACGACGTGCGAGCCGGGAATGTTTTTCACATGCAGCCAAACATCGTCCTTATGGGCCAGCTTTGTTGTGAGATAATCGTTTTGTTTGTTGTTTTTGCCAACGAGTATTTCCGTGCCGTCGCTTGCGACGTAGCGGTCAAGCTCGGGCGCGGTTGGTTTGCGCTTTTTTGCTCCTTTCGCCGCGCGCGGGCGCAAATAGCCTTGTTCAATGAGCTCGTCGCGGATTTCCTCGACATCTTTCGGCGAGGCGGTTTCGAGCTGGCTTAAAATCGTGTCGCAATAGGCGATGTCTTCTTTCGTCCGCTCGATTTGTTGTTGCACGACGGCGAACGAGTTTTTCGCTTTTTGGTATTTTTGAAAGTACTGCTGCGCGTTCTCGGACGGCGATTTTTGCGGGTCGAGCGGAATGGTGACCGTGCCTCCGTTTTCGTCGTAGTAGTTTGCGACCTCGATTTCCGTCATGCCGCGCTTTGCGGCGTACAAATGGGCGGTGAGCAGTTCGCCGTACAGTCGATAAACGTCGGCTTTCTTTGCTTCTTCGAGCGTCTGTTCGAGCTTTAGGAGCTTTTTCTCGTTTTTCGCCTTTTCGTTCGCCATGAGCCGCTCGATGTCATGGGCTTGCTGCTTGACGCGGTCGCGCTCGGCCTTGCCGAAATAAAAGCGGTCGAGTAGCTCGCTTGCACTCGCAAACGGTTGGCCTTCGATTTGTAAGTGCTTAAGCGGCAAAACGTAAAACCATTCTTTTTCCCCGTTCGTGTACATCATCGGGGCAAAGCGGCGGCGCCGAACGTCATCGATGAGCGCGAGGAAGCTTTTCGGCAGCGTCGTCCGGTTGGCGAGTCCAGCGCGGAACACCGCCTCATTGGCAAATAGCGGCGAAATGCCGCTGAAGGCGGAAACAAGCTGTTGGGCGAGCTTGCCGGCGTGAAAATCAAGTTTTTTCAGCACCGTTTCTTCCGTCGCTTCAAGCGGATTCAGCTTGCCGTGCGTCGGCGGAGCGACGTACGGATGCCCGGGAAGCACCGTCCGGTAGCGGTTGACCGACGGCGGCAAATGCTTCAGGCTGTCGATGATCGTGTTGGTCGATGCATCAACGAGGATGATGTTGCTATGGCGGCCCATCACTTCAATGATGAGCCGCTTCGTCTGCAGATCGCCGAGTTCATCGCGGCCTTTTGTGTCCATGACGATGATGCGGTCGAAATCGACTTGACGGACCGACTCGATGATGCTTCCTTCCAACTGTTTGCGCAGCCGCATGCAAAACATCGGCGGCTCGGATGGGTTGTTGTACGTTTCGTTTGTCAAATGGACGCGGGCGTACGTCGGATGCGCCGACAGCATCACTTTATGGTTATGGCCCCGGGCGCGCACAAGCAGCACGATCTCATACGCCGACGGCTGGTGGATTTTCGTGATCCGCCCGCCCGCAAGCGCCTCTTCGAGTTCACCGACAATGGCGTACGTAAACACTCCGTCAAAGGACATGGAAAACACCTTTCTATTTCGTTTGTTTGCTATTTCGATCTTACCATACGACCCGCCGTTTTGAACATTTCTTTGAATATTACCTGAAGACGGACGAAGATGCCCGACGAACATGTTGCATAAAATGGGGAGGCCCGCTTTTTTGACACGATTTTTTCCCTTATGGGGGAGATGGCGTGGCAAAGGGCCCCACGACTCCTTATGTTTGTGTCGCTAAACATCATGGCGGGGACTATCATTTTTTGGGACATGTATGAATAAGCATAGAGAAGCGGGAACGGCGTGCGAAAAAATGGAAGGACGGAGGGAGACAGATGCAATGGCATACGCTCGCGGCAAGCGATGTCGCGCACGAGACGAAGACGAATGTCAAGACCGGGCTTACTGCGGCGGAGGCGGAAAAACGGCTGCGGCAGTTCGGGTACAACGAGCTGGCGGAAGGGAAGAAGGAGTCGGCCATCGTTGTCTTTTTTCGCCAGTTTCAAGATTTTATGGTGCTTGTGTTGCTTTTGGCGACGGTGATTTCCGCGTTTTTAGGCGAGTATGTGGATGCGGTGGCGATTGTCGTCATCGTGATCATGAACGCCATCCTGGGGTTTATCCAGGAGCGGCGGGCGGAAAAGTCGCTTGCCGCCTTAAAACGGTTGTCCGCTCCGCAAGCGGTTGTGCGGCGCGATGGCAGGTGGGTGAAAATTCCGGCGCGCGAGCTTGTCGTCGGTGATGTCGTGAGGCTGGCAAGCGGCGACCGGGTCGGGGCCGACATCCGCTTGATTGAGACGAGCGGGATGGAAATCGAGGAATCCGCCTTGACGGGCGAATCGGTGCCCGTAGCCAAATCGGCCGCCCCGCTTCATACGAAACAGGCGTCGCTCGGCGATTTGCACAATATGGCGTTTATGGGGACGCTCGTGACAAGAGGGAATGGGGTCGGGATTGTCATCGCCACTGGGATGAAAACAGCGATGGGACAAATCGCGACGATGCTCGAAGAGGCGGATGCGGGGGCAACCCCGCTCCAGCGCCGACTCGAGCAGCTTGGGAAAATTTTGCTTGTCGTCGCATTGGTGCTGACGGCAGCGGTCGTGGCCGTAGGTGTCATTCAAGGGCACGACCTGTATGAAATGTTTTTGGCTGGTGTGTCGCTCGCGGTCGCCGCCATTCCGGAGGGGTTGCCGGCCATTGTGACGGTTGTGTTGGCGCTTGGCGTGCAGCGGATGATCAAACGGAACGCCATCGTCCGCAAGCTTCCGGCGGTGGAAACGCTCGGCTGCGCTTCGGTCATTTGTTCCGACAAAACGGGGACGATGACGGAAAACATGATGACCGTCACGCAAGTATGGGCAGGCGGGCGGACATTTGCGGTAAGCGGCGTTGGTCTTGAAACGGATGGCGAGTTTTCTGAACGCGGCCGGACGGTTGATCCGAACCGCGTTCCCCAGCTCGCTCGCCTATTGACAATGGGGGTGCTTTGCAATAGTTCGGAGTTGAAAGAGGAAAACGGCCGGCGTTACGTCGACGGCGATCCGACGGAAGGAGCGCTGCTGGTCGCGGCGGCCAAAGCTGGATTGGCGAAAGGAATGCTTTTGCGTGAGTACACGATCGAACAGGAGTTTCCGTTTGATTCCGAGCGGAAAATGATGACGGTCATCATTCGCGACCGGAACGGGCGGCGGTTCGTTGTGACGAAAGGGGCGCCCGATGTGCTGCTTGAGCGGGCGGACCGCCTGGAATGGAACGGGCGCGAGCAGGCGCTGACCCCGGCGTGGAAAGAGACGATTGAGAAGGCGATTCGCCACATGGCGTCTTCCGCCTTGCGCACGATCGCCGTCGCGTATCGGCCGCTTGCGGAAACGGAACGGATCGAGTCGGAGAAGGATGCGGAGACAAAGCTTCGGTTTCTCGGCGTCGCCGGCATGATCGATCCGCCGCGCCCTGAGGTGAAGCAAGCAGTGGCGCGATGCAAAGAGGCAGGCATGAAAACGGTGATGATCACCGGCGACCATGTGTTGACAGCCACCGCCATCGCCAAACAGCTTGGCGTGCTGCCGCCTGGCGGAAAAGTGATGGATGGGGCGACGTTGTCGAAGCTGTCGGTCGATGAGCTCGAACGCGAGGTCGATAATATTTACGTGTTTGCCCGCGTCTCCCCGGAGCATAAGCTGAAAATTGTCAACGCCTTTAAGCGCCGCGGTCATATTGTCGCCATGACCGGCGACGGGGTGAACGACGCGCCGGCGTTGAAAGCGGCGGATATCGGCGTCGCGATGGGCCGGTCGGGGACGGAAGTGGCGAAAGAGGCGGCGTCGCTCGTTTTGTTGGATGACAACTTTGCGACGATTGAGGCCGCGATCGAAGAGGGGCGCAACATTTACGAAAACATTCGCAAGTTTATCCGCTACTTGCTCGCCTCGAACGTCGGGGAAATTCTCGTCATGTTGTTTGCGATGCTGCTTGCCTTGCCGCTGCCGCTCGTGCCGATTCAAATTTTATGGGTCAATCTTGTCACCGACGGTTTGCCAGCCATGGCGCTCGGGCTCGACCAACCAGAAGAAAACGTGATGAAGCGGCCGCCGCGCCGTCCCGATGAAGGGGTGTTCGCCCGCGGGCTCGGCTGGAAAATCGTAAGCCGCGGCTTTTTGATCGGCGTTGTTACGCTGGCTGCGTTTCTGACCGCCTATGAACGGAGCGGCGAGGATCTCGTTTACGCCCAGACGGCGGCGTTTGCGACGCTTGTGTTGGCCCAATTGATCCATGTGTTCGACTGCCGCTGCGATCGTTCGGTTTTTGACCGCAGTCCGTTCGGGAACATATACCTTGTCGCGGCGGTGATCGTGTCGCTGCTTTTGCTCGTTGTCGTCATCTATTACCCACCGCTTGCCGCAGTGTTCCATACGAAGCCGCTCGCAGCGGTCGATTGGCTGCTCATCATTGGCTTGTCCGCCCTGCCGACATTTTTGTTTGCTGGCTCGCTTTTTATGAGAAAATAAAAGGATGGATATGTTATAATAAAAAAGGTGATAGAGCAACGCTCTATGACCTTTTCTTTTTCATCAAGGCAACAACGGATGTGATGATATGGTTTACAGCATGACTGGTTTTGGCGCAAGCACGAAAAAAACGGATCGTTTGATGGTGGCGGTGGAAATGAAATCGGTCAACCACCGGTTTTGTGAAATTTCCATTCGCCTCCCTAGACAATGGCTCGTGTTTGAGGATAAAATAAAAAAAGCAATTTCACCGTACGTGCGGCGCGGAAAAGTGGAAGTGTTCGTCACGATCGCCGGAGAAGGGCTTGTGAAACGGAGCGTACATATCGATTGGGATTTGCTTGGCCAGTATTGGGCCGGAGTGCAGGAAGCCGCAAAGCGATTTGCCGTTGACGGCAGCGTGACGGCGGCCGAGCTGCTTCGGCTTGATGGGGCGGTCGAAGTTGTGGAAGAGGAAGGAGCGAACGAGGAGGTCGAGCCGCTGCTTTTGGCCGCTGTCGATGAAGCGGCAAAGGCACTTGTGGCCATGCGCCGGCGCGAAGGGGAGGCGCTTGCCGCGGATTTGCGCGCCCGTCTTCATGAAGTCGAAGCCGGGGTGGAAGCTATTGAACAGCGGGCGCCGCTTGTGATTGAACAATACCGCGAGCGGCTTGCGCGCCGCCTGCGCGAATGGGCGCCCGCTCCGGTCGATGAGGCGCGCCTGCTCACAGAAGTGGCGGTGTTTGCCGAAAAGGCGGACATTCATGAGGAATTGAAACGCATCCGCAGCCATTTGGCGCAAATGGCAGACGCCTTAGAAATGGACGAACCGATCGGGAGGAAACTGGACTTTTTGGTGCAAGAGTTGAACCGGGAAGTCAACACGATCGGCGCCAAGGCAAACGACAGCCTGATTGCCGCGCAAGTCGTTGAGATGAAAAGCGTGCTTGAGAAAATGCGCGAGCAAGTGCAAAACGTGGAATAACGGTTTAAAACGACTTGTTGGCGGCAACAATATCGGATATGGCAGGTGGGCGTGTCATGATGATGAAATTTATCAATATCGGGTACGGAAACATGGTGTCAGCCGCCCGCATCATTACGATTGTCAGCCCTGATTCGGCGCCGATCAAACGAATCATTCAAGATGCGCGCGAAAGCGGCAAGCTCGTTGACGCGACGCACGGGCGGAGGACGCGCGCCGTCATCATCATGGACAGCGATCACGTCATTTTGTCGTCCGTGCAGCCGGAAACGGTGGCGAACCGCTTATATGGAAGCGACGATTTCTCCGAGGAAGGGTAGGGTTTTGGGCGTTGAAGAACGAACGTGGGTTGTTGATCGTCATGTCGGGTCCGTCCGGCGTTGGCAAAGGAACGGTGCGCAAGGCGCTGTTTTCGCAGCCGGACATCAATCTTCATTATTCGGTGTCGGTCACGACGCGCAAGCCGCGCGAAGGCGAAGTGGAAGGCGTCGACTACTTCTTCCGCACGCGCGAGCAGTTTGAACAAATGATTCGGGAAAACAAGCTGCTCGAGTGGGCGGAATACGTCGGCAACTACTATGGCACGCCGATCGACTACGTGGAGAAGACGCTTGCCGAAGGGAAAGATGTGTTTTTAGAGATCGAAGTGCAAGGAGCGATGAAAGTGCGGCGGGCGTTTCCAGAGGCGCTCTTCATTTTCTTGGCCCCGCCAAGCCTCACGGAGCTTGAAAAGCGGATCATGGGACGCGGCACCGAGTCGAAAGAGCTGATTGAAAATCGGCTGCGGGCGGCGAAAGAGGAGCTTGAAATGATGGACGAGTACGACTATGTCGTGGAAAATGATGAAGTGGAGCTCGCCTGCGAGCGGATCAAGGCGATCGTCATCGCCGAACATTGCCGGCGCGAACGCGTCGCCGAGCGATATAAACGGATGTTGGGGGTGGAATGACGATGCTGTATCCTTCCATCGATTTGCTGATGCAAAAAGTCGATTCGAAATACAAGCTCGTCACGGTGGTGGCCAAACGGGCGCGCGAGCTGCAGGACGGTGCGGAGCTGATGGTGAAAAAGCCGGTGTCGAAAAAATTTGTCGGCCAGGCGCTCGAGGAAATTGCCGGTGACAAGGTCGAATTAGTGGAGGAGGAAAAATAACAACCTAGCTTTAGGTTGTTATTTTTTTCAATGTCGGGGGGTGGCCAACATGATCAAGGGAAAACATATTTTGCTTTGTGTGACCGGGGGGGTGGCGGCGTACAAGGCGGCGGCGCTCACCAGCCAGCTCGTCCAGCGCGGCGCTGAAGTAAAAGTGATCATGACAGAAGGGGCGTGCCAGTTCATTACACCGCTCACGTTTCAAGCATTGTCGCGCCAGGAAGTGTATGTCGATACGTTTGCCGAAAACGATCCGGCTGTCATCGCCCATATCGATTTGGCGGACTGGGCGGATCTCGTTTTGGTCGCACCGGCGACGGCCAATACGATGGCGAAGCTGGCCGCCGGCATCGCCGACAATATGGTGACGACGACGATTTTGGCGACGAAAGCGCCCGTCTGGATTGCTCCGGCGATGAACGTTCATATGTACGAGCATCCGGCCGTCCAGGCGAACATGGAGCGGCTCTGTAAGTTCGGCTACCGGTTCATCGAGCCGTCGGAAGGCTATTTGGCGTGCGGCTACATCGGCAAAGGGCGGCTCGAGGAGCCGGAGAACATCATCGCCCATATCGAGCGCTTTTTTGCCGGTGATCCGCCGCTGTTTCGCGGGAAGCGTGTGCTTGTCACCGCTGGGCCGACGCGGGAGAGGCTTGATCCAGTCCGTTATTTCTCCAACTATTCGAGCGGCAAAATGGGCTACGCCATCGCCGAAGCGGCGGCCCGCTTCGGCGCTTCGGTGACGCTTGTCTCCGGACCGACGGCGCTTTCTTCACCCGATGGCGTCGAGACGGTGGCGGTTGAATCGGCGGAAGAGATGTATGAAGCGGTTTTGTCTCGGTTTGCGGAAACGGACATCGTGATCAAGGCGGCGGCGGTCGCCGATTATCGGCCGAAATATGTCGCGGCTTCCAAAATTAAAAAGCAGCCGGGCGGTTATGTCGTCGAGATGGAGCGGACGGTGGACATCTTGAAAGCGCTTGGCGAGCGGAAAACGGGACAGATTTTGGTTGGATTTGCCGCTGAGACGGACAACCTCGAGCAGTATGCGTTAAAAAAACTTGAAGAAAAGCGGTTGGATATGGTCGTCGCCAACAATGTCACCGAAGAAGGGGCAGGGTTTGCCGGCGATACGAACATCATCACCATCTTCCGCCGCGACGGCGTCGTTCGGCCGCTGCCGCTCATGACGAAACGCGAGGCGGCCGAGGAAATTTTAAAAGAAATTCACGCGTATATCGAGGCGATTCGATGAAAGTAGCATCCGTGATTGTCGATGTCCCGTCCCGGCAGACGGACCGCCCGTTCGATTATTGGATTCCGGAGCGCTGGCAAGGCGTCATCCAGCCGGGCATGCGGGTGACGGTGCCGTTTGGGGCGCGGCGTTTGCAAGGGTTTGTCGTTGATGTGAAAGACCATTCCGACATCAAACAACTGAAACCGATTGAGCATGTGATTGATGTCGTGCCGGTGTTAAACGAAGAGCTGCTTGATCTTGGCCGCTATTTAACGGAAACGACGCTTTGTTTTGCCATTTCGGCGTACCAGGCGATGCTGCCGGCGGCGATGCGGGCGAAATATGAAAAAACGCTCCGCTTGACGGATGAAGAGAAGAGAGGGAGGTTGCCGGATGAGGTAAAGCCGCTGTTTGCCGGGCGGACGGAAGCGCCTTGGAAAGAGGTTGAGGCGGCCGGTTTATGGCGGGCGGCGCAAAAAGCGGTGCAGCAAGGTGTGCTCGAGGCGGTCTACAAGGTGAAAGAAAAAGCGGGCAAGAAAACGGTGAAGCACGCCGCTTTGGCCATTCCATCGGAACAAGCGAAACAGGAGCTCGGGTCGCTGCCGGCAAGGCAAAAAGAGGTGCTTTCCTTTTTGCTGGAAAAAGAGGAAGCGGCGCCGGTTGCCGAGCTGCAAGCGGTGCTTGGCGTCTCCTCAGCGCCGCTGAAAGCGCTCGTCGACAAAGGATTGGTGGTGCTGAACGATGTCGAGGTGTACCGCGACCCGTACGAGCATCGCACGTTTCAGCCGAGTGAGCCGCCGGCGCTCACTCGGGCGCAAGAGGCGGCATTGGCGAAGATCGCCGCTTCGGTGCGCGCCGGGGAGCATCGCACGTTTTTGCTGTATGGCGTCACCGGCAGCGGGAAGACGGAAGTGTATATGCAGGCGATTGATGAAGCGTTGCGCCAAGGAAAGGAAGCGATCGTTCTCGTGCCGGAAATTTCGCTGACGCCGCAAATGGTCGAGCGCTTCAAAAGCCGGTTCGGCTCGAAAGTAGCGGTGCTTCACAGCGGGCTGTCGGTCGGCGAAAAATATGACGAATGGCGGAAAATTCACCGGAAAGAAGTGCAGCTTGTCGTCGGGGCGCGATCGGCGGTGTTTGCCCCGTTTGAAAACTTGGGAATGATCATCATCGATGAGGAGCATGAGACGAGCTACAAGCAAGAAGAAATGCCGCGCTATCATGCGCGCGATGTCGCCATTTACCGCGCTCGCCGCCACAGCTGCCCGGTCGTGCTTGGCAGCGCCACCCCCTCGCTTGAGACGTTCGCCCGCGCCGCCAAAGGGGTGTACGAGCTGCTCGAGCTGCCGGAGCGCATCAGCGACCGCGGCCTGCCGGACGTTCATGTCGTCGATATGCGCGAGGAGCTGCGAAGCGGCAACCGTTCGATGTTTTCACGCCGATTGCTTGACGAATTGCGCCGCCGGCTTGAGCGCGGCGAGCAGGCAGTGTTGCTGTTGAATCGACGCGGTTATTCGACGTTTGTCATGTGCCGCAGCTGCGGCTATGTCATCCGCTGTCCGCACTGCGACATTTCGCTGACGTACCATCGTGCCGGGGAACGGATGAAATGCCACTATTGCGGGCATGAAGAGCCGCTTGCCCCTCGCTGTCCGTCATGCGGCAGCGAACATATCCGCTTTTTCGGGACCGGCACGCAAAAAGTGGAAGAAGAACTGACGAGGTTGCTGCCGAAAGCGCGCGTCATCCGCATGGATGTCGATACGACCGGCCGCAAAGGGGCGCATGAAGAGCTGCTTTCCCGTTTTGCCGCCAAGGAAGCCGATATTTTGCTCGGCACGCAAATGATCGCCAAAGGGCTTGATTTTCCGGATGTCACGCTTGTTGGTGTGCTCGCGGCCGACACGATGCTTCATTTGCCCGATTTTCGCGCCGCGGAAAAAACGTTCCAGCTGTTGACGCAAGTGAGCGGGCGCGCCGGACGGCACGAGCTGCCCGGCGAAGTGATCATTCAGACGTATACGCCTGAGCACTACAGCATTGAACTGGCCGCCCGCCACGACTACCGCGCCTTTTACCAGCGGGAGATGGCGCTGCGCAAAGCGCACGGCTATCCGCCGTACTACTACTTGACGCTCATCACGGTCGCCCACCAGGAAGCGCCGGCTGCAGCCAAAGCGGCGGAGAAAATCGCCGCCTATTTGCGCAAGCATTTGTCGCACGAAGCGGTCGTTCTCGGCCCCGTTGCCTCGCCAATCGCCCGTCTTCACGATAGATATCGTTACCAATGCATGATAAAATACAAACGGGAGCCGAATTTGACCGCGGCGCTCAAGGCGGTCATCGACCGCTACCAAGCCGATGCCGCCCATGGCGGAGTGATGGTCACCATTGATACAAACCCATACATGATGATGTGAACTTGGGGGAATGACGTTGTCTGTTTTGTCGATTGTCACGTATCCTGACCCGATTTTGGAACAGCCGTGCGCGCCGGTGACGGCGTTTGACCGTCGGCTCGGGCGGCTGCTTGACGATATGTATGAAACGATGCTTGCCGCTGACGGGGTGGGCCTAGCTGCCCCGCAAATCGGCGTCGCCAAGCAGATCGCCGTCATCGATGTCGGTGATGAACACGGTCGGATCGAGCTCATCAACCCGGTCGTGATCGAGGCGCGCGGCGAACAAGTGGATGTGGAAGGCTGTTTGAGCTTTCCCGGCTTGTTTGGCGAAGTGCCGCGCGCGAAATTTGTGAAAGTGCGGGCGCAAAACCGGCGCGGCCGCCCGTTTACGCTTTCCGCGACCGGTTTTTTGGCGCGCGCGTTGCAACATGAAATCGACCATTTGCACGGTGTGCTGTTTACGTCGAAAGTGATTCGGTATTGCGATCTTGAAGAATTGGAAGGATAGATGCCAATGACGAACATTGTGTTTATGGGAACACCTGACTTTGCCGTGCCGATTTTGCGCCAGCTTCTTCATGACGGCTACCGCGTTGCAGCGGTCGTCACCCAGCCGGATAAGCCAAAAGGGCGGAAGCGCGAGCCCGTTCCGCCCCCGGTGAAAGTGGAAGCGGAGCGCCGCGGCATCCCGGTGCTGCAGCCGACAAAAATTCGCGAGCCGGAGCAATACGAACAAGTGTTGGCGTTTGCGCCCGATTTGATTGTCACGGCGGCGTTTGGGCAAATTTTGCCGAAAGCGCTGCTTGATGCACCAAAATACGGCTGCATCAATGTCCATGCCTCGCTTCTGCCCGAGCTGCGCGGCGGGGCGCCGATCCATTACGCCATTTGGCAAGGGAAAACGAAAACGGGTGTCACGATCATGTATATGGTGGAGCGGTTGGACGCCGGCGACATGTTAGCGCAAGTCGAAGTGCCGATTGCCGAAACGGATACGGTCGGCACGCTCCATGATAAATTGAGTGCCGCCGGGGCTAAACTACTATCAGAAACGCTTCCACTTTTATTGGAAGGAAACATTACGCCCGTTCCGCAAGATGAGGAGAAAGCGACGTATGCGCCGAACATTCGCCGCGAGCAGGAGCGGATCAATTGGACGCAGCCCGGCGAAGCCATTTACAACCATATTCGCGCCTTCCATCCGTGGCCGGTCACGTATACAACGCAGGATGGGCACATTTGGAAGGTTTGGTGGGGTGAAAAAGTGCCGGCGCCCCGTTCGGCGCCGCCGGGCACGATTTTGGCGCTTGAGGAAAACGGCATTGTCGTGGCCACCGGCAATGAGACAGCCATTCGCATCACCGAATTGCAGCCGGCCGGAAAAAAACGGATGGCGGCGGGCGAATTTTTGCGCGGCGCCGGCAGCCGTCTTTCGGTCGGCATGAAGCTAGGAGAGGATCATGGACGTACGTGAACTTGCTTTAGATACGCTGTTAGCCATTGAACAAAAAGGAGCGTACAGTCATTTGCAATTAAACGAAGCCATTCAAAAAGGACGCCTTGACGGGCGCGATGCGGCGCTGTTGACCGAGATTGTCTACGGCACGGTGCAACGGCGCGACACGCTCGATTATTATTTGGCGCCGTTTTTGCGCAAGGCGCGCCGGCTTGAGCCGTGGGTGCGCGTGCTTCTTCGGTTGACGCTGTATCAAATGGTGTATTTGGATCGTGTTCCCGACCGCGCCGCCGTCTTTGAAGCGGTTGAAATCGCCAAACGGCGCGGCCATCGCGGCATTGCTTCACTTGTCAACGGCGTATTGCGGGCCATCGGCCGCGAGGGGCTGCCGTCGATCGAGGCGGTTGATGACGCGGGCAAGCGGCTCGCCCTTGCCACCAGCCATCCCGAGTGGCTCGTTCGGCGCTGGATCCAGCAATATGGTTATGAAGAAGCGGCGCGCATGTGCGAGACGAATTTGCGCCCGCCGCAATCAACGGCCCGCGTCAACCGGCTGCGTGCGACTGTCGAAGAAGCGCTTGAGCGGCTGCGCGCTGAAGGGATGCAGGCAATCCCTGGCCATGTCGCTCCGGAGGCCATCCGGGCGGAAAAAGGGAATTTGGCTCATACGGAGACGTTTCGCGCCGGTTGGCTGACGATTCAAGATGAAAGCTCAATGCTTGTCGCTCGAGCGCTTGACCCAGCCCCCGGCGAGCGGGTGCTTGACTGCTGCGCGGCGCCGGGCGGGAAAACGACCCATATCGCCGAACGGATGGGCGGGCGCGGCGAGGTCGTTGCTGTTGATATCCACGAACATAAGGTAATGCTGATCGAACAGCAGGCCAAGCGGCTCGGGCTTGACAACGTTGCGACGCTCGCCCTTGACAGCCGCCGGCTCGGCGAGCGGTTTGCCCCGGAATCGTTTGACCGCGTTTTGGTCGATGCGCCGTGCACTGGATTCGGCGTCATTCGCCGCAAACCGGAGATCAAATATACGAAAGGGAAAGACGCCATCGCCGCGCTTGTCGAGATTCAGCAAGCCATTTTGCGGGCGGCCGCCCCGCTTTTGAAAAAAGGCGGTACGCTTGTCTACAGCACATGCACGGTGGAGCGCGAGGAAAATGAAGAAGCCATCGCCCGCTTTTTAGCGGATCATCCGGACTTTTTCCTCGACGCCAGCCTTGCCGAGCGGATGCCGAAACCGGTGCGGCCGCATGTGAAAGGCGGCATGTTGCAGCTTTTGCCGCATCATTTTGACTCTGACGGGTTTTTTATCGCCCGACTGCGAAAGAAGGTGTAAAAGCATGGAAATGGTTCGTCCGGCTGCCCGCCGCTCTGTCGGCGAAACGCAGCCTCCGTTGCCATCGATTTATTCGCTCACGCTAGACGAATTGAAGGAATGGCTTGTCGCTCAAGGCGAAAAGCCGTTTCGGGCCACACAAATTTACGAGTGGCTGTATCAAAACCGCGTCACCGATTTTGCCGACATGACGAATTTGCCGAAGCGGCTGCGCGAACAGCTAGCGTCATCGTTTTCGATCACGACGTTGAAAACCGTGGTCAAACAAACTTCTAAAGACGGAACGATCAAATTTTTGTTTGAGCTCCATGACGGCTATTCGATTGAGACGGTGCTCATGCGTCATAACTACGGCAATTCGGTGTGCGTCACGACGCAAGTCGGCTGCCGCATCGGCTGCACGTTTTGCGCTTCGACGCTCGGCGGACTGAAGCGTCATTTAGAGGCGGGCGAGATCGTCGCCCAAGTCGTGCAAGTGCAAAAGGCGCTCGATGACACGAATGAACGCGTCAGCAGCATCGTCGTCATGGGCATCGGCGAGCCGTTCGACAACTACGATGCGCTCATCAAGTTTTTGCGCATCGTCAATCACCCAAAAGGGTTGAACATTGGCGCCCGCCATATCACCGTTTCCACCAGCGGCATCATCCCAAAAATTTACCAGTTTGCCGATGAAGGAATGCAAATCAACTTCGCCATTTCGTTGCATGCACCGACGAATGAGCTGCGGACGAAACTCATGCCGATCAATAAAGCGTACCCGCTGCCGAAGCTCATGGAGGCGGTTCGGTATTACATTGAAAAAACCGGCCGGCGCGTGACGTTCGAGTACGGATTGTTCGGCGGGGTGAACGACCAGCTTGAGCACGCCGAGCAGTTGGCCGAGCTGATTAAAGGGCTGAAATGCCATGTGAATTTGATTCCGGTTAACTACGTGCCGGAGCGCAACTATGTGCGCACGCCGCGCAGCCAAATTTTCGCCTTTGAACGGGCGTTGAAAAAACATGGGATCAATGTCACCATTCGCCGCGAACATGGACACGACATCGATGCCGCCTGCGGACAGCTTCGCGCGAAGGAGCGAAAAGAGGAGACGAGGTGAATCGGATGCGAGCCGTTTTCCGAACTGACATCGGCCAAATTCGCGAACATAACGAAGACAATGGCGGCGTATTTGTCAATCAAAGCGGCCAATATTTAGCGGTTGTCGCTGACGGGATGGGCGGTCATCGCGCCGGTGATGTAGCCAGTTCCATGGCGGTGGCGTATTTGCAGGAGCGATGGGAGAAAGAGAGTGGCCTTGCTTCACCGGCTGAGGCGGAGCAATGGCTCAAGACGCAAATTGCGTCGGCGAACGAACAACTGTTTCGCCATGCCCTTTCCCACCCGGAATGTCAAGGAATGGGGACGACGGTCGTCGCCGCCGTTTGCGCTAATTCGTTTGCGACGGTTGCCCATATCGGCGACAGCCGCTGCTACGTGCTCAACAAAAGCGGAATTCAGCAGCTGACCGACGACCATTCGTTGGTCAATGAGCTCGTCAAAAGCGGGCAGCTTTCGAAAGAAGCGGCTGAGCATCATCCGCGCAAAAACGTGCTGTTGCGGGCGCTCGGCACGGAACCGGCGGTGAAAATCGACGTGAAAACAGTGGCGCTCGACGAGGGCGACATGTTGTTGTTATGTTCGGACGGGTTGTCCAATAAAGTGCCGGAAGCGGACATGATACATATTTTGACGGGTGCCGGCACGCTGGAAGAGAAGGCGGAGGCGCTTATTGAGCTCGCCAACGGGCGGGGCGGAGAAGACAACATTTCGCTGGCGGTCATCGATGTTTCAGCGGAACGTGAAGGTGGGTGATCGGCGTGCTCATTGGAAAGCGATTGAATGACCGCTATAAAATCATCAGCCTTATCGGCGGCGGCGGCATGGCGAATGTCTATTTGGCCCGCGACATCATTTTGGAGCGCGATGTCGCCGTGAAAGTGCTCCGCCTTGATTTTGCCAATGATGATCAGTTCATCAAACGGTTCCGCCGCGAGGCGCAAGCGGCGACGAGCTTAAACCATGAACATATCGTCTCCATTTATGACGTCGGCGAAGAGGAAGGCGTCTATTACATCGTCATGGAATATGTGCGCGGCGCGACGCTGAAGCAATACATCCAGCAGCACGCTCCGCTTCCGGTCGAACGGGCGCTTGGCATTATGGACCAGCTGACATCAGCGATCGCCCATGCCCATGAGAACGGCATCATCCATCGCGACATTAAACCGCAAAACATTTTGCTTGATGAGCACGGCAATGTGAAAGTGACCGACTTCGGCATCGCTGTGGCGATGAGCGGCACGACGATCACGCAGACCAACTCGGTGCTCGGTTCGGTCCATTATTTGTCGCCGGAGCAGGCGCGCGGCGGCATTGCCACCGAAAAGTCGGACATTTATTCGCTTGGCATCGTCATGTTTGAACTTGTCACCGGTCGGCTGCCGTTTTCCGGCGAATCGGCCGTTTCGATCGTGCTGAAGCATTTGCAGGCGGAAACGCCGTCGCCCAAGGCGTGGAACCCCGACATTCCGCAAAGCGTCGAAAATATTATTTTAAAAGCGACGGCGAAAGACCCGTTTTACCGCTACCAATCCGCGCGCGAAATGAACGAGGACATTCGGACAGCGCTGGATCCAAGGCGGCGCAACGAGCCGAAATTTACCATACCCGATGACGATGAGGAAGCGACGAAAGCCATTCCGATGATCAAACATGCGGAAAGCGCGGCGTTGGAGCAAGAGACGCTTGTGTACGAGGAAAAAACGAGCGAACCGGTTCATACGACGGGCGAACCGAAACCAAAGCGGAAACGGGTATGGATTGCCTGGCTTGTGGCTGCCTTGCTGTTCATTGGAGCTGCCGGCGTCAGCGCGGTCACATGGATTCCGGACCTCATTTTTCCAAAAGAAGTGACGATGCCGAACGTGGTCAACAAAAACTATGATGACGCTGTTGAACAGCTGTCGTCGCTCGGTTTGGAAATCAAAGATACGATTGATGTGGAAGATGATCAAATCGAAGAAGGAAAAGTCGTGCGCACCGATCCGGAAGCCGGCATGACGGTGAAGAAAGGGGCCGGCGTCATCATTTATAAAAGCATTGGAAAAAAGAAAATCGAATTTCCAAGCTTCATTGGCGATGATATTGCTGCGGCGGAGGAGGAGCTGCGCGCTGAAGGATTCACCCGCATTACGCGCAATGGCCGCCACAGCGACAAGCCGGAAGGGACGATTTTGGATCAATACCCGTACGCCGGCGATCGAGTGGCGCCTGATGAAACGGAAGTTATCTTTACCGTCAGCCTCGGGCCGGAGAAGGTCACCGTTAAAGATTTGACTGGCTATACGGAAAAAAGCGTGCGCGACTACGGCGCGGATCAAGGGTTGCGCATTGACGTGAAGTACGAGTATTCGGACGAGGTGCCAGAAGGGCTTGTCATTTCGCAAACTCCAGCGGCGAACGAGCAGGTAAAAAAAGGGGAAACCATCACGGTCGTCATTTCCCGCGGGCCCGAGCCGAAGCCGTCCAAAACGGTAGTGAAAGAGATTATGATCCCGTATGAACCGGCGATGCCGGGGCAAATGGTTGAAGCTCAGCTTTACATCCAAGATGCCAACCACAATATGTCAACGCCATACAAAACATACCGGCTGACGGCGCCAGCGACCGAGATGGTCGAGTTTGAAATTCCATATGGGGAGACCGCTTATTACCGCGTCATTGTCAACAATGTCGTCAAAGAGGAAGGATCGATCCCGTACCCAGAACATAACGAAAAAAAGGGGTGAGGCTATGGCGGAAGGACAAATCATTAAAGCATTAAGCGGATTTTATTACGTCTTGTCCGAAGGCCGCGTGTTCCAATGCCGCGGGCGCGGTGTGTTCCGCAAGAAAAACGTGACGCCGCTCGTCGGCGACCGCGTCGTTTTTCAGGCGACGAGCGAAACGGAAGGCTATATTTTGGAGATTGGCGAGCGGCAAAATGAGCTTGTGCGGCCGCCGATTGCCAACGTCGAACAGGCGATTTTAGTCTTTTCGGCTGTAAGCCCGGACTTCAGCGCCAAGCTGCTCGACCGCTTTCTTGTCTTGGTTGAATCGAAACGCATCGCGCCGATCATTGTCATCAGCAAAATCGATTTGTTAGATGGCGAATCGAAAGAAGAGATCGCCCGCTACGTGCATGATTACCGGCGCATCGGCTACGACGTGATTGAAACGTCAGCCGTGACCAAGGGCGGCCTCGATGAACTGGCGTTGCGCCTTCGCGGCCGCGTCTCCGTCGTCGCCGGGCAGTCCGGCGTCGGCAAATCGTCCTTATTAAACGCGCTCCGTCCGGATTTGCGGTTGAAAACGGGCGACATTTCCACCCATTTAGGGCGCGGCAAGCATACGACCCGCCATGTCGAACTGCTTGAGGTCGCCGGTGGACTTGTCGCCGACACCCCAGGGTTTGGCGCGCTTGAGTTCGACCAGATCGAGCTTGATGAATTGCCGCATTATTTTCCGGAATTCCGGATGTACGGGGAAGGGTGCAAGTTCCGCGGCTGCCTTCATATCGCCGAGCCGAAATGCGCTGTGCGTGAGGCGGTCGAGGCCGGGGAGATTCCATCGTACCGCTATGACCACTACGTTAGTTTTGTTGCCGAAATGAAAGAACGAAAGCCGAGGTATTGAACATGATTCGAATTGCGCCATCGATTTTATCAGCCGATTTCGCCCGCCTGGCTGAGGAAATTCGTTCGGTCGAGGAAGGCGGGGCGGATTGGATTCATGTCGATATCATGGACGGGCATTTCGTGCCGAATTTGACGTTCGGGCCGCCGGTCGTGGCCGCCATTCGACCGGTGACGAAGCTGCCGCTTGACGTCCATTTGATGATCGCCGACCCGGACCGATACATTCCGGCGTTTGCGAAAGCGGGCGCGGATGTGATTTCCGTCCATGTTGAGGCGTGCGTGCATTTGCATCGGACGATTCATTTTATCAAAGAACAAGGCGTCAAAGCCGGGGTGGTGCTCAATCCGCATACACCGGTCGAGATGATCCGCCATGTGATCGGTGATGTCGATCTCGTCTTGTTGATGACGGTCAATCCAGGGTTTGGCGGACAGGCGTTCATTCCGGCGGTCGTGCCAAAAATCCGTGAGGTCGCCCGGATGGCCAGTGAACAAAATAAAGAGGTCGATATTGAGGTCGACGGCGGCATCAATGCGGAAACGGCGCCGCTTTGCGTGGAAGCCGGAGCGAACGTGCTTGTCGCCGGCTCGGCCATCTACAATGAACGGGATCGAGCCGCCGCTATTCGCACGCTTCGCAAAGCGTGCGCCAACTAGCCAAAAGGCAGCGCCGCTTTTGCCATCTTATTGAGCCGCAGGGTGATGAGAGCAAAGAAAAGAACGGAAGATGGCTGCCTCGGCCCTTGCCGAAAGGGGGAAACGCATGTGTTGATTCATATTGTCGGCGGCGGTCCGCCCCACCTTCTTCCCGATTTGCGCTCGTATGATGGGAGCGATGTGCAGTGGGTCGGCGTCGACCGCGGCACGAAAGCGCTCTTGGATTTCGGACTCCGCCCGGTGCGGGCGTTTGGCGATTTTGATTCCTTGCCGGCTGAGGAGGTCAAGCGGCTAAGGGAGATGCTGCCGGAGCTTGACATTTGGCCGGCGGAAAAAGACAAAACGGATATGGAGATCGCCCTTGACTGGGCGGTTAGGCAGACAGATGGGGCCATCCGTCTGTTTGGGGCGACCGGCGGGCGGCTTGACCATTTGTTTGGCAACGTTGAGCTGCTGTTAAAGTACGCCGGGCGGCCCATTGAACTCATCGACCGGCAAAACGTGCTCACCGTCCATCTGCCCGGCGTGCATACGGTCGCGCGCGACGATCGATACCGTTATGTGTCATACATCCCGATTTCCGAAACGGTGGCAGAACTTACGCTGATGGGATTTAAATATCCGTTAACAAACTGTCATATTTCCCGCGGTTCGACATTATGTATTAGTAATGAACTTATCCAATCTTCCGGTACTTTTTCGTTTTCAGAAGGCATATTAATGATGATAAGGAGCAGCGATTTTGCCGGCTGCCCGTAGTCGCGCTTGGCTTATGACGGAATATAATGGATAAGGAAATGGCGGGAAGCTCGTGATGATCGGTGTGAGGAGGGAATCGGGATGAAGTTTTATACGATCAAGCTGCCGAGATTTTTAGGCGGAATCGTGCGGGCGGTGTTGAACGCATTTAAAAAAGGATAAGAAAAAAGCACCATTTTTGGTGCTTTTTTGTTGCCGCCGAACAAAAGGAGGGTTGCAACCTTTTGGGGCGGCTTCTTTTCGTTAGGCCGTTAGACGCGTTTCACTTTTCCAGATTTCAGCGCGCGCGCCGAAACCCAGACGCGTTTCGGTTTGCCGTCAACTAAAATGCGCACTTTTTGCAAGTTGGCTTTCCATGTGCGGCGGCTGGCGTTCATGGCATGCGAACGCGAGTTGCCGAACGATTTCTTCTTGCCGGTAATGAAGCACTTCGCCATCGTTTTTCCCTCCTTGCTTTCACATCCCTCTAAAAACACTATTATAATTTACCATACAACCGTAGGGATTGCAATAGACGTGCGGTTTTCTTTCAAGAAACTGTCCTTGACATCTATTTCAGTTTTCGGCTAAATAATACTAGTGGGCGGACGGGAAGCGCTTTGAAAACAGAAAGCGTTATAGTACAATAGGGGTAGCTGTGCGAGATACGCAAAGGGGGAACGAGCATGTCGATTGAATGGCAAACGAAATACGGGCGCATCGAAGTCGCCAATGAAGTCATTGCGATGATCGCGGGGGGAGCAGCCGTCGATTGTTACGGCATTGTCGGAATGGCGTCGAAAAACCAAATTCGCGATGGGCTGTCGGAAATTTTGCGCCGGGAGAATTTTTCCAAAGGGGTTATTGTCCGCGAAGAAAACGGCGAGATACATATCGATATGTACATCATCGTCAGCTACGGAACGAAAATTTCCGAAGTTGCCCATAACGTGCAGTCGAAAGTGAAGTACACGCTCGATCAGACGCTCGGGCTGGCGGTTCAGTCGATCAATATTTACGTTCAAGGGGTTCGGGTGTCAAACCCGTAGTAAGGAGGAGTTAGCCGGTGACAATGAGGACGCTTGACGGAAGACGATTTGCCGATATGGTGCAGCAAGGGGCCGCACATTTGGCGAACAACGCCAAGACGGTCGATGCGCTGAACGTCTTTCCGGTTCCAGATGGCGATACAGGAACGAACATGAACTTGTCGATGACGTCCGGGGCGAAAGAAGTGAAGGCGAATGCCTCCGACCATATCGGCAACGTCGCCGCGGCGCTGGCGAAAGGGCTGTTGATGGGGGCGCGCGGCAATTCCGGCGTCATTTTGTCGCAGCTGTTCCGCGGATTTGCCAAGGCAGTCGAAGGCAAACAAGCGGTGAACAGCTTCGAATTCGCCGCCGCTTTGCAGGCGGGGGTGGACACAGCCTATAAGGCGGTGATGAAGCCGGTTGAGGGGACGATCCTCACCGTTGCCAAAGAAGCGGCGCGCAAGGCGGTGGAGGCGGCAAAAAAAGAACGCGACGTGATCGCCGTGATGGAAGCGGCGCTCGCCGAGGCGAAAGCGGCGCTTAAGCGCACACCCGAATTGCTCCCGATCTTAAAGGAAGTCGGTGTCGTCGACAGCGGCGGTCAAGGGCTCGTATACATCTATGAAGGGTTTCTTGCTGCTCTGAAAGGAGAAATCGTGAGCGCCGCACGCGCTGAGGCGCGGATGGACGATTTAGTGAAAATGGTGCACCATCAAAGCGCGCAAAGTCATATTCATGCCGATGAGATCGAGTTTGGCTACTGCACGGAGTTCATGGTCCGTTTTGAGCCGGAAAAGCTGGCCGAGCACCCGTTTTCCGAAGAAACGTTCCGCCGCGAGTTAAGCCAGTTCGGCGACTCGTTGCTTGTTGTCGCGGATGACGAGCTTGTTAAGGTGCACATCCATTCGGAAACGCCGGGTGAGGTGCTGACATACGGTCAACGCTACGGCAGCTTGATCAATATTAAAATTGAAAACATGCGCGAACAACATGCCAACATCGTCGGCAAGGAGGCCAAAACGCTGACTGCTGTTGCCAAAGAGGAAGCAAAGCCGTACGGCATCGTCGCCGTCGCCATGGGCGCTGGCGTGGCTGAACTGTTTCGGAGCATCGGTGCCCACGCCATCATTGAAGGTGGGCAAACGATGAACCCGAGCACGGAAGAAATCGCTGACGCCATCCGCCTCGCCAACGCGGAAACGGTGTTTGTGCTGCCAAACAACAAAAACATTGTAATGGCGGCAAAACAAGCGGCGGAGCTTTCCGAACAGCGGGTTGTCGTCATCCCGTCGAAAACGGTTCCGCAAGGTCTGGCGGCGCTCTTGGCGTTCAATCCGGCGCAATCGGCCGAGCAAAATGAGCGGGCGATGACGGCGGCGCTGTCGCGAGTGAAAACGGGGCAAGTGACATTTTCCGTGCGCGATACGACGATTGACGGCATCGAGATTCAAAAGGGCGATTACATGGGGTTATGGGATGACCGCATTATTGCCGCTGACAAAGACAAACTCACCGTAACGAAGCGGCTGCTTGATGCGCTCATTGATGAAGAAAGCGAAATCGTGACCATTTTGTACGGCGAAGACGCAACGGAGATCGATGTGGAAACAGTCGTTGCCTATTTGGAAACGAAACATGACGGGGTCGAAGTGGAAGTGCATAACGGAAAGCAGCCGCTGTATCCATTTATCATTTCCGTCGAATAATATGTTAGAATAATAGAAGGGAGCATTCCCTTCTATTTTTCTTATTTTTCTGTTTTGTGGAGGAATAGCGGAGATGAAATACAAAAGCGTCTTTGATATCATTGGCCCGGTGATGGTCGGGCCGTCAAGTTCACATACGGCCGGGGCGGTGCGCATCGGTTTGGTTGCGCGCAAGTTGTTTGGCCGAAAGCCGACGTGGGCGCGCATTTCGTTTTACGGTTCATTTGCCGAAACGTATCGGGGGCATGGCACCGATGTTGCCATTGTCGCCGGGTTGCTTGGGTTTGACACGTTCGATGAACGTCTTCCGAATGCGCTTGAGATCGCCCAAGCGGAAGGTGTGGATGTGTCGTTTTCCGCTGAGGAGGCGGTTCCGCATCATCCGAATACGGCACGCCTGCGGATTGGCGATGATGAAGGCGAGCTTGAGCTCGTCGGCATTTCGATCGGCGGCGGCAAAATCGAAATCGTCGAATTGAATGGGTTTGCCTTGAAGCTGTCCGGCCATCATCCAGCGCTGCTCATTATGCATAACGACCGGTACGGGACGATTGGAGCGGTGGCTTCCGTGTTGGCGAAGTGGAAGATCAACATCGGCCACATGGAAGTGTCGCGCAAGGAGAAAGGGAAAGAGGCGCTCATGGCGATCGAAGTCGACCAGCCGTTGACCGATGATCTGATTCAAGAATTAGAGCAGCTGCCGAACATCATTCAAGTGGCGAAGCTTGTGGATTAAAAAGAAATCGGTTTCAGATGCACCATGATAGAGAGAGGATAGGTGGGAAATGATATGTTTCGCAATGTAGCTGAACTCGTGGAGATGGCAGAAAAGGACAACATCAAAATCGCTGAAGTGATGATTCGCCAAGAAGTGGAGGTAAGCGGAAGAAGTCGAGAAGAGGTGATCGCGCAAATGGATCACCATTTGTCGGTCATGGAGCGCGCCGTCGAGAGGGGACTCGAAGGGGTTGTGTCCCGCTCCGGGCTGACGGGCGGCGATGCGGTGCGGATGCAGTGTTATATTGAGGGCGGCCGTTTTTTGTCTGGGGAGACGATTTTGGACGCCGTCAGCAAAGCCATGGCGACGAACGAAGTGAACGCGGCGATGGGCGTTATTTGCGCCACCCCGACGGCAGGGGCGGCCGGCGTCGTTCCAGGGACGTTGTTTGCCGTGAAAGAGAAGCTGCGGCCGACAAGGATGGAAATGATCGAGTTTTTGTTTACAGCCGGGGCGTTTGGCTACGTCGTCGCGAACAACGCCTCGATTTCCGGCGCCGCCGGCGGCTGTCAGGCCGAGGTCGGGTCGGCGGCCGGCATGGCGGCCGCGGCGTTGGTGGAGCTGGCCGGTGGGACGCCGAGCCAAGCGGCCGAAGCGATGGCCATCGCCCTAAAAAATATGTTGGGATTAGTATGCGACCCGGTTGCTGGCCTGGTCGAAGTGCCGTGCGTCAAGCGGAACGCGATGGGGGCGGCGAACGCCATGATCGCTGCGGATATGGCGCTAGCCGGCATTAAAAGCCGCATCCCGTGCGATGAAGTGATTGAAGCGATGTATCGCATCGGTGCAGCCATGCCGGTGGCGCTCAAAGAAACGGCGCAAGGGGGGGTGGCCGCGACGCCGACTGGCCGCGCCATTGCGGCTCGCATTTTCGGCGCTTCTGCGGCATCGAAGTGAACGAAGCGATGCAGCAGCCGGTGACGGCGGTCAAAGGCATCGGTGAAGAGACGGCGGCCGCGCTTGCCGACATCGGCATCGCGACGGTCGGTGAGCTGCTTGCGTACGCCCCGTACCGCTATGATGATTACGAACAAAAAGATTTGGCCGTCGTCCGCCATGAAGAAAAAGTGACAGTGGAAGGAAAAGTATACAGCGCCCCGCTGTTGACGTATTACGGAAAGAAAAAATCGCGCCTTTCCTTCCGCATGCTGGCCGATCGCTACTTGATCACCGTTGTTTGTTTCAACCGTCCCTATTTGAAGGAAAAAATCGCCCTGAACGAGACGGTGACGGTGATCGGCAAATGGGACCGGCATCGGCAAACGATCAACGCCTACGAGCTTCGGTTCGGACCGGCTCCGGAGACCACCGGCATCGAGCCGGTTTACTCCGTTCGCAGCCCGCTGACGGTGAAAACGATGCGCCGGTTGATGAAAGCGGCGTTCGAACAGTTTGGCGAGCACATCCCCGACCCGCTGCCGCCCGCTTTGCGCCGTGCTTATCGCCTTGTCGACAAACAAGAAGCGCTCCGCGCCCTTCATTTTCCGCGCACGCGCGAAGAGTTGCATCAGGCGCGGCGCCGGCTCATCTATGAGGAGTTTTTGTTGTACCAGCTGAAAATGCAGGCGCTCCGTCGATTGATGCGCGATGAGCGGCGCGGCGTCGTTCATTCGTTTTCTGAAGAGCGGCTTTCGTCCTTTCTTTCCGGATTGCCGTTTGTCTTGACGAACGCCCAGCGCCGCGTCATCGGCGAAATTTTGGCGGACATGCGCTCGCCGCGGCAAATGAACCGGCTTTTGCAAGGCGACGTCGGTTCTGGCAAGACGGTCGTTGCCGCTGTCGCTCTTTACGCCGCCGCTTTGTCCGGATTTCAAGGAGCGCTGATGGTGCCGACGGAAATTCTGGCTGAACAGCACGCCCGCTCGCTCGCCGAGCTGTTTGCCGATACGGATGTGACGATTGCGCTCTTGACAAGCTCAGTGAAGGGAAAGCAGCGCAAAGCGGTGCTTGCCGAACTGGAAGAAGGAACAATTGATATCGTCGTAGGCACGCACGCCTTGATTCAAGAAGGAGTGCAGTTTCACAGGCTCGGCCTCGTGATTACGGACGAGCAGCACCGGTTTGGCGTCGAACAGCGCCGCGTTTTGCGTGAGAAAGGGCATGCACCGGATGTATTGATGATGACGGCGACGCCGATTCCGCGCACACTCGCCATTACAGCGTTCGGCGACATGGACGTATCGGTGCTCGATGAAATGCCGGCCGGACGAAAAAAAGTCGAGACGTATTGGGTGAAGCATCATCAGTTCTCCCGCGTGCTCGATTTTATCGAAAAGGAATTGCGCCGTGGTCATCAGGCGTATGTCATCTGTCCGCTCATTGAGGAGTCGGACAAATTGGATGTGCAAAACGCCATCGATGTCCATAGCCAGCTTGTCCATTATTATCGCGGGAAATATGAGATCGGCTTGATGCACGGCCGGCTGTCGGCCGACGAAAAAGAACGCGTCATGCGGGCGTTCAGCGAAAACCGCATCCATGTGCTCGTCTCGACGACGGTCGTTGAAGTCGGCGTGAATGTACCGAATGCGACGGTGATGGTCATTTACGACGCCGAACGGTTTGGCCTCGCCCAGCTCCATCAGCTGCGCGGGCGGGTCGGGCGCGGCGACGCCCAGTCGTACTGCATTTTGATCGCCGACCCGAAATCGGAAGTCGGCAAAGAACGAATGCGCATCATGACGGAAACGGCCGATGGGTTTGTGTTGGCCGAAAAAGATTTGGAGCTGCGCGGTCCGGGCGATTTTTTCGGTACAAAACAAAGCGGGCTCCCGGAATTCCGCTACGGCGATCCAGTGCATGATTACCGCATTTTGGAAGTCGCCCGCCGCGATGCCGCCAAGCTCGTTTCCTCGGCCGCGTTTTGGCGCGATGAGGCGTACGCCGGGCTGCGCGCCGAGCTGGAAGCGTCCGGCCTACTCGACGGGGAAAAGCTAGATTAATAGACAGGGAGGAGGCGGCCGGCGCATTCGCGCCCCGCTGTTTTTTATGGTAATTGATTTTTTTGCCAGTGGAAGCCTATATTTTCATTGCTCGGACGGAGGAGGCAGGAGATGCCTGTCCCACTATTTCGTTTGTGGGCCTCGAGGATGAAGCAGAAAGCCGTTTGGCGAGGGGGCGTCGGATCCACAGCGGCCGACAGCCTGTGGCGCTGTTCATTTTTTGTGCTTGCATTTCGTTTTTTGATATTATATATTACTTTTAGTACCTAGTCATAAAATCGGACGGTGTCACGAATCGATGAGAAAAAGCAAACGCGAACGGCAACGGTTGTTGCAGGAGACGATCCGGGAAAACCCGTTTATCACCGATGAAGAGCTCGCCGAAAAATTTTCGGTCAGCGTGCAGACGATCCGCCTTGATCGGCTTGAGCTGTCGATTCCCGAACTGCGTGAGCGCATCAAGAATGTCGCCCGCCAGTCGTTCGCTGATAAAGTGCGGGCGTTGCCGCTTGAAGAAGTAATCGGCGACATTATTGACATCGAGCCGGATGCGAGCGCCATTTCGATTTTCGATGTGAAAGAGGAGCACGTCTTTCGGCGCACCCGCATCGCCCGCGGCCATCATTTGTTCGCTCAGGCCAACTCGCTTGCCGTCGCTGTCATCCATGATGAACTGGCGCTGACAGCGAAAGCGACCATTCGTTTTGTGCGTCAAGTGAAAGAAGGGGAGCGGGTCGTAGCCAAAGCGAAAGTGACCGGAAAAACGGCGCACGGGCGCACAATCGTCGAGGTGAACAGCTACGTCGGCCAGGAGCTCGTCTTTTCTGGTACGTTTGAAATGTATCGTTCAAACATAGAGAAAAAGGATGGGGACAGCAATGAATATCGCGGTTGATGCCATGGGCGGAGACCATGCCCCGGGCGAAATCGTGCGCGGGGCGCTTATGGCCGCCGCCCATTTCCCTGACATCGAGATTACGCTGATTGGCGATGAAGCGAAAATTCGCCCGCATGTGGCGGGTGAAGAGCGCATTTCGATCATCCACACCGACGAAGTGATCGAAGCAGATGATGAGCCGGTGCGGGCGGTGCGGCGCAAAAAGAACTCGTCGATGGTGCGCATGGCGGAAGAAGTGAAAGAAGGGCGCGCCGAGGCGTGCATTTCCGCCGGCAATACCGGGGCGCTCATGGCAGCCGGACTGTTTGTCGTCGGGCGGGCAGCCGGCATCGACCGCCCGGCGCTCGCCCCGACGCTGCCGACGTTGGATGGGCGCGGCTTTGTCTTTCTGGATGTCGGCGCCAACGTCGATGCAAAGCCGGAACATTTGCAGCAATACGCTTTGATGGGACATGCGTACGCAAAGAACGTGCGCGGCGTCGAAAAACCGCGCATCGGCTTGCTGAACGTCGGAACGGAAGACCAAAAAGGAAACGAAACAACGAAACGGGCGTTTGCCTTGCTCAAGGAAACGAACCTTCATTTCATCGGCAATGTCGAAGCGCGCGATCTGCTGCAAGGAGTGGCTGATGTTGTCGTCGCCGACGGCTTTGCCGGCAATGTTGCGTTAAAAACGATTGAAGGGACGGCGCTGGCGCTCTTTTCCTTGCTCAAGCAGACGCTGACAAGCGGCGTCGCGGCGAAGCTGGCCGCCGCCGTCCTCAAGCCAAAGCTCGCCGGGCTGAAAAAAATGATGGACTACTCGGAGTATGGCGGCGCGGCGCTGTTTGGCTTAAATGCTCCGGTCATTAAAGCGCACGGGTCGTCCGATGCGAACGCCATCTTCCACGCCATCCGCCAGGCACGAGAGATGGTGGTTCATGATGTCATCGGCACGATCAGAGCGGAGCTGGAACGGGCATAATCGGTAAAGGAGGAATCAAAAATGGGGAAAATCGCCTTTTTATTTCCTGGCCAAGGATCGCAGACGGTCGGCATGGCGAAAGACGCTGCCGAGCATGACGCCCGCGCCCGCGCCGTCATCGCGGAGGCTGACGAGCGGCTTGGATTCGCGCTTTCCAAGCTCATGTTCAACGGACCGCAAGAAGAGCTGACGTTGACATATAACGCCCAGCCGGCGCTCTTGACCGCCAGCATCGCCTTGCTCCAGCTTGTCGACGGCGCTGGGCTGAAAGCGGACTATGTCGCTGGCCATAGTTTGGGCGAATATACGGCGCTTGTCGCCGCCGGCGCCATGTCGTTTGCCGATGCCGTCTACGCGGTGCGCCGCCGCGGTGAGCTGATGGATGAAGCGGTGCCGGCCGGTGAAGGGACGATGGCGGCGGTGCTTGGGATGGACGCTGATGCGCTTGAAGCAGTGACAAATGAAATCGCCGCCCAAGGCGATCCGGTCGAGCCGGCCAACTTCAACTGCCCGGGGCAAATTGTCATCTCCGGCTCGAAAGCCGGAGTGGAAAAAGCGGCGCAGCTTTTGAAAGAACGCGGCGCCAAACGCGTCATTCCGCTTGAGGTGAGCGGTCCGTTCCACTCCGCTCTCATGAAGCCGGCGGCAGAAAAACTGAAAGCGGTTCTTGACAGTTTGGTGATTCGTGACGCCGTCATTCCGGTCGTCGCCAATGTGACGGCTGAGCCGGTGACGAAAAAAGAGGACATCGCCCGCCTTCTCATTGAACAACTGTACTCGCCGGTGCGTTGGGAGCAGTCGGTGCGCACGCTTCTTTCGCTTGGCGTCGACACGTTTGTCGAAATCGGTCCGGGAAAAGTGTTGTCCGGCCTTGTGAAAAAAATCGACCGCAACGCCCGCGTTTATGCGGTGAACGATCTTGCTTCCTTCGAAGCGACCGTTGCGGCGCTGAAAGGGGAATAAAGCGATGCTCGAAGGAAAAATTGCTCTTGTGACCGGGGCGTCGCGCGGCATTGGCCGGGCGGTCGCTCTGGAGCTTGCCCGCCAAGGGGCGAACGTTGCCGTCAATTACGCCGGCAGCGAGGCGAAAGCGAATGAAGTTGTCGAGGCCATCCGCTCGCTCGGCCGCGAAGCGATCGCCGTGCAGGCGGACGTCGCCCGCGCTGAAGATGTTGAGCGCATGGTGAAAACGACGATTGACCATTTTGGCCGCCTCGATATTTTGGTCAACAACGCCGGCATTACACGCGACAATTTATTGATGCGGATGAAAGAAGAAGAATGGGATGCCGTGATTAACACGAATTTAAAAGGGGTATTTCTTTGTACGAAGGCGGCAACGCGCCCGATGATGAAGCAGCGCTATGGGCGGATCGTCAACATTGCTTCGGTCGTCGGCGTGATCGGCAATCCGGGGCAGGCGAACTATGTCGCCGCCAAGGCCGGCGTCATCGGGCTGACGAAGACGGCGGCGCGCGAACTCGCCAGCCGCAACATCACCGTTAACGCCGTCGCACCAGGATTCATTACGACCGATATGACCGAAGCGCTCAGCCCGGAGCTGAAGGCGGAAATGTTAAAGCAAATTCCGCTCGCCCGCTTTGGCGAGCCGGATGATGTCGCCCGCGTCGTCGCTTTCCTCGCTTCCGACGCCGCGAGCTACATGACCGGACAGACGCTTCATGTTGACGGCGGCATGGTGATGCCGTAAGAAAAACAGCGCTAGTATTTTTTCTGCCAATCGACTATAATCATGAAGGGAGGTGAACGCAATGGCCGATGTATTGGAACGTGTAACGAAAATCATCGTTGACCGGCTGGGGGTTGACGAATCGCAAGTGACGCTCGAAGCGTCGTTTAAGGACGACCTGGGCGCTGACTCGCTCGACATCGTCGAACTCGTCATGGAACTTGAAGACGAATTCAACATGGAAATTTCCGATGAAGAGGCGGAAAAAATCGTCACAGTCGGAGACGCTGTGAACTACATAAAAAGTCGTCTGTAATGCCGCTTTTTTGCAAAGTCCCGTTGCTTCGAACGGGGCTTTCTCTGCTTTTTCAGGGATGCTCGGCGGGTCTTGCGGAAAAAAGCGCACGATTCCCGCTCGCGTAGCGGACCGGAGAACGGATATAATAGAAGAAGACACGGCCATTTTGTTCTGGAACGAAGTCGGAGGGCATTTTTATGTCAAAACAAAAAGATAAAGAGCGCATCCATGAAAAGAGGCGGGCGAAGTTTCAAGAGCTGCAAAAAAAAATCGGCATCACCTTTCGAAACGAAAAGCTGTTGATTCAAGCGTTCACCCATTCATCGTATGTGAATGAGCATCGGCGGCGGCTTCACGAAGACAATGAACGGCTTGAGTTTTTAGGCGATGCCGTGCTGGAGCTGACCGTTTCTCAATATTTATTTCAAAAGTTCCCGCATATGAGCGAGGGGCAATTGACGAAGCTGAGGGCGGCCATCGTCTGCGAGCCGTCGCTTGTGAAATTTGCCAACGCCCTGTCGTTCGGCGAGCTCGTCTTGCTCGGCAAAGGCGAGGAGCTGACCGGCGGGCGGACGCGTCCGGCGCTCTTGGCAGACGTCTTTGAGGCGTTCATCGGCGCTTTGTATTTGGATCAAGGAATGGACGCGGTCATCCGCTTTTTGGAGAAAACGATGTTTCCGAAAATTGATGAAGGTGCTTTTTCTCATGTGATGGATTTTAAAAGCCAGCTGCAGGAATTGGTGCAGCGGGACGGCAGCGGAACGCTTGAATACGCCATTTTGGAGGAAAAAGGTCCGGCCCACAACAAGGAGTTTGTCGCCCGCGTAGCGTTAAACGGCCAAGAGCTTGGCATCGGCGTCGGCCGCTCGAAAAAGGAAGCTGAACAGCATGCGGCGCAAATGGCGCTCGAAACGTTGCGGGCTGCCGATCAGCAGTGAAGGCTGGCGCTGTTACGTCAGTCTTTTTTCTGTGAACGTGCGAAGGGATGGAGAGCAAACGCTGCTCATGGGTGTTTCGATGAACATGCGCGCCTTGAGCGGGGGAAGAAAGGCGTTTTTTTCGATAGCTCATATGGTAGGATGAAAAGATCGAACGTCTCGGTTTCCCAAAAGGGCTCCGGGGTGTTTGTGTTGGATCACAGTGGAAAGATGGTGAGGCGTCATACCATGTTCCTGAAACGATTGGATGTGATCGGCTTTAAATCGTTCGCCGACCGTGTATCGATCGAGTTTGTCCCTGGTGTGACGGCGGTCGTCGGTCCGAACGGGAGCGGCAAAAGCAACATTACCGATGCGATCCGTTGGGTGCTCGGTGAGCAATCAGCAAAATCGTTGCGCGGGGCGAAAATGGAAGACGTCATCTTCGCCGGCAGCGAATCGCGCAAGCCGCTCAATGTGGCTGAAGTGACGATCACACTCGACAATGAAGACGGCTTTTTGCCGCTTGAGTACCAGGAAGTGAGCGTGACCCGGCGCGTCTATCGCTCGGGGGAGAGCGAGTTTTTCATCAACCGCCAGCCGTGCCGTTTGAAAGACATCGTCGATTTGTTTCTCGATTCCGGGCTCGGCAAGGAGGCGTTTTCCATCATCGGCCAAGGCCGGGTCGAAGAGATTTTAAGCAGCAAACCGGAAGAGCGGCGCACGATTTTTGAAGAAGCGGCCGGCGTGTTGAAGTACAAGCTGCGGAAAAAAAAGGCGGAGGCGAAGCTAGCGGAGACGCAAGACAACTTGCACCGCGTCAACGATATTTTGCACGAGCTCGAACAGCAGCTTGAGCCGCTCCGCATGCAGGCGTCGCTCGCCAAAGAGTTTTTGGAAAAACGCGAAGAGCTCGAGCGATTTGAAGTGGCGCTGATGGTTCACGACATCGAGCAGTTGCGCGGGCAATGGAATGAGTTGAAGGAAGCGCTTGATGGGCACCAACGGGACGAAGTGGCGCTGGCGGCGGCGTTGCAGAAAATGGAAGCCCAAATCGAACAGCTGCGCGATCAAATGACCGCCATTGACGAATCGATCGACGGTTTGCAGCAAGTGCTGCTTTTAGCCAGCGAAGAGCTTGAGAAGCTCGAAGGGCGGAAAGAAGTATTGAAAGAGAGAAAAAAGCATGCCGCGAGGCGAAAAGCGCAGCTGGACGACATAACGGCTGCACTGGCTGCGAAACGGCGCCGCTTGACGGAGCAGCTGCATGCCGAGCGGGAGGAACTCGCCCGTCTTGAGGCGGGCGCCGCAGCGCTCGAGCGGGAGCTGAAAGAAAAACAGGCTTTGTTTTCGGCGCATGAAGCCGACATTGAAGAAGAAATCGAGCGGCGAAAAGGTGATTACATCGACCTTGTTCATGAACAGGCGGCGTTGAAAAACGAACGCGCACATGTGGAGCAGGCCATCAGCAAGCTGCATGCCAAACGGACGGCGCTCGATGAAGCGAACCGCCGCCATCTCGCCGAACGTGAACAGCTCGAGCAGAAGCGGGCGGCCTTATGGGCCGAGCAGACCCGCCTCGAACAGGCGCTGACGGAAGCGCATAACAGACAAGCCGCTCTCGCCGCGGCGCTCGCAGCGCAAAAAACGGAGCTCGAGCAGCATGAAGCGTTGCTGCATCAGGCGCGCCAATACCGGCAGCAAACCAAAGCGCGCCAGCAATGGTTGGAAGAGATGCAACATGATTATTCCGGTTTTGTCCAAGGAGTAAAGGAAGTATTAAAGGCGCGCGACCTTCTGCCCGGCATTCATGGCGCCATTGTTGAGCTCATCCGCGTGCCGGACCGCTATGAGACGGCGATTGAAACGGCGCTCGGCGGGGCGATGCAGCATATCGTCGTTGACAGCGAACAGGCGGCGCGGCAAGCGATTCACTATTTGAAAACGAACGGCTACGGGCGCGCGACGTTTTTGCCGCTTGACGTCATAAAAGCGCGCGCGCTTTCCGAACGGGAGCGGGCGGCGATTGACCGCCATCCGGCGTTTGTCGGCATTGCGAGCGAGCTCGTCGAATACGACCGCGCCTATAGGGCGGCGATCGCTCATTTGCTCGGCCATGTCATCGTGACAGCCGATTTAAAAGGCGCGAATGAGCTGGCCAAGCTTCTTCACTATCGCTATCGCCTCGTGACATTGGACGGTGATGTCGTCAGCCCTGGCGGGGCGATGACCGGCGGCGGGGCGGCGAAAAAGACCGCGTCGCTATTAAGTCGAAACCGCGAGCTTGAGACGCTTTCGGCCAAACTGCAGGAAATGGATGAAACGATCGCTCGGCTTGAGCGGGCTGTTGCCGCAAAACGACACGAGCTGGCGGAGCAGGAAGCGCAGGCGGCCGCGCTGCAAGAAGAGGTTGCGGCGCTTCGGGAGGCCCTGCAAAGACAAAAGGACGAGCAACGCGAGCTCGAATGGCAGAAAAAACGGATCGACGAGCGGCTCGCACTGTATGATGAAGAAAAGGCGAACGACGAGCGCGAAATGGCAGAGCTCAACCGCCGCCTCGGCGCCATTGACAGGCAGCTTGAGCAGCTTGCCGAGAAACTGCAGGCGATCGATGACGACATCAGCCGGCTGCAGGCGCAAAAACAGACGGAGCAAACGACGAAAGAGGCGCTCCAGGCAGCGATCACGGAGCAAAAAATCGCCTTGGCGGAAACGAAAGAGCGCGTGAAACATGCACGCCGGAAAGTGGAAGAATGGGAAGCGGAGCTTGCCGAAACGATCCGTGGGCTCAAAGAAGCAGAGCGCGAACGAGCCGCTTTGGATGCGGAAATGGAGGCGCCGGAATGGAACGAGGAAGAGATTGAGCAGCTGCGAAAGCAAAAGCTTGAGGACAAGCAAAAGACATTGGAGCTGATCGCGAGCCGTCGCGAACAGCGGCTCGATTTCCAACGCCGTCTTGAACATTTGGAACAGGAATGGAAAGAGACGAAGCGGCAGCATAAACAGCTCGCCGATGTCGTGAAAGACGAAGAAGTAAAGTTGAACCGGCTTGATGTGGAGCTGGAGAATCTGCTTGTCCGTCTGCGCGAAGAGTATGGGCTGTCGTTTGAAGCGGCTCGCTCCGCGTACCCGCTTGAGATCGGCGCCGATGAGGCGCGCAAGCGGGTGAAGCTGATCAAGCGCGCCATGGAGGAGCTCGGCACCGTCAACTTGGGGGCGATCGATGAATACGAACGTGTTTCCGAACGGCACCGCTTTTTAAGCGAGCAAAAAACCGATTTGGAAGAGGCGAAGGCGACGCTCCACCAAGTGATCGATGAAATGGATGAAGAAATGAAAAAACGGTTTCTCACAACGTTTGAACAAATCCGCGCCCATTTTGGCGAGGTATTTGGCGAGCTGTTCGGCGGCGGGCGCGCCGATTTGCGGCTGACCGACCCGAACGACTTGCTTGAGACTGGGATCGACATCGTCGCTCAGCCTCCGGGGAAAAAGCTGCAACATTTAAGCTTGCTTTCCGGCGGCGAACGGGCGCTGACGGCGATCGCCCTCTTGTTTTCGATTTTAAAGGTGCGTCCGGTGCCGTTTTGCGTCCTTGATGAAGTCGAAGCGGCGCTTGATGAAGCGAACGTGCAGCGGTATGCCCAATATTTAAAACGGTTCAGCCGCGACACGCAGTTTATCGTCATCACCCATCGAAAAGGGACGATGGAAGAAGCGGACGTGCTGTACGGCGTCACGATGCAAGAATCGGGCGTCTCGAAGCTTGTTTCCGTCCGTTTGGAAGACTCCAAGCAACTCGTGTCGTCATAGAAAGGAGGAGCCTCGATGGGCTTTTTTCAAAAGTTGAAAGAAAAGTGGACAAAACAGGCGGATGCCGTAACCGAAAAGTTTAAAGAAGGGCTGTCAAAAACGCGAAATTCGCTCGCCGGGAAAGTGAACGACCTCATCGCCCGCTATCGGAAAGTGGATGAAGAGTTTTTTGAAGAGCTTGAGGAAATTTTGATCGCCGCCGATGTGGGCGTCACGACCGTCATGGAACTTGTCGATGAGCTGAAAATGGAAGTGAAGCGCCGCAACATTCAAGATTCGGCGCAAATGCGCGACGTGATCGCGGAAAAACTGATTGACATTTACCGCGCCGGCGCCGATGACAACGAGCTTTCCGCCTTGAATATGCAAGAAGGAGGGCTGACGGTCATATTGTTCGTCGGCGTCAACGGCGTTGGCAAGACGACGACGATCGGAAAACTGGCGCATAAGCTGAAATCGGAAGGGAAATCGGTGCTCTTGGCCGCAGGCGACACGTTCCGCGCCGGAGCGATCGAGCAGTTGGAAGTATGGGGCGAACGCGTTGGGGTCGATGTCATTAAGCAGGCGGCCGGCTCCGACCCGGCGGCCGTTATGTACGACGCCATTCAGGCGGCAAAAGCACGTAGCGTTGACGTGTTGTTGTGTGACACAGCCGGGCGGCTGCAAAACAAAGTGAACTTAATGAAAGAGCTTGAAAAAGTGAAACGCGTCATCAGCCGCGAAATCCCGGGCGCTCCGCATGAAGTGCTGCTTGTGCTTGATGCGACGACCGGGCAAAACGCGATGAGCCAAGCCAAGCTGTTTAAAGAAGCGACCGATGTGACCGGCATCGTGTTGACAAAGCTCGACGGAACGGCGAAAGGCGGCATCGTGCTTGCCATTCGCAACGAGATGGCCATCCCGGTGAAACTCGTCGGCCTCGGCGAGAAGATGGACGATTTGCAAGTGTTCGATCCAGAACAGTACGTCTACGGATTGTTTGCTGATTTGCTGGAATCATAAAAAAGTCAACAGAGGGTGCTCCAAAACCAATGGAGCGCCCTTTGTTGTTGCGTCCACGGGAGTGTAACCGATAAGCCCTTTGTCCGTTCCATCCCTTGACACCTTGCCGAAAAGAAGGTACACTACATTTTTGTAAAGGTATTTTACTTAACAATGAGGGAGGGAGAGTCCGGTGCTGGAAAAAACGATGCGCATGAACTATTTATACGATTTTTACCAAGCGCTGTTGACGCCGAAACAGCGCAACTATATGGCGCTTTACTACTTGGACGACTACTCCCTCGGGGAAATTGCCGAACAATATGAGGTGAGCCGCCAGGCGGTGTACGATAACATCCGGCGTACAGAAGCGATGCTGGAGCAGTATGAAGAGAAGCTCGGGCTGCTGCGAAAATATGAACGGCGGCGGCAGATCATCGAGCGGCTGAAAGACTACATCAGCCGGCACTACGGTGCTGACGCCGAATTGGCGGCGCTTGTCCGCGAGCTTGACGAACTTGATTAAAAAAGGGGGTGGCCGCCATGGCGTTTGAAGGACTGTCTGAACGTTTGCAGCAGGTGATGAACCGCATCCGCGGCAAAGGGAAAGTCACCGAAGCGGATGTCAAAGAGATGATGCGCGAAGTGCGCCTTGCGCTTTTGGAAGCTGACGTCAACTTTAAAGTCGTCAAAGATTTCATCAGACAGGTGAGCGAGCGGGCTGTCGGGCAGGAAGTGATGAAAAGCTTAACGCCGGGCCAGCAAGTGATCAAAATCGTCAAGGAAGAGCTGACGGCGTTAATGGGCGGTGAGCAAAGCCAAATCGCTGTCGCGAAGAAACCGCCGACCGTTGTGATGATGGTCGGGTTGCAAGGGGCCGGGAAAACGACGACCACCGGGAAGCTGGCCAACTTGCTGCGCAAACGGCATAACCGGAAGCCGCTTCTGGTGGCTGCCGACGTTTACCGCCCGGCGGCGATCAAACAGCTTGAGACGCTTGGCAAGCAGCTCGACATGCCTGTCTTTTCGTTAGGCGAGCACGCCAATCCGGTTGAAATCGCGAAACAGGCGCTCGAGCGGGCGAAAGAAGAGCATTATGATTACGTGCTCATCGACACAGCCGGCCGCCTCCACATTGATGAAGCGCTCATGGATGAACTGAAGCAAATGAAAGAAGCGGTCAAGCCGGATGAAATTTTCCTCGTCGTTGACGCCATGACCGGGCAAGATGCCGTCAATGTCGCACAAAGCTTCCATGAGCAGCTCGGCATCACCGGGGTGATTTTGACGAAGCTGGACGGCGACACGCGCGGCGGGGCGGCGCTGTCGATTCGCGCCGTCACCGGAGCGCCGATCAAGTTTGCTGGGATGGGCGAAAAACTTGACGCTTTGGAGCCGTTCCATCCGGAGCGGATGGCGTCCCGCATTTTAGGGATGGGCGATGTCCTGACGCTCATCGAAAAAGCGCAGGCGGCCGTCGACGAAGAGAAGGCGAAGGAGCTCGAACAAAAAATGCGCACGGCCACCTTCACGCTTGACGACTTTTTGGAGCAGCTCGGCCAAGTGCGCAAGCTCGGACCGCTTGACGAACTGATTAAAATGCTGCCGGGCGCCAACAAAATCAAAGGGCTCGCCAACATCCAAGTCGATGAAAAGCAAATCGCCCGCGTTGAGGCGATCATCCGCTCGATGACGAAAGAAGAGAAAACGCATCCGGAAATCATCAACGCTAGCCGCAAAAAGCGGATCGCCAAAGGAAGCGGCACGACGGTGCAGGAAGTAAACCGGCTTTTGAAGCAATTTGACGAGATGAAAAAAATGATGAAAATGATGACGAATATGCCAAAAGGGAAAAAGAAAGGATTCCGTTTTCCATTTATGTAAATGAAGATCTGTTAAGCGAAAAACCTTTACAAACGGAAAAAGAATTGTTAATATACTATCTTGTGTGAACTCTATACGGAGGTGCGTACTGACTATGGCAGTAAAAATTCGTTTAAAACGCATGGGAACAAAGAAAAAACCATTCTATCGCATCGTGGTAGCTGATTCGCGCTCGCCGCGCGACGGTCGTTTTATCGAAACGATCGGCACGTACGATCCGGTCGCTGAGCCGGCGCAAGTGAAAATTGATGAGGAATTGGCGCTCAAATGGCTGCAAAACGGCGCCAAACCATCGGATACGGTGCGCAGCTTGCTGTCGAAGCAAGGCATTTTAGAGAAGTTCCATAACTTGAAATACGGCAAATAAGCGGGATGCACATGAAGCCGCTCATTGAAACGATCGTCAAGGCGCTTGTCGATCATCCGGAGGCGGTGGCGGTTGAGCGCCGCGAAGAAGAGACGGCCGTCATCTATGAGCTGTCCGTGCATGAAGACGACACTGGCAAAGTGATCGGCAAACAAGGGCGGACGATCCAGGCGATTCGCACGGTCGTTGCCGCCGCCGCGGCCGGATCGCCAAAGCGGGTTGTTGTGCAAGTGAAAGACAAAGGGTGAGGATGTTCCTCTCCCTTTTTTGATATGATGCCAAAGGGCGCAAAAATGGCCCGGGTGCCGTTCATTCCGTGTCAAAAGGGGGAAGAGGATGAAGCTCATTCAAACGGTTGAGGTGCGGCAAATCGTCACCGAACGGAGCAAACAAGAGCTTGCCGCCGCGTTTTTGGCGCGCAAGCAGCAGCTCGAGCGCGAGTGCGACCAGCTTCGTTTTGAACAGAAACGAATGGAGAAAAGCGGAAACTATCCGCCCGCTTTAGTGAAACAATATTTTGCCAAAGAGATCGACGAGCGGATGGAGAAAATGAAACTGCTTGAGTTTCAGCTCGAACAATTACATATGCTACCGTTAGGGAGCGAATTGAAAGAGCGGGAAGTCGAGGCGCTCGTTGAGGTGAACGTCGGCGACCGTTGGGAAGAGGTGACAAAAACGCGCGCCATCATCATTGAAGACGGCGTCGTCAAAGAGATTCGCTAAGAAGGGATGAACGCGATGGAACGATGGTTTAATGTCGGAAAAATTGTCAATACGCACGGCATTCGCGGCGAAGTGCGCGTCATTTCGCGCACCGACTTTCCTGAAGAACGGTATAAAAAAGGAAACAAGCTGTACATTTTCCGCGAACGGGACACGGAACCGATTGAAGTCACGGTGAAAAGCCACCGCGTCCATAAATCGTTTGACTTGTTGTCGTTTGAAGGCTATGACAGCATCAACGATGTGGAACGGTTTAAGGGAGCGATGCTGAAGGTGCCGGAAAGCCAGCTCGGCGAACTCGCGGAAGGGGAATATTATTTCCATGAGATCATCGGCTGCACTGTCGTGACAGAAGGCGGGGAGACCATCGGCGCGGTAAAGGAAATTTTGACTCCAGGGGCGAACGACGTCTGGGTCGTCCGGCGCGAAGACGGATCGGAAGCGCTCATTCCGTACATTGACGAGGTCGTTTTGCACGTCGATCCGGATCGGAAAACGATCATCATCCGGCCGATGGAAGGGCTGCTCGAGTGATGCGGATCGATATTTTAACGTTGTTTCCCGGCATGTTTTCCGGGGTGTTGAGCGAGTCGATTTTAAAGAAGGCGCAAGAAAAAGGGGCCGTCGACATCCGCCTTATTGATTTTCGCGAGTTTGCCGACAACAAGCATAAAACGGTCGACGATTATCCGTATGGCGGCGGCGCCGGCATGGTGCTCAAGCCGCAGCCGATTTTTGACGCGGTGGAACACGTGACGGCTGGATCGCCTGGCGCCCGCATCATTTTGCTTTGCCCGCAAGGCGAGCGCTACACGCAAAAAAAGGCGGAAGAGCTGGCGAAAGAAACGCATTTGGTGCTCATTTGCGGCCATTACGAAGGGTATGACGAACGCATCCGCCAATATTTAGCAACCGATGAAATTTCGATCGGCGACTATATTTTAACAGGCGGGGAACTCGGCGCCATGGTCATTGTCGACAGCGTCGTCCGTCTTCTCCCCGGGGTGCTCGGCAATGAGGCGTCGCCGGTCGATGACTCGTTCAGCTCCGGGCTGCTTGAGTATCCGCAATACACAAGACCGGCCGATTTCCGCGGCATGAAAGTGCCGGATATTCTGCTTTCTGGCAACCATCAGCTCATCGCCGAGTGGCGCGAGAAGGAATCGCTCCGGCGCACGTTTTTGCGCCGTCCGGACTTGCTCGATGAATATCCGCTTACAGACAAGCAAAAGCAATGGCTGAAAGAGTGGGAAAAGGAGCGCGAATAGCTATTGCCTGAGTCAACCGTTTATGCTATCATGTCTTTTGTGTGACCTTAAGCGATTGGCTTGAGGATGGAAAACGATGTTCCGCTGCAATGAAGAGATCATTGGCATGAACATCTGTGGAAGGAGTGGATCATGATGCATCATTTAATCCAAGAGATTACGAAAGAACAACTGCGGACGGATTTGCCGGATTTCCGCCCGGGCGACACGGTGCGCGTTCATGTGAAAGTCGTCGAAGGCAACCGCGAACGCATCCAAGTGTTTGAAGGGGTCGTCATTAAACGGCGCGGAGCGGGCATCAGCGAAACGTTCACGGTCCGCAAAGTGTCCTATGGCGTCGGCGTTGAGCGCACATTCCCGGTGCATACGCCGAAAATCGCCAAGCTGGAAGTCATCCGCCGCGGGAAAGTCCGCCGCGCGAAATTGTACTACTTGCGCGAACTTCGCGGCAAAGCGGCGCGCATCAAGGAAAATACGAACGCAGCGCAATAATGGACAACGGTGGATCACAGCGGAAAAGGAGCTTGCTTTCAAGCTCCTTTTTTCACTACCGCCAATGATGATTACGGTCGTGATCCACGACTGCAAACTTTGATTTAGGTGGGTGGACAATGGAACAGAAAAAAAGCGAATGGCGCGAATGGATGAAAGCGATCGTCGTTGCCGTCTTGCTCGCCGGGGGCATCCGCTACTTTATTTTCGCTCCGATCATCGTCGACGGTTATTCGATGATGCCGACATTACATAACCATGAGCGGATGATCGTCAATAAACTGGCGTATAAAATCGGCATGCCGCACCGTTTCGATATCATTGTTTTTCACGCTGAAGAAGGGAGAGACTATATTAAGCGAGTCATCGGCCTGCCGGGCGACCGAATTGAATACAAAAATGATACGCTCTATATCAATGGCAAGCCGTATGAAGAGCCGTATTTGGACGAGTATAAAAAGCAGTTGTCCGACGGCGGTCCACTGACGGAATCGTTCACTTTGGAGGAACTGACCGGGCGAAGCACGGTGCCGCCGGGGCATTTGTTTGTCATGGGCGACAATCGCCGTTTCAGCAAAGACAGCCGCCATATCGGCTTCATTCCGATGTCAAAAGTCGTTGGCAAGGCGAATCTTGTGTATTGGCCGCTTTCTGACGCCCGGATTGTGAAATAAACGAGGCAGGTGATGCCAATGACAGTGATTCAATGGTTCCCCGGCCATATGGCGAAGGCCAAGCGGGAAGTGCAAGAAAAATTAAAGTTGATCGACGTAGCGTTTGAGCTGCTTGACGCCCGTGTGCCGATGTCCTCGCGCAACCCGATGATCGACGAGATTCTCGGACAAAAGCCGCGCCTCATTTTGCTCAATAAGGCTGATATGGCCGATGAGGCGGTGACCGAACAGTGGATCCGCTATTTCCACGATCAAGGGCGGCTGGCTTTGCCCATCGATGCTCAAAGCGGAACAGGAGTCCGGCAAATCGCGGCGGCAGCGAAAGAGATGGTGAAAGACAAATTCGAGAAAATGCGGGCGAAAGGGATTAAAAACCCGCGCCCGGTTCGGGCGCTCATCGTCGGCATCCCGAACGTCGGCAAGTCGACGCTGATCAACCGGCTCGCCGGCCGCCATATCGCGAAAACCGGCGACAAGCCGGGGGTGACAAAAGCGCAGCAATGGATTAAAGTCGGCAAAGAAATGGAGCTGCTTGATACCCCAGGCATCCTATGGCCGAAATTTGAGGATGAGGACGTGGGCTACAAGTTGGCGGTGACCGGGGCCATTAAGGACGAAATTTTAAACTTGCAGGATGTCGCCGTCTATGCGCTCCGCTTTTTGTCGACCCACTATCCCAACCGGCTTGCGGAGCGCTACGGCCTTGATGACATTCCGGATGACATTGTCGCCTTGTTTGACGCCATCGGAAGGCGGCGCGGCTGCTTGACGTCAGGCGGCGCTGTTGACTACGATAAAGTGGCTGACATCGTTTTGTATGACATCCGCACGGAAAAATTAGGCCGCTTAAGCTTTGAAACGCCCGCTTCACGGACGTAGCGCGTCCGGCGGGCGTTTTTTGCCGGCGGCGCTTTACGGTCGGCCAAACAGAGCCGATAGTATAAGTAGAAGAGGGAGAGGAGCATGAAGCGGTATACGGTGAAAGACATTGAAGCGCTGCTTCCGAAGCTTGGCGAGGACGACCCGCGCTGGGAGATGCTGCGGCAGGATGAGCGAAAAAGCGTGCAGGCGCTTCTTGCCCGTTTTGAAAGGCAGAAAGCGCGCCGGCACGCCATCGAGCAGCGGTGGGAAGAACTGATGCGTTATGAGCGGGAACTATACGCCGCTGGCGTTAGACGGATCGCCGGCATTGATGAGGCCGGGCGCGGCCCGCTGGCCGGCCCGGTCGTCGCCGCCGCGGTCATCTTGCCGAAAGACGCCTATTTGCCGGGGCTTGACGACTCGAAGCGGCTGACGCCGGAAAAGCGCGAGGCATTGTTTGCGCAAATTGAAGCGTGCGCCGTCGCCATCGGCATCGGCATCGTCAGCGCGGCGGAGATCGATGAAAGGAATATTTACGAAGCGACAAGGCAAGCGATGGCGAAAGCGGTGAACGCCCTTTCCCCGCCGCCTGAACATTTGCTTGTTGATGCGATGGCGGTGCCGTGCCCACTGCCGCAACAGCGCCTCATAAAAGGAGACGCCAACAGCGCTTCGATCGCTGCTGCGTCGGTCATCGCCAAAGTGACGCGCGACCGGTGGATGAAAGAACTGGATCGCCGCTATCCACAATACGGGTTCGCGCGCCATATGGGCTACGGAACGCCGGAACATTTCGAGGCGATCCGCCGCTACGGCGTTACGCCTGAGCACCGTCGTTCGTTCGCACCGGTGAGGGAGGTGCTCGAGGCGAGCGAGCAGCTCTAGAAGAAGGGATGGGACGAAATGGTCGAGCGCATGGAGCGGACGATGCCAACGACCGCTGTCCGCGACGCGACATCCAGCCGGCGGTTTCAGCCGGGGCAGGCCGTCGTCGGCCGAGTGGAGCGGGTCGAGGAGATGGAAACCGAGGAGCGGGCGGCGCTCGTCCGCGCTGGCGGACAGCTTGTGCGCGCCCGTTTGGAGGCGCCGCTTGCCGTCGGACGTTTGTATTTGTTTGAAATTCACGAACGACAAGGAACAATTTATTGGAAAGCCATTCCCCTTTCCGAACCGGCGTCTGCTCCGTCAGGTGAAGAGGCGGTGCGCCGGTGGCAAAAAGCGTGGAAACTGCCGGATGCGGCGCTGCCGGTGCTCCGCCAAGCGCTGAAAGCTGGCGCGGCTGCAACGAAAGAGGAAATTGCCGCACTGACTGAAGCGGTGAAAGAGACCGGCCAGCCGGACGCGGCCGAAGACGTGCTCGCCCATTTGTTTCGCCGCCGGCTGCCGTTCTCTTCAGCCGTGTTTCGCGCGCTATGGGCAGCCAAAACCGGGGTGCCGCTCGCTGAGGGGTTGGGGAAACTGAAAGCGGCCATTGCCGCCCTTTCCGCCCATCCGGCGGCGCTTGAGCTCAGCCGGGCGATGGAGAAGTTTCTTTCACCGCCGCTGTCCGCTTACGAGGCGGCCGTGCGTTTGTTGCTGTCAGGGGAGGAAGAGGCCGAAACGGCCCGCGCGCTTCTTGCCCGCCTTGGGCTCGCCCCGTTGCCGGAGGACCGCCGCTTGGCGCTTCGGGAGGCGGTGCAATGCCGCCGGTTTGCCGATATCATTCGGCAGCTCGGCTTGACGGACGAGGAGGCGTTTGTGGAACGGTGGGCCGCTCTCGATGCTGCCTATCAAAGCGGAGCGCTGCCCGCCGCGGAAGCGAAGTTGTGGGCGGCCGCTCGAGCGACGAGAGATCCGGCGCTGTCGCTGTTTTGCTGGCTGAGGCGAGCGGCCGTGCGGCTTGGGCTTGAGGATGAGGCGGCGCTCGTCCGTGTCGGGAAAATCGAGGATTTGCCTTCCGCCCCGTCGTTGAAACGGCTGCTTCTTCGCTTTCTTCATGAATCGGGGAGCGAAGGGGCCAAGAGGGCGGCCGAAGCGATTCTCGACCAGCTCGATGGCATGGCCATCGCTGCTGGCGGCGATGGGCTCATTGAGCACGTATGGATTTCGTTTCCATTGCCGCTTGGCGGCCGCAGCAGCGATTTTGCTGTGTGCTGGCAAGGAAGGAGGAAACAAGGCGGGCCGCTTGATGCCGATTACAACCGCATTGTTTGTTGCCTGACGCTTGAAGAGCTGGGAGAGGTGATCGTTGATATGCGCGTGCAACGACGGATCGTCCACATCTCCATTTTTCACGATGATCCGCGGTTGGCGGTTGCTGCCGCGCGGATGGCTCCGCTTGTCAAAGAGCGGTTTCAGGCGCACGGCTATGCGCTTTCAGGCATTGATGTAAAGGCAACGCGTTCCGCCCCTCCTCCGCCTTCCGTTTTTCTGTTTGCCGACAGTTGCAGCGAGGTGGATTGCCAAGCATGAACGAGGAGCGGAAAAAAGCAGTCGCCTTGTCTTACGATGCGGCACTTGACGCAGCTCCGATCGTCAAGGCGAAAGGGGTTGGCAAGGTCGCCGAAGCGATCATCGCCGCCGCCCGCGAGCACGGCGTGCCGATTCGCCAAGATCCGACGCTTGTTGAGCTGCTGGGGAAAGTGGAGATCAACGAAATGATCCCGGAGGAGCTGTACGCCTTAGTGGCTGAATTGTTCGCGTTTTTGTATCAGCTTGATCAGGAAGCGAAAGGAGAAAGAGCGGGGAAGGGGTAATTTTCCTATTCCCCGCTTTCTTAATTTTGCGGCGAAACGGTGGACAAGCGCGAAATGTTAGGTATAAAATGAAAGCGCTAAGACTTTTTTGATTTTATACATAGGAGGTTGGCGCATGAACATTCATGAATACCAAGCAAAAGAAATTTTGCGAAGCTATGGTGTGAGCGTGCCGAACGGCCGCGTCGCGTTCACGGTGGATGAAGCGGTCGAAGCGGCGAAAGAGCTCGGCGCGCCGGTGTGTGTCGTCAAAGCGCAAATTCATGCCGGCGGGCGCGGCAAAGCGGGCGGGGTGAAAGTGGCAAAAAGCCTCGAGGAAGTCCGTACATACGCCAGCGAATTGCTCGGCAAAGTGCTCGTCACCCATCAAACCGGCCCGGAAGGAAAAGAAGTGAAACGGCTGTTGATTGAAGAAGGGTGCGACATCCAAAAAGAATACTACATCGGCCTTGTCGTCGACCGCGCCACCTCGCGCGTCGTGTTAATGGGGTCGGAAGAAGGCGGAACGGAAATCGAAGAAGTGGCGGCGAAAACGCCGGAGAAAATTTTTAAAGAATACATTGATCCAGCCGTCGGGCTCCAAGCGTTCCAAGCGCGCCGATTGGCTTTCAACATCAACATTCCGAAGCATCTCGTCAACCAAGCGGTCAAATTTATGATGGGCTTGTACCAAGTGTTTGTCGATAAAGACTGCTCGATCGCCGAAATCAACCCGCTTGTCGTCACCGGCGACGGCAAAGTGATGGCGCTTGATGCGAAGCTGAATTTCGATTCAAACGCCTTATACCGCCATCCGGACATCCTTGAATACCGCGACTTGGATGAAGAAGACCCGAAAGAAGTCGAAGCGTCGAAATACGACTTGAACTACATCGCTCTTGACGGCAACATCGGCTGCATGGTCAACGGCGCCGGCTTGGCGATGGCGACAATGGACATCATCAAATATTACGGAGGCGAGCCGGCCAACTTCCTCGATGTCGGCGGCGGCGCCAGCGAGGAAAAAGTAAGGGAAGCGTTCAAAATCATTTTGTCCGACCCGAACGTCAAAGGCATTTTCGTCAACATTTTCGGCGGCATTATGAAATGCGATGTCATCGCGAGCGGCATCGTCGCGGCGACGAAGCAAGTCGGTTTGACGCTTCCGCTTGTCGTCCGACTTGAAGGAACGAACGTTGAGCTTGGGAAAAAGATTTTGCAAGAGTCGGGCTTAAACATTATTGCGGCCGAATCGATGGCGGACGGAGCACAAAAAATCGTCGAGCTAGTACGTTAAGAAAGCGAGGGAGACACGTGAGCGTTTTTGTCAATAAAGATACGAAAGTGATCGTACAAGGGATTACCGGTTCGCAAGGGCTGTTCCATACAAAGCAGATGATCGAGTACGGGACGAACATCGTCGGCGGCGTCACGCCGGGCAAAGGCGGCACGGAAGTCGAAGGCGTGCCGGTGTTTGACACCGTTTCCGAAGCGGTCGAAAAAACAGGCGCGAACGCCTCGGTCATTTACGTTCCGCCGGCCTTCGCTGCGGATGCCATCATGGAAGCGGTCGACGCGGGACTCGACCTTGTTGTTTGCATCACCGAAGGCATTCCGGTGCTTGATATGGTGAAAGTGAAACGGTACATGGAGGGCAAAAAGACGCGCCTCATCGGTCCGAACTGCCCGGGCGTCATTACGCCGGAAGAGTGCAAAATCGGCATTATGCCGGGCTACATCCATAAAAAAGGGCACGTCGGCATCGTCTCGCGCTCCGGCACGCTGACGTATGAAGCGGTTCACCAATTGACGCAAGCCGGCATCGGCCAATCGACGGCGGTCGGCATTGGCGGCGACCCGGTCAACGGCACGAACTTCATCGATGTACTGAAGGCGTTTAACGAAGACGAGGAGACGTACGCGGTCATTATGATCGGCGAAATCGGCGGCACGGCGGAAGAAGAAGCGGCCGAATGGGTGAAAGCGAACATGACGAAGCCGGTCGTCGGCTTTATCGGCGGGCAAACGGCGCCTCCGGGCAAACGGATGGGCCATGCGGGCGCGATCATTTCCGGCGGCAAAGGCACGGCCGCAGAGAAAATCAAAAAAATGACCGAATGCGGCATTAAAGTGGCGGAAACGCCGGCCGTGATCGGCGAAACGCTCATTTCTGTGCTGAAAGAACGCGGCTTGTACGAGAAATGCAAAACGCACTAATGGTTTGGCCCCGCACGTTGCCGTGCGGGGTGTTGCATATCATGTCTATAGATGCAATTTGAAGCTTTCCCATTTGCCGCTTTTACAGAGCAATTGGATCGGCTGTCGGGCGACCGAACAACGCCGCTTAAAGACCCATGTATGGGTCTGTGAAGCGGGTGGCTGTTCGGTCTTCCGTCACGCCAAGGCGTGACGGGGAAGCCTGCGGCTTGCCTCCGACAGTCGAAAAAATAGACAGGCGACTTTTCCGTCAAGGATATGTTAAACGTTTTCGTTGCACCGATCGATCCATGCTGAAAGTGAAAAAAGAAAGGGGATCAGTATGTACGATACGGTCCGCGACCGACTTATCCATCTCCATCATTGCCGCGGGGCAGGATGGAAGACGATTCATTCCTTGCTGAAGGTTGATCCGACGCTCACCGCTCCATTTTCTCTGCCTCCTCATGATCTCCGCCCGCTCGTTCCGCTTTCCGACGCTCAATGGACCGCTTTTTTCCATGATTTGCATTCCATCGATGTGCAACGTGTGATAAAAACATATATGGACCGGTGCATTCATGTGGTCACCGTGTTTGATCATGACTATCCGCCGTTGCTTCGGCATATTTATGCCCCGCCGTGGGTGCTGTATGCAAAGGGGGCCCCCGCTTTGCTTCAGGAGCGGAAACTGATCAGCATCGTCGGCACGAGGCGGCCGACGAAAGAAGGAATCGAAGCGTTGAACAAATTGGTGCCGCCGCTTGTTGCCGCCGGCTTTACGATCGTCAGCGGGCTCGCGTTTGGGATTGACGTGTGCGCCCACCAACTCGCCGTCCAGCATGGCGGGTCGACGATCGCCGTCATCGCTGGGGGACTTGACCACATTTATCCGAAAGAACATCGACCGTTCGCCGCCCTGCTGATGAACGAACAGTTGGTCATCGCTGAGCATCCGCCGGCAACGCGCCCACAGGCATGGCAGTTTCCCGCGCGCAATCGCATCATCAGCGGGCTGTCGCTCGGCACGCTTGTCGTGCAGGCGAAGCGAAAAAGCGGTTCGCTCATTACCGCCGCGTATGCGCTTGAGCAAGGGCGGGAAGTGTTCGCCGTCCCCGGCCCGATCGGTTTGGCGGAATCCGCTGGGCCGAATACGCTCATTCAGCACGGGGCAAAACTAGTGCAAGAAGCGGCGGACATTTTGGATGAATTCCCGTACGTGTAATGCACATGTTTGACAAATGCGGCAATAATCATTAATAATAATGAAGATTTCAATTTACCTCCTAGGGGTGGAAGATGGATGTCAGACTACTTAGTTATCGTCGAATCGCCAACGAAAGCGAAGACGATCGAACGATACTTGGGAAAAAAATATACAGTCAAAGCGTCGATGGGCCACGTCCGCGATTTGCCAAAAAGCCAAATGGGCGTTGATATAGACCACGGCTACGAGCCGAAATACATTACGATCCGCGGCAAAGGCCAGGTGATCAAAGAGTTGAAAACGGCGGCGAAAAAAGCGAAAAAAGTGTTTCTTGCCGCCGACCCCGATCGCGAAGGAGAGGCGATTGCCTGGCATTTGGCCCACATGCTCGATCTGGACATTCACTCTGATTGCCGCGTTGTCTTTCATGAGATCACGAAGGATGCGATTCAGCAATCGTTTCAAAAGCCGCGCGCGATCAATATGAATCTTGTTGACGCCCAGCAGGCGCGGCGCGTGCTCGACCGCCTCGTCGGCTATAACATCAGCCCGCTCTTATGGAAAAAGGTGAAAAAAGGATTAAGCGCCGGCCGCGTCCAATCGGTGGCGCTGCGCCTCATCATCGATCGGGAACGAGAAATTCGCGAATTTCAGCCGGAAGAATATTGGACGATTCAAGCGACGTTTCAAAAAGAAGGAGAGACGTTTGCCGCCTCGTTTTACAGTATTGACGGACAAAAGCGCGATTTAAAGACGGAGGCGGATGTGAAAGCCGTGCTGGACCGCTTAAACGGAACGGCATTTGCGGTGAAAACGGTGACAAAACGAGAGCGCAAGCGCAGCCCCGTGCCGCCGTTTACGACGTCGTCGCTTCAGCAGGAAGCGGCGCGCAAACTGAATTTCCGGACGAAAAAGACGATGATGATCGCCCAGCAGCTGTACGAAGGAATCGATCTTGGCAGCGAAGGGACGGTCGGTTTGATCACGTATATGCGCACCGATTCAACGCGCGTCGCCGAGACGGCGCAGCAAGAGGCGGCGGCATATATCGAGGCGACGTTCGGCGCTATGTATGTCAACCAGGAAAAGCGGAAAGAGAAGAAAAGCACGAACGCCCAAGACGCCCATGAAGCGATCCGCCCGACATCGGCATTTCGCGATCCGGACAAAGTGAAACCGTATTTGACGCGCGACCAGTTTCGGTTGTATAAACTCATTTGGGAACGGTTCATCGCCAGTCAAATGGCGGCCGCCGTGCTTGACACCATGAGCGTCGAGTTGGAAAACAACGGTGTCGTGTTCCGCGCCAGCGGCTCGAAGGTGAAATTTCCAGGGTTTATGAAAGTGTATATTGAAGGAACGGACGATCAAGCGGAAGAGCAGGACCGTATCCTCCCGGATTTGGAAGAAGAGGAAACAGTTGAGAGCGAAACGATCGAATCGAAGCAGCACTTTACGCAGCCGCCGCCGCGCTACACGGAAGCCCGCCTCGTCAAAACGTTGGAGGAACTCGGCATCGGCCGCCCGTCGACGTATGCTCCGACGCTTGATACGATCCAAAAACGCAACTATGTCGTCCTTGAGAACAAGCGGTTTGTCCCGACCGAGCTCGGCGAAATCGTTGTCGAGCTGATGCTCGAATTTTTCCCGGAAATTATCGATGTCGAGTTTACGGCGAAAATGGAAAAAGAATTGGACGAAATTGAAGAAGGGAAAGTGGAATGGATCAAAGTCGTCGACGAGTTTTACCGCGAATTTGAAAAACGGTTGAAAGTGGCGGAAAAAGAAATGCGCGCAGTTGAGATTAAGGATGAGCCGGCCGGCATTGACTGCGAGGTGTGCGGCAGTCCGATGGTGTACAAAATGGGCCGTTTCGGCAAGTTTATCGCCTGCTCGAATTTTCCGGAATGCCGCCATACGAAGCCGATTGTCAAAGAAATCGGCGTCAAGTGCCCGAAATGCCGCGAGGGCAACATCGTCGAGCGCAGCACGAAAAGAAAGCGGGTGTTTTACGGCTGCGACCGTTTCCCGGATTGCGACTTCGTCTCGTGGGATAAACCGCTCGCCCGCCCGTGTCCGAAATGCGCGGGGCTGCTTGTGGAGAAAGAGCTGAAAAAAGGTGTGCAAGTGCAATGCACGGCGTGCGACTATGAAGAGCGGCTAGAAGCTTGAAAAGGCATCGGATACAATTCAGAATTTTATAAAAAAACAGTTGCGTTCATGCGGATGAATATGGTACGATGTAGTAGCCGTTGCGGGGTGAGGCGATGGAGAATTCGAAACTTGCGTTACAATTATTCATGGAATATTTACAAATCGAGAAAAATTATTCACAATATACTATTGTGTGTTACCGGCGTGACATTGAGCAGTTTTTCCGGTTTATGGATGAGGAAGGAATCGGCGCGCTCAATGAAGTGTCCTACAGCGACGTTCGTTTATATTTGACGAAACTATACGAGCAACAGTTGGCCAGCCGTTCGGTCGCCCGCAAAATTTCGAGTCTGCGCAGCTTTTACAAGTTTTTGTTGCGCGAAGGGCGGGCGGCCGAAAATCCGTTTGCGCTCGCGACACTGCCGAAAAAAGAGCAAAAAATTCCTAATTTTTTATACCCAAAAGAATTAGAAGCATTGTTTCTTGTCAATGATGAAAATACGGCCCTAGGCCAGCGCAATGCGGCGCTGCTTGAGTTGTTGTACGCGACTGGCGCTCGGGTTAGTGAATGTTGTCACATACAGCTGTCTGATGTCGATTTTGTTGCGGAAACCGTGCTCATTCACGGCAAAGGAAACAAGCAGCGCTACGTTCCGTTCGGCCGTCCGGCCCGCGAAGCGCTTGAACGGTATATCCATAGGGGCCGACGCGAACTGACAAGAAAGCTGCCGGCGGACCACCGCTATTTATTTGTCAACGCCCGAGGCAATCCGCTCACGCCTCGGGGAGTGCGCCATATTTTGGATCGGATTGTCGAAGCCGCTGCGCTGACGCAAAACATCAGCCCGCACGTGCTTCGGCATACGTTTGCGACTCATTTGCTCAACGAAGGGGCCGATCTCCGTTCGGTGCAGGAACTGCTCGGTCATGCGCATTTGTCATCGACGCAAGTGTATACACATGTAACGAAAGACCGGCTGCGGCATATTTATTTGCAGGCGCATCCGCGGGCGTAACCCGCAGGCAAGGAGGGGAAATGATGGGAGCCTTTCATGCGACGACAATTTTTGCCATCCGCCATAACGGCGCATCCGCCATGGCTGGAGACGGCCAAGTGACGTTCGGCAATGCGGTCGTCATGAAGCATACAGCGAAAAAAGTGCGGCGGCTGTTCCAAGGAAACGTGCTCGCCGGTTTTGCCGGCTCCGTCGCTGACGCGTTTACGCTGTTTGAAATGTTTGAAGGCAAGCTCGAACAATGGAATGGCAACTTGCCGCGCGCGGCGGTTGAGCTGGCGAAAGAGTGGCGGAGCGATAAAGTGTTGCGCCGCCTCGAGGCGATGCTCATTGTTATGGACAAACAGCATTTGTTGCTTGTCTCCGGCACGGGCGAAGTGATTGAGCCGGATGATGGCATGCTTGCCATCGGCTCGGGCGGTCAGTATGCGTTGGCTGCTGGGCGTGCGTTGAAGAAGTACGCCGGCGGCTCGATGACCGCGAAAGAGATTGCCAAGGCGGCGCTCGAGATCGCCGCTGACATTTGCGTTTATACGAACGGCCATATTATTGTTGAAGAGCTGTAAAAAGGAGGAGGCCGATGATGGCGGAAACGTTGACTCCACGGCAGATTGTCGAAAAGCTCGATCAGTTCATCGTCGGGCAAAAAGAGGCAAAAAAGGCGGTGGCGATCGCGCTTCGCAACCGGTACCGCCGCAGTTTGCTCGATGAAAAATTGCGCGATGAAGTGATGCCGAAAAACATTTTAATGATCGGCCCGACCGGGGTCGGGAAGACGGAGATCGCCCGCCGGCTCGCCAAACTCGTCGGCGCCCCGTTCATCAAAGTCGAAGCGACGAAATTCACCGAAGTCGGTTATGTCGGGCGCGACGTCGAATCGATGGTGCGCGATTTGGTGGAAACGTCAGTTCGGATCGTGAAAGAACGAAAAATGAACGAAGTGAAAGACAGGGCTGAACAGCAGGCGAACAAGCGGCTTGTTGAACTGCTTGTTCCGGGCAAGCCAAAGCAGACAATCAAAAATCCGCTTGAGCTGCTGTTTGGCGGCCAAGGAGCCCAAGCGGACAACAGCTACAGCCATGAGGATGAACAGGTGGAACAAAAGCGGCGCCAAGTTGCTTGGCAGCTGGCAAACGGGCAGTTGGAAAACGAGATGGTGACGATTGAAATCGAGGAACAGACGCCGTTATGGTTTGACTTTTTGCAAGGGGCAGGCATTGAGCAGATGGGGATGAACATGCAGGACGCCTTGAGCAGCCTCATGCCGAAGCGGCGCAAAAAGCGGCGTCTCAAAGTGAGTGAAGCGCGCAAAGTGCTCATCAACGAGGAAGCGCAAAAGCTGATCGACATGGATGAAGTGACGCAAGAGGCCGTCCGCCTGGCTGAGCAGTCCGGCATCATTTTTATCGATGAAATCGACAAAATCGCCCGCAGCGGAGCGGTGTCCGGCTCGGCCGACGTCTCGCGCGAAGGGGTGCAGCGCGACATTTTGCCAATTGTCGAAGGGTCGACCGTCATGACGAAGTACGGACCGGTGAAAACAGACCATATTTTATTCATCGCCGCCGGCGCGTTCCATATGGCGAAGCCGTCGGATTTGATCCCTGAGCTGCAAGGCCGTTTCCCGATCCGCGTCGAGCTTGCGAAACTTTCGGTCGACGATTTCGTAAGAATATTAGTCGAGCCGAATAACGCGCTCATTAAACAATATCAAGCTCTTTTGGCAACAGAAGGTATAAGTCTTGAATTTTCTGACGATGCTATTCGTAAGATTGCCGAGGTGGCGTTTGAAGTAAACCAGACGACCGACAACATCGGTGCGCGCCGGTTGCACACGATTTTGGAAAAACTGCTGGAAGACTTGCTGTTTGAGGCGCCGGACATCGGAATCGACAAGGTCGTCATCACACCGCAATATGTCGAGCAAAAACTCGGCAGCATCGTCAAAAACAAAGATTTAAGCGAGTTTATTTTATGAGGAGGAGATGAAATCCATGAACTTGCTAGAGAAAACGCGGAAAATCAACGCCATGTTGCAAAAGGCGGCCGGGCGGCCGGTCAATTTTAAAGAAATGGCAGAAACGCTTTGCGAAGTGATTGAAGCCAATGTGTTTGTCGTCAGCCGCCGCGGCAAACTGCTTGGATTCGCCATTAAACAATCGATTGAAAACGAACGGATGAAGCGGATGCTGGAGGAGCGCCAGTTTCCGGAAGAATACACGAAAAACTTGTTCAACATTACGGAAACGTCTCCTAATATTGATATTAATAGCGAATATACGGCGTTTCCAGTGGAAAATCGTGACTTGTTCAAAACCGGCTTGACGACGATTGTTCCGATCAACGGCGGAGGCGAGCGGCTCGGCACGCTCATTTTATCGCGCCTTGACCGCGAGTTTGACAATGACGATCTCATTTTGGCTGAATACGGTGCGACGGTCGTCGGCATGGAAATTCTGCGTGAAAAGGCGGAAGAAATTGAAGAGGAAGCGCGCAGCAAGGCGGTCGTGCAAATGGCGATCAGCTCCCTTTCTTACAGCGAGCTTGAGGCGATCGAACATATTTTTGAGGAGCTTGACGGAACGGAAGGGCTGCTTGTCGCGAGCAAAATCGCCGACCGCGTCGGCATCACCCGCTCGGTCATTGTCAATGCTCTGCGCAAACTAGAAAGCGCCGGCGTGATCGAATCGCGCTCGCTCGGCATGAAAGGAACGTACATTAAAGTATTGAACGACAAGTTTTTAAGCGAACTGGAAAAATTGAAATCGAGCTGAACGGCGTAGCCGCCTAAGCCCGCTGGGTATTTTGGCCCGGCGGGTTTTTTGTTGTTGGCAAACATCTTTGGCATCGTTTTTCTGTCATGGCATCGTCGAAAAATAGTACCAAGTTCCGTCTATACATTAGGTTTTCTTTCCCGTAAAATGAAAACTAGCAGAAATTGTCGAAAAATAGGAGAAAAGAGGGGATTCCATTGGCGCTCTTTTCAGCGACGATCGGTTGGCTTGAACAAGGGCTTCGCTACGCTGCGCTTCGCCAACAGGCGATCGCCGACAACATCGCCAACGCCGATACGCCGGGCTATAAGGCGAAAGATGTGCGCTTTCAGGCTGAATTGGAACGGGCGTTTCGGCTTGAGGCCAAACGGACGAATCCGAAGCATTTTTCGTTTCCAAACGAACAAAATGGAAAAATCATCGTGACGACGGACACAACGGTGAGTTACAATCATAATGGAAACAGTGTCGATATTGATCAAGAAATGTCAAAACTAGCAGAAAACCAAATTTATTACAATGCCTTAATCGAGCGGCTCAACGGCAAATTTACCACGTTGAAAACCGTGATTAAAGGAGGGAAATAACGGGTGTCTTTGTTTCAAAGTCTAAACATTTCGGCTTCGGCGTTGACCGCCCAACGGTTGCGCATGGACGTGATTGCCTCCAACATCGCTAACGTCGATACGACGCGCGCCCGCCTTGTCAACGGCGAATGGGAGCCGTACCGTCGCAAAATGGTCATCATCGAACCGCAGAGCGGGTCGTTTTCGGGCTATTTGCAGGTTGCGCTCGGCCGTGCCGACGCGGTGGACGGCGGAGTGCGGGTGCGCGAAATTGTCGATGATCCGGCGCCGTTTAAACTCGTCTACGACCCGAATCACCCGGATGCGGGCGCCGACGGCTATGTGCGTCTGCCAAACGTCGACCCGCTGAAAGAAATGGTGGACTTGATCGGGGCGACGCGTTCGTATGAGGCGAACGTTACGGTGTTGAATGCTTCGAAAGGAATGCTCATGAAGGCGCTCGAGATCGGGAAATAGCATGCGAGGGGGATAAACGATGATTGATGGAGCAAGCCGCATTGGGCTGACGATGTCTTCCGCCGTTTCGCCCCCAGCGAAGCCGGCTGAGGCGCAAAAGCAATTCGCCGCATTTTTCAAAGAGGCGCTCAACCGCGTGAACGAAGCGCAAATTCAAGCCGATGCGCTGACGGAAAAGCTCGTTCGCGGGGAGAACGTTCAGTTGCATGATGTGATGATCGCCGCGCAAAAAGCGAGCATCACGTTGCAGCTGACGCTGGAGATCCGCAACAAAGCGATCGAAGCGTATCAGGAAATGATGCGCATGCCATTGTAGCAGCAATGAATCGCAATACATACGGAAGCCGCCGCCATTGTTGCGCTATGGCGGCAGGTATTGGATCATCGGGGGAATTGTATGAGAAGGAAATGGAAAGAGTGGTGGAGCCGCGCTCGCGCGTTTTGGCAGGAACGGACAAAAAAGCAGAAATGGCTCGTGCTCACTGCGGCAGCGGCCGTGCTTTTGGCCGTTGGCGTCGGCGTCTTTTTCGCCACAAGGACGGAAATGGTGCCCCTCTACAGCAATTTGTCGCCGCAAGAAGCGGGGCAAATTAAAGCAACGCTTGACCAGCGCGGCGTTCCGGCCGAAGTGGCGGACGGCGGGACGACGATTAAAGTGCCGAAAGAGCAAGTGGACGCGCTGAAAGTCGAGCTCGCTGCTGAAGGCATCCCGAACAGTGGAGTCATTGACTATTCATTTTTCGGCCAAAACGCGAGCTTCGGCATGACGGACAATGAGTTCAATATGGTGAAGCTGAAGGCGATGCAAACGGAACTCGCCAACTTGATCAAGACGATCGACGGCGTCGAGGACGCCAAAGTCATGATCAACCTTCCGCAGCCAAGCGTATTTGTTTCCGATGGAAAAGGTGAAGCCTCGGCTTCGATCGTGCTGAAGACGAAGCCGGGCTATCAATTCAGCGACGAGCAAATTCGGGCCTTGTATCATCTCGTTGCCAAAAGTGTTCCGAATCTCTCTACAGATAATATCGTCATTATGAATCAGTTTTTTGAGTATTATGACCTAAAAAATGATGGGGAAAATTCGACAGGGGCGACATTCGCCTCACAGCAGCAAATCAAAAAGCAGATCGAGCGCGACATTCAACGCCAAGTGCAGCAACTGCTCGGCACGATGATGGGGCAGGATAAAGTCGTCGTCTCCGTGACGGCGGATGTCGACTTTACGCAGGAGAAACGAGAAGAAAATTTGGTTTCTCCAGTGGACGAGAAAACGAAGCAAGGTATTGCCGTCAGCGTTCAGCGCATTAAAGAGACGTACTCCGGGAGCGGTGCGCCGCCCGGAGGCGCCGCTGGAACAGGCGCGAACGAAGTGCCGGGCTACCAAAACGCAAACGGCGCAACAAACGGCAACTATGAACGAACCGAAGAGACGATCAACAACGAGGTAAACAAAATCAAAAAGCAAATCGTCGAAAGCCCATATAAAATCCGCGACCTAGGCATCCAAGTGATGGTCGAGCCGCCTGACCCTAATGATCCGAACTCGCTGCCGCCCGAGACGGTCAATGATATTCAAAAACTGCTAGGCACAATCGTTCGGACGTCAATTGACAAAAGCGAGGCGCAAACGCTCACGGATCAAGACATCAACAACCGCATCGTCGTTTCGGTGCAAAAATTCAACGGCAAGCCGACATTCACCCAATCGACGCCGGACCGGCCGGTGTGGTGGTGGTATGCGGCCGGCGCAGGAGCGCTGTTGCTCGTCGCCTTGCTGTTGTTCCTCTGGCTGCGCCGCCGCCGTGAAGACGAGGAAGAGGAAGAAGAACGCTTGTTTGCTCCGCCGCTTTCGACGGAGCCGGATTTGCCGGAGCCGCCGGAGACGGAGGCAGCGTTGCGCCGTCGACAGCTTGAGCGTCTGGCGAAAGAAAAGCCGGATGAGTTTGCCAAACTATTAAAAACGTGGCTATCGGAAGAGTAGGGGGAACGGCGTATGGCAAAGCGCGAACGAAAAGGCGGGCTGTCGGGCAGGCAAAAAGCAGCCATCCTGCTTATCTCCCTCGGCCCGGATGTGTCGGCCTCTGTCTATAAACATTTATCCGAGGAAGAGATCGAGAAGCTGACGCTGGAAATTTCCAACGTCCGTCAAGTGACGACGGAACAAAAAGAGGAAGTGCTTGAAGAGTTTCGACAGCTCGCCCTGGCGCAAGATTACATCGCCCAAGGCGGCATCGCCTATGCGAAAGAAGTGCTTGAAAAAGCGCTCGGCCCGGATAAGGCAATGCAGATCATCAACCGCCTGACATCAGCGCTGATGGTGCGGCCGTTTGATTTCGCCCGCAAAGCCGACCCGATGCAGCTGTTAAACTTCATCCAAAATGAACATCCACAAACGATCGCTCTGATTCTTTCGTATTTGGAGCCGGCGCAGGCAGGGCAAATTTTATCGGCGCTGCCGCAGGAAATGCAGGCGGATGTCGCCCGGCGCATCGCGCTGATGGACAGCACATCGCCGGAGATTATCAACGAAGTCGAGCAAATTTTGGAGCGGCGGCTGTCTGCGACCGTCGTGCAAGATTACACGCAAGCCGGCGGCATTGAGGCGGTCGTGGAAGTGCTGAACCAAGTCGATCGGAGCACGGAGCGGACGATTTTGGATGCCTTGGAAATCCAAGATCCGGAACTGGCCGAGGAAATCAAAAAACGGATGTTTGTCTTTGAAGATATCGTGACGCTCGATCACCGCGCCATTCAGCGCGTCATCCGCGAAGTGGATAACAATGACTTGATGCTGGCGCTTAAGGTGGCGAGCGATGAAGTGAAAGACATCGTCTTCCGCAACATGTCGACAAGAATGGCGGAGACGTTCAAAGAAGAAATGGAATATATGGGGCCAGTCCGGCTGCGTGATGTCGAGGAGGCGCAATCGCGCATCGTCGCCGTGATCCGACGTCTCGAAGAGGCTGGAGAAATCGTCATCGCGCGCGGGGGAGGAGATGATATTATTGTCTAACGTCATTAAAGCGCCAAAATTGGCGGTGCGCTCTGGGAAAAAGACGATCGTCGTGCAGCGCCATGTTTCCGATCTTCCATCGTCCGGCGACGATCGGCAACGGGAGATGGAAGCGGTCGCCGCCGCCAAGGAAGAAGCAGCCGAGCTTCGCCGCCAGGCAGAGCAATATTACGAATCGGTGCGCGAGCAGTTGGCCCGCGACAAAGAGGAATGGCAGCGTGAGAAAGAGCGCCTCATCGAGGAAGCGCGCGCCCGCGGGTATGAAGACGGCTATGCGGCTGGGCGCGAGGAGGCTTTGAGCGAGCACCGCGCGTTGATTGAGCAAGCCCGCCGCTTGGCGGAGCGAGCGAACACCGAATTTTACGCTCGCATCGAATCGACGGCTGAGGCGATGCTGGAGGTGGCGTTAAAAGCGGCCGAACGCATTCTCGGCGCCGCGCTTGAGGGCGATCGAAACGCTTTTTTGCCGCTCGTGCACCAAGCGTTGCAGGAAGTGCGCCAGCAAACGGAAGTGGCCGTTTATGTGCATCCGCACGGCTACGAAATCGTGGCAGAACAAAAAGAGCTGCTGAAATCTCTGTTTCCGCATCGCGTTGATCTATTCATCTACCCGGACGATGCGCTTCCTGAATATGGATGTGTCGTGGAGACGCCGTTTGGACGCATCGAGGCGGGCGTCGATGTACAGCTTGAGCGGCTGCGCGAGGCGCTCTACCGGCGATTGAAGGAGGGGGCGTTTTCTGAACTGGCAGGCGCTTCTTGATGAAATCAACGCTGTCGACTTGTATAAACGGTTTGGCAAAGTGTCGCGCGTCATCGGCTTGATGATGGAATCGAAAGGACCGAAAAGCTCGATTGGGGATCTTTGTTACATCCATGAACAGAGCGGATGCCGGAAAATTCCCGCCGAAGTCGTCGGCTTTCATGAACAGCACGTCTTGCTTATGCCGTTTTCCGCCACGACCCATATCGCTCCCGGCTGTTTTGTCGAAGCGACCGGCCGACCGCTTGAAGTGCACGTCGGCGATGCGCTCATTGGCATGGTTCTGGATCCGCTCGGCCAACCGCTTGACGGGAGCCCGTTGCCGCCCGGGCTGAAGCCGGTTTCGGTCGAACGCGATCCGCCCAATCCGCTCGTTCGGCCGCCGATTGTCGAACCGCTTGAAGTCGGCATCCGCGTCATCGACAGCCTGCTTGCCGTCGGCAAGGGGCAGCGCGTCGGCATTTTTGCTGGCTCGGGCGTCGGCAAAAGCACGCTCATGGGAATGATTGCCCGCCATACGTCGGCTGATGTGAACGTCATCGCCTTAATCGGCGAGCGTGGCCGCGAAGTGCGCGAGTTTTTAGAGCGCGACCTTGGCCCAGACGGCTTGGCCCGCTCGGTCGTCGTCGTCGCCACGTCCGACCAGCCGGCGCTGATGCGCGTCAAAGGCGCCTATACGGCAACGGCGATCGCCGAATATTTTCGCGACCAAGGGGCGGATGTCATGCTCATGATGGACTCGGTCACCCGCGTCGCGATGGCGCAGCGGGAGATTGGCCTTGCCGTCGGTGAGCCGCCGACGACGAAAGGCTATACGCCATCGGTCTTCGCCCTCCTGCCAAAGCTGCTTGAACGGGCTGGAACGAACGCTTCCGGCACGATCACCGCGTTTTATACGGTGCTTGTTGACGGCGATGACATGAATGAGCCGATCGCTGATGCGGTGCGCGGCATTTTGGATGGCCATTTTGTGTTGGAACGCCAGCTGGCGAACAAAGGGCATTACCCGGCGATCAACGTGCTCAAAAGCGTCAGCCGCGTCATGCCCCACATGATCAGCGCAGAGCACCGCGAAGCGGCAAACCGGTTCCGCCGCCTTCTGTCCACTTATATCGATTCGGAGGATTTGATTCAAATCGGGGCGTACAAACGGGGGTCGTCCCAAGAAATTGATGAGGCGATCGAATTTTATCCGCAAATGATGGCGTTTTGCCGCCAAAACATCGATGAAAAAACGACGCGCGCCGAAAGCATTGATAGGTTGTTGCGCTTGCTGTCGGTTCGGTGAGAAATCGCGCGCCATGTTCAGACGATGAAAGGGTGAACAAATGTGACGCCGACGTTTCGGCTGCAAAAAGTGCTGGCGATGAAAGAAAAAGAAAAAGAAAAGGCGCTTGGCGAATACGAGGAGGCGGTCCGCCGGTTTGAGCAGGCAGCCGAAACGCTTTACCGCCTGCTCAAGGAAAAAGAAGAATGCGCGGCGGCTCGGGATGAACAGCTTCAAGCCGGCCTGTCCGTTGGAGACATTCGCCTTAGGCTGCAATATATGGCGAATTTAGAGCGGATGATCGACCATTATCAGCTCGTCGTCATGCAGGCGCGCGAGCAGATGCAGCGCCGGCAGCAGCGTTTGATGGAATTGAATATCGAAGTGAAAAAATACGAAAAAATGCGCGAGCGCATGAAGCGGTGGGCCGAGCAGCTTGAGAGGGAAGCGGAACGCCGCCTGCTCGATGAAATGGCGGTTCAACGTTTTGCAAGGCAAGGAGAGGTATAGATGGCGGAGAGCAAAGTTGAACAGGAAATGCAGGCGAGTTGGTGGCAATGGCTGTTGTTTGTCATTGTCATTCCGAGTGCGTTTGCCGCCTCCTTTCTGTTGTTGATTTTAAACATTGCCGGCGTTGATGTGGCCAAGGCGGCAAAGCAGTGGACCATAAAGGCGCCGTTTGTCTCCGAGTGGATCAACTGGAGCAAAAGGGAGAAAGCTTTGCAAAAAACGATTGAAGCTCAGCAGCAGACGATCAACCAGCAAAAACGAACGATCGCCGACCAACAAAAGCAAATCAAGCAGTTGAAAAACGAATTGGCGGCAAAGGAAAAGGAAATCGCCCAGCTGTCTGCGCCAAGCGGGAAAACGGACGCTCAGGCTGAGCCTGTTGACGAGCCGGCCTTGACGGAAGAAGATGTCGTCGGCATGTATGACGCCATGTCGGAAAAACAGGCGGCGGCGATTTTAGCGGAACTGCCTGAGAGCGAAGCGCTCCGTGTACTGAGCCAGATTGACGGCGACAAAGCGGCAGCCATTTTGGAACAAATGCCGGCTGGGCAGGCGGCGAAACTGTTGGCATCGTTAAGTAAAAGGGCGATGGGGAAGGAGGCGGCCGAATGAAAGTAACGATCACAGCAAACGCGCCGCTATCGGCAGGCGCTATGGCGGTGAAAAAAGAGGCGGAAAACGCAAACGTGTTTGCGGCGTTGCTTGCTGATAAGCAACAAGAGTTATTGCCCGCTGGGGCAGAGACTAGCTTGCTTCAAGAGGAGTCGAGCAAAAACAAAGAGCCAGATTGGCAAAATGGCGGAATGGAAACGGGCGCAGCCGGACAACCATCTTCAGCGGAAAAGAAGCCGGCGCAAATCGAATCATTGTGGCTTGCCCCTTCCCTCGTGGCTGCTTGGGCTGTCGCTCCAATTTCGGCAGCTGCAGGCGCGCCGCTTTTAGCGGCGGATCAGCAGGCGGAAGGGAAAACGAGTGATCATTGGACATTTCCGTTTGTCGGTGCGATGAATGGTGAAGAAAAGATTGCCGCTCAGCCGGCGGCCGATGAAGCGGGATTGGAACGTGCGTTCATAACCGACGGACAAAAACGTGGTCATATCGATGCTGAATCGGGTTCGCCTTCCAGCGGAAAAACCGGGATGTTTCCACTGCTCCTGAGCGACGGCGACCAGCGCCCGTTCCGTGAGCAGGGAGGCAACAGGGCGGTTGTCGCGCTGCCGAACGGAGTTTCTTCTGTGCGACCGGCTGGCGAAAAAGACGTTTCGCTGCCAAAAAGGGGGGACAAGGGGCAGGGCGGCGAGGCCGCTCCTTCGTTCACTACTCCTCCTGCGCTTTTATCACCCTCCTTTTCATCTGTCGGGTTGGTCGGCGAGATGCCGGCGTCAGCTGGCGGAAGCGTCGCTGATCAAGTCGCCCACGCGCTAAGGTCGGCGCGGTGGATGAAGCTTCCAAACGGTGTCATGCAGCTTGTCATCCGTCTGCATCCGGAACATCTCGGGACGGTGACGGTGAAAATGACAGAGGAAGGTGGAAAGCTCGCCGCCAAGCTGCTCGTGGCGAACGACGCGGTGAAAGAGTTGCTCTACGCTCATTTGCCGCAGCTTGCTCAGCAGCTTGATGCGAGTTCCATCACGGTCGAAAAATGGACCGTTTGGTCGGATTATGACAGCCCCGCGATGCCGCCATATTCCGGAAACCGCCAAGGAGGGCAGCAGCAGGGCGAATCGCGGCAAAAACAAAAGCGGGAGCCATCATCTTCCTTCCCGTTTGCGCTAGACGGGATCGAAGCTGACGCATAAGGGGGAAAAGAACGAGGATGACAACGAATGCGATTGACGGGAGCTTATGGCTGACAAACGCGGTTCAGCCGGAACGGAAAACGGGCAATCAAATTTTAGGAAAAGACGATTTTCTCAAAATTTTGCTCGCTCAGCTCGAAAACCAAGACCCGCTCAATCCGATGGAAGATAAAGACTTTATCGCGCAAATGGCGAGCTTCTCTTCGCTTGAGCAAATGATGAACATCGCCAATTTGATGCAGCAATGGATGCAAGCGTCAAGCCACGATGCGCTTTTGCGCTACAGCGAATGGATCGGCAAAACGGTGCACTGGCAAGACGGCGAGACGACGATGAGCGCCGTCGTTCAATCGGTCATGCAAAAAGACGGCCAAGTGACTCTTGGGCTTGATAACGGGACAACGATTGCCGCGGATGCGGTCGTGAAAGTCGAACAAAAAGGATAAAAAGGGGAGAGGAAACCGATGCTTCGTTCCATGTATTCCGGAATCGGCGCCATGCGCAACTTTCAAACGAAGTTGGATGTCATCGGCAACAACATTGCCAATGTCAATACGTACGGGTTTAAAAAAGGACGAACGATTTTCAAAGATTTGATGAGCCAGACGATTTCCGGCGCCAGCGCTCCTGGCACTGCCGGCCGCGGCGGGACGAATCCAAAGCAGGTCGGGCTCGGTTCGCAGCTGGCGGCGATCGACACCGTCCATACGCAAGGCAGTTTGCAAACGACCGGCCGCGTGCTCGATTTGGCCATTTCCGGCGACGGGTTTTTCGTCGTCGGCGATGCGTCCGGCAACAATCGCATGTATACGAGAGCCGGGAATTTTTATCTCGATTCGCAAGGCTATATTGTCAATGCCGATGGCCAATATTTGCTCGGTGTTGGAAATAGCCGCCTTCAAGTTCTGACAGATGCGAAAAGCTTAAGCATCGGAGCGGACGGCCAAGTGACTATTGTGAACGCATCCGGCAACTTGCAGACAATCGGCACGATTCAGCTCGCGAAATTTGCCAACAATGACGGATTAGAAAAAGCCGGCAACAACTTGTTCCGCGAAACGACCAACTCTGGAGCGCCAACGATAGGGGCGCCGGGAGCGAACGGAACCGGAACGATCGTCTCCAGCGCGCTTGAGATGTCCAACGTCGACCTTGCCGAGGAATTCACGGAGATGATCGTCGCCCAGCGCGGCTTCCAGGCGAATACGCGCATCATTACGACATCGGATGAAATTTTGCAAGAGCTTGTCAACTTGAAAAAATAGAATAGGAGGTAGGGCGTGAGCGGCGTCTTGCGCCTGTTGCCCGATGATTTCGTTAACGAAGCTCAACGGCAAACGGTTTGTGCTCAATGCGTTGTACATCGAACAAATTGAAGCGTTTCCTGATACGACCGTGACGCTGACGAACGGAAAAAAATTCGTCGTTCGCGAAACGGTCGAGCAAGTGGCGGCGCGAGCGAGCGAATTTTACCAGCAGCTTGGTGTGTTTCGCTTACCGAAAGCAGGAGGATTGGACCGTGAAAGGGAATAAAGCAATCAAAACGATGATCATTGTGCTGGCGGTCATCGCTTTGGCTGGAACGGCGGCGCTTGTCGCGGTGATGAAGATGGGGCATGCGGAAAAACAAGGGGCGCCAAGCGCTGACGAACTGGCGGAACGATCGATCGATATTCCGGAAATGACCACCAATTTAGCAGACGGACGTTATATTAAAATCTCATTTAAAATTGAAACAGACAGCGATCAAGGAAAAGAAGAGGCGGAGAAACGCGATTTTCAGATGAAAGACGTGATCATCGAGCAACTTTCGCAGATGAAAGCGGCCGACTTTAAAGGAAAAGAAGGGCTGACGGCGCTGAAAGAGAGGCTGAAGCGCGAGATCAACGGATTGATGCAAGAAGGGAGAGTGGAGAACGTCTACATTACCTCTTTTATCCTCCAGTAGCCCTGTCATTGGAAGGGGGGAAGATGAAATGACGGCCGGGGAAGTATTGTCGCAAAGCGAAATTGACGCGTTGCTCGCGGCGCTTTCTGCAGGGGAGATGAGCGCGGAGGAGCTGAAAAAAGAGGAGGAAGGCCGACGCGTCAAAACGTATGATTTTCGGCGGGCGCTCCGGTTTTCCAAAGATCAAATCCGCAGCCTGACGCGCATTCATGAAAATTTCGCCCGTCTGCTGACAACGTTTTTTTCCGCCCAGCTGCGAACATATGTGCAAATTTCGGTCGCATCGGCCGACCAAATTCCATACGAAGAATTTGTCCGCTCCATCCCAAAAATGACGATCATCAATGTCTTTGAGGTGCCGCCGCTCGGCGGGCATGTCCTTTTGGAAGTCAACCCGAACATCGCTTACGCCATGCTTGACCGGGTGATGGGCGGGCGCGGCGTCGGGATGGATAAAGTGGAGCATTTGACGGAGATTGAAACACGCATCATGTCCAATTTGTTTGACAAGGCGTTTGTCCATTGGCGCGACGCTTGGGAATCGGTGGCGGAAGTCGACCCGCTCTTTGTCGATTTTGAAGTCAATCCGCAGTTTTTGCGCATGATTGCGCCGAACGACACCGTTGTCGTCATTTCGCTCAACACGCAAATCGGCGAAGCGCGCGGCATGATGAATGTGTGCATTCCGCATGTCGTCTTGGAGCCGATTATGCCGCGGCTGTCGGTGCATTACTGGATGCAGGCGCAAAAAAAGGAGCGTTCCCCCGAGGAAGCGAAACGGATCGAACAGCGCATCCGCGCGGCAAAATTGCCGATTATCGCTGAACTGGGAACGGCGGTCATCACGGTCAATGAATTTCTTCAACTCGAGGCCGGCGATGTCATTCAGCTCGAGCAGTCGATTCATGAGCCGCTCGTGGTCAAAATCGGCCATATTCCAAAGTTTATCGGCCAGCCGGGGAAGCGGAACAAAAAGCTGGCGGTGCAAATTTTAGCGATGATCGAGGGGGACGAAGACGACCATGATGAATGATGGAATGTTGTCGCAGGATGAAATTGATGCTTTGTTGCGCGGAATGGACAGCGACGGACCTATTCCGGCGCTTCATGATCTTCTCTCTCCGCTTGAGCAGGACGCCCTTGGGGAAATCGGCAATATTTCTTTCGGCAGTTCGGCCACTGCCCTGTCGATGTTATTGAACCAAAAGGTGGAAATTACGACGCCAAGCGTGTCCATTATCGAGCGCACAAGCGTCGCGGATGAATTTCCGCAGCCATATGTCGCCATCCAAGTCAACTATACGGAAGGGCTGCTCGGGACAAACTTGTTGGTCATTAAACAGCAAGACGCGGCGATTATCGCTGATTTAATGCTTGGCGGCGACGGAACGGCGGCCGATGGTCCGCTCGGAGAGATTCAGCTGAGCGCTGTTCAAGAAGCGATGAACCAAATGATGGGTTCAGCGGCGACGTCGATGTCGACCGTCTTTGGCAAGCGGGTTGATATTTCCCCGCCGACGCTCCATCTGCTTGATTTAGCGGAAGGAAAAGGGATGGAATATTTGCCGGACGAAGACTTTTTCATTAAAGTGTCATTTCGGCTCAAAATTGGCGAGTTGATCGACTCAAGCATTATGCAGCTGTTGCCGATCGATTTCGCGAAAGAATTGGTTGCCCAATTGCTCGGCTCGCCGCTTGAGGAGCCGGGGGCAGCGGAAGTGAGCCTTAAGTCGTCGGCGGACGACCGGCCGTTTCGCGAGCCGCAGCCTGTTCCAATTGACGTTCAGGCAAACGGCGGTGCGGCCGCTTCAGAAGCGGCGAGCCGCTCGACGGATGGACCGCCGGCTGGGCGGGCGGACAAGGAGAGGGAGGGTGCAGCCGCTCGGCATATTCAAACCGCCGATTTCGTCGAGTTCGATGCCCCGCCGCTTGCGGCAACGGAGGCGCGCAATTTGGAGCTGCTGTTTGATGTGCCGCTGCAGGTGACGGTTGAACTCGGGCGGACGAAGCGGTCGGTGCAGGAAATTTTGCAGCTGTCGACTGGATCGATCATTGAGCTCGATAAACTGGCCGGCGAACCGGTCGATGTGTTTGTCAACAACAAGCTGATCGCGAAAGGCGAGGTTGTCGTCATCGATGAAAATTTCGGCGTCCGCATCACGGACATCATCAGCCAAAGCGATCGGCTGACAAAGTTAAAATAAACAGGCGTTTGGGAGGTTAGGGGACATGGCAAGAGTGCTTGTCGTTGATGATGCGGCATTTATGCGCATGATGATTAAAGACATTTTGACGAAAAACGGACATGAAGTCGTCGCCGAAGCGGCCGATGGACGGCAGGCGATCGAGAAATACAAGGAAACGCGGCCCGATGTCGTGACAATGGATATTACGATGCCGGAGATGGATGGGATTGCGGCGCTCAAGGAAATTAAAAAAATCGACAGCAATGCCAAAGTCATTATGTGCTCCGCGATGGGGCAGCAGGCAATGGTGATTGATGCCATTCAAGCCGGGGCGAAAGATTTTGTGGTCAAGCCGTTCCAAGCCGACCGCGTCATCGAAGCGATCAACAAAACGATCGGGTGAGCGATCAGAGGTGGAAACGATGGCAATTTGGCGCTGGGCGGCCGTTTTGCTGGCAGCAGCCATTGCTTTGGGGCCGACGCCGGCATCGGCCGCCCAAAGCCCCACGGTCGCCGACTGTCTGCAGCATCCCGATTCATGCGGGCCGTCAGCTCCTTCCGGGCAGCAGACAAACCAAACAGCGAATCAAGCCGCTGATGCGGTTTCCGCTTCCGATGTGCTTCGGCTCATCGGCGCGACCGCCTTTGTCCTCATTCTCCTTTATGCGGTGTTAAGGTGGATGTCCCGCCGTCAGTCGTTTGTTTCAAGCCAAAAGGGCGTCATCGAGCATCTCGGCGGGACGAGCGTCGGGACGAACCGCTCTGTACAGCTCATTAAAGTCGGCCGTCGGCTGCTCGTCATCGGTGTCGGTGATTCGATTCAGCTTCTGAAAGAAATTGAAGACGAACAAGAAATGAATGAACTGTTGGAGCAACATCGCGCACGGTTGGAGCGAATGGCGGAGTTGGGCCGGCTTGGCTCCTTCCTTCGAGGCGAGTGGACGGGGAAATCAAAGCGGAAAAACGGTTTGCCGCCGTCGTTTTCGGCGCTGTTGGCGGAGGAGATGAAGCAAATGGCCGAAAAGCGAAACGAGTGGCTCAATCGGTTGAAGAAGAAAGGGACGGCGGACGATGAGTGAATTTGTCCATATGTTTGATTCGATGGCTCCCGAGCACGTGTCGACAGCGGTGAAGCTTCTTCTGTTGCTCACCGTGTTGTCGATCGCACCCGGCATTCTCATTATGATGACATGTTTTACCCGCATCGTCATCGTTTTGTCGTTTGTGCGCACGGCGCTCGGCACGCAGCAGATGCCGCCGAACCAAGTGCTCGTCGGGCTCGCCTTGTTTTTAACGTTTTTCATTATGGCGCCGACTTGGAAAGACATCAACGATCAGGCATTGCAGCCGCTGTTTGCCGACAAAATTGACTTGGAGGAGGCGTATGAACGGGCGGCTGTTCCGCTGAAGCAGTTTATGAGCCAATACACCAGGCAGGAAGATTTGGCGCTGTTTTTATCATACAGCGGCGCCAAACAGCCGAAAACGGTCAACGACATCCCGATGACCGCGCTCGTGCCGGCGTTTGCCATCAGTGAGTTGAAAACGGCGTTTCAAATGGGCTTTATGATTTTTATTCCGTTTTTAGTCATCGACATGATCGTCGCCAGCGTCTTAATGTCGATGGGGATGATGATGCTGCCGCCCGTGATGATTTCGCTGCCGTTTAAAATTTTATTGTTTGTCCTTGTTGATGGCTGGCATTTGGTCGTCAAATCATTGTTGCAAAGTTTTCAATAAAGATAGGTGGCGTTTATGAGTGCCGATTTCATCATCCGCCTTGCTGAACAAGGCGTGTATATCGTGCTTGTCGTCTGCGGGCCGCTCTTGTTGTTGTCCCTTGCCGTCGGGCTTGTCGTCAGCATTTTCCAGGCGGCGACGCAAATTCAAGAGCAGACGCTCGCGTTTGTGCCGAAAATCGTCGCCGTCTTGCTTGGACTTGTGTTTTTTGGGCCGTGGATGCTCTCGAAAATGGTGTCGTACGCGCACGATATTTTCAACAATCTTGCTTCGTTTATAGGCTGATCGGCGATGGAACAAGCATGGACTTATTTTCCGGCGTTTTTGCTCGTCTTTGTCCGCGCCGCTTCGTTTTTCGCGGCGATGCCGTTGTTTTCCTATCGGACCGTGCCGGCTTCGTATAAAGCCGGATTGGCGTTTTTGTTCAGCTGGCTGTTGTTTTTGGCGATGCCCAAACCGGTGTTGGCGCTTGACGGTGTGTATGTATTGCTTGTCGTAAAAGAAGCGCTCGTCGGATTGGCGCTCGGGCTGCTGGCAGCGATCCTCATGGCGGCGATGCAAATCGCCGGCGGCTTGATCGATTTTCAAATCGGGTTTGCCATCGCCAACGTCATCGACCCGCAAACTGGAGCGCAAAGCCCGCTGCTTGGCGAATATCTTCATTTGCTCGCCCTGCTGCTTTTGCTCGCTCTCGATGGCCACCATTTGCTGCTTGACGGCATGTTTTACAGCTATCATTGGTTGCCGCTTGACCGCCTGCCGCACGTTGCTGACGGTCGGGCGGTGGAATACGCGGTGCGGGCGTTTGCTGCGATGTTCGCCGCCGCTTTCCAAATGGCGGCCCCGCTTGTCGGATCGCTCTTTTTAGTCGACGTGGCGCTTGGCATCATCGCCCGCGCGGTGCCGCAAATGAACATTTTTGCGGTCGGCTTTTCCGCCAAAACGGCAGCGGCGTTTTTGCTCCTGTTGGCGGGGATTGGGACGATATTGCTTGCGGCGCGCAGTGTATTTCACTTCATGTTTGCCTCGTTGCGCGAGTTGATGCGGCTGTTGGGGGGCGGATAAGATGGGCGAGTGGCGGCTCGATTTGCAATTTTTCGCTGGGGAAAAAACGGAAAAGGCGACGCCTCGCAAACGGCAAGAAGTGCGGGAAAAAGGACAGGTGGCCAAAAGCGGTGATGTCGTCTCCGCTTCCGTGTTGCTTGCTTCATTTCTTGCTTTGTCCTTGGCGGGGGCGTACGAGCGGGACGGTCTGCTGCGGTTGTTCGCCCGCGCCTTGTCCGATTCTGCCTCCCCTTCGTTGACGGTTGACTCGCTTCACCGGCTGTTTCTTGACTGGCTTTCCCATGCATCCTTGCTTTTGGCGCCGCTGTTCGCCGCCGCAGTGCTGGCGGCTGGGTTGGCCAACTTTTTGCAAATCGGCGCCTTGTTCACCGTTGAACCGTTAAAAATGGATGGGAACCGCCTCAATCCCGTGCAAGGAATGAAACGGCTGTTTTCGTTGCGCGCCTTGGTCGAGCTGTTGAAATCCGTGTTAAAAGCTGGAATCATCGGTGCGGTCGTGTTTGCGGCGCTGTTGGCCGAACGAAGCGAGCTTGCGGCGCTCGTTTCCAAGACGCCGGGTGAGGCTTTGACTGTCGTCGGCGGCTTGACGGTGAAAATGGGGCTGTACGCCGCGGGGGCGCTCTTGTTTTTAGCGCTGTTTGATTACTTGTATCAGCGGTTTGAATTTGAAAAAAGCATCCGCATGTCCAAACAGGACATTAAAGATGAATACAAAAAGACGGAAGGCGATCCACTCATCAAATCGCGCATCAAGCAAAAACAGCGTGAGATGGCGATGAGGCGGATGATGCAGGAAGTGCCGAACGCGGATGTCGTCATTACCAACCCGACGCATTACGCCGTTGCCCTCAAGTATGAAGACGGCAAGATGGAAGCGCCAGTCGTCGTCGCGAAAGGGGCGGATTATATGGCGTTGAAAATCAAGGAAGTGGCGAAAACCCATGGCGTCGTGACGGTCGAAAATCGCCCGCTTGCGCAGGCGCTCTACCGCCAGACGGAAGTCGGCGACATGATTCCAGAGGCGTTTTTTAAGGCAGTGGCGGAAATTTTGGCGTACGTCTATCGGCTCAAAGGAAACGTGTAGCAACAAGGAGAGAAAACCATGCAAGCGCAAATCAAAGATTTATCCGTATTGTTTCTTGTCGTGCTCATCGTCGCCATGCTCGTCATCCCGCTGCAGACATGGCTGTTGAGCGTCTTGATCATCATCAATATTTCCCTTGCCTTGCTTGTATTGCTGACGGCGATGAACACGAAAGAGCCGCTTGAGTTTTCCATTTTTCCGTCATTGCTTTTAGTGCTGACGCTGTTTCGGCTCGGGCTGAATGTGTCAACCACCCGCTCGATTTTAAGCAAAGGGGAGGCGGGCGGCGTCGTTGAAACGTTCGGAACGTTCGTCGTTGGCGGCGATGTTGTCGTTGGGTTTGTCGTGTTTTTGATTTTGGTCATCATCCAGTTTGTTGTCATCACCAAAGGGGCGGAGCGCGTCTCGGAAGTGGCGGCCCGCTTTACGCTCGATGCGATGCCCGGCAAACAGATGAGCATTGACGCCGATTTGAACGCCGGCATGATTTCGGAGCAAGAAGCCCGAAAGCGGCGGGAAAAAGTGGCGCAAGAAGCCGACTTTTACGGAGCGATGGACGGGGCAAGCAAATTTGTGAAAGGCGACGCCATCGCCGGCATCATTATCGTCGTCATCAACATGTTGTTTGGCATGGTGATCGGCGTTGTGGAGAAAGGAATGGATATAGGGGAGGCGGCAAAGCGCTACACGCTTTTGACGGTCGGCGACGGCATCGTCAGCCAAATTCCGGCGCTGTTGATTTCCACGGCGACCGGCATCATCGTCACCCGGGCGGCGTCGGACAGCAACTTGAGCGGCGATATTATGCGCCAGCTGTTCGCGTTTCCGAAAATGTTGTACGTCACGGCAGGAACGATTTTCCTGCTCGGCTTGTTTACGCCGATCAACGACTTGTTGACGATGCCGATTGCCGGGCTGCTGGCGCTTGGCGGCTACCGATTTATCGAGCGGCAAAAGCAAGAAGAAGCGGCATTGGCCGCTCCGGAAGAGGAGGCGGCGGCCGCCGACGAATTGAAAAGCCCGGAAAGCGTCATCCAACTGCTGCATATTGATCCGATTGAATTTGAGTTCGGCTATGCGCTCATTCCGCTCGCTGATGCCAATCAAGGCGGGGATTTGCTTGACCGGATCGTCATGATTCGCCGTCAGCTCGCGCTCGAGCTTGGCATTGTCATCCCGGTTGTGCGCATTCGCGACAACATCCAGTTGCAGCCGAATGAATACCGGATCAAAGTGAAAGGAGAGGAAGTGGCGCGCGGCGAGCTGCTGCTTGACCATTATTTGGCGATGAGCCCCGGAGTTGACGATGATTCGATTGATGGCATTGACACCATCGAGCCGGCGTTTGGTCTGCCGGCGAAATGGATTTCCGAGACCGTCAAAGACCGGGCGGAAATGCTTGGCTATACAGTCGTCGACCCGCCATCGGTCGTCTCGACACACTTAACGGAGGTGCTGAAAGCCCATGCCCACGAACTGCTGGGGCGTCAGGAAACAAAACAGCTGATCGATCATTTAAAAGAATCGTATCCGGTGCTTGTCGACGATGTGACGCCGAATCCGTTGTCTGTCGGCGACGTGCAAAAAGTGCTCGCCAAGCTGCTGAAAGAGAAAGTGTCGATCCGCAACTTGCCGCTCATTTTTGAGGCGCTTGCCGATTTTGCCCGCCTGACCAGCGACACCGATTTGTTGACGGAATACGTCCGCCAAGCGTTGGCGCGGCAAATCACCTCGCAGTACGCCGTGCCGGGCGAGCCGCTGCGCGTCATTACGCTGTCGGGCAGGGCGGAAAAAACGATCGCCGACGCCGTGCAGCAAACCGAACACGGCCGCTATTTGGCGCTCGAGCCGGCGCGGGCGCAGGCATTTGTGGAAGCGGTCGCCGCGGCGCTTGAACGCTATCCGTTCGCCGGCCAGACGCCGATTTTGCTCTGCTCCCCGGCGGTGCGCATGTACGTCCGACAGCTGACCGAGCGCCATTTTCCGACTGTTCCGGTGCTGTCGTACAACGAGCTTGAAACGGATGTCGAAGTTCAAAGCGTGGGGATGGTGGAAATCGAATGAAAGTGAAAAAATTTGTCGCCCCGTCCATGAACGAAGCGATGAAAATGGTTCGCGCCGAACTTGGCCGCGACGCCGTCATTTTGCACTCGAAAGTCGTGCAGACCGGCGGATTTTTCGGTCTGTTTGCGAAAAAAAAGATCGAAGTGTTGGCCGGCGTTGATCCGGATCCACTGCCGCTGCGTCAGCCGGATGCCGCCGCGTCTTTGACGCGTCAGCCGGATGCCGCCGCGTCTTTGACGCGTCAGCCGAGTGCCGCCGCGTCTTTGACGCGTCAGCTGAGTGCTGCTGCGTCCTTTGCCCCTTTGCCGGCGGCCGAGCGGGAGGAAGACGGCTCGCTTGCCCGTGAGATCGAGGAAGTCAAGGCGCTCATCCGTCAGTTCAACGCCCGCTCGTCTTCGCTTTTGTATCCTCCACCGCTTGCGGAAGCGGAACGGCGCCTCGTTCGGCAAGGGATGGCGGATGTGTACGTCCGCCAAGTGATGGATCGCCTGCTTGAACGGTGGTATGCCGACAAAGACGGCCGGTCGCCCGCTGCGGTCTCCGCCTGGACGAAAGAAGCGGTGCGCGATCTATTGTCGACGCTTCCGTTTGTCAAAACGGCGGAGCAAAAAAAGTATATGATTTTGCTTGGTCCGACCGGGGTTGGAAAAACGACGACGCTCGCCAAAATGGCAGGGCGCGCCGTCCTCGAGCAAGGGAAAAAAGTCGGGTTCATCACGGCCGACACGTACCGGATCGCCGCCATCGACCAACTGAAGACGTATGCCGACATTTTGCACGCTCCGTTGGAAGTATGCTACAATGCCGACGATTTTCGGACGGCGAAGCGGAAATTGGCCGGCTGCGATCTCGTGTTCGTCGATACGGCTGGCCGCAACTTCCGCAATCCGCAATACGTGGATGAACTGCAGCAAACGCTCGAGTTTGACAGCGAAACGGAAACGTTTCTTGTATTCGCCGCCACGGGAAAGTATGACGATATGAAAACGATTTACAACCACTTTTCCCACCTGCCGATCGATCGGCTGATCGTGACGAAGCTCGATGAGACGGACTCGTTTGGAACGATCGTCAATGTGTTGCTTGACAGCCGGCTTGCCGCCGCCTATTTCACGAACGGGCAAAATGTGCCGGACGACATGGTGGAAGCGTCCGCAGACCGGCTCGTTCATCTGCTGTTTGGGGCGGAGCGATGGTGAGCGATCAAGCAGAACGGCTGCGCTATGAGCTGGGCCGCCGGCTGACGCCGGCGGCGGGGCCGCGGACCATCGCGGTGACGAGCGGGAAAGGCGGAGTCGGCAAGTCAAACCTTTCGCTCAATTTTTCGCTGTCGCTCTCGAAGCTCGGGTTTCGCGTCTTGCTGCTTGATATGGACATCGGCATGGGCAACATCGACATTTTGCTCGGCCAGTCGTCGCCAATGACGCTTTCGGATTGGTTTTCCGCGCGGTTGCCGCTTTCCGAGCTGGTAAAAAGCGGACCGGAGCATCTATCGTATATTGCTGGGGGGACGGGCGCCGCGCAATGGTTGAGTGTCGATCGATCCGCTATCGACTATTTGTTGGCCGAGCTGCAGACGGTGGCGTCGCGATATGATTATCTCATTTTCGATATGGGGGCGGGTGCCTCAGAAGAACGATTGTATTTTTTAAAGTCCGTCGACGATGTGTTTATTGTCACGACGCCGGAGCCGACCGCGATGATGGATGCGTACGCCATGATGAAATATATGCACACCGCCGGCAGCGAGGCTCCGTTTTCCGTCATCGTCAACCGCGCCGGCAGCGAGCGGGAAGGATATGGCGTCTTTTCGCGCCTGCAGCATGCCGCCAGTCGGTTTTTCCATAAAGACATCGCCTTGCTTGGCGTCGTTCCTGAAGACCGGACTGTGGCGCGCTGTGTCGTCCGGCAAACGCCGTTTGTTCTCTTTGATCCGGCGGCGAAGGCGAGCCGGGCAGTGCGTCAAATGGCGTGCCGCTATGCGGCGGGAGGAGAAAAAGAGCCGGAGCGGGCTCCCCGCTTTTTTGCGAAGCTGCGTCAACTTTTGCTAGAAAGGTAGAGACGGAACATGAAGACGATCAAGGTGCTTGTCGTCGATGACTCGGCGTTTATGCGCAAATGGATCAGTGATTTTTTGTCCGAGCATCCGCGCCTCGAAGTCATCGGAACAGCTCGCAACGGCCGGGAGGCGCTCGAGAAAATCGCTGCCCTAAGGCCGGATGTCGTGACGCTTGATGTGGAAATGCCGGTCATGAACGGGCTCGAAACGTTGCAGCGCATCATGCGGGATCATCCCGTGCCGGTCGTCATGGTGTCAAGCACGACGACCGAAGGGGCGGAAAACACGATCGCCGCCATGCAGTACGGGGCGGTCGACTTTGTCGCCAAGCCGTCCGGACCGATTTCGCTCGATTTGTACAAAGTGAAAGACGAGCTGATTGGCAAAGTGCTGCACGCGAGCGAAGCGAACGTGGCTGCCTTGACTGCTCCGCGCCGCCAACGTCCGTCTTGGCGCCCATCGTTCAAAGCGGCGGCGCGCCCGCAACAGGCCATCGTTGCGATCGGCACTTCCACCGGCGGCCCGCGTGCGCTCGAGACGGTGCTGACGCAGCTTCCGCCCGATCTAGCCGCTCCGGTCGTCGCTGTCCAGCATATGCCCAAAGGGTTTACGGCGTCGCTCGCCAATCGGCTTGATGCGCTTGCCGCGATCACGGTCAAGGAGGCGGAAGACGGGGAAGTGCTGCAAAATGGCACCGCCTATATCGCGCCAGGCGGCGTCCATCTCATCGTTCGTGAAGAAGGCGGCGCGCTTAAAGCCCGTTTCGACGAATCGCCGCCGCGCGCCGGCCATCGTCCGGCTGTTGACGTATTATTTGAGTCGCTTGCTGCCATTCGCCGCTGTCGGAAAATCGCGGTGATTATGACCGGCATGGGAAGCGACGGAACAGTAGGGTTGAAAATCCTGAAGGAAAGCGGGAACACAAAAGCGATCGCGGAAGCGCGCGAGACAGCCGTTGTCTTTGGGATGCCAAGAGCGGCGATCGAGGCTGGCGTCGTTGATGTCATCGCACCGCTTGACAGCATCGCCGCTGCCATCGTCCAATCGATCGGGGAGTGAGGGGGAAACGGCATGGACATGAGCCAATATTTGGATTTATTTATTGATGAAAGCAAAGAGCATTTGCAGGCGATCAACGAGCGGCTGTTGGAACTTGAAAAAACGCCGGAGGACATGTCTGTGGTGAATGATATTTTCCGTTCGGCCCATACGTTGAAAGGCATGTCCGCCACGATGGGGTTTGAAGATTTGGCCAATTTGACGCACCAAATGGAAAACGTGCTCGATGGCATACGCAATCGGCGGCTTTCCGTTACCCCGGAATTGCTTGACGTCATTTTTGAGGCCGTCGACCATTTGGAGGCGATGATCAGTTCCATCGCTGCAGGCGGCGACGGAACGCGCGATGTAAGGAGAACAGTCGAACAGCTGAAACGAATCGAGCAAGGGGAGATGCCCAACAAGCAGGCAGCAAGGGAAGAACCGCCCCTTGAACATGCGTATGGGGAATTTGAATACCATGTGCTCGAGCAGGCGAAGGAGCAGGGATTTTCCGTCTACGAAATCCGCGTTCGGCTTCGCGATGATTGCTTGTTGAAAGCAGCGCGCGTCTATATGGTGTTTGAACAGCTGAATGAAGTCGGAGAAATTGTGAAAGCAACGCCGCCGGTCGAGATGCTGGAGGAAGAACAGTTTGACCGGGAGTTTCTCGTTACGGTCGTATCCAAAGCGCCAGCCGATGAGTTGCAAAAGCGGCTGATGGGCATTTCGGAAATTGATGACGTCAAGGTGTCTAGGCTATCGAGCGATGAACCGTCGGCAGAAAGTGAGAAAGCGGCTGCGCCCCAACAACCGGCCGCTATGGAGCAGGCCGCGGCCGTTCAAGCCGAAGCAGAGGCGCCGGAAAAACAAACAGTAAAACAGGCGACGAAAACGATCCGCGTCAACATTGAACGGCTCGATCGGTTGATGAACTTATTTGAAGAATTGGTTGTTGATCGCGGTCGGCTTGAGCAAATTTCCCGCGAGCTGAACCATGCCGAATTGACGGAAACGGTCGAGCGGATGTCTCGCATCTCGAGCGATTTGCAGACGATCATTTTAAATATGCGCATGGTGCCGGTCGAAACGGTGTTCAACCGCTTTCCGCGCATGGTGCGCCAACTCGCCCGCGAGCTCGGCAAAAAGGTGCGTCTTGACATCATCGGCGCGGATACCGAGCTTGACCGGACGGTGATCGATGAAATCGGCGACCCGCTTGTCCATTTGATCCGCAATGCGCTCGACCACGGCATCGAAGCGCCGGACGTCCGGGCGGCGCGCGGAAAGCCAGAAGAAGGGATCATTCAATTGCGAGCGTACCATAGCGGTAACCATGTCTTTATTGAAATCGAAGATGACGGCGCCGGCATTTCCCGGGAGAAGGTGCTGCAAAAGGCGAAAAGCCGCGGCATTGTCTCGCCGCAGGCGGCGGAGCATTTGAACGATCAGCAAATTTACGAGCTTATTTTCGCTCCCGGCTTTTCGACCGCTGAAAAAGTTTCGGACATTTCCGGCCGCGGCGTCGGTTTGGATGTCGTCAAAAGCACGATTGAATCGCTCGGCGGCACCGTTTCGGTCGATTCGCAGCCTGGAAAAGGGTCGCTCTTTTCCATTCAGCTGCCGCTCACATTGTCGATCATTTCGGTGTTGCTCGTTCAAATCGCTGAGGAAACGTACGCGATTCCGCTGTCATCGATCATTGAGACGGCGCTGGTGAAAAAAGAAGAGATTTTTTCCGCCCACAACCAGCCGGTCATCGATTTTCGCGGCAAAATCGTGCCGCTCGTCCGCCTGAAAGACGTCTTCGCTGTTCCTGGAGCAGCCGATGACGGAGATGCGGTGGCGGTCGTGATCGTCCGGAAAGGGGAAAAACTGGCGGCGCTGGCGGTCGACTCGTTTATCGGGCAGCAAGAAGTCGTGTTGAAATCGCTAGGAAACTATTTATCTTCGGTTTTCGCCATCTCGGGGGCGACGATTTTGGGAGACGGCCGAGTGGCGCTGATTATCGACTGCAACGCGCTCGTGAAGTAGGAGATGGCCGTGTCGGTGCGGGGGCGCCTATGGCGTTGATCTGCCGTTTTCAGTGGCATGTCGAAAAAAAGGGGGAGGATTGGATGACGGCCAGCGTGCAAGCAGACTGGAAAGTGATTGCGTTTCGCCTGAAAGAAGAAGAATATGCTCTGCCGGTGCAGCATGTCCGTTCCATCGAGAAAATGCAGCCGATCACGCGCGTGCCGGGGACGGCCCATTATGTAAAAGGGGTCATCAACTTGCGCGGTGTTGTGACGCCGATCATCGATTTGCGCGAGCGGTTCGGGTTTGCCCCCGAACCATATGGGGAACAGACGCGGATCATTATCGTTGCTCTTGAGGATATGGAAGTTGGGCTCATCGTCGATGCCGCGAATGATGTCCTTGATCTGCCGGCGGAAAGCATCGAACCGCCGCCAGAGGCAATTGGCTCCGTTGAGGCAAGTTACATCGACGGCGTGGCGAAAGTGGAGAATCGGCTCCTCATTTTGCTCGATTTGGCGAAAGTGCTCGACCGATAACCTGTAGAGAGGAGCATTGACCTTGGACGATATTCGCAACTTGACGGGGATGCATATTGACATTTTGCGCGAAATCGGCAACATTGGCGCCGGCAACGCGGCGACGGCTTTGTCGACGTTGCTAAACAAAAAAATTGAAATGGCGGTGCCGCGCGTTCAAATTGCGACGTTTGCCGAAATGATGGAATCAATCGGTGGACCGGAACAAGTAGTGGCGTGCGTCTATTTGCGCATCGAAGGAGAAGCGCCGGGAAACATGTTTTTCGTGTTGCCGCCGGAACAGGCTGAGCGGTTTGTCCGTCGGATGATTGGCGATGACTCGTTTTCGTTTCAAGGAGAAGCCCATGAGCTTGGCTGCTCGGCGCTTCAGGAGCTCGGCAATATTTTAGCCGGCTCGTATTTGTCGGCATTGGCTGACTTTACGCGGCTCAACTTGCACCCGTCCGTGCCGGCATTGGCCATCGACATGATTGGAGCTGTGCTGTCGTTCGGATTGCTTGAGCTGTCGCGTGTTGGCGATTACGCCATTTTGATTGACACTGCCATTTACGATGAACGGCGCCCGGACGAAAGCATCAACGGCCATTTCTTTCTTCTACCTGACCCCGAGTCGTTTTCCACCATCTTTCGAGCGTTAGGTGTGGATGGTCTATGAGCACAGCGCAGGCTGTCAAAATCGGCATTGCGGAAATGGAGGTCGTCATAGCGCCGAATGTCATCCGCACGTGCGGGCTTGGGTCGTGCGTCGGTGTCGTCATTTACGATGCAGGCAAGGCGGTTGCCGGCATGGCGCATGTCATGCTTCCGCATTCCTCGATGGCGCGCGGCGGAGTCATCAATGCGGCCAAATACGCTGATACGGCGGTCGAGGCGCTCGTTCAGCTTGTCATTGCCGCTGGCGGGCGGAAAGGGATGCTGAAAGCGAAGCTGGCCGGCGGGGCGCAAATGTTTTCGTTTTCGACAGTTGGCGGCGATATGATGCGCATTGGCGCGCGCAATGTGGAGGAAGTGAAAAAGCAGCTCGAGCGGCTTCACATTCCGGTCGTCGCCGAAGATGTCGGGGGCCATAGCGGCCGCACGATCGAATTTAATCCGCAGACGGGCGTGCTCTCCATCCGCACCGCCGCTCAAGAAATCAAGGAAATATGACCGGGATGCGCCGTTTCCGCAAGGCAAGGGGGAGAAGAATGGGAAGCGCGCTAAAAGGAGAAGAACGGAAATACTGGGATGAATGGATCAATGGCCGCGACCGTCACGCGGCCGAGGAGCTGGTGCAGCGCTATATGCCGCTTGTTTTCTACCACGTGCAGCGGCTTTCGGCGACGCTGCCGAGCTCCGTGCCGAAGGATGAGCTCGTCAGCCTTGGACTCGTCGGCTTATACGATGCGTTGGAGAAATTTGACCCATCGCGTGATTTGAAGTTCGACACGTACGCCTCGTTCCGCATCCGCGGCGCCATCTTAGACGGTTTGCGCAAAGAAGACTGGCTGCCGCGCAGCATGCGCGATAAGGCAAAAAAAATTGAGGAAGCGATCGAGCGGCTTGAACAGCGGCACATGCGATCGGTAACGGCGAAAGAGATCGCCGCTGAGCTCGGGATGACGGAAGAGGAAGTGCAGGCGGCGGCGAGTGAAACGTTTTTTTCCCATTGGCTGCCGCTCGGGCAGACGACCGTCGACGAAGATGAAGGACTGCTTTCGGTTCGCGACGACCGCGCTCCGCTTCCCGAGGAGCAAATCGTTAAGCAGGAAATGATCGAAAAGCTGGCTGAAGCCATCGGACAGCTGAATGAAAAAGAGCAGCTCGTCATCAGTTTGTTTTATAAAGAGGAGCTGACGTTTACAGAAATCGGGAGCCTTTTGCATTTGTCGACATCAAGAATTTCGCAAATTCATGCGAAAGCGCTTTGGAAACTGCGCCGCTTTTTTGAAAAAGAGCCATGAGGGGAGAGAAAACGCGATGGACATCCAGCTTCCAGCGTTGCAAAGCGTCATGCCGAAAGCGCCCGACGCGGAAAGGCTTCAAACCTCAACGCAACAACATTCCTATGCCGTGCAGGCGCAAATGGCAGCTGCCGGCCAAAAGCGGGCGGAGCGTGCGCGTCGTCGGGTGACGGATAAACGAACGAGCGCCCGTCTTGAGCAGGAGGCGTCCCGTTTTGGAGGACACCCTTATAAAGGAAAAACGATCGACATTCAAGGATAGTGAACATCATGATGGCATTTTGGCTAACGATCAGTTTGCTGTTGCACGCCTTGTCGTTTTGGTTGATCATTGTGCTTTTCCTTCGCCTGTCGCGGCTTGGCGAGGCGGAGAGGCGGGCCGAGGAGCTCGAGGAAGCCATGACCGCTTATCTCGCTGCCTGGAAGGAAGAAAACGAGCGCTTTTTGGCTGAACTTGACTCGTTGCTTAATAGCGGCGCGGCTCCATTCGTTTCTGCACCGGAAACGAACGATGCGCCCAGTGGGCAACGGGGCGCGAACGGGAAAGAGACGGCGTCCATGCCGGGGGCAGGAGGCGGTGAAATCGGAGCGGGGTTCGAAAAGCGAACAGCGGAAGCAAAAAAGGGGGAAAACGAGCCGGCGGAGCGGGGAGAAACCGAAAAACGCGCCAAAACAAACCGTCCAAGCGCCGCTCCGGGCTATTTCCCAGACATCGAAGCGGTCAAGGATGTGCTCGAACTTTCACACGCCCGACCGGCCGACGCGAGTGAGCTTGCTCGCCGCCTATATGCGGAAGGAGAGACAGTCGAGGAAATTGCCAAACAGCTCGGCAAAGGGAAAACGGAAGTCGAGCTATGGCTCAAATTTGCGCAAAAAACGAATCAATAGGCGAATAACAGCTTGATTTGCCGCTTGCAGTTGTGATATATTTTTTCATGGTGTGAATACACACGCCTGGTGATTTCAGCAACGGTGCTGGCAACGCCAGTCTTGCTGAAAGATGAGGCAGGCGGAGGACCAAAAACCACTAAGGAAACAGGAGGAGCATACATGTCGGTTATTTCGATGAAACAACTGCTTGAAGCTGGCGTCCACTTTGGACATCAGACGCGCCGTTGGAATCCGAAGATGAAAAAATACATTTTCACGGAGCGCAACGGCATCTATATCATCGACTTGCAAAAAACGGTGAAAAAAGTCGAGGAAGCCTACAACTTCGTTCGCGAATTGGCGGCGAATGGCGGCAAAATTTTGTTCGTCGGCACGAAAAAACAAGCGCAAGAGTCGGTGAAGGAAGAAGCGGAACGCTGCGGCATGTTTTATGTCAACCAACGCTGGCTCGGCGGCACGCTGACGAACTTCGCTACGATCCAAAAGCGGATCAAACGGCTGCGTGAAATTGAAAAAATGGAAGAAGATGGAATATTTGACGTTCTGCCGAAAAAAGAAGTCATTCGCTTGAAAAAAGAAAAAGAGCGTCTTGAGAAGTTTTTGGGCGGCATCAAAGACATGAAAGAGCTGCCGGATGCGTTGTTTGTCATTGACCCGCGCAAAGAGCGGATCGCGGTGGCGGAAGCGCGCAAGCTGAACATCCCGATCATCGGCATCGTCGACACGAACTGCGATCCGGATGAAATTGACTATGTCATTCCGGCCAACGACGACGCCATCCGCGCTGTTAAGCTGTTGACTTCGAAAATCGCCGACGCCGTGCTTGAGGCGAAACAAGGCGAAGAAGCGGCCGTCGCAGCAGAGTAACGATGCACAAGAAAGGTGATAAGAGGGGAAAGCCTTTTATCACCTTTTTTTGAGACAGAAATGAGCAACTTTTGGCTATACTAACGAATAAGGGCAAAACGGGAAGCCGCTGCCGGCACCGATACATATACGGGACAATGAGAAGGAGGATTTTTTTATGGCGATTACAGCACAAATGGTGAAAGAACTGCGCGAAAAAACAGGCGCAGGCATGATGGACTGCAAAAAGGCGCTCACCGAAACAAATGGTGACATGGAGAAAGCGATCGACTGGCTGCGCGAAAAAGGAATTGCCAAAGCGGCGAAAAAAGCGGACCGCATCGCGGCCGAAGGGATGGCGTACATTGCGGTGGAAGGCAATACCGCCGTCATTTTGGAAGTGAACTCGGAAACGGACTTCGTTGCGAAAAACGAAGCATTCCAAACGCTTGTCAAAGAGCTGGCCGCCCACTTGCTGAAACAAAAGCCGGCTTCGCTTGATGAAGCGCTCGGTCAAACGATGGACAACGGCTCGACCGTCCAAGACTACATCAACGAAGCGATCGCCAAAATTGGTGAAAAAATTACGCTTCGCCGCTTTGCCGTCGTCAATAAAGCGGACGGCGAAACGTTCGGTGCGTACTTGCACATGGGCGGGCGCATCGGCGTATTAACGTTATTAGCCGGCAATGCGAGCGAAGACGTCGCCAAAGATGTGGCCATGCACATTGCCGCACTTCATCCGAAATACGTCTCGCGCGACGACGTGCCGCAGGAAGAGATTGCGCATAAGCGTGAAGTGTTGAAGCAGCAAGCCTTAAACGAAGGCAAGCCGGAGAAAATCGTTGAAAAAATGGTCGAAGGCCGGCTGAACAAGTTTTACGAAGACGTCTGCCTGCTCGAGCAAGCGTTCGTGAAAAACCCGGATGTGACGGTGCGCCAATACGTCGAATCGAACGGAGCAACAGTCAAGCAGTTCATCCGTTACGAAGTCGGCGAAGGGCTCGAAAAACGCCAAGACAATTTTGCAGAAGAAGTCATGAGCCAAGTCAGAAAACAATGACGGACCGCAACAGGGAACACGCGCGTGTTCCCTGTTTTTCAAAGTGATTCGCATCATGGAGGTTGGACATGGAACAGCCAAAATACAAACGCGTCGTGTTAAAGTTGAGCGGGGAAGCGCTCGCTGGAAAGCAAGGGTTTGGCATTCAACCGGCGGTCATTCAGTCGATCGCCAAACAAGTGAAAGAAGTTGTTGAACTGGGCGTCGAGGTCGCCATCGTCGTCGGCGGCGGCAACATTTGGCGTGGAAAAACGGGAAGCGAAATGGGCATGGACCGGGCGACGGCTGATTACATGGGCATGTTGGCGACGGTGATGAACGCCCTCGCTTTGCAGGACAGCCTTGAGCAGCTCGGCGTGGAAACGCGGGTGCAAACATCGATTGAAATGCGGCAAGTGGCCGAACCGTACATTCGCCGCCGGGCGATTCGCCATCTTGAGAAAAAACGAGTTGTCATTTTCGCCGCCGGCACAGGCAACCCGTACTTTTCGACCGATACGACCGCGGCCTTAAGGGCGGCGGAAATCGAGGCGGACGTCATTTTAATGGCGAAAAACAACGTCGATGGCGTCTACAGCGCCGACCCGAACGTCGACGCCAATGCGGTCAAATACGATGAGCTGTCGTACTTGGACGTCATTAAGCAAGGGCTCGGCGTCATGGATTCGACTGCTTCCTCGCTTTGCATGGACAACAACATTCCGCTCATCGTCTTCTCGATTATGGAAGAAGGCAATATTAAACGCGCTGTGTTAGGTGAAAACATCGGAACGATCGTAAGGGGGAAATAATGATGGCAAAGCAAGTGATCCAACAGGCGAAAGAAAAGATGGATAAAGCGGTGCAAGCGTTCACCCGCGAGCTGGCAAGCATTCGCGCCGGACGGGCGAACGCAGGGCTGCTTGAGAAAGTAACCGTTGACTATTACGGCGTGCCGACGCCAATCAACCAACTGGCCTCCATCAGCGTGCCGGAAGCGCGGCTGCTTGTCATTCAGCCGTACGACAAATCGGCCATTAAAGAAATGGAAAAAGCGATTTTAGCATCGGATTTAGGGCTGACGCCATCGAATGATGGATCCGTCATTCGTCTTGTCATTCCGCCGCTCACCGAGGAACGGCGCCGCGAGCTCGCGAAGCTTGTCAAAAAGTATTCAGAAGACGCGAAAGTCGCGGTGCGCAACATCCGCCGCGATGCGAACGATGAATTGAAAAAGCTCGAGAAAAACGGCGAGATTACGGAAGATGAGCTCCGCAGCTACACGGACGAAGTGCAAAAGCTGACCGATGACCACATCGCCAAAATTGACGCCATCACAAAAGAAAAAGAAAAAGAAGTGATGGAAGTATAGGCAAAACGATGCAAACCCTCTATGTTGATGGAGGGTTTTTTTGCTATAATGGAAAGGCAAAACACGATCCCGGAGGACTCGTATGTTCAATAAAATGCGAAAAACAAAAGAGAAAGACGTCCCGGTGACGAAAGAAGAGGTGCTCAGGCATCCGATGCCGAACCACGTCGCCATCATTATGGACGGAAACGGGAGATGGGCGAAAAAGCGGGCGCTGCCGAGGGCGGCCGGCCATTACGAAGGCATGCAAGTTGTGCGCAAAATCACTCGTTTTGCGAATGAGCTGGGGATTCAGATTTTGTCGCTTTACGCGTTTTCGACAGAAAACTGGAAACGTCCGAAAAGTGAAGTCGATTATTTGATGAAGCTGCCGGAACAGTTTTTGACGACGTTTCTTCCCGAGCTCGTCGCCGAAAATGTCAAAGTCCAAGTGATCGGTCATACGGAGGCGCTGCCCGATCATACGCGCCGGGCGGTCGAGAAAGCCGTGAAGGAAACAAGCGGCAACACCGGCCTTGTGTTAAACTTTGCCCTTAATTATGGAAGCCGGGCGGAAATCGCTGCCGCCGTAAAGCAGATCGCCAAAGACGTCGAACGCGGGATGCTCGCGCCGGAAGACATCACCGAGCCGCTCATTTCCTCGTACTTGATGACGAGCGGGCTCGCTGACCCTGACTTGCTCATCCGTACGAGCGGGGAGATTCGCTTGAGCAATTTCATGCTTTGGCAGTTGGCGTATACGGAACTTTGGTTTACGGATGTCTTATGGCCGGATTTTACGGAGCAACATTTCTTAGAGGCGATTGCCGCTTACCAGCGGCGCGACCGCCGATTTGGAGGAGTGTCAGCGCGATGAAGCAGCGAATCATCACCGGAGTCATAGCGGCGGCGCTCTTTTTGCCGATTGTTATTTTTGGCGGATTTCCGTTTATAATAGTAACATATATATTGGCCACGATTGGGCTGTTTGAATTGTTGCGGATGAAAGGGATGCACCCGTTGTCGTTTGTCGGGGCGGCTGGATTGATCGCCCTTTGGCTGTTGCTCGTTCCCGCCCGTTACGGCGGCGAGTGGTTGGCGTCTGGGACCGCCAAATTTGGCGTGCTCGCCGCTTTGGCTTTTTTGTTGCTTGTCGGTACGGTCGTGACGAAAAATGCGCTCTCGTTCGATGAGGCGGCGTTTGTCGTTTTGGCGGTCGTCTATGTCGGCGTAGGGTTTTTCTGTTTCGGCGCTGTTCGTTTGGTTGGGTTCGTGTACTTCGTTTATGCCTTGTTTGTCATTTGGGCGACTGACATTGGGGCGTATTTCTTTGGCCGCGCGTTTGGCCGGCGCAAGCTATGGCCGGAGATCAGCCCAAAAAAAACGGTGGAAGGCGCCATCGGCGGCATCGCTTCCGCGGCTGTTGTCGCCGCGATTTACGAGTGGGCGGCGGCGCCGTTTGGCAGTTTGGCGGCCGCGCTTGGCGTCGCGCTGCTGCTGTCGGTGTTCGGTCAGCTCGGCGATTTGATCGAATCGGCATTTAAGCGCCATTACGGCGTCAAAGATTCCGGGGCGATTTTGCCGGGACATGGCGGCATTTTAGACCGGTTTGACAGCTTGCTGTTCGTGCTGCCGATATTGTACATATTGCTTGAAATCGCACGATAAGCGGGTGAGGAGTGAAACGATTGAAATATATTAGTATATTAGGGGCGAGCGGATCGATCGGCACACAGACGCTCGATGTCATCCGCGCCCATCCGGACGAATTCCGCTTGGCCGCCGCATCGGTCGGGAAAAATATCGAGGCGGCGAGGCGGCTGATCGCTGAATTTTCCCCAAGTCTTGTCGCCGTCGCTGACCGTGATGCGTATAAAGTTCTTTATCGCGAGTACCGCGGGCGGACGACGATCGTGTACGGAGAGGAAGGATTGATTGAAGCAGCCGTTTGCCCACAAGCCGATGTTGTCGTCACCGCTGTCGTCGGCAGCGTCGGCCTTGTGCCGACGCTGAAGGCGATTGAAGCGGGAAAAGCGATCGCCCTCGCCAACAAAGAGACGCTCGTTGTCGCCGGACATCTCGTCATGGCTGCAGCCAAGCGGCGCGGTGTGCCGCTGTTGCCAGTTGACAGTGAACATTCCGCCATTTTTCAATGTCTGCAAGGGGAAAGGATGGAACACGTTGACAAACTCATTCTGACCGCATCCGGCGGCAGCTTCCGCGACAAGACGCGCCGAGAGCTCGCTCATGTGACGGTTGAGGAGGCGCTTTGCCATCCGAACTGGTCGATGGGGGCAAAAATTACGATTGATTCGGCGACCATGATGAATAAAGGATTTGAGGTCATTGAGGCTCATTGGCTGTTCGGGCTGCCGTATGAGCGGATTGAGGTTGTTTTGCATCGAGAAAGCATCATCCATTCGCTCGTTCAGTTCCGTGACACAAGTGTATTGGCGCAGCTTGGAACGCCGGATATGCGCGTTCCGATCCAATATGCGCTTGCGTATCCAAAGCGGTTGCCGCTCCCATCCGCCAAGCCGCTTGATTTCATCTCGCTTGGGGCGCTCCATTTCGCCCCGGTTGATTTCGACCGCTATCGCTGTTTGCGTCTCGCCTATGAGGCTGGCAAGCGCGGCGGCTCGCTGCCGACGGTGTTGAATGCGGCCAATGAGGAGGCGGTGGCGGCGTTTTTAGCCGGGCGCATACCGTTTTTGGCCATCGAGGAGTGGATTGAACGCGCGCTCGAGCGCCATCGGCCAGTGAGCAATCCGCAGCTTGAGGACATTCGTGAAATCGATGCGGACGCGCGCGCCTACGTCCGCTCACTACTATCATAAAGGTGGTTGAAACGTTGGAATCGATCATTTCATTTATCGTCGTCTTTGGTGCCCTCGTCTTTTTTCACGAGCTCGGCCACTTGCTGCTAGCAAAACGGGCCGGCATTTTGTGCCGCGAATTTGCCATCGGCTTCGGGCCGAAAGTGTTTTCGTTCAAGAAAAACGAAACGGTGTACACGATCCGCCTGCTCCCGCTTGGCGGCTTCGTCCGCATGGCCGGTGAAGACCCGGAGACGATTGAATTGAAGCGTGGGCAAGTCGTCGGTCTTTTGCTTGATGAGAGCGGCCAAGTGGAAAAAATCGTCCTCAACCATAAGGACGATTATCCGAATATCCGCGTAGTGGAAGTGGAAGAGGCCGATTTAGAGCATGGCATGTATGTGACCGGCTATACGGACGGCGAGCGGTTCGAGCGGTTTACGGTCAAGGAGCCGGCGTTTTTCGTCGTCGACCGCCAAGAGATTCAAATTGCTCCGTACCATCGCCAATTTGCGGCAAAAACGCTCGGGCAGCGAACGATGACGATTTTGGCCGGACCGCTCGCCAACTTTCTCTTGTCGCTCGTTGTCTTTATCATCATCGGTCTTTTGCAAGGCTATCCGGTCGACAAGCCGGTGATCGGCGAGCTGACGCCGGAAGGAGCGGCGCGCGCCGCCGGCTTGAAGCAAGGGGATAAAGTGATCGCCATTAACGGCGAACGGATGGAAACATGGACGGAAATCGTCAACACGATTCGCGCCCATCCGGGAGAACCGCTTCAGTTTCAAATTGAGCGGAATGGGAAAGAACGGAGTGTGACGGTCACTCCGGAGGCGAAAACGGTGCAAGGGGAGACGATCGGCTTGATCGGCGTCTATCAGCCGATGGAAAAATCGGTGTTGGGCTCGATCAAGCAGGGGCTGGTTGAGACGTATTACTGGACGCGGGAAATTGTAACGGGGCTCGGCCAATTGATCACCGGCCAGTTTCAGCTTGACATGCTGTCCGGACCGGTCGGCATCGCTGTATCGACCGGCAAAGTGGCGGAGTCTGGGATCTACTACTTGATGAAATGGGGCGCGATTTTAAGCATCAACCTGGGGATTGTCAACTTGTTGCCATTGCCGGCGCTAGACGGCGGGCGGCTCCTCTTTTTCGCCATTGAAGCGGTGCGCGGCAAGCCGGTCGACCGGCAAAAAGAAGGAATGGTTCATTTTATCGGCTTTGCCTTGCTGATGTTGCTGATGCTTGTGGTGACATGGAATGACATTCAAAAATTTTTCCTATAGAGAGAAAACGAGGTGGCTAATGGATGAGACAAAGTCAAGCATTTATTCCGACGTTGCGTGAAGTGCCGGCGGATGCGGAAGTGAAAAGCCATCAGCTCCTGCTGCGGGCCGGCTTCATTCGTCAAAGCGCAAGCGGCGTCTATACGTTTTTGCCGCTTGGGCAGCGTGTTTTGCAAAAAGTGGAAGCCATCATTCGCGAGGAAATGAACCGAATTGGAGCGATGGAGCTCTTCATGCCGGCCTTGCAGCCAGCTGAGCTTTGGCAGCAGTCCGGCCGCTGGTACTCGTACGGGCCGGAGCTGATGCGCTTAAAAGACCGGCACGAGCGCGATTTCGCCCTCGGGCCGACGCATGAGGAAATGATCACGGCGATCGTCCGCGACGAGGTGAAAACGTACAAGCGGCTGCCGCTTGTCTTGTATCAAATCCAAACGAAATTCCGCGATGAAAAGCGTCCGCGTTTTGGGCTGTTGCGCGGCCGCGAGTTCATGATGAAAGACGCCTACTCGTTCCATACGTCGAAAGAAAGCTTGGATGAAACGTACAACAACATGTATGAGGCGTATGCGAACATTTTCCGCCGCTGCGGATTGAACTTCCGCGCCGTCATCGCCGACTCGGGGGCGATTGGCGGCAAAGATACGCATGAGTTTATGGTGTTATCTGACATCGGCGAAGATACGATCGCCTACTCCGATGCGTCTGACTATGCCGCCAACATCGAGATGGCGCCGGTCGTGGCGACGTACGAAAAAAGCGATGAGCCGCCAGCCGAATTGAAAAAAGTGGCGACGCCGGGGCAAAAAACGATCGCTGAAGTCGCTTCGCACTTACAAATATCGCCGGAGCGCTGCATCAAATCGCTTTTGTTCAATGTGGACGGCCGCTATGTGCTCGTTCTCGTCCGCGGCGATCATGAAGCGAACGAGGTGAAGGTGAAAAACGTGCTCGACGCGACGGTCGTCGAATTGGCGACGCCGGAAGAAACGGAGCGGGTGATGAACGCTCCAATCGGTTCGCTCGGCCCGATCGGCGTCAGCGAAGACGTCACTGTGATCGCGGACCATGCTGTCGCCGCCATCACGAACGGCGTTTGCGGCGCGAACGAGGAAGGATACCATTACATCGGAGTCAACCCGGGCCGCGATTTTGCCGTCAGTCAATACGCCGATTTGCGCTTCGTAAAAGAAGGCGACCCGTCTCCAGATGGCAAAGGGACGATCCGCTTTGCCCGCGGCATTGAAGTCGGGCATGTGTTTAAGCTGGGGACAAAATACAGCGAAGCGATGAACGCCGTCTATTTGGATGAAAACGGCCAAACGCAGACGATGATCATGGGTTGCTACGGCATCGGCGTATCAAGATTGGTGGCCGCAATCGCCGAACAGTTTGCTGACGAACACGGGCTTGTGTGGCCGGCTTCGGTCGCACCGTTTCACATCCATTTGCTTACAGCGAACGCAAAAAGCGATGAACAGCGCGCGTTGGCGGAAGAGTGGTATGAAAAGCTCGGACAGGCTGGGTTTGAAGTGTTGTATGACGACCGCCCCGAACGGGCCGGAGTGAAGTTTGCCGACAGCGATTTGATCGGCATTCCGCTCCGCGTCACCGTCGGCAAGCGAGCGGGCGAAGGCGTTGTGGAAGTAAAAGTGCGGAAAACGGGCGAGACGTTCGATGTGCCGGTCAGCGAGCTTGTCGACACTGCGCGCCGTCTCCTTCAATCATGAGTGCCGGCGCTGGCGAAAAAGAATTCTGTCTTTTTCGCCGGCGCTTTTGTTATGGTATGATATAGAAAGAGAATGATGTTGAGAGGGGAACAAACGGACGTCATGGTGACAAAAGAGCAAAAAGAGCGGTTTCTCATCCTGCTTGAGCAGTTGAAGATGACGTCGGACGAATGGATGCCGCATTTTCGTGAGGCAGCCATTCGCAAAGTCGTGATCGATAAAGAGGAGAAAAGCTGGCATTTTTATTTTCAGTTCGACAACGTGCTGCCGGTTCATGTATACAAAACGTTTGCCGATCGACTGCAGACGGCGTTCCGCCATATCGCCGCCGTCCGCCATACGATGGAGGTCGAAGCGCCGCGCGTAACTGAGGCGGATGTGCAGGCGTATTGGCCGCTTTGCCTTGCCGAGCTGCAAGAAGGCATGTCGCCGCTTGTCGATTGGCTCAGCCGGCAGACGCCCGAGCTGAAAGGAAACAAGCTACTTGTCGTTGCCCGCCATGAAGCGGAAGCGCTGGCGATCAAACGGCGGTTCGCCAAAAAAATCGCTGATGTGTACGCTTCGTTTGGGTTCCCCCCCCTTCAGCTTGACGTCAGCGTCGAGCCGTCCAAGCAAGAAATGGAACAGTTTTTGGCGCAAAAACAGCAAGAGGACGAAGAGCGAGCGCTTGCTGTACTGACCGATTTAGCGAGGGAAGAAGAAAAGGCCGCGTCTGCGCCGCCGTCCGGTCCGCTTGTCATCGGCTATCCGATCCGCGACGAGGAGCCGGTGCGGCGGCTTGAAACGATCGTCGAAGAAGAGCGGCGCGTCGTTGTGCAAGGCTATGTATTTGACGCCGAAGTGAGCGAATTAAAAAGCGGCCGCACGCTGTTGACCATGAAAATCACAGATTACACGAACTCGATTTTAGTCAAAATGTTCTCGCGCGACAAAGAGGACGCCGAGCTCATGAGCGGCGTCAAAAAAGGCATGTGGGTGAAAGTGCGCGGCAGCGTGCAAAACGATACGTTCGTCCGTGATTTGGTCATCATCGCCAACGATTTGAACGAAATCGCCGCAAACGAACGGCAAGATACGGCGCCGGAAGGGGAAAAGAGGGTCGAGCTCCATTTGCATACCCCGATGAGCCAAATGGACGCGGTCACCTCGGTGACAAAACTCATTGAGCAAGCGAAAAAATGGGGGCATCCGGCGATCGCCGTCACCGACCATGCCGTTGTTCAGTCGTTTCCGGAGGCCTACAGCGCGGCGAAAAAACACGGCATGAAGGTCATTTACGGCCTTGAGGCGAACATCGTCGACGATGGCGTGCCGATCGCCTACAATGAAACGCACCGCCGTCTTTCGGAGGAAACGTACGTCGTCTTTGACGTCGAGACGACGGGCCTGTCGGCTGTGTACAATACGATCATTGAGCTGGCGGCGGTGAAAGTGAAAGACGGCGAGATCATCGACCGGTTCATGTCGTTTGCCAACCCTGGACATCCGTTGTCAGTGACAACGATGGAGCTGACTGGGATCACCGATGAGATGGTGAAAGACGCCCCGAAGCCGGACGAGGTGCTAGCCCGTTTTGTTGACTGGGCCGGCGATGCGACGCTTGTTGCCCACAACGCCAGCTTTGACATCGGTTTTTTAAACGCGGGCCTCGCTCGCATGGGGCGCGGCAAAATCGCGAATCCAGTCATCGATACGCTCGAGCTGGCCCGTTTTTTATACCCGGATTTGAAAAACCATCGGCTCAATACATTGTGCAAAAAATTTGACATTGAATTGACGCAGCATCACCGCGCCATCTACGACGCGGAGGCGACCGGGCATTTGCTTATGCGGCTGTTGAAGGAAGCGGAAGAGCGCGGCATACTGTTTCATGACGAATTAAACAGCCGCACGCACAGCGAAGCGTCCTATCGGCTTGCGCGCCCGTTCCATGTGACGCTGTTGGCGCAAAACGAGACTGGATTGAAAAATTTGTTCAAGCTTGTGTCATTGTCGCACATTCAATATTTTCACCGTGTGCCGCGCATCCCGCGCTCCGTGCTCGTCAAGCACCGCGACGGCCTGCTTGTCGGCTCGGGCTGCGACAAAGGAGAGCTGTTTGACAACTTGATCCAAAAGGCGCCGGAAGAAGTCGAAGACATCGCCCGTTTTTACGATTTTCTTGAAGTGCATCCGCCGGACGTGTACAAGCCGCTCATCGAGATGGATTATGTGAAAGACGAAGAGATGATCAAAAACATCATCCGCAGCATCGTCGCCCTTGGTGAGAAGCTTGACATCCCGGTTGTCGCCACTGGCAACGTCCATTACTTGAACCCAGAAGATAAAATTTACCGGAAAATCTTAATCCATTCGCAAGGCGGGGCGAATCCGCTCAACCGCCATGAACTGCCGGATGTATATTTCCGTACGACGAATGAAATGCTTGACTGCTTCTCGTTTTTAGGGCCGGAAAAAGCGAAGGAAATCGTCGTTGACAACACGCAAAAAATCGCTTCGTTAATCGGCGATGTCAAGCCGATCAAAGATGAGCTGTATACGCCGCGCATTGAAGGGGCGGACGAGGAAATCAGGGAAATGAGCTACCGGCGGGCGAAGGAAATTTACGGCGACCCGTTGCCGAAACTTGTTGAAGAGCGGCTTGAGAAGGAGCTAAAAAGCATCATCGGCCATGGCTTTGCCGTCATTTATTTGATCTCGCACAAGCTTGTGAAAAAATCGCTCGATGACGGCTACCTTGTCGGGTCGCGCGGATCGGTCGGCTCGTCGTTTGTCGCGACGATGACGGAAATCACCGAGGTCAATCCGCTGCCGCCGCATTACGTTTGCCCAAACTGCAAGCATTCGGAGTTCTTTAACGACGGTTCAGTCGGCTCAGGGTTTGATTTGCCGGATAAAAACTGCCCGCGATGTGGAACGAAATACAAGAAAGACGGGCACGACATCCCGTTTGAGACGTTTCTCGGCTTTAAAGGCGACAAAGTGCCGGATATCGACTTGAACTTTTCCGGCGAATACCAGCCGCGCGCCCACAACTATACGAAAGTGCTGTTTGGCGAAGACAACGTCTACCGCGCCGGGACGATTGGCACGGTCGCTGACAAAACGGCGTACGGATTTGTCAAAGCGTATGCGAGCGACCATAACTTAGAGCTGCGCGGCGCGGAAATCGACCGGCTCGCGGCTGGCTGCACCGGGGTGAAGCGGACGACCGGGCAGCATCCGGGCGGCATCATCGTCGTCCCGGATTATATGGAAATTTACGATTTTACGCCGATTCAATATCCGGCCGATGACACGTCCTCTGAATGGCGGACGACTCATTTCGACTTCCATTCGATCCACGACAATTTGTTGAAGCTCGATATTCTCGGGCACGACGATCCGACGGTCATTCGCATGCTGCAAGATTTAAGCGGCATCGATCCGAAAACGATCCCGACCGACGACCCGGATGTGATGGGCATTTTCAGCAGCACCGAGCCGCTTGGCGTTACGCCGGAGCAAATCATGTGCAATGTCGGCACGATCGGTATTCCGGAGTTTGGCACGCGCTTCGTTCGGCAAATGTTGGAAGAGACAAGGCCAAAAACGTTTTCCGAACTCGTGCAAATTTCCGGCTTGTCGCACGGCACCGATGTGTGGCTCGGCAACGCGCAAGAGCTCATTCAAAACGGCACGTGTACGTTATCGGAAGTCATCGGCTGCCGCGACGACATTATGGTCTATTTGATTTACCGCGGGCTCGAGCCGTCGCTCGCTTTTAAAATCATGGAATCCGTGCGCAAAGGAAAAGGCTTAACGCCGGAGTTTGAAGCAGAAATGCGCAAACATGACGTGCCGGAGTGGTACATCGATTCATGCAAAAAAATCAAGTACATGTTCCCGAAAGCGCACGCCGCCGCCTACGTGTTAATGGCGGTGCGCATCGCCTACTTTAAGGTGCACCATCCGCTTTTGTATTACGCGTCGTACTTTACGGTGCGGGCGGAGGACTTTGATCTTGACGCCATGATCAAAGGATCAGCCGCCATTCGCAAGCGGATTGAGGAAATCAACGCCAAAGGCATTCAGGCGACGGCGAAAGAAAAAAGCTTGCTCACGGTTCTTGAGGTGGCCTTAGAGATGTGCGAGCGCGGCTTTTCCTTTAAAAATATCGATTTGTACCGCTCGCAGGCGACGGAATTCGTCATTGACGGCAATTCTCTCATTCCGCCGTTCAACGCCATTCCGGGGCTTGGGACGAACGTGGCGCAGGCGATCGTGCGCGCCCGCGAGGAAGGCGAGTTTTTGTCGAAGGAGGATTTGCAACAGCGCGGCAAATTGTCGAAAACGCTGCTCGAGTATCTAGAAAGCCGCGGCTGCCTTGACTCGCTTCCAGACCATAACCAGCTGTCGCTGTTTTAGTGGAAACGCCGCCGCTGAAGGAAGCGGACAGCGCTCTTTCGCCCGAGCGGCAGTTTCCCGTTGCAATATATTTCCCAATGTGTTATAGTTTTAGTGGAATTGGCAAAGATAATGGCAAGCAGAGAGTGGGGAAACCCACTCTTTCGTCTTGAATGGGCACCCATCTCTCGTTCATTCCCCGCCTTGTGCAGGGGATTTTCTCATTATGCCACGCATGCACGTTTGCTCGGTAAGGAGGAACACAATGAGCAAAAAGGTGACAGAAACGGTCGAACAACTCGTCACACCGATCTTAGACGAAATGGGGCTTGAACTCGTCGATATTGAATATGTGAAGGAAGGGAAAAATTGGTTTTTGCGCGTCTTCATTGACTCTGACGATGGCGTCGATATTGAACAATGCGGTGCTGTCAGCGAAAAATTGAGCGAAAAGCTCGATGAAGTCGATCCGATTCCGCATAACTATTTTTTGGAAGTATCATCGCCCGGAGCGGAGCGGCCGCTGAAAAAGGCAAAAGATTTTGCCAAGGCCATTGGGAAACATGTATATATCAAAACGTATGAGCCCATTGAAGGAGAAAAGCAGTTTGAAGGCGAACTAACCGCTTTTGACGGAACGACCGTGACGCTGTTGGTCAAAGACCGCGGACGGCAAAAAACGGTCGCCATTCCGTATGAAAAAGTGGCAAGCGCCCGATTAGCCGTCATTTTCTTCTAATCGCAAAAGGGGGATTTTTGTTGCATGAACACGCAATTGCTTGAGGCGTTAGCCGATCTGATGCGGGAAAAAGGCATCAGCAAAGAAGTCGTGATGGAAGCGATCGAAGCGGCGATCGTTTCGGCGTATAAACGCAATTTCGGGCAGGCGCAAAACGTGCGCGTCGATCTCAATATGGACACCGGCACGATCCGCGTGTTCGCGCGCAAAGATGTCGTCGAAGAGGTGGCCGATCCGCGCCTTGAAATTTCGCTTGAGGAGGCGCAGCGGATCAATCCGAATTATCAAATCGGCGACGTCGTCGAGCTCGAAGTGACGCCGCGCGATTTCGGGCGCATCGCCGCACAGACGGCGAAGCAAGTCGTCACCCAGCGCGTGCGCGAGGCAGAGCGGAGCATCATCTACGCCGAATTTGTCGACCGTGAAGAGGACATTATGACCGGCATCGTTCAGCGCGTCGACCCGCGCTTTGTCTACGTCAGCCTCGGCAAGGCGGAGGCGCTCCTGCCGGCAAACGAACAAATGCCGAATGAAACATATAAGCCGCACGACCGGTTGAAAGTATACATTACGAAAGTGGAAAAAACGACAAAAGGGCCGCAAATTTTCGTCTCCCGCACCCACCCGGGACTGTTGAAACGGCTGTTTGAGCTCGAAGTGCCGGAAATTTACGACGGAACGGTCGAGATTAAATCGATCGCCCGCGAAGCCGGCGACCGTTCGAAAATTTCCGTCCACTCCGACAACCCGGAAGTCGATCCGGTCGGCGCATGCGTCGGACCGAGAGGGCAACGCGTGCAGGCCATTGTTGATGAGCTGAACGGAGAAAAAATCGATATCGTCCGCTGGTCGGCCGATCCGGTGGAGTTTGTCGCCAACGCGTTAAGCCCGGCGAAAGTGTTGCGCGTCATTGTCAACGAGGAGCAAAAGGCGACGACGGTCATCGTTCCGGACTATCAGCTGTCGCTCGCCATCGGCAAACGCGGGCAAAACGCGCGGCTGGCGGCGAAATTGACCGGCTGGAAAATTGATATTAAAAGCGAATCGGAAGCGCGGGAGATGGGCATTGATCCGCATGCGCCATCCACTTCGCTTGATTTCAGCGATGCGGCGGCCGATAATGAAAATAGCGAAGAAAACGGCCCATCGTTTGATCAATCAGCGGAAATCGAGTGAGGGGGAATGAAAAATGGCAGCGCAAAAGAAAATTCCGTTGCGCAAATGCGTCGTCACTGGAGAGATGAAGCCGAAACGGGAGATGGTGCGCATCGTCCGCTCGAAAGAGGGGGAAGTGTCGATCGACCCAACCGGCAAAAAGGCGGGGCGCGGCGCGTATATTACCCTTGATCCGGAATGCATTTTGCAGGCGAAAAAGAAAAACATTTTGGCCCGCCATTTAAAAGCAGACATCGATGATGCGATTTATGACGAATTGCTCGCCTTGGCGGAAAAGGAGAAACAGGCCGGACATGAAGCATAACCGTTGGGCATCGCTGCTTGGATTGGCGCAGCGGGCGGGCAAAGTCGTCTCCGGCGAGGAGCTTGTCGTCAAAGAAGTGCAGCGGGGTCGGGCGCGGCTCGTCTTGCTTTCGCAAGACGCATCGGTCAACACCGAAAAAAAAGTGACGGACAAATGCACGTTTTATGGCGTCCCGCTTTGCAAAGTGCCGGACCGGTATGTGCTTGGCGGCGCGATCGGCAAGGACGCCCGCGTCGTTGTCGCTGTCATCGACGAAGGGTTTGCGCGCCAATTGCAAACGATGCTCGACTGATCTTAATGGGGGTGAATGTATGTCGAAAATGCGTGTGTATGAATACGCGAAAAAACAGAACGTTCCAAGCAAGGACGTCATTCATAAATTGAAAGAAATGAACATTGAAGTGAACAACCATATGGCGATGCTGGAGGCTGATGTCGTCGAAAAACTCGACCATCAATATCGCCCGAACACCGGGAAAAAAGAAGAGAAAAAAGCGGAAAAGAAAACGGAGAAGCCGAAACGGCCGACGCCGGCGAAAGCGGCCGATTTTGCTGATGAGGAAATGTTTGACGACAGCAAAGAAGAGGCGAAAATGAAACCGGCGAAGAAAAAGGGAGCGCCAAAAGGGAAGGAAACGAAAAAAACCGAGGCGCAACAGCAAGAAAAGAAACTGCTCCAAGCGGCGAAAAAGAAAGGAAAAGGGCCGGCGAAAGGGAAAAAGCAGGCAGCACCAGCCGCAAAACAAGCGCCGCAGCCGGCGAAAAAAGAAAAAGAGCTGCCGAAAAAAATTACGTTTGAAGGCTCGCTTACCGTGGCCGAACTGGCGAAAAAGCTTGGCCGCGAACCGTCGGAAATTATTAAGAAGCTGTTTATGCTCGGCGTGATGGCGACAATCAACCAAGATTTAGACAAAGACGCCATCGAGCTCATCTGCTCAGATTACGGCGTTGAAGTCGAAGAAAAAGTGACGATCGATGAGACGAACTTTGAAGCGATCGAAATTGTCGATGCGCCGGAAGATTTGGTTGAACGGCCGCCGGTCGTGACGATCATGGGGCACGTCGACCACGGGAAAACGACGTTGCTTGATGCGATCCGCCACTCCAAAGTGACGGAGCAAGAAGCCGGCGGTATTACGCAACACATCGGTGCGTATCAAGTGACGGTCAATGACAAAAAAATTACGTTCCTCGATACGCCGGGGCATGAAGCGTTTACAACGATGCGGGCGCGCGGCGCGCAAGTGACCGATATCGTCATTCTTGTCGTTGCCGCGGATGACGGGGTGATGCCGCAGACGGTGGAAGCGATCAACCACGCCAAGGCGGCAAACGTGCCGATTATTGTCGCCATCAACAAAATCGATAAGCCGGAAGCGAACCCGGACCGCGTCATGCAAGAATTGATGGAATACAACCTCGTTCCGGAGGAATGGGGCGGCGATACGATTTTCTGCAAGTTGTCGGCGAAAACGAAAGAGGGCCTTGATCATCTTTTGGAAATGATTTTGCTTGTCAGTGAGATGGAAGAATTAAAAGCCAACCCGAACCGGCGTGCGGTCGGTACGGTGATCGAAGCGAAGCTTGATAAAGGGCGTGGCCCGGTGGCAACGCTTTTGATTCAAGCGGGAACGTTGCGTGTCGGCGATCCGATTGTCGTCGGCACAACATACGGGCGCGTGCGCGCGATGGTGAACGACAGCGGCCGGCGCGTCAAAGAGGCGACTCCGTCCATGCCAGTCGAAATTACGGGGCTGCATGAAGTGCCGCAAGCCGGCGACCGCTTCATGGTGTTTGAGGATGAGAAAAAGGCGCGGCAAATCGCGGAGGCGCGGGCGCAGCGGCAGCTGCAGGAGCAGCGAAGCGCCAAAACGCGCGTCAGCTTGGATGATTTGTTTGAACAAATTAAGCAAGGCGAAATGAAAGAGCTGAATTTGATCGTCAAAGCCGATGTTCAAGGATCGGTTGAGGCGCTTGTCGCCGCCTTGCAAAAAATCGATGTGGAAGGCGTGCGGGTGAAAATCATCCACGCGGCTGTCGGCGCCATCACCGAATCGGATATTTCGCTGGCGACGGCATCGAACGCCATCGTCATTGGATTTAACGTCCGTCCGGATGCAAACGCAAAGCGCGCCGCTGAATCGGAAAAAGTCGACATCCGCCTCCATCGCATCATTTACAATGTCATCGAGGAAATTGAAGCGGCGATGAAAGGGATGCTCGATCCGGAGTACGAAGAGAAAGTGATCGGTCAGGCGGAAGTGCGGCAAACGTTCAAAGTATCGAAAGTCGGCACGATCGCCGGTTGCTATGTCACGGACGGCAAAATTACCCGCGACAGCAAGGTGCGCCTCATTCGCCAAGGCATCGTCGTCTACGAAGGGGAAATCGATTCGCTCAAGCGGTATAAAGACGATGTGCGCGAAGTGGCGCAAGGGTATGAATGCGGGTTGACGATCAAAAACTTCAATGATATCAAAGAAGGAGATGTCATCGAAGCATACATCATGCAGGAAGTGGCCCGGGCATGATCGGCTTCGCCGCGTGCGAATGCATCATCTACAACGCCCGCTCTCTCAAGGATAAACGGGCCGTCCTGCAGCGGGTCATGACAAGAATCCGGCAAAAATATAACGTCTCTGTGGCCGAAATTGATCATCAAGACGCATGGCAGCGGGCCAAAATCGGCCTTGTTGCCATTACGTCCAGCCGCCGGGCGACCGAACGGGAGCTCGAGCGGGCGCTTGCTTTGATCGACTCGTTCCCTGAGCTGGAGCGGGCGGCCACATCATTCGAGTGGTTGTAACCGAGGTGATGGGTGATGAATATACGGGCAACTCGCGTTGGCGAGCAAATGAAAAAAGAGTTGAGCGACATCATCAGCCGCAGGCTGAAAGACCCGCGCATCGGCTTTGTCACGGTGACCGATGTGCGGGTCACCGGTGATTTGCAGCAGGCGAAAGTGTACATCAGCATCCTTGGCGATGACAAGCAGCGGGAAGAGACGTTGAAGGCGCTCGAGAAAGCGAAAGGGTTTATCCGTTCGGAAATCGGGCAGCGCATCCGCCTTCGCAAGACGCCGGAAATTTTCTTTGAAATCGATGAAACGATGGAATACGGCAGCCGCATCGAACAGCTGATCCGGCAAATTTCAAGCGATGACCACCCGGCGAAAGAGGCGGATGGGGAGCCGAACAATGGATAGACGAACCGTCTATCCATTTCCATTCATGATCATGGAAACGGAAAGGGTGCGTCGATGGACGGGGTATTGCTGCTGAATAAACCGAAAGGGATGACGTCTCACGACTGCGTGGCCAAAGTGCGCCGTCTGCTTGGCGTAAAAAAAGCGGGACACACCGGCACGCTTGACCCAAACGTGTCCGGTGTGTTGCCCATTTGCCTTGGCAAGGCGACGCGCATCGCCGAGTTTTTGACCGGGACGACGAAAACGTATGAAGGAAAAGTGACGCTGGGCGCCGCGACGACAACCGAAGATGCGGACGGCGACATCATCGCCGCCCGTCCGGTTGACCGGCCGATTGCGCGCGCGGAAATCGAAGCGGTGTTTGACAGCTTGACCGGAGAAATTGAGCAAACGCCGCCGATGTACTCCGCGGTGAAAGTGGGCGGCAAAAAACTGTATGAATACGCGCGCGCCGGCATCGAAGTCGAACGTCCGACGCGGCGCGTGACCATTTATGAGCTCGAACTGCTTGATGAACGTGAACAATTCTTTGGGGAAACGGTGTCATTTCGCTTTCGCGTCACGTGCAGCAAAGGCACGTACGTGCGTACGCTGGCGGTGATGATCGGCGAGCGGCTCGGCTATCCGGCGCATATGTCCGACCTCATCCGTACGGCGTCCGGGCCGTTTCGGCTTGAAGATTGCGTAACGTTTGAAGACGTTGAGCGCCGGGCGGCCGACGGGACGGCTGATGCCTTGCTCATCCCGATCGAGCGGGCGCTTTTTCATTTGCCGAAATATGAAATCAATGATAAAGTAGCAGAGAAGGTAAAAAACGGGGCGCTGCTCCGGCTTCCCGCTTTTTTAGAGAAGCTTGACGGGCCGGTCGTGCTTGTTTCGCCCGAGCGGGAAGCGCTGGCCCTGTACGTGAAGCATCCGGCGCGCCCCGGCTTGATGAAACCGCTCAAAGTGTTTCGTTAACGCCGCGGGTGCAGCGCGGAAATAAAGAAGGTAGGTCATGGACATGGAAACGCTGTTTCTTTCGCATCCCCACCGTCTCGAACGCCAGGCGCTCCCTCCGACGGTGATGGCGCTGGGCTATTTCGACGGCATCCACCTCGGCCATCAAAAAGTGATCCGCACCGCGGTCGAGATCGCCAACGAGCGTGGGTACGAAAGCGCGGTGATGACGTTTCATCCTCATCCGTCCGTTGTGCTTGGCAAACAGTCCGAGCTGCGCTCGATCACGCCGCTTGGCAAAAAGGAGCAGCTGATTGCATCACTTGGCCTCAACCGGCTGTACATCGTTGAATTTACGCCGACGTTTGCTGCGCTGTCGCCAGAAGCGTTCGTTGACCAATATTTGGACGGGTTGCACGTGAAACATGTCGTCGCCGGCTTCGATTTCACTTATGGGCGGTTCGGAAAAGGAACGATGGAGACGATGCCGATTCATGCGCGCGGCCGCTTTGGACAGACGGTCATTCCGAAGCTCGCGGTCGACGGGGAAAAAGTGAGCTCGTCCCGGGTGCGGAAACTGCTCGAAGACGGGGCGGTCGAACAGCTTCCCCGCCTGCTCGGCCGCTTTTATGAGCTTGAAGGAACGGTCGTTGCCGGGGAACGGCGCGGGCGGATGATCGGCTTTCCAACGGCGAACATCGCTTTAAACAGCGATTATGCCTTGCCGGCAGTCGGCGTCTATGCAGTCAAGGCGGTGATCGGCGGGCAAGTATATGAAGGGGTGGCGAACGTCGGCTACAAACCGACGTTCCATAAAACGCGCGAAGGATTGCCGAATATTGAGGTGCACTTATTCGAGTTTTCCGGCGATCTTTATGGACAAACGATGACCATTGAGTGGCACCGCCGTCTGCGGAGCGAGCAGAAGTTTACCAGTGTCGATGAACTGACGGCGCAAATCGCCCGCGACAAGAAAGAGGCGGAGCAGTATTTCCGCTGTTTCAGCGAAAAGACTTGCATTTTGCCGGAAAAAGAGGTATTCTAATCAATGTATGCGAACCATTGCTTGGCTAGGCGAGTCACCGACGCCCGCTCGGCAATCGGGGATCTAGGACTAGGGAGGTGAACAAGGATGGCATTGACGCAGGAGCGCAAACGCGAAATCATCGAGCAGTTTAAAATCCATGAGAACGACACTGGTTCTCCGGAAGTGCAAGTTGCGATCCTGACGGAGCAAATCAACAACTTGAACGAGCATTTGCGCATTCATAAAAAAGACCATCATTCACGGCGCGGCTTGCTGAAAATGGTCGGGAAGCGCCGCAACTTATTGGCCTACTTGCGCAAGAAAGATGTGGCGCGCTACCGTGAATTGATTGAGAAACTTGGATTACGTCGATAAAAAAGCGGGAGCATTCCCGCTTTTTTGCTAGTTTATAGGCGTGATTGACACGGCGATGATAACAATGGTGCCAATTCGTCTATACTAATCATCAGCGGATCTATAATTTCATCTGTACATAGAGAGGAGTACTCGTCTGTATGGAACAAGAGAAACGCGTGTTTTCCATCGATGTGGCCGGGCGGCCGCTCATCATTGAGACCGGCGAGCTGGCGAAACAGGCGAATGGCGCGGCGCTCGTCCGCTACGGCGATACGGTCGTGTTGAGCACAGCCACCGCGTCGCGAGAGGCGAAAAACGTTGACTTTTTCCCGCTCACCGTCAACTACGAGGAACGGTTGTATGCGGTTGGAAAAATTCCTGGCGGGTTTATTAAGCGCGAAGGTCGCCCGAGCGAGAAAGCCATTTTGGTGAGCCGTCTCATCGACCGACCGATTCGCCCGCTGTTTGCCGAAGGATTCCGCAACGAAGTGCAAGTCGTCTCGATGGTCATGAGCGTTGATCAAGACTGCGCGCCGGAAGTAGCGGCCTTAATCGGTTCGTCGGTGGCGCTGACGATTTCCGACATTCCGTTTGAAGGGCCGATCGCCGGTGTCATCGTCGGCCGCGTCGACGGCCAGTTTGTCATCAATCCGACGGTCGAGCAAATGGAAAAAAGCGATCTGCATCTTGTCGTCGCCGGCACAAAAGATGCGATCAACATGGTGGAAGCCGGGGCAGATGAGGTGCCGGAAGAAGTGATTTTGGAAGCGATCATGTTCGGCCATGAGGAAGTGAAGCGGCTCATCGCCTTCCAAGAGGAAATCGCCGCCCAAGTCGGCAAAGAAAAAATGGAAGTCGTCCTTTACGAGCCGGATCCAGCGCTGGAGGCGGAAATCCGCCAGCTTGCTGAAGCGGACATTAAGCGAGCGGTGCAAGTGCCGGAGAAACTGGCGCGCGATGCTGCCATTGAAGATGTGAAAGCTGGCGTCATCGCCAAATATGAGGCGGAAGAAGCGGATGAGGAGAAGCTCAAGCAAGTACAGGAAATTTTGCATAAACTCGTAAAAGAGGAAGTGCGCCGTTTGATCACGGTCGAGAAAATCCGTCCGGACGGGCGCAAAGTCGATGAAATCCGTCCGCTTTCATCGGCGGTCGGCGTCCTGCCGCGCACGCACGGCTCCGGTTTGTTTACGCGCGGGCAGACGCAAGTGTTGAGCATTTGTACGCTTGGGGCGCTTGGCGACGTGCAAATTTTGGACGGGCTTGACCTTGAAGAATCGAAGCGGTTTATGCACCATTACAACTTCCCGCCGTTTTCCGTCGGGGAAACCGGGCCGATGCGCGGGCCGGGGCGTCGTGAAATCGGACACGGGGCGCTTGGCGAACGGGCGCTCGAGCCGGTCGTGCCGTCGGAGCGCGAATTCCCGTATACGATCCGCCTCGTTTCCGAAGTGCTGGAGTCGAACGGCTCGACATCGCAGGCCAGCATTTGCGCCAGCACGCTGGCGATGATGGATGCTGGGGTGCCGATTAAAGCACCGGTCGCCGGCATTGCCATGGGGCTTGTGAAAAACGACGACCATTACACGATTTTGACGGACATTCAAGGCATCGAAGACCATCTTGGCGATATGGACTTTAAAGTCGCCGGCACGAGAAAAGGCGTGACGGCATTGCAAATGGACATTAAAATAAAAGGATTGACGCGCGAGATTTTGGAAGAGGCGCTCATGCAAGCGCGCAAAGGGCGGCTCGAGATTTTGGATCATATGATGCAAACGCTCAGCGAACCGCGCAAAGAGCTGTCCAAATATGCACCGAAAATTTTGATCATGCACATCAACCCGGACAAAATCCGGGAGGTGATCGGACCAAGCGGCAAGCAGATCAACAAAATCATCGACGAAACCGGCGTCAAAATCGACATCGAACAAGACGGCACGATTTTCATCTCGTCTGTGGATGAAGCAGCCAACCAAAAAGCGAAGCAAATCATCGAAGACATCGTCCGTGAAGTCGAAGTCGGCCAAGTGTACTTAGGCAAAGTGAAACGGATTGAAAAATTCGGCGCCTTCGTTGAGTTGTTCAACGGCAAAGACGGGCTTGTCCATATTTCCGAGCTCGCTGAAGGGCGGGTCGGCAAAGTCGAAGACGTCGTTTCGATTGGCGATGAAATTTTAGTGAAAGTAACGGAAATCGATAAGCAAGGGCGCGTCAACCTGTCGCGCAAAGCGGTGTTGCGCGATGCCCGCAACATTGGAGGGGAACTGCCGCGGGAATCTAGGGAAAAACGAGGAAGACGGCCGGAGCGCCATCGCATGAAGCCTTAGGAATTTGTTTCTTAAGGCTCTTTTGTTATGTTCTATCCTGTCCCCCTAAGACATATGTTGTAGTAGTAAAAAAGGAGGGGGACAAGGGTGAACAACGGAATTGCCCGCTATATGGCGCTAGCGGTCATGTTTCTTGCCGCCTGGGCGGCGGTTCATTGGCCTCCGGTTGGCGATTACATCGCGAGCTGGCGCCCGATGGAAACAACCGCGATGAAAGAGCGCGACAAGCTGTACGACACGATCGTCAAACAAGCGAAGCAATATGAAATTCCCGCCCAAGATGCGGTCATCGATAAAGTATGGAAGGCGACACCCGGCTACAACGGGCTCGCCGTCGACATTGACGCCTCCTATCAAAACATGAAGAAAACGGGGATGTTTGATGAGCGAAAACTCGTGTTCCGTCAAGTGCCCCCGCGCGTCCATTTGGACGATTTGCCGCCGGCGCCGATTTACCGCGGCCATCCTGACAAGCCGATGGTGGCGTTTGCGGTCAATGTCGCTTGGGGGGAAGAATACCTCCCCGACATGCTTGAGACGATGAAAAAATACAATGTCAAGGCGACGTTCTTCTTGGAAGGACGATGGGTAAAAAAACACCCGGAGATGGCAAAAATGATAGCAGACGCTGGCCATGAAATCGGCAACCATTCCTACAGCCATCCCGATATGAAAACGCTCGCTGTCGATGACATCCGCCGCGAGCTCGAGAAAACAAACGAAGTGATTAAGGCGGCGACATCGGTGAAATGCAAATGGTTTGCCCCGCCAAGCGGCAGCTACCGCGACGAGGTCGTCGAGGTCGCCGCGGAACTCGGCATGAAAACGATTCTATGGAGCGTCGATACAATTGATTGGCAAAAACCGTCGCCATCTGTTATAGTGAAACGGGTGACATCGAAAGTTCATCCTGGCGCCATCATTTTGATGCACCCAACGATGCCGACGGCGGCTGCACTTGACGAGCTGATCACCTCGATTAAGCAAAAAGGCTACGCCCTAGGCAGCTTGACGGCCTTATTCGATGAGAAAAGACTGGCAAACAAACAGGAGGAACATGGAGTTGATTAACAAATATACGTGCAAAAACGGTGTGCGAATCGTGCTCGAGCAAATTCCGACTGTAAGGTCGGTGGCCATCGGCATATGGATCGGGACCGGCTCGCGCAATGAAACGGAGCAAACCAATGGCATTTCCCATTTTTTAGAGCATATGTTTTTCAAGGGGACAACGACGCGCACGGCCCGGGACATTGCGGAAGCATTCGACAGCATCGGCGGGCAAGTAAACGCCTTTACATCGAAGGAGTATACGTGTTACTACGCCAAAGTGTTGGATGAACACGCGCCGCTGGCGCTTGAAATGCTCGCCGATATGTTTTTCCACTCGACATTTGTGGAGGATGAGCTGCAAAAGGAGCGCAACGTCGTGCTCGAGGAAATCAAAATGTATGAAGATACACCGGATGACATCGTCCACGATTTGCTCGGCAAAGCGTGCTATGCGGGTCATCCGCTCGGCTATCCGATTTTGGGCACGGAAGAGACGCTGCGCACGTTTACTGGCGACACGCTGCGCCAATATATGGCGGACTACTATACACCGGATCGCGTCGTCATTTCGGTCGCCGGCAACGTCGACGAACGGTTTATTGATGAGGTCGAGCGCTATTTCGGCTCGTTTGCCGCAGAGAGCAAGCCGCCTTCTTCAGGGACGCCGGCGTTTGTGCCGCAAAAGATCGCGCGCAAAAAGGACACTGAGCAGGCGCACGTATGCATCGGATTCAACGGGTTGCCGATCGGCCATCCGGACGCGTACCCGCTCCTCATCTTGAACAATATTTTAGGCGGCAGCATGAGCAGCCGGCTGTTTCAGGAAGTGCGCGAACAGCGCGGATTGGCGTATTCGGTGTTCTCGTACCATTCCGCCTACCAAGACAGCGGCCTGCTCGCCATTTACGCCGGCACAGGAAGCAGCCAGCTTGATGTGCTGTTCGAAACGATCCAGCACACCATTCGCCAGCTGAAGGAGGACGGAGTGACCGAAAAAGAGTTGCATAACAGCAAAGAGCAGATGAAAGGAAGCCTGATGCTTGGGCTCGAGAGCACGAACAGCCGGATGAGCCGCAACGGCAAAAATGAACTCCTTCTCGGCCGCCACCGCTCGCTTGATGAGATCATTGAAGAGATTGAAAGTGTCACGGTGGAAAAAGTAAACGAACTAGCGCGCACGGTTTTCACGGACGATTACGCGCTCGCCTTAATCAGCCCGGACGGCGTGCTGCCGCGCCCGCTCCGTTCATAGACCGAGCTCAAAAAAGCTAACGACCTTTCGCTAGGTTGTTAGCTTTTTCGTTTCCGCCTCTTTCACCCTTCCTCGGGGACGTCGATCATCACCATATCGGCGCCGATTTTGCGAATATATTTCCACGGCACGCGAATTTCCTGTCCGTCTTTGCGAAACCCGAACCATTTTCCCGTTGGAATGAGCAGCGCCTCGATCTGCCCCGTTTGCTCGTTGATTTCCAAATCGGTCTGCCCGAGCACCCCGAGCCGCTCGGCTCGGCTTACATCGACAATTTCTTTTCCGCTTAATTCGCTCAGCCTCATGCTGGTTTCCTCCTTTTTCGCTTCTTTACTTTATATGTAAGGAACAAAAACAGAAAAAATGACTGCCTCTTGTCAGCTTTGGGCGCATATCGCCCATTTTTTCCTGCAAGGATATTCACCTATATTTTCCTTCCAACATAAGATGGGAAAAGAAACGGAGCAGTTTGCCAGTAAAGAAGGTGACGAGGACATATGATGCTGACAGGAATGCATGTCGCCATCATCGGCGGCGATGCTAGGCAGCTTGAAGTCATCCGCAAACTCGTTGAACTCGACGCGAAGTTGTCGCTTGTCGGCTTCGACCAGCTCGCCCATCATTTCACCGGGGCGATGAAGCTGCCGATTGGCGAAGTCGATTTTGCCGATTTGGATGCGATCATTTTGCCGGTTCACGGCACGACGCTGGACGGAAACGTCAACAGCGTGTTTGCCCACGAACCGATTCCGTTTACAGAAGAGATGGTGCAAAAAACGGCGCGGCAATGCACGATTTATTCCGGCATCAGCAACGCGTATTTGGACGAATTGGTGAAAAAAACAGGGCGCAAGCACGTGCAGTTGTTTGAGCGCGACGATGTCGCCATTTACAACTCCATTCCGACCGCGGAAGGCACGGTGATGATGGTCATTCAGCATACGGATTTTACGATCCACGGCTCATGCGTTGCCGTCTTGGGGCTTGGACGCGTTGGCATGACCGTCGCCCGGACATTTGCCGCTTTGGGGGCAAAAGTGAAAGTCGGGGCGCGCCGGTCGGAGCATCTCGCCCGCATTACGGAAATGGGGCTTGAACCGTTTCATTTAAATGATTTGGAAAAAGAAGTGCGTGACATTGACGTCTGCATCAACACCGTGCCTCATCTCATCGTGACGGCGAGCGTCATCGCCAAAATGCCGCCCCATACGCTGATTATCGATTTGGCGTCAAAACCGGGCGGCACCGATTTCCGCTATGCTGAAAAGCGCGGAGTGAAAGCCATCTTGGCGCCTGGGCTGCCGGGGGTCGTCGCGCCGAAGACAGCTGGGCAAATCATCGCCAACGTCTTGGCGCAGCTGTTATATGCAGATTTACAAAAACGGGAGGAGAATCATGCATGAGCGGAAACAGCTTGAAAGGAAAACGGATCGGCTTTGGCCTCACCGGGTCGCATTGCACATATGATGCGGTGTTCCCGGAGATCGAGAAGCTTGTCAACGAAGGAGCGGAGGTGCTGCCGATCGTCACCTATACGGTGAAAACGACGAACACCCGCTTCGGGGAAGGGGAAGAATGGGTGAAAAAACTGGAGCAACTGACCGGAAACGAGGTGATCGATACGATCGTCAAAGCAGAACCTCTCGGACCGAAAATCCCGCTCGACTGCATGGTGATCGCCCCGCTCACCGGCAACTCGATGAGCAAGCTGGCCAATGCCATGACGGATTCCCCCGTGCTGATGGCAGCGAAAGCGACGATGCGCAACCACCGCCCGGTCGTGCTTGGCATCTCCACGAACGATGCGCTCGGCTTAAACGGCGTCAATCTAATGCGGCTTATGGCAGCAAAAAACATTTATTTCATCCCGTTCGGCCAAGACGCCCCGCAGGCGAAGCCGAACTCCATGGTCGCCTACATGCCGCTTTTGCGCGATACGATTCTCGCCGCGCTTGAAGGGAAGCAGCTGCAGCCGGTCATTATCGAGCGGTTCCGCTACAACTGAATCAAAAATCAATGTTCCGCATAAAAATGTTCTCTCGTCCACAGCGGAATGTGATAAAATAAAGACTATGAATTCACTTCTTAGAGTGACGATGTGGAAGGAGAATGGTTGATGGCTCAAAAACAATATCATGTCGCTGTCGTCGGAGCAACGGGGGCAGTTGGGCAGCAAATGGTGCGGACGCTTGAAGACCGGAACTTCCCGGTTGGAAAATTGACTTTGTTGTCATCGGAGCGGTCAGCCGGCAAAAAAATGCGCTTTCGCAGCGAGGAGATCGAAGTGCAGGCGGCATCGCCCGAGCGCTTTAACGGGGTCGACATCGCCTTGTTCAGCGCCGGCGGCGCCGTATCGAAAGCGCTGGCGCCGGAAGCGGTGCGGCGCGGGGCGATCGTGATCGACAATACGAGCGCGTTTCGGATGGAGGAAAACGTGCCGCTTGTCGTTCCGGAAGTGAACGAAAGCGATTTGACGTGGCATAACGGCATTATCGCCAATCCGAACTGCTCGACGATTCAAATGGTCGTGGCGTTGGAGCCGATTCGAAAAGCGTTTGGCTTAGAGCGCGTCATCGTCTCGACGTACCAGGCCGTCTCCGGGGCGGGAGCGCAGGCCATTGAAGAGCTCAACGAGCAGACGAAAGCCGTGCTCGAAGGCAAACCGGTTGAGGCGAACATTTTGCCAGTGAAATCGGACCGGAAGCATTACCCAATTGCGTTCAACGCCATTCCGCAGATCGATAAGTTTCAAGACAATGGATTCACGTTTGAAGAGATGAAAATGATCAATGAAACAAAAAAAATCATGCATATGCCTGAGCTGAAAGTGGCGGCGACGTGCGTGCGCATTCCGGTGGCGAGCGGCCATTCGGAATCGGTGTACATCGAAATTGAACAAGACGGCGTCACCGCCTCTGACTTGCAGGCGGTGCTCCGCGAAGCGCCGGGCGTCGTGCTTCAAGATGATCCGAGCGAACAGTTGTATCCGATGCCGGCCAATTGCGTCGGTAAGTACGACGTGTTTGTCGGCCGCATCCGCCGCGATTTGGACAACCGCCGCGGCTTCCATCTATGGATTGTCGCTGACAACTTGCTAAAAGGTGCAGCCTCGAACTCGGTGCAAATCGCAGAAAGTTTGTTGAAGCTCGGGCTCATTTGAAAAAGCATCGAGGTGTTAGCATGAAACTCATTGTTCAAAAGTTCGGCGGCACGTCCGTCCGCGACGAGCGCGGGCGGAACTTGGCGCGCCGCCATATTGAACGGGCGTTGGAAGATGGCTATAAAGTCGTGGCCGTCGTATCGGCTATGGGACGTTCCGGCGATCCATATGCGACCGATACGCTGCTTAGTTTGATCGGCGGCGTTCATCACCATGTCACAAAACGAGAGCAAGATATGCTTATGGCGTGCGGAGAAATCATCTCAAGCGTTGTGTTCAGCAACTTGTTGAACGAACACGGCATCAAAGCGACGGCGTTCACCGGCGCCCAGGCAGGATTTTGCACGAACAGCGATCATACGAACGCGAAAATTCTCGAAATGCGCTGCGACCGCCTCCTTGAGGCGCTTCGGCAATACGACGTCGTCGTTGTCGCCGGCTTTCAAGGCATGGCGGAAAACGGCGACATAACAACGCTCGGCCGCGGCGGGAGCGACACGTCGGCGGCAGCGCTCGGCGCGGCGTTAAACGCGGAGTGGGTTGATATTTTCACCGATGTCGACGGCGTCATGACCGCCGACCCGCGCATCGTTGAGAGCGCCCGGCCGCTTGACGTCGTTACGTATACGGAAATTTGCAACATGGCGTACCAAGGGGCGAAAGTGATCCATCCGCGCGCGGTGGAGATCGCCATGCAGGCGAAAGTGCCGCTGCGCATTCGCTCGACGTACTCCGATGCCCCCGGGACGCTCGTCACTTCATCGGTGCGCGGCCGAAAAGGAAGCGATGTGAAAGAGCGGCTTGTCACCGGCATTACGTACGTCGCCGACGTCACACAAATCAAAGTGCTGGCGAAAGAAGGCCACTATGAGCTGCAGTCTGACGTGTTTCAAGCGATGGCCCATGAAGGGATCAGCGTGGACTTTATCAACATTTCCCCGTACGGTGTTGTGTACACCGTGAGCGGCGACATGACGGAAAAAGCGGTGGCCGCCCTGCGCCGCATCGGCTACGAACCGGCCGTGACGCCCCGATGCGCCAAAGTGTCGGTCGTCGGCGCCGGCATTGCCGGCGTACCGGGGGTGACGGCGAAAATCGTCACTGCCTTGTCGGAGCAAGGCATTCAAATTTTGCAGTCCGCCGACAGCCATACGACGATTTGGGTGCTAGTGAAGCAAGACGATATGGAAAAGGCGGTCAACGCTCTGCATGACGCCTTCTGTTTATCCGAGGCGGATGCGGGCGAAGATGAAGCGATTGGGAGCGAGGAGTGAAAACCGTGGTTCAGTTCGGGAACATCATAACGGCGATGGTTACGCCATTTGACCGAAAAGGGAATCTCGACTTGGCAAAAACAACGGAGCTTGTCAACTATTTGCTTGACAATGGCACAGATGCGCTCGTTGTCGCCGGCACGACCGGCGAGTCGCCGACGTTGACGACCGAGGAAAAAATCGCGCTTTTTCGCCATGTCGTCTCCGTCGTCAACGGCCGGGCGCCGGTCATTGCTGGAACGGGCACGAACGATACGCGCGCGTCGATCGAGCTGACGAAAAAGGCGGAAGAGGCGGGCGTCGATGCTGTCATGCTTGTGGCGCCGTATTACAACAAGCCGAACCAAGAAGGGCTGTATCAACATTTCAAAGCGATTGCCGAAAGCACATCGCTGCCGGTGATGCTGTATAACGTTCCAGGGCGCACGTCGGTGAGTCTTGCTCCGGAGACGGTCATCCGGCTGTCCGAAGTTCCGAACATTGTCGCTGTCAAGGAAGCGGGCGGCAATTTGGACGCCATGGCGGAAATCATTGAGCGTACGCCGGACGACTTTTTGCTCTACAGCGGCGACGACAGCTTGACGCTTCCAGTGCTAGCGATCGGCGGTAATGGCGTCGTCTCGGTCGCTTCGCACATCATTGGCAATGAAATGCAGGAAATGATTCGTTCCTTTTTAGCGGGCGATCATCAGAAGGCGGCGGCGCTGCATCGAAAATGGCTGCCGCTCATGAAAGGCTTGTTTGCCGCCCCAAGCCCGGTGCCGGTGAAAACGGCGCTGCAGCTGCGCGGGCTGGACGTTGGTTCGGTGCGCCTTCCGCTTGTGCCGCTTGCCGAACAAGAGCGGAAGGAGCTAAGCCGCCTGCTCGATGCGCTGTCGTAACGAAACGATTCCCCAACGCTTTGCTTGCGCGTTGGGGCCTTTTTTTGCCTTGGCTGTGAAATCCATTGGCTGGTGAATGAACCATCTTGTGTTTTTCAGCATCGATTCGTTATAATAAAAGCAAGTGACTTTGAGCGGGTTAGCATCACAATTGGGAGGACGCAGCCTTGAAATCGAAAATAAAGCCGGTAGAGAAAATACGCATTTTTGCCCTTGGGGGAGTCGGAGAAATCGGCAAAAACATGTATGTTGTCGAATTGGACGAGGACATTTTTGTCATCGACGCCGGGGTGATGTTTCCGGAAGACGAAATGCTCGGCATCGACAAAGTGATCCCGGACATCACCTATTTGATTGAACGGCAGCATCGCATTCAGGCCATTTTTCTCACCCACGGGCACGAGGAGCATATGGGGGCGATCGCCTACGTGCTCAAGCAGCTGTCTGTGCCGGTATACGGAACGAAGCTGACGCTCGGGTTGGCGGAGGCGCTGTTAAAAGAACAAGGGGTGTCGGGCC
>NZ_BCPV01000002.1 GCF_001544135.1 Geobacillus zalihae NBRC 101842 | reverse complement strand
GGTCGCCATGCCAAACGCCGATCGTTGCTGCGGCAGCGCCGGCATTTACAACCTCACCCATCCGGAGATGGCACAAGCGGTGCTTGAGAGCAAAATGCAACACGTGCCGCAAGAGGTGGAGCTGATCTCGATGGGCAATCCAGGTTGCATGCTGCAAATGGCGCTTGGCGTCATGAAACATGGACGAAACCAAAAAATCGTCCATACGGTGCAGCTGCTCGATTGGGCGTACCAAAAAGAAGAAGGGAAGGACGTGCGCATATGAGAAAACGGCCGATTGCAACGAACGACCCGCACATCCAAGCGCTCGCCCGCATCGTTGGGGAACAGGCGATTTTATACCGGAAAGAAGATTTAATGGCGTATGACTGCGACGGCTTCACCGTCCACCGCCATTTGCCAAGGGCGGTTGTATTTCCAAACAGCACGGAGCAAGTGGCGGCGGTCGTCAAATACTGCCATGAGCATGATCTTCCGTTTCTCGCCCGCGGCGCCGGCACGGGGTTAAGCGGCGGGGCGATTCCGCTAAACGGCGAAGTCGTCATCAGCCTAACGCGGATGAAGCGGCTGTTGCACGTCGATCTCGAAAACCGGCGCGCCGTCGTCGAGCCGGGGTTTGTCAACTTGAAGTTGACGAACTCGGTCGCCCACCGCGGCTATTACTATGCGCCCGACCCGTCAAGCCAATATTGCTGCACGATCGGCGGCAACGTCGCTGAAAACGCTGGCGGCGCCCACTGCTTAAAATACGGAGTGACGACGAACCATATTTTAGGGCTTGAAGTCGTCTTGCCGAACGGCGAAGTGATTGAAATCGGCGGAAACGGCGTTCCCGATCCGCCAGGCTACGATTTGCTCGGGCTGCTGACCGGGTCGGAAGGGACGCTTGGCATCGTGACAAAAATCACCGTCCGTTTGTTGAAAAATCCCGAGGCCAAACAGACGGTGCTCGCCTATTTTGACGAAGTGGAAGATGCGAGCCAGACCGTTTCTGACATCATTTCCGCTGGAATCGTGCCGGCGGCGCTCGAGATGATGGATCAAACGGCCATCGAGGCGGTCGAAGCGGCCGCGTTTCCGGTCGGGCATCCGAAAGACATCGCCGCGCTGTTGCTCATTGAAGTGGATGGCATTTCCGCCGGGATCGACGAACAAATCAACGATATTTTAACGATTTGCCGCCGCCATCATGTGCGCGAAGTGAAAGTCGCCCAGTCAGAGGAAGAACGGGCCCGCTGGTGGGCGAACCGGAAAACCGGCTTTGGCGCCATGGGGGCGATTTCGCCTGACTATTTAGTGCAAGATGGCGTCATTCCGCGCAGCCGGCTGCCGGAAGTGTTGAACGAAATCGCCAATATTAGCCGCAAATACGGGCTTCGGATTGCGAATATTTTCCATGCTGGAGACGGCAATTTGCACCCGCTTGTGCTGTTTGATGCAAGCAAGCCTGGGGAGACGGAGCGGGCGCTTGCCGCCGGAAGCGAATGCCTCAAGGCGTGCGCGGCGGTCGGCGGATCGATCACCGGCGAACATGGCGTTGGCATTGAGAAAAAAGAAGAGATGCGCTTCATCTTCACTGACGAGGAAATTTTGGCGCAAACGGCCATCCGCGACGTGTTTAACCCGAAAAACTTGCTCAACGCCGGCAAGCTGTTCCCGACGCCGGGGCGTTGTGTAGAGACAAAGACGCCGTCGACAGTGAAATGAAAATTTTTTGAAAACGATTGCCAGTCATTTCGTTTCATGGTATCATCTTTTTAGAGAAATTTAGAAACAATGTTTCGTAATAAGAAACAAGAGAGGGGAAGAGAATGATGGGCGAATACGTACAAAAAGGGAACATCCAAGTCGCCAAAGTGTTGTACGACTTTGTCAACGAGGAGCTTCTGCCGAACAGCGGGTTGGATCAAGACAAGTTTTGGAGCGATTTCGGCGCGCTCATTTCCGAATTGACGCCGCGCAACAAAGAATTGCTCGCCCGCCGCGACGAAATTCAAGAAAAATTGAATGAGTGGCATAAAGCGCATCGCGGCCGCTTTGATTTTAACGAATATAAAGCGTTTTTGACAGACATCGGCTATTTGGAGCCGGAAGTCGAGGACTTTGAGATTACGACCGACAATGTCGACGATGAAATTGCCGTGCAAGCCGGGCCGCAGCTCGTCGTTCCGTTGACGAACGCCCGCTATGCATTAAACGCTGCCAATGCCCGTTGGGGCAGCCTGTACGACGCGCTGTACGGCACCGATGCCATCAGCGAAGAAGACGGCGCCGAGCGCGGTTCGTCGTACAACCCGGTGCGCGGGGCGAAAGTCATCGCCTACGGGCGGCAGTTTTTAGATGAAGCGGTGCCGCTGGCGCAATATTCCCATAAAGACGCTGTCCAGTACGCCATTGTTGATGGCCAGCTTGTCGTGACGACAGAAGGCGGGGCGACGACGGGGCTGAAAGAGCCGGAAAAATTCGTCGGCTTCCAAGGCGACCCGCAACATCCGACAGCGGTGTTGCTGAAGAACAATGGCCTTCACATTGAAATTCAAATCGACCGCGAGCATGCGGTCGGAAAAACGGATCAAGCCGGGGTCAAAGACATTGTCCTAGAAGCGGCCGTGACAACGATCATGGACGGTGAAGATTCGGTGGCGGCCGTTGACGCCGAAGACAAAGTGCTCGTTTACCGCAACTTGTTTGGTCTCGTTAAAGGCGATTTGACAGCGACATTTGAGAAAAACGGCAAAATCATGACGCGCTCCCTGAACCCGGATCGCGTATACAAAACGCCGGATGGCGGGGAGCTCGTGCTGCCGGGCCGTTCGCTCATGTTCGTGCGCAACGTCGGGCACTTAATGACGAACAACGCGATCTTGCATGCGAATGGCGAGGAAGTGCATGAAGGGATCATGGACGCCGTCATTACAAGCTTGATTATGAAACATTCGCTCATCGGCAATACACGCTACTTGAATTCGCGCAAAGGTTCCATCTACATCGTCAAGCCGAAAATGCACGGATCGGCGGAAGTGGCGTTTGCCAACGAGCTGTTTGACCGTGTCGAAGATATGCTCGGCCTTGAGCGGAATACGATTAAAATCGGCGTGATGGACGAGGAGCGCCGCACGTCGCTCAACTTGAAAAACTGCATCTACCAAGTGCGCGACCGCATCATTTTTATCAACACCGGCTTCCTCGACCGGACCGGAGACGAAATTCATACGTCGATGGAAGCGGGGCCGATGCTGCGCAAAAACGAGATGAAATCATCGACTTGGCTGCAGGCGTATGAAAAATCGAACGTCGCCGTTGGGCTTGCCGCCGGCTTCCGCGGCCGGGCGCAAATCGGCAAAGGAATGTGGGCGATGCCGGATTTGATGGCCGAAATGCTGAAGCAAAAAGGAGCGCAGCTCAAAGCAGGCGCCAATACGGCATGGGTGCCGTCGCCGACGGCGGCTACGCTCCATGCGCTTCATTACCATCAAGTGAACGTCTCCGCTGTGCAAAGCGAACTGGCGAACGATCGGAACGATTATCGCGACGACATGTTGCAAATCCCGGTCGTTGACCATCCGCAATGGACAGCGGAAGAGATTCAAGAAGAGCTCGACAACAACTGCCAAAGCATTTTAGGCTATGTCGTCCGCTGGATCGACCAAGGGATCGGCTGCTCGAAAGTGCCGGACATTCACAACGTCGGACTGATGGAAGACCGGGCGACGCTTCGCATCTCGAGCCAAATTCTCGCCAACTGGCTCCATCATGGCATTTGCACGAAAGAGCAAGTGCTTGAGACGCTCAAGCGGATGGCGAAAGTCGTCGACGAACAAAACGTCGGCGATCCGAACTATCGTCCGATGGCGCCGAATTACGATGATTCGGTGGCGTTCCAAGCGGCGTGCGATCTCATTTTCCGCGGCTATGAACAGCCAAACGGCTATACCGAGCCGATTTTGCACCGCCGCCGTCAAGAAGCAAAAGCGAAATTTGCCGCCATTCAGCAATAAACGCCAAAAGTTGTATAAGGAACAAGGGATGGATGACCTTGTTCCTTCCTATCTATTTTGATCAGAAAATTAAGAAAATAAATAGAGAAAGGAGACAGCTCCTAGTTACTACTGGCCGGGTTGTCAAACGCAAAGCAGCACAAAAGGCGGTACAAGGGGATAGGGGAAGGCTAGTAGCTAGGGATCAGTGATGGAACATTTGCGAGAACGAGCGTTGCTTGTCCATCGGCAGGCAAGAGGAAAGCTGTCAGTTGAAGTGAAAGTGCCGGTCGTGAATGCCAATGATTTAAGTCTCATTTATTCGCCGGGAGTGGCTGAACCGTGCAAAGAAATTTACGTCGACCAAGACGAAATGTACAACTATACAGTGAAGGGCAATTTTGTCGCCGTCGTCTCGAATGGCACGGCGGTGCTTGGGCTTGGCAACATTGGCGCGCGGGCGGCGCTTCCGGTCATGGAAGGGAAAGCCGCCTTGTTCAAAGCGTTCGCCGGGATCGATGCCGTGCCGCTTTGCCTCGATACGGAAGATCCGGAACAAATCATTCAAACGGTCAAGTTGCTGGAACCGGCGTTTGGGGGCATCAATTTGGAAGATATCGCCGCCCCCGCCTGCTTTGTCATTGAAGAGCGTCTTCGCCAAGAGATGGCGATCCCGGTGTTTCATGATGATCAGCATGGCACGGCGATTGTCGTGGCCGCTGGGCTGACGAACGCCTTGAAAGTGGTTGGCAAACAGCTTGCCGATTGCCGGGTTGTCATCAACGGCGCCGGCGCTGCCGGGGTGGCGATCGCCAAATTGCTGCTGTCGATCGGAGTCGGCGAACTGATCGTTTGCGACACAAAAGGAGCGATTTATGAAGGGCGCTCGCATGGGATGAACGCTATCAAGGAAGAAATCGCCCGGCAAACGAATCACCGCCGTATCTCCGGGACGCTTGCGGACGTCATTCAAGGCGCGGATGTGTTTATCGGTGTCTCGGTTGCTGGGGCGTTGACGCCGGCGATGGTTCGGACGATGAACCGAGGGGCGGTCGTATTCGCCTTGGCCAATCCGGTGCCTGAGATCATGCCGGATGAGGCAAAAGCCGCCGGCGCCGCCGTGGTCGCGACCGGCCGGTCGGATTTGCCGAACCAAGTGAACAACGTGTTGGCGTTCCCTGGCATTTTCCGCGGCGCGCTCGATGTGCGGGCGACGCAAATTAATGAGGCGATGAAAATTGCCGCTGCCGAAGCCATCGCCGGGCTCATCCAGCCGGAAGAGCTGACGGAAGAGTATGTCATCCCGAACCCGTTTGACCGGCGCGTCGTCGAGGCCGTCGCTTCCGCCGTCGCCCGTGCCGCCATGGAGACCGGGGTGGCTCGAGTCAAGGAAAAAGTTGAGGAACAAAATCGTGTCAGAGAGGGGTAGCCATCGATGAAATTTGCCCGTTTTTTCGCTGATGGCGCGATTCGCGCCGGTGTGGTGAACGGTGAAGTGATCCGCGAAATCGAAGGAAATATGTTCACCGCTTGGGATTATACGGGAAACGTATTTCGCTATGATCGCGTTTCGCTCGTGGCGCCGCTTGCGCCGCGCCATGTGATCGGCATTGGCGCCAACTATGTGGCCTCCAGTGAACAGCTGCCGGTGGAACTGCCAGATATTCCTGTCTTTTTCTTTAAACCATCCTCGTCGGTCGTCGGGCCGGAAGCGGAGGTGGTCATTCCGAGCGGGGTTGGTGAAGTGAAATTTGAATCCGAGCTGGCGGTTGTGATCGGCAAAGAGGCAAAACAGGTGAGCGAAGAAGACGTGTGGTCGTATATTTTCGGCTATACGGTCGCCAACGATGTCACCGCGCCGCAGTTTTTCCACCCGGACGGCCATTGGACGATCGGAAAATCGTTCGATACGTTTACACCGCTCGGCCCGGTCATTGAAACAGAGCTCGATCCTCGGGCTGTATCGGTGAAAGCGCGGGTCAATGGTGAAGAAAAGCAGAACAGCTCGACCAAGCTGATGATCATTTCCATCAGCAAAATGATTTCGTATTTGTCTCATGTCATGACGCTGCAACCGGGCGACGTCATTTTGACGGGAAGCCCGGTCGGCGCCGAGCTTGTCGGCCCGGGGACGGTCATTGAATGCGATGTGGACGGCATCGGCACGCTCCGCAATACGTTCGTCGCCGCCAAAGCGCCAGCCGTTTCCATCCGACGTTCATAACGAACCTGCGGCATCTCTGGGCCAAACAAGGCATCAGGCGCGTCCTGACGGTGAATACGTTCCGTCCGTTAAGGCGGCGCTCGCTGCCACGCGCGCCTGCGCTGCTCTCCCGCCTGCAAAAGCCCGGCTGTTCGTGTATAATGGCGAGCGGAGAGAACAAATCGAGGTGAATGCGATGGAACGAGAAAACACGGTCAAATCGGTCCGCCGGGCGCTGCAAATTATCGAAATCGTCAGCACGAAAAAGGACGGGCTGGGCGTGACGGAAATCGCGAAACAAATGGACATCAACAAAAGTTCGGTGTACCGCATTTTAACGACGCTTGCCCAATACGGCTATATCGAACAACATCCGGAAACGGAGCGGTATAAGCTCGGCTACAAGTTTTTAGAGCTCAGCTCAAGGCTGCTTGATTCGATCGATTTGCGCCAAGAGGCGAAGCCATATTTGCGCGTGCTCGAAAAAGAAACGAACGAGGTCATCCACCTCGTCGTCTATGATCAAGGGGAAGTCATTTATATTGAAAAATTGGAAGGAACGGAGACGCTGCGCATGCACTCCAAAGTCGGCAAGCGGGCTCCGATGCATTGCACGGCGGTCGGCAAGGCCATTTTAGCCCATTTGCCGCCCGCGGTGGCTGCAGAGATCATCGATCGGAAAGGACTGCCGAAGCATACCGATTGGACAATCACCGACCGCGAGGCATTTTTCCGCGAACTTGAGACCGTCCGGCAAAACGGGTATGCGCTTGACTTGGAAGAAAACGAGTACGGTATCCGATGTGTTGCCGTTCCGATTTTTGACTATACTGGCGGCGTCGTCGCGGCGATCAGCGTTTCCGGCCCGACGATCCGCATGACGGACGACCGCATCACATCGCTCACTGTGCGCATGCGGCAGATCGGCAAAGAACTGTCGGCAAGGCTCGGCTATCGTGGAGCCCATTCCGTCCAGCTGTAGCGGCTGGACGTTTTTTTGTGCCAAGAAGAATGACCCATGTGGATGCCGCCTTGGCGGGGAAGATGAGAGGAAGGCATCCTTTTTCCAAAACTGTTCAGATACAATCGAACGTTCTGTCGTTCGGCCGGCTCCGATATATCGGTTGTCTGCCAGTTTGAAACGAGACAGGACTGCCTCTGGGTGGGCGTTTTTTGTAGTGCAAACAAACGGAATGCATGTAAAATAGAAACGAGGTGATATGCGACGTGAGAAAACAGACGCTTTCGGAATGGATCGAACAGCTTCGCCAAGATCCGAATGTCGTGTATTGGCATGAAATCGAACCGAAAGAAGCGAATTTCGTTCCGTTTCCAGACGAACTCGATCCGCGGCTTGGCGCGGCGCTCAAAGCGCGCGGCATCGCTTCGTTGTATACGCACCAGGCGGCCGCTTATGACGCGGTCCAAAGCGGGCGGAACATTGTCGCCGTGACGCCGACCGCTTCAGGGAAAACGCTTTGCTACAATTTGCCGGTGCTCGATGCCATTGCCAAAGAGCCATCGAGCCGCGCCCTGTATATCTTTCCAACGAAGGCGCTCGCTCAAGATCAAAGAAATGAACTAAACGAGATCATCGCCGAGATGGGGGTGTCGATTTACAGCCATACATACGACGGCGACACGGCGCCGGCGCTGCGGCAAAAAATCCGTCAAGCGGGCCATATTGTCATCACCAACCCAGATATGCTCCATACGGCCATTTTGCCGCACCATACGAAATGGATTTCTCTTTTTGAACAGCTGCGCTACGTCGTCATCGATGAACTGCATACATACCGCGGCGTATTCGGCAGCCATGTGGCGAACGTCATCCGCCGCTTAAAGCGCATTTGCGCCTTTTACGGGAGTCGACCAACGTTTATTTGCACGTCGGCGACGATCGCCAATCCGAAAGAGTTGGCGGAGCGGCTGATCGGCGAACCGGTGACGCTTATTGACAACAATGGGGCGCCGCGCGGGCGGAAATATTTCGTGTTTTACAATCCGCCGGTTGTCGAGCGGACGATGAACATCCGCCAAAGCGCGACAAAAACGGCCGTTGAGCTCGCAAGACAGCTGCTTGTCAACCGCATTCCGACGATCGTTTTCGCCCGCAGCCGCGTCCGTGTCGAGTTGATTTTAAGCCATTTGCAGGCGGTGGTGAACGAACGAATCGGCGATACGACGATCCGCGGCTACCGCGGCGGCTACTTGCCGAACGAGCGGCGCGCCATTGAAAAAGGGTTGCGCAGCGGGGAGATTATCGGTGTGGTGAGCACGAATGCGCTCGAGCTCGGTGTTGATATCGGCCAATTGCAAGCGTGCATCTTAACAGGGTATCCGGGAACGATCGCCAGCACGTGGCAGCAAGCCGGGCGCGCCGGCCGGCGCCAGGGCGATTCGCTCGTTGTGATGATCGCAAGCGCAAGCCCCCTCGATCAGTACATCATCTCCCATCCAGAATACTTTTTCGCCCGCTCGCCGGAGGCGGCGCGCATCAACCCGGACAATCTGCTCATTTTGGTCGATCATATCAAATGCGCCGCCTATGAGCTTCCGTTCCGGCGCGGCGAGACGTTCGGCGGCGTCGAGGTCGAAGAGGTGCTCGACTTTTTGGCCGAGCAAGGGGTGCTAAACGAACGCGCTGGGCGCTGGCATTGGATGAGCGACGCGTTTCCGGCGCATGATATCAGTTTGCGCTCCGCAGCTCAGGAAAACGTCGTCATCATCGATATTTCCGACACCGCCCGCCATCGCGTCATTGGCGAAATGGACCGCTTCAGCGCGATGACGCTGCTTCATGATGAAGCGATTTATTTGCACGAAGGAGCACAATACCAAGTCGAAAAGCTCGACTGGGAGGAGAAAAAGGCGTACGTCCGCCAAGTCGATGTTGAATATTTTACGGACGCCAATTTGGCTGTCCGGCTTGATGTGCTGTCGGAAGACCGGAGCGAAACGCGCGGACAAATGGCGGTGCGTTACGGTGATGTATCGGTCCGAGCGATGGCGACGATTTTTAAAAAGCTGAAGCTGTCGACGTTTGAAAACATCGGATCAGGGCCGATCCGGCTTCCCGAGGAAACGCTGCATACATCGGCGGCGTGGATCGAGTGGGAGGCGGTGCCGTCACGGTTTTCCCCGGCGCTGTTTGAACAACTCCTTGTCGGCATCGCCAATGTGCTTGGTCATCTCGTGCCGGTGTTTGTCATGTGCGACCGCTCCGATCTTCACGTCGTGCCGCAGCTTAAGGCGCCGCATTCCGGACGGCCGACGATTTTCCTTTATGATCGCTATCCAGGCGGAGTCGGCCTGTCGGAGGCGGTGTTTGAACGGTATGAAGAGATCATGAAACATGTGAAAGAATGGGTCGAACGTTGCCCGTGTGCGGACGGCTGCCCATCGTGCATCGGCATTTCAAGCGCTGACGGACCGTCGTTGAAGCGTGAACTTGTCCAGTTTTTGGACGAACAACTTGCCGTTTGGGCCGGTCCGTCCGTTTAAGCGTCGTCATGCGTGTTTTTGCCGAGTGTGGGAGAATCAACTTATAGAAGCAAGCCGACGTCAAGCAAGGAGGGGGTGAACGGATGAAGCCGAAGTTGGCGCAATGGAAAGAATTGCTTGCCGCCCGGCATAAAAAGGAGAACGATGAAGAAAAAGAAGAAGAGAAACCGGACGGACGACCTGTGACGGACGTGCCGTATGCCGACGTTTGGCGGGAGTACGGCGCCAAGCCGTATTGGTTTGCCGGCGATTACTGCCTCATTCGGGAAACGGTGTATCCGCTTGACTATCAGCACGGCCGCTATCGGCTCGGAGCGCTGTATGAAGTGCACGAAAGATGGCAGGAAGCGCCGTTTTCCCATCCGCTCTCCTGCCGCGGCTTTGCCGTTCGCGACTTATTCTTTTTTGACACGGAGACGATGGGACTTTCAAGCGGGGCGGGAAACATCATGTTCTTGCTTGGCCACGCCCGCATTCTTGGCGATTTCGTCACCATCCGCCAGCATCTTCTGCCATACCCAGGGGCGGAAGTGGCGCTCTATCAAAGTTTTTTGTCTGACGTCGATTATACGACGCTTGTTACCTATAATGGAAAAGCGTTCGACTGGCCGCGCCTGAAAACGCGCCATGCGCTTGTCCGCAACATGGTGCCAAAATTGCCAGCGTTCGGTCATTTTGATTTGTATCACGCCGCCCGCCGCTTATGGAAAGACAAATTGGATTCGCTGCGCCTTTCGGAAGTGGAGCGGCACATTCTCCATGTCGAGCGGGGCGATGATGTGCCGGGCTTTTTGGCGCCGATGATGTACAAGGAGTTTTTGCAAACGCCCCATCCAGACCGGCTCATGCCAGTATTGCGCCATAACGAGCGCGACGTGTTGTCGCTCATTGCTCTCTACATTCACCTATCCGTTCAGCTGCTTGAAGCGGACCGGCTCGCTGACCCCAAGGAGCAGTTGGCCGCCGCCCGTTGGTTCGAAGCGGTCGGGGAAACAGCGGCTGCAAGGGGGGTGTACGAGGAGGCGAGCGGCAAAGGGGCGAAGGAAGCGCAGGCGGCGAAATGGCAGCTTTCGCTTTTATACCGAAAAGAAAAACGATATGAAGAGGCTGCTCTCCTTTGGCGCGACTTGTTGATCCACGGAAATGGCTATTGGAAGGCGAAGGCCGGGCTTGAACTGGCGAAGGTGTATGAACATTATTTCCGGGATGCGGCCGAAGCGCACCGTTATGCCGTTATGGCATATGAAGCGTGGCGGTCGCTCGCTAGGATGAGCCGACAACATAGCGAGAAAGAAGAAGCGGAATGGCGCAGGCGGCTCGCGCGGCTTGAACGCAAGAAAAACGGGTGAGAACTCGTCCATTTCCCTGGCAAGCGCAAAATATGACAGAAAACGAAAATGTTTCGTCTTTTTGTTGTGAATCTTGTAGAAAAAAGAAAAAACGTGTACAATGGCATCGGAATGAACGAAAACGATGGCAGGGAGAAGAAGACGATGCGGAGCATGTACAAAAAAATTTTGTATCTCTTTTTTATTGTCGTCGGTTTGACGTTTGTCGTGTTCAATTATATCTATTAATGAACGTCAGAGAGGCCGGCGCCGCATAACGGATTCAAAAAGACGAATGACGATGCCAAAACGTCCGAAGCACCGGGGGCGAGAGAGCCGGTAGATTGTTGGCGCGAATGGCTCTTCAAAATGGGTGTTTATACTAGTACGAGTCCACTCCGTTCATCATAGGCTAGTATTGTCAAGCAACAGCCTAAATTGATGAAAGGAGAGGAATATGATGCATTGCCTGCCGAATGTAACGGCGCCGATCGTTCATCCGCCTCGTTGCAACGTTTTGCATCATTTCGAAGCAACGATTGTGCCGCATATCCATCCATCGCATACGACGCATGTTTATCATCACCTGTATGAACATCAACATTATTTCCCGCATACGGAATCGGCGGTGGCTCAGGCTGCCAATCGCCATCTGTACTGCCCGGGTCCGGGACCAATGCCATTTCCGCCGTTTCCGTTGCGATAGTAAGGGCCAAAAACAGAAGCCGCTTTGTCGGCTTCTGTTTTTTTACGGATGGAAAACGCCGGCAGCCGGCGGCGTTTGGGCGGGAGGACGGCGTTTCGGCGCCGCCGGGAAGTCTGCGTGGGCGCCATGCGGCTTCCCGATCGATGCGGCAAGCCATCCGTCAATTGACAACCGGCTGAATTTCTGAAAAAATAAAGAGAAGATGATCGTTGAATGCGGATTGAGGTGAAAAGCCATGTCAGCCCATCAAGTGAAACTGACGCCGAAAGACATTTTAGAAAAGGAATTTAAGGTAAGCATACGGGGGTACAACCAAGACGAAGTGGATCAATTTTTGGATCTCATTATTAAAGATTATGAAGCATTTCAGCAAGAAATTGACGAGCTGCGCCAGGAAAACGCCCGGCTGAAGCGGCAAGTCGAGGAGCTTCAAAAACGGCCGGCGATGTCGGCGGGAACGACGAACTACGACATTTTGCAGCGCCTTTCCAACTTAGAAAAGCATGTGTTTGGCCGGAAACTGTATGAATAACCAGCCGGCAGGGCGAAGTTGATGCAGGGATTTCTAATTTTTTCTTCTTGATTCTCACACCAAGATCAGCTATACTGTAAGATGCTCGCAGCGTTAATCATGTTCGGGTAATCGCTGCGGCCGGTTTCGGCCGTAGAGGAAAGTCCATGCTCGCACGGTGCTGAGATGCCCGTAGTGTTCGTGCCTAGCGAATCCATAAGCTAGGGCAGTCTGGCTTCGGCTGGGCTGACGGCGGGGAAAGAACCTACGTCCGCATGCGGATATGGTTCGATTACCCTGAAAGTGCCACAGTGACGCAGCTCTAAGGGAAACCTTAGAGGTGGAACGCGGTAAACCCCACGAGCGAGAAACCCAAATGATGGTAGGGGCACCTTCCCGAAGGAAATGAACGGAGGGAAGGACAGGCGGCGTACGCTGCCTGTAGATAGATGATTACCGCCGGAGTACGAGGCGAAAGCCGCTTGCAGTACGAAGGTACAGAACATGGCTTACAGAACATGATTAACGCGGTGATTGGAATCGTGGGAAAGCCCTCCTGCAGGAAGGAGGGCTTTCTCTTTTGTGTGTTTTCCTTCCATATGACTATAATGGAAGTATAGGCCATGAATGAGGATACATACACCTATCAGATAGGGGGAACAGGATGACTTCGTTTTCGCTGATTGCCACGGCCGCGATGGGGCTCGAATCAGTCGTCGCGGAAGAAGTGCGCCGGCTTGGCTATGAGTGCCAAGTGGAGAACGGCAAAGTGACGTTTGAAGGCGATGCGCTCGCCATTTGCCGGGCCAACCTTTGGCTGCGCACTGCTGACCGCGTGAAGCTGAAAGTCGGTGAGTTTCGAGCGACGACGTTTGAGGAGTTGTTTGAACAAACGAAGGCGTTGCCATGGGCCGATTACTTGCCGAAAGATGCCGAGTTTCCGGTGATCGGGAAGTCGGTCAAATCAACGCTGTTCAGCGTTTCCGACTGCCAAGCCATTGTGAAAAAGGCAGTCGTCGAAAGCTTAAAAGCGCGCTATCATTTGTCGTGGTTCCCGGAAACCGGGCCGTTGTATCGGATCGAGGTGGCGCTTCACAAAGATATCGCTACGTTGACGATCGATACAAGCGGCGCCGGGCTGCATAAACGCGGCTACCGTGCTCGCCAAGGGGAGGCGCCGCTAAGAGAGACGCTCGCGGCCGCCTTAGTGTTGCTCACCAATTGGACGCCCGAGCGCCCGTTTGTCGATCCGTTTTGTGGGTCGGGCACGATTGCCATTGAGGCGGCGCTGATCGGCCAAAACATCGCCCCAGGGTTTAACCGGGATTTCGTCTCAGAGCAATGGCCGTGGATCGGGGAATCGGTATGGGAAGAGGCGCGCCAAGAGGCGGAACAGATGGCGCGTTACGACCAACCGCTTGATATTTGCGGGATTGACCTTGACCCGCACATGGTCGAGATCGCCAAGATGAATGCAGCCGAAGCGGGGCTTTCCGATCTCATTTCTTTTCGGGAGGGCCGCGCCGAGCAGTTTCGGACCGATGCACAATACGGGGTGATCGTCGGCAACCCGCCATACGGCGAACGGCTTGGCGAACAACGGGAGGTCGAAGCGCTCTATCGCGCCATCGGCCGCGCCTTCGCCGCCTTGGATACGTGGTCGGTGTACATTTTAACCGCCCACCGCGGTTTTGAAACGCATTACGGCCGCCCGGCGACGAAGCGGCGCAAACTGTTTAACGGCTTTATTGAAACGCATTACTACCAGTACTGGGGGCCGCGGCCGCCGCGCGAAGCTCGAAGTTGACTTCTCGGCGGCCATCGATCATAATATTGTTTTGTTACTAGGGATCGGGCGCGCAACAAACTTGTTGCGCGCTTATGCATGATATGCCGGGGGAGTTTATGCCAATTGGAGGGGTGGCGACGATGGGCCATGAGCGTTATCCGTTTGTTGTAGAAAAAAATGAAAACTTTTTTGATAAGTTGAGCCAGTGGATCGGCGATGTTTTTTATGACATTTTGCCGGAAGCCGGCTTTGAGCTGCGCGACGAGCAAATTTATATGGCGTTTCAGCTCGAGCGGGCGTTTCGAGAAAAAAAGGTGATCTTCGCCGAAGCGGGAGTTGGCACAGGGAAAACGATCGTGTATTTGTTGTATGCGATTTGTTACGCCCGTTATACAGGCAAGCCGGCCATTATCGCCTGCGCCGATGAGACGCTCATTGAGCAGCTCGTCAAAAAGGAAGGCGATATTGCGAAGCTATCCAACGTGCTCGGGCTGGAAATCGACGTCCGGCTGGCGAAATCGCCGGATCAATATTTATGTTTGAATAAACTGGAAGAAGTGACGACGTATGACGATGACGACATCGAGCTGTATGAGCAAATTTACGATGAACTTCCGGCCTTCGTCCATGACAACAAACCGTTGCAGTCGTTCTACCGCTACGGCGACCGAAAAGAATACGCCCACCTGACTGATGAACAGTGGAAAAAAATCGCCTGGGATCCGTTTCAAGACTGTTTCACGTGCGAAAAGCGGCATCGCTGCGGACAGACGCTTTGGCGCGACTATTACCGGAAGGCGGCGGATTTGATCGTCTGCTCGCACGATTTTTATATGGAACATGTTTGGACGTATGAAGCGCGCAAGCGGGAAGGACAGCTGCCGCTGTTGCCGGAAGCGAGCTGTGTCGTGTTTGACGAAGGGCATTTATTGGAGTTCGCTGCGCAAAAGGCGTTGACATATCGAATGAAAGAGACGACGCTTGAGACGTTGCTGACACGTCTTCTTGAAAACGACATCCGTGAAGAGCTCGCCTATTTAATTGAGGAGACGCTGGAGACGAGCACGCGCTTTTTTGATGAGCTGAAAGCGTGCGCGAAAGACGTTCCGGGTTCGAACCGGAAAGAAATTTTGCCGTCGCCGCGTCTTGAACAATGGGCGAAGCGGCTCCGCGGCCAAATGGTCGAAATCGGCAACGAGCTTGTGTTTGAAAGCGAGACGTATACGATCGATCATTACCAGCTGAACATTGTGGATGAATATTTGGATCAAATCCAGTATTCACTCGATTTGTTTTTGAAAAACGCCGACGCCATTACGTGGCTTGAGTCGTCGCGTCAAGAGGCGACGTTTGTCGTCATGCCGCGCACCGTTCAGGAAGTGTTGCGCGAAAAAGTGTTCGCGAAACGCATGCCGTTTGTCTTTTCATCGGCAACACTATCAAACGGAAAATCATTCCAATATATAGCGCAAAGCTTAGGCATTGATGACTATTTATCGTTCAGCGTGCCGTCGCCGTTTGATTACGACGAACAGATGACGATTTTTATGCCGACGTTCCGCGCGGATGAGACGCTGTTTGCCAAAAAATACGCATATGCGCTTGAAAAATTGCGCGAAACCGGAGGCCGGGCGCTCATCTTGTTCCCGACGCGCGAGGAGCTTCTTCAGTTTAAAGAGGCGGCAGCCGGCGAACCATTTTCGTTTTTGTTTGAAGGCGACCGCGAAATCAGCGATTTGGTCGCTGAATTTCAGCGCGAGGAAGAGACGGTGCTTTGTTCTGAACATTTATGGGAGGGGCTGGACATCCCGGGGCCGTCGCTGTCGAACGTCATGATTTGGTCGCTGCCGTATCCGCCGAATGATCCGGTGTTTCAGGCGAAGCGAAAAGCGTATAGCAACCCGTTTTGGGACGTCGATGTGCCGTATATGCTTCTTCGCCTTCGCCAAGGAGTCGGACGGCTCATCCGCACGCGCGACGACTGCGGCATCGTTTCCATTTTCGTCACCGACAGGGAAGATGAACGGGTCATTGCGGCGATCAAAGACGTGTTGCCGACAGCGGTGAGGGAAGAATGATATTCTTCCCTTTTTCATTTTCCACAAAAATAGCATTTTCTCGCTGGCAAGCAGGAAAATGGCACCTTGTTATGGAAATGATGATACGGCCATGAAATACATAGGGGGACTGAGTATAGTGAAACCAATCGAAGCGCAGTTTTTGCAATACGTGAAAAAAATGACGGGCTACCGCGAAGCGATTGGCCTCATGTATTGGGATTTGCGGACTGGCGCCCCGAAAAAAGGGGTCGAGCAGCGATCAGAAGTGATCGGCATGCTGTCAGAAGAAGTGTTTCGCATGTCGACATCCGAGGAGATGGCGGCCTTTATTGCCAAGCTGTCGCCCAAAGCCGTCTATGAAGAGCTCGATGATGTGACAAAGAAAACGCTTGATGAATGCAAAAAAGAATACGAGCGCAATAAAAAAATTCCAGCGGATGAATACAAAGAGTTTGTCGTGCTTTGTTCCAAAGCGGAAAGCGTTTGGGAAGAAGCGAAAGCGGCTGCTGATTTCGCCCGGTTTCGCCCGTATTTGGAGCAAATCATCGAGTTTCAGCGCCGCTTTATCCGTTATTGGGGGTATGAAGGACACCCGTATAATACGCTGCTCGATCAATACGAGCCGGGCATGACCGTCGATTTGCTTGACGAACTGTTCAGCCGCCTGCGCGAACGCATCGTCCCGCTTGTGCACGCCATTTCCGCCGCGTCCAACAAACCGAATGTGTCCTTTTTGTTCGCGCCGTTTCCAAAAGAAAAGCAGCGCGCTTTTCTGCTTGAGTTGCTTAAAGAGCTCGGCTATGATTTTGGCAAGGGGAGGCTTGATGAGACGGTCCATCCATTTGCGATCGGGCTCAACCCGAACGATGTGCGCATTACGACGCGCTACGACGAGCGCGACTTCCGCACCGCGGTGTTTGGCACGATCCATGAATGCGGCCATGCGCTGTATGAACAACACATTTCCGAGTCGCTTGTCGGCACTCCGCTTGCAAGCGGGGCGTCGATGGGCATTCATGAATCGCAGTCGCTCTTTTTTGAAAATATGATCGGACGCCACTATGCGTTTTGGAAGCGGCATTACCCGCGCCTTTTGCAATACGCGCCCACGCAGTTCGCCGACGTTTCGCTTGATGCGTTTTACCGGGCGATCAATGAAGCGAAGCCGTCGCTCATTCGTATTGAAGCGGACGAACTGACGTACCCGCTCCATATTATCATCCGCTATGAAATCGAAAAGCAGCTGTTTGCTGGGGAGCTGGAAGCGATCGACTTGCCGGATGTATGGAATGAGAAATATGAACAATACCTTGGCATCCGCCCGCACAACGATGCGGTCGGCGTGTTGCAGGACGTCCATTGGTCCGGCGGCAGCTTCGGCTATTTCCCATCGTATGCGCTCGGCTATATGTATGCGGCGCAATTCAAGCAAGCGATGGAAAAAGAGTTGGATGTAGCTGGGCTGCTTGAAGAGGGGAACATCGCACCGATCCGTGAATGGCTGACCGTTCATATCCACCAGTTTGGAAAAATGAAAAAGCCGCTCGAACTTGTGCGCGATGCGACGGGCGAAACGCTGAAAGCCGATTATCTTATTCAATATTTAGAAGAAAAATATAAGGCGCTTTATCGATTATAGAAACAGGCGCGTCAGTGCAAACATCGTTCTTACGCTGTTCGTTTCGTTTTTCTGTCGACAAAGTCCTATTATGTCTCGGTTTTATGCACATAAAGAGGAAGGTGTCCCGATCGCTTGGGGACACCTTCTTGTTTCACCATAATTTGTATCCTTTCGACCCCGGCGGAGCGTTTTGAATGATGTCGATGATCGGCACCGTATAGGCGATCAAAATGAGCGCAACGACGAGGCCGATCCAAAGCTTCCAGTTTTCAAGCGCCAGCGCAGCCCGTTCATACGGAGCAGCTGCCTCGGCGACCGGAAACTCCGTTTCGCCTTTCGGGGCGAAAAAGGCCAAGTTGATCACGATGACGAGAATCAAAATAATGCCGATGAACAAGATGGTGCCGCCGACCGCTTGCGCGATTTGGTACGGAATCCATTCAAGCGCTTGTGGCGAATTGCTGTACGTTGAGAACGCCGAGCGTCGCGGTGCGCCGAGCAGACCGGCAAAATGCATCGAGCCGGACATGAACGTCATCCCAACCGCCCAAACGATCGTTTGAATGATGGCGAGCCGGTTCATCGCTTTCGTCATCACACGGCCGGTCAAATGCGGAATGAGCCAGTATGACGCACCAAAAAATGTTAGGACGACAGTCGTTGCCACCGTTAAATGGAAGTGGCCGGTCACCCAAATCGTATTATGGACGACTTGGTTGAGTTGGTGCGAGGCGTTAATAATCCCGCCGGTGCCGGCCGGAATGAAAAACAGCATTCCGACAAACGGAGCGAAAAAGCGGGCGTCGCTCCACGGGAGTTTCCGCAGCCAGCCGAACAAGCCGGTCGCTCCCTGCGAGCGGCCGTACGATTCAAACGTCGCAAACATGGCGAACGCGGTCATGAGCGACGGAATGATGACCATGAACGTCAAGACGACTTGCACGTATTTCCAAAACGGCGAAATCCCCGGCTCAAGTAATTGGTGATGGAAGCCGACCGGAATCGAAAACAGCAAAAACAAGATAAACGCCAGCCGCGCGAGTGAATCGGAGAACATTTTGCCGCCGATCACTTTCGGAATGACGGCGTACCAAACCATATACGCCGGCAATAGCCAGAAGTAGACGAGCGGATGCCCGAAATACCAAAACAGCGTCCGGCTCAAGAGCACGTTCACCCGGTCGGTGAGCCCGAGCGACCATGGAATGAGCTGAAAGACAACGGTGGCGGCGACGCCAAGCGAACAGACGAGCCATAGCACCATATTCGTCACTGACATGAACGCCAGCAGCGGGCTCACTTGACCGCGGTGCGTTTTCCGCCAGCGGGCATAATGAGCGAACATCGCAAAGCCGCTCACCCAGCTGCCGACGACGACAAGCGCCAAGCCGATGTAAAAGCCAGCGTGCGCCTGAAGCGGCGCGTAAAACGTATATAAGACAGACGCCTGGCCGGTTAGGATGAAAAAGGCTGTGCAGGCCGTCCCTGACGTCATCATCCAAAAACCGATCCAGCCGAGCCGGCGCGAACCGTCCGAGAGCGCTCCGGTCGTGCGGCTGACGGCGGCAAACTGGAAGCCGATAATGAAAAACGTCGTCAGCACAAGCCCAAGCAAGACGCCGTGCGTCGTCAAAATCGTGTAATAGCTGATCCCAGCCGGGAGCTCAAACTTGCCGGAACGGACTAATGTTTGCAATAGGCCGGCGAACCCCCCGAGCGCGAGGGCGGCAAAGGCGACGAACAAATGGGCAAGCGCCAGTTTCGCATCGCGGCGATCGACTTTTTCCAACGGTTGTGCCATGTTACTCCACCACCTTAATGCGCGCCGTCATCATATGGTGGCCGGCGCCGCAATATTCGTTGCAAAGAATTGTATACTCGCCCGGTTTGTCAAACGTGGTTGTTAAGCTGTTCACATAACCGGGTTCGACCATCATGTTCACGTTCGTTCCCGGGATTTCAAATCCGTGGATGACGTCTTTCGAAGTGACGTTGATCGTCACTTTCGCTCCTTTTGGAATTTCGATCGCATTCGGTGTAAAAGAAAACGCGGCGACGACGATGTTCAACTCGTATTCCTTGTCTCCTTTTTTGACGAGCCCCGGATGATCAAACGGCGGGGTCGAATCGACTTTTTCTGGATCGATCGTTGTCAGGCAGCTCGGCGGCTGCTGTCCGGCGGCGAATGCACTTACGCCGACGACCGTCAAAAAAACGATCAAACAGCCGATGCCAAACGTAAGCCAAATTTTTTCATACTTATGGATGTGCATACCGATTCCCTCCTTTGCCGCTTACAGGCGGTGCAAAAATAAAAAGTAGACGCTGACCCAAGAAAAAATGACGAAAAAGCCGAGCAGAAACACAGAGGCCAGCGTGCCTTTGAGCGCCGGCTCTTTTTCCTGTTTCGTTTGCCGGGCCGCTGTGATCAGTTTTGCCATGCCGTATCCCTCCTCTTTGTTGGATTCATCCCCCATAACAGCCATTCAGCAGGTGCGCCAAACGGCCAATTTCCCTGCTTTGACACTATCATAACTGTACAAAACTGAGGCAACAGTGACTTTTCTCACAAAAACGATGCTGGAAGTGTGAACAAATGGTGACGTTTGTGAAAAAATGATGAAGACGTCATTTTCTCTCTGCGGACGTTGTTTCCGCCAGTTGTCACCGGTTCGGTTGTGACCGTCATTGGCTTGACGCTCATCCCGGCAGCGGTGAACAATATGGCCGGCGGACAAGGGGCGAAGGACTTTGGTGATCCGGCTAACTTGGCGTTGTCGTTTGGCGTGCTTGCACTCATTATCGTGTTGTACCGTTGCTTCAAAGGGTTCATTCGCTCCATTGCCATTTTGCTCGGCATGGCAGCTGGCACGGCGGCAGCGGCCATGATGGGGAAAGTGGACTGGACAGCGGTCGCTGAGGCATCGTGGGTTCATTGGCCGCAGCCGTTTTACTTCGGCGCTCCGTCGTTTCATGGCCCCGCTGTTTTCACAATGGTGCTCGTCGCGATCGTCAGCCTTGTTGAATCGACCGGCGTCTACTTCGCTTTATCCGACATTTGCCGCCGCCGGCTGACGGATGAGGATTTGGCGGGCGGCTACCGCGCCGAGGGATTGGCTATCATCATCGGTGGGCTGTTGAACGCATTTCCGTACACGACGTACTCGCAGAACGTCGGTCTTGTCCAATTGTCGGGCGTGAAAACGCGCAGCGTCATTTACGCCGCGGCGGCCTTCCTCGTCTTGCTTGGGTTCGTGCCGAAAATCGCCGCAGTGGCGACGATCATACCAGCTCCAGTTTTAGGCGGGGCGATGCTCGCGATGTTTGGCATGGTCATTGCCTACGGTGTGAAAATGTTAGGCCAAGTTGACCTAACTGTGCAAGAGAACTTGCTGATCATCGCCTGCTCGGTCGGCGTGGGGCTTGGGGTGACGGCGGTGCCGAACTTGTTTGCCGAGCTGCCGACCGGCTTGCGCATTTTAACCGACAGCGGCATCGTCGCCGGCAGCATGACCGCCATCCTCTTAAACGCCGTCTTCCATCTAGGCAAAGCGAGAAAATCAGTTGCCCTGCCGCTGCAGGAACAAAAAATTTCATAATGGTGTTGATCGCTTTTATAGCCATCTTCGTTTTCCGGCCACTGCTCGGGAAATGGGGGTGGCTTTTTTATTGGCGTGTCGATTGACAGAGAAAATGATAGAAACTGGTGGAGGGATGATGGTATAATGGAAAGCGAATAGGAAAGGGGGTGAAACAATGGATGAATGGGTGGAGCGCCTTTTCGATGAGCTGCGGCAAATACGGAATCAGATGGCGACCAAACAGGATGTTGTCCGGATGAATGATCGCATCGATCGGCTTGAACAAACGGTGAGCGCGACGAAAGAGGATGTTGCGCGGTTAAACGGACGCGTCGGGCAACTCGAAGAGACCGTGGCAGCGACGAGAGAAGACGTTGTCCGGATGAATGATCGCATCGGGCGGCTTGAGCAGACCGTGGCAGCGACGAGAGAAGACGTCGCAGCGCTGGATGGGCGCATCGGAACCATCGAGCGGACGATGGCAACGAAAGAGGATGTCGCAGTGCTGGATGAGCGCATCGGGACCATCGAGCGGACGATGGCAACGAAAGAGGATGTCGCAGTGCTGGATGAGCGCATCGGGACCATCGAGCGGACGATGGCAACGAAAGAGGATGTCGCAGTGCTGGATGGGCGCATCGGGACCATCGAGCGGACAATGGCAACGAAAGAGGATGTCGCAGCGCTGGATGGGCGCATCGGGCAGCTCGAAGAGACCGTGGCGGCCAACAGAGATGACATTGCGGCGCTCGACAGCCGGATTGGGCGCATGGAACAAACGATGGCGACGAAAGAGGACGTTGCCGAATTGCCGTTTATTCGGCAAGCTGTCGTGGAAACGTTAGAAACGCTCCATGAAATTTCGGCGATGAAACAAACCCTCACAGAAATGCAACAAAAAGTCAATGAAGTCATTGCCGGACAAGCGCGGCAAGAGCTCGTACTTCAATCCCTCGCTTTGCACTTGCTCGAGCATGAAAGTGAAATCCGCGCGCTAAAAGCGAGATAAATAACGAACCTCTCCTATTGTACATCCTCGCTGATGATCATGTTCCCTCCAAAACAGGCCGGTTTTGTCCGCGCCTGTTTTTTGATTGCAGCAACTTTTTTGGGCTGCGAAAACTAATATATATAAGTTGAAACTTTGTTTTACATCCAGTAGAGCGCCCACCGCATTCTATCAAAATGACTTGTTATGAAGGAAAACAGAATCGAACAATCGGAAAATCTTTATTGCAACTTATATAGATGCAACGAAGAAGTTTAACATATCCTTGACGGAAAAGCGGTTGGCCTCTTTTCGACTGTCGGAGGAAAGCCACAGGCTTCTCTGTCACGCCAAGGCGTGACGGAGGACCGAACAACCGCCTGCTTCACAGACCCATATATGGGTCTTTAAGCGGCGTTGTTCGGTCGCCCGACAGTCGATCAAATACTGGGTAAAAGTTGCAAATGGTAAAGCTTCAAATTGCATCTATATAGAGATCCATCCGCTGTTCCTGAAAAAACGGGTGTACAAACATATTTTCCATTGCATATAGTTTGGCTTGTTGCGCATCCTAATAGAATAAAGAGGAACAGACCGAGGTGTTTGTATGCCGGTTCTTTTATCCGTCGGCACAGCAAGGATGCCGTATACAGCCTCCCAAAACGAGGTGAAGCAGCATGTCGCCAGGCTGTTCGCCGGTCGAATGGCGCGTGCGGAGCGGCTGCTGCAGGCGTTTGACAACAGCGGCATTCATACGCGCACGTTTGTCCAACCGCTTGCCTGGTACAGCGCGCCGCGCGGTTTCGGTGAAAAAAATCGGGTGTACATCGACCGTGCCGTCCGCTACAGCCGAGAGGCGGTCAATGACTGTTTGCGCAAGGCTTCGTCCGGCCCTGTTTTGCATGAGGAGATCGATGCGCTGTTTTACATCTCAACGACAGGGCTGTCGACGCCGAGCATCGAGGCGCGGCTGATGAACGTATTGCCGTTCTCCCCTCATGCCGTAAGAGTGCCGATTTGGGGGCTCGGTTGTGCGGGAGGGGCGGCTGGGCTCGCCCGGGCAGCCGACTATTGCCGGGCGTTTCCGAATGCCAAGGCGCTTGTGATCGCCGTTGAGTTTTGCAGTTTGACGTTTCAACTCAATGATTGGTCCAAAAGCAATGTGATCGGTACGTCGCTTTTTTCCGACGGCGTGGCGTGCTTGCTTGTGGCCGGCGACGGAGCGGTGCCGACAGCTGGCGCGCCGCGTGTCATCGCCGCCCGCTCGGTGCTCATGCCCGGCTCGGAAGACGTGATGGGCTGGGATGTTCGTGACGAAGGTTTGTTTGTCATCTTTTCAAAAGACATTCCGGCGATTGTTCGCTCTTGGCTGCGCCCGCAAGTCGAGTCGTTTTTGCAGGAACATGGGTTAGGACTTGGGGATCTTCATTATTTCATCGCCCACCCGGGCGGGAGGAAAGTCATTGAAGCGTACGAGGAGGCGTTCGGATTCGGTCCGGAACAGACAAAAGCCGCTAGAGACGTGCTCGCCCGCTACGGCAACATGTCGTCGGCCACCGTGTATTTTGTGCTCGAACAGATGATGCGGCAGCCGCTTTCGCCCGGGCACGGCCTGCTTATCGCTCTCGGCCCGGGCTTTAGTGCGGAAATGGTGCTGCTTCAATGGGGGGGATGATCGTGCGGTTTTGGTTCGTGTTTTTGGCGGTTGCCGGCATGCGCGTCATTGAGCTTCGGCTTGCAAAACGGAACGAACAGTATGTGAAAGCGCTCGGGGCGCGGGAGTTCGGCGCTCGCCATTACCCGTTGATCGTATTGATGCATGTCGGTTTCTTTTTGTCGTTGGCTGTTGAGGCGCTTCGAAAAGGCGCGCGCCCGTCGCGCCGCTGGCCGCTTTTGTTTCCGCTTTTTCTTGTCGTGCAAGGGCTGCGCGTATGGACAATTGGGTCGCTCGGCCGTTTTTGGAATACGAAAATTTTGATCGTGCCAAACGGCCAAGTAGTGAAAAAAGGGCCGTACCGATGGCTTCGCCACCCGAACTATGTGGTTGTCGCCTTAGAGATCGCGCTGTTGCCGCTTTTGTTTCAAGCGCCGATCACCGCGCTTGTCTTTTCGCTTTTGAACGCATTTTTGCTGTCGATTCGCATCGCGGTTGAGGAAAGAGCGCTGGCGGCGCTCACCGACTACCGGGAGGCGTTTCGGGAGCGGCCGCGTTTTTTGCCCCGGTTAAGGGGGGAGGTTGCCATCCGCAAGATGCGGCAAGCTGAAAGCAGCGGACAAATGAAAAACAGCCCTTGAGCCGTCTATGATGGCATCTGTTCGCCGTTCGCCTGCGGGCGGCGGCAGGGCGTTGCCTCTTTCTCTATGTCATCCTGTCGGGTTACGGCGGGATTTTTCTTTTTTTTCTATTGGGAAACGGGGCGAAATGCAGTAAAATGAATGTAAATGACATTGACGGAAACAAAGGGGTTTTGGTCATGGGGCATATTGCGATTGAGCGGCCGTCATTGCGGCTGTGGCTTTCGAAAATGATCGACATGCACGATCAGCTTCAGTCCGCGGATGACCAGGAGCATGCGGACAAAGTGAAGCAGCTCATCGAAAAAGCGGCATCCGGTGAGCTCATTGTCGCATTTTGCGGCCATTTTTCCGCCGGCAAATCGAGTTTGATCAACGCGTTGCTCGGCGAGCCGATGCTGCCGTCCAGCCCGATTCCGACGAGCGCCAATCTCGTCAAAGTGAAAGCCGGTCCGGACTATGTGCGCGTCTTTTTCCACCGCGATGAGCCGGTCGAGTATGAACCGCCGTACGACCCGGACTTGATTCGCGCCCAATGCCGGGACGGGGAGACGATCGAATGGATTGAAATCAGCCGAACGACGGACGCCATCCCGCCGGGGGTTGCGATCCTCGATACGCCGGGCATCGATTCGACCGATGACGCCCACCGGCTGGCGACGGAGTCAGCGCTTCATTTGGCGGATGTCGTCTTTTACGTCATGGATTATAACCATGTGCAGGCGGAATTAAACTTCCAATTTACAAAACAATTAACAGATGAAGGAAAGACCGTTTATTTGATCATCAACCAAATCGATAAACATCGCGACGACGAGCTGCCGTTCGCTGAATTTCGCGCCTCGGCCGCCGAGGCGTTCCGGCGTTGGGGGGTTGAGGCGGCCCGTTTGTTTTTCTTGTCGCTGAAAGACCCGTCACATCCGCACAACGAATGGCATGAGCTTGTCGCTTGTTTGCGCCGGTTGTTTGCCGACAAGGAGGAATGGCTCGTCCGCGGCGCCGAGTCGGCGTTAAAACGGATCGCCGACGGCCATCTTGAGCATCTCCGCGCGCGGCACGAGCCGCTTGAGCAAAAGATTGAGGCGCGCCTCGAGGCGCTTGGCGGCGCCGATGACGAGGCGGCTGCCATCGCGGAGCTCGATCGCCTTGAGGCGGAGCTTGCCGATTGGCAAACAGCGCCGTCGCGGGCGGAGGAGGCGTTCCGTTCGGAGCTTGAGCGCGTGCTGCAAAACGCGTACGTGATGCCGTTTGAGACGAGGGAGCGGGCTGAGGCGTACTTGCAGGCGATGCAACCGAATTTCAAAGTGGGCTTGTTGTTCGCGAAGACAAAAACGGAGCAAGAGCGCAAGCGGCGGCTTGAGGCGTTTTATGAAAGCGTCAAAGCGCAAGCGGCGGCGCAAATCGAATGGCACGTCCGCCAGCTCCTTGTTCAGTTTGGGAAAGAATGGCATGCTGATGACGATTGGTTCAGCGAGTGCCAGCAATGGACGGCGGAGTGGGATGAGACGATGCTTGCCGGCCTCGTCAAACAAGGGGCGGAATCAAGCGGCGCCGCGCTATTAAATTATACGGATGAGGTGGCGGCGGCGCTGAAAAAACGCTACCGCGACTCGGCGCTCGCCTTGTTTGCCGAACTGAAGGAACAAATCGCCAAACGGGCGGCCGCCCAAACAGAAACATTGAACGGACAGCTTTCGGCGGCGCGCGAAAAAGTGGAGCTCGCCGCCCGCCTCGCCCGCCTCAGAGCCGAGCGGGACGAGCGCCGGCGTGCGTTCGAGCAGCTGATCGCTGCTCCATGCGAGTCTGCATCGCTTGATGAAAACCGTCTCGCCGCGTTGACGGCGCCGCCGGTCTTCCGGAAAGCGCGTCATGCCGAGGCGGCAAAACCGCAAGCAGCATCCAAGCCAGCGGAAACAAGCCGTCTTTCCGTCAAAGAGCAAGCGCTCGGTCAGGAAGCGGCCGGCCTCGGAGTGAGCGAAAGAGCGGACGAAGCTCGGACGCTTTCAAGCGGCGGAAAACAGCGGAGCGAAGAGGCGGCCGATCGGCTTGAGGAGGCGGCGGCTTGGCTTGAACGGTCCGAAATGCTTGGCCGCTTCGCTGGACCGTTGCGCGACAAGGCGCGTCGGCTTCGCGAGCGATCGTTTACCGTCGCCTTGTTTGGCGCCTTCAGCGCCGGCAAATCGTCGCTGGCGAACGCCTTGCTCGGCGCCCCGCTTCTGCCATCGTCGCCCAACCCGACAACCGCCGCCATCAGCAAAATCGCCCCGCCTGATCACAAGCATCCGCACGGCACGGCGGTGGTCAAGGTGAAAAGCGAACCGAAAATTTGGGCGGATGTGCAATCGTCGCTTCGGCAGTGCGGCCATGAGGCGGATACATGGGATGAAGCGCTCCGCCTTTGCGCCCGCCTGGCCGAATCGGGAGCCGAACATCCGGCGCAAAAGCCGCATGTGGCTTTTTTGGCAGCTGCCGCGGCCGGCTATGAGCGGATGAACGGTCGATTCGGGGAGATCGTCTCCATCGGTTGGGAAGAACTCGAGACGTATGTCGCTGACGAAGCGGTGTCATGTTTCTTAGATGAGGTCGTGTTGTACGCCGACTGTCCGCTCACCCGCCAAGGGGTGACGCTTGTGGATACTCCGGGGGTGGATTCACTTAACGCCCGCCATACGGGAGTGGCGTTTCATTACATGAAGCATGCTGATGCGTTGTTGTTTGTGACGTATTATAACCATGCGTTCTCGAAAGCAGACCGCGAGTTTTTGCTTCAGCTTGGGCGCGTGAAAGACACGTTTGCGCTTGATAAAATGTTTTTCGTCATCAATGCGGCTGATTTGGCCCAGTCGAAAGAGGAGCTTGAGGCCGTCATTTCCTATATGAACGGAGAGCTGGCGCGCTTTGGCATCCGCTTTCCGCGCCTTTATGCGCTCTCAAGCCGCTTGGCGCTGGCGGAAAAAACGGGGGCCGAGCCCGGTCCGCGCGGCGTCTTGGCGGACTCCGGCTTGTCTGCCTTTGAAACCGACTTCTTCCGCTTCTTAACGGAAGAACTGGCGGAAGTTGCCGTCGAGAGCGCATATGCCGAGCTTGAGCGGGCGCGGCGGACGGCAGAGGAATTCGCGCGCGCCGCCGGGCAAAGCGAAGCGGAAAAAGCGGGGAAACGGCAGGCGCTTGAGGCGGTGAAAACGAAGATGCACGCCGTGCTTGCTGGCATTGATGATGCCTACGGCCGGCAGGCGCTTCGCCAAGAAGTCGACGAATTGCTCTATTACGTCAAGCAGCGCGTCTTTTTCCGCCTCAACGATGTGTTTAAGGAGGCGTTCAACCCGGCGGTGCTCCGCGACGACCAAGGCCCGGCGCGTCGGGCGCTTGAGCGTTGCCTCGACGAGTTGCTCGCATCGGTTGGCTTTGATTTGGCCCAAGAGTTGCGGGCGACGAGCTTGCGTGTTGAGTCGTTTTTGCACAAACAGCTGGCCGAGCAGTTCTCGCGCCTATTCCATGAGCTTCGTCGTTTCGATGATGCGCTCGCGCTCACGCCGCCTGAGCCGTTTGCCTTTTCGGCGCCGGAGTTTGCCAACGCCCTTGGGGATGTAGACCGGGTGCGGTTTACCAAGGCGCTTTCGCTGTATAAAAACGCCAAATCATTTTTTGAGCGCGACGAAAAGCGGCGGATGAAAGAGGAAATTGAGGCAGCGCTTGTCGAGCCGATCGACGCCTATTTGGCTGAGCAAAAAGAGCGGCTTGTGGCGACGTACGCAGAACAATACAAGGCTGCCGTCGCCGCACTTTCGGCCGCTCTCGCGGAACAAGTCGACAGCTATATGGAGGGCTTGCTTGCCGTGCTCTCCGCAACGGCGGATCATGAGGCGCTCGCCCGCATCGAAGCGGCGCTTCGCGGCCTTCTTTCGGGCCGCGGCGGGGAGGCGCGTTGATGAACCGGTTTCACGCTTGCGCTACATGCATCCACTACCGTATAGAAAAGCGAGCCGACGGGCTGTACACGTATTGCCGCCGGCTCGGCTATGCGACGAAACCGAACTATCGGTTCAACTGTTGGACGCCGAAACCGAACGTCCGGCGTTTGATGGAAAAAGAAGCAGGAAAGGACGAGGACCATTGAGCGAAGTGCATCACGCGATCACTGCCCATGTGCAAAAACAGCATACCATCTTGAAGCAATTTGCTATGCTCGACGCCGAGCGCGAGCGGCTCATCGACGAAGCGGTCGAGCGGTGCCGCCGCGGCGAGCCGTTTACGGTTGATGGGATCAATGAAGTGACGAAGCGGATGAACGAACTGGCCAAAAGCGGCCTCGTGCCGGCGCGCCGGTGCGTGACGCCGGAGATGGTGCGCGAGTACGTGAGCCGGCTTGAAGGGAAAGAGCGGTCGTGACGATGGCGAGCGCTGGCTGAGCGTGTCGGCGCCGCCGGCGTCCTGTTGATGATTGGCTGCTTTCCGTTCCGATCAAGAAACAACGTTTGGCGTCAGCAAAAACAAAAAGGGGGAGGACATATGGCGTCGCTTGTTTCCCATGAATGGCTCCTTCGCCATTTGCACGACGAAAACACGCGCATTCTTGATTGTCGGTTTTGGCTTGGCGATCCTGCGAAAGGAGCGGCCGTTTACCAGGAAGATCATATTCCCGGTGCCGTGTATATGGACTTGGAACGCGACTTGTCGGGCCCAGTCGGAGAGCACGGCGGCCGCCACCCGCTTCCGTCGGCCGAGCAAGCGGCGGACGTGTTTGGCCGGGTCGGCATCGATGAAACGGTGACCGTTGTCGCTTACGACGACCAAGACGGGGCGATGGCGGCGCGTTGCTGGTGGTTGCTTCGCTATTTCGGCCATGCCCACGCATACGTATTGGACGGCAATTATCGTGAATGGAAGAAGAAAGGGCATCCGGTGACGAACGTCGTCCCTGCTGTGGCGTCCCGCCCGTTTCGGCCGCGTCCGGCTCGGTCATGGCTGGCGACGGTTGAGGATGTGCGCGCCGCCGTCCGCGATCGCTCGGCTGTGCTCATTGATTCGCGTGAATGGAAGCGATATGCCGGCCTGGAAGAACCGATCGACCGCCGAGCCGGCCGCATCCCAGGAGCGGTGCACCGGTTTTGGAAAGACGGAATGACGGAAGGCGGCTACTGGAAAAGCGCTGTCGAGCAGGCGGCTCGGTTTGCCGATTTTGACCGTGGGCAGCCGTTGATCGTTTACTGTGGTTCCGGCGTCACCGCCTGCCCGAACGTGTTGGCGCTCCACGAAGCTGGTTATCACAACGTTCGGCTGTACGTCGGCAGTTTCAGCGACTGGATTTCCTATCCGGACAACCCGATTGAAACGGGTGACCCGTCATCCGATGCTTAGTTTTCTCCGATTCGGGCTGAAACATCATTCGACGCCTCAGTGTTGTCGGATGGAACCGTTGTTTCCTTTTCGTTTTCTTTTTTCGGTCCGCATGAGGTCGAAGCGTTGTTGATTTTCAACGATTTTCACCTAGTGTTTGTTTCGCTTTTCTTCCATTGTTTCGGCCGTCGGTTGAAGCCGCTGTATGCATAGTTTTTTGGCCGCCGGCGGATACTATAGGTGAACCGACGGAAGCAGAGGAGGAGACGCATGGGCCGGACAAAGCTTGGCAATGCCAATGCCCAACGAAACAACAACGCCAAAAAGAAAAACGGCTTCAATGAATGGACGAGCGAGTTTGCTTCGTACGCCGAGGTGGAAGCCGAGAAACTGAAAAACGACCATCAAAACATCCGTTAATGACGAGGGCTCGCCCCTCGTTTTTTCGTCCTTAGACGTCAACGTTGGCAAACACAAACGTATGTGCTATAATGATGGGCAGAGCGGCGGAGGGCGCTGGATGGAAGAAAGGGCGCCGGCCGGCAGGGAGGGAAATGCGTGCGGAAATGGTTCGTCGTCCTATTGTTTTTGGCCGTTGCCGGCTATGGTCTTTGGAATGCGATGGCTGCCGGGAACGAACAGGAAACAGACGAAATAGAAAGCGGCCCGGGCATCGTCCAGACGGCCCCTGATTTGACGCTGCCGACGCTTGGCGGCAAAGCCGTCCGGCTGTCTGATTTGCGCGGCAAAGCGGTTGTCCTCAACTTTTGGACGTCGTGGTGTCCGCCGTGCAAAAAGGAAATGCCGGAGCTTGAGGCGTTTTACAAGCAGCACGGCCGCGAAGTCATGTTGCTTGCCGTCCATTTGACGACGCAAGATACGCTCGATAATGCGGAGCGATTTGCGAAAGACAAAAAACTGACGTTGCCCGTCGCCTTGGATGTGCGCGGCGAGGCGCTTCACCGATACCGAATCCAGACGATTCCGACGACGTATATCATCGACCCAAACGGCGTCATCCGGCAAAAAATCATCGGCCCGGTGACCGCCGCGCAACTCGAAAAGAAGACAGCGCTCTTTCGTTGACCGAACAGTTTTGACGGAAGGCGCTTTTTTTCATGGTTCATTATTTTTCGAAAAGTTGTCATAATTTTTATCTTTTTTGGGCATGAATAAGATTACAATATATAATGAGGGGAGGTTGAAGCGATGAGACGATCCCGCAAAATGACTCTCCAAGAACTGATCAGCGAGAACAAACGGCAATTGTTGAACGATCGGGAAGCGCTCGAAAAAATCGAGAAAAAGCTGGAAGAGCGGATGCTCAAAAAAGCAGAATGACCCATGCATAGCGGTTCTCCGGGCGGACAGACTAGATGGCGAGGAGGCGAAGACAATGAGCAATCCGAAAGGAAGCCGCAAACATTTTGTGCCGAACCATATCGGCACACAGCCTCGCGCCGCAGGAGGAAACAAGGGCAAACAAATGCAAGACCAGTCCGGCCAGCACGCCCAAGTCATCCAAACGAAGGGCGAATAGCCGGAAACTCGCGCAAAGGAGGAAGCGTTCATGCCGCGTCCGAAACCGGATGACCGCAGCGACAATGTGGAAAAGCTGCAAGAAATGGTGCAAAACACCATTGAGAACATAGAAAAAGCCGAAGAAACGATGCAGTTTGCGTCGCCGGAGGAGCAGGAGAAGATCCGTGCGAAAAACCGCCGCCGCGAAGAAGCGATCGCTGCGATGCGCGCGGAAATCCGAGACGAAGCAGCTGCACGGGAACACGGCTACCAGTAAACGAAGCAGCCCTCATGCGGGGGCGGCTTCGTTTTTTTGTCTACCGCTTGAGCGAGCCGACGGGCGAATGGTAACATAGAAGAGGAGGCCCGGTAAAAAATGGAGGGAGAACGAACGTGAAAGTGGCAGAAAAACAAATTGAAGTGCGTTATGCGGAAACAGACCAAATGGGCGTCGTCTACCACGCGAACTATTTAGTTTGGATGGAAGTCGGGCGCACGGAATTGATCAAACAGCTTGGCTTTCATTATGCTGACATGGAGAAAGAAGGCATCATTTCGCCTGTTGTCGATTTGCAAGTGTCGTACAAAAAGCCGCTTCACTACGGGGAAACGGCGACTGTCCGCACATGGATTGACGCCTATGACGGCATCCGCGTGACATACGGCTACGAGATTCTCGCCCCGGACGGCGAGGTGGCGGTGACCGGAAAGTCGCAGCACGTTTGCGTCAAGCGCGATACGTTTCGGCCGATCGTGATCCGCAAATATTTTCCTGACTGGCATGAAGCATATGAGCGGGCGAAGCGGTAAAGGGGAGCGGTGCGATGGCGTTTGGCATCCGCCGACATGAGCTCGCGGCATGGAAAGAGAAAGTGAAGCGCGGTGAAATCGCCTTTTTGACCCACTATTGGTACGACGAACGGTTTCCGCATTGCACGACAGTGACGAAAGTCGGCTGCGCCGATGTCGAAAAACTCGCCGCTTGGGGGCGGCAGTACGGGCTGAAGGAAGAGTGGATCGACCGGCGCAGTGAGTTTCCGCATTTCGATTTGCTCGGTGAGACGCAAACGCGCATTTTGCAGCAGGAAGGACGGCTGTTTGAACTGGAACGATTCACGAAACGGGGGAAGAAGGAATGATGATCGATTTGGCCGTTGTGAAGGAAATGTCGAAACATACGTTGATCGATACGCTCGGCATCGAAATTGTTGAGATTGGCGAAGGCCGCGTCGTCGCGACGATGCCGGTCGACTGGCGCACGCACCAGCCGGCTGGGCTGCTGCATGGCGGCGCCTCAGTCGCCTTAGCGGAGACGGTCGCCAGCATCGGCGCGTACGCGCTTGTGGACCCCAACACGGAAAACGTCGTTGGATTGGAAATCAACGCCAATCACGTCCGCGCCGTTCGCCGCGGGACGGTGACGGCGACAGGGACGGTGTTGCACCGCGGCCGGACGACGATGGTGTGGGATGTGCGCATTACGGACGAACAAGGGGAGCTCGTCTGCATCTCCCGCTGCACGATCGCCATTATTCGAAAAAGCTAGCGTCACGGCTAGCTTTTTTCGCTGGTTAATGGAGCAAAAACACCGGTTCGCCGCTTTTTTCGTCCAAATCAACCGTCAAATCGCGGCCGTCAAAATACCATTGGTCGCTGTCTTCGACAAAAAACGTCACGCCGTCAACCGTCGTCTGCGCCGCCGGCTTGTCGACCAGTTCGTCTTTGGCCATGCCAAGCGAAAACCCTTTTTGCACGGTGCTGCACCCGCCGTAGCGGGCAAAAAAGCGGATCGCATCGCCCGGCTTCAGCCCGAGCTCCCGCTTGTACCAATCAAACGCTTTTTTTGTAATCATGATGTTCATGGCTTCCCCTCCTCACTTGTTTATTATAAGTGAATGGACGGCGCCGGTAAAACGATTGTGTGAACATTAGCTGACAATTTTAGGATAAAACGCTTTCCATAAAGTGGCGGTGTCCTTGTTTTCATCGGTTGGAGTAAAACGCTGGCTGGCGGCAAACAGTAAAAGCGAAGGGGGTGAGGGCGGTGGGCAAAAAGCGGACGTTTCCGCTCAGCTACGAATCCGACGGACTGATGGGGAAAAGCAATGAAAAGCATCCGCGCCGCTCGGACAGCCGGCAAACGGGCAAACAAGCGCCTGATTTTTTCAACACGACGCCATCGAGCGAATAAAAAAGCCGAATCGAACGGGCGATGGTTGAACATCGCGCTGTTTTGTGAATAAAGTAGCCAGTAGGCTGCTTTTTTTATGGCACCTACTATACAAACGGGCCGGTCCGCGCTATCATTACTTGAGGGATATCTTTTTCGAAAGGAGTGGCGTTTTCGTATATGAGTAGTTCAAGCCCGAACGAACCGGAACCGGAATATAGCGGGGAACGCGGCCTGTTCCTTTTCTTGCCGGCTGCTCATCATACGAAAACGGGCTCCGGACGGAAAGGAAGAGGCGCCGCCTTCCTCGCGTGAAAAGGAGGAAGGATGCCAGATGATGAAAATGTATTTGTCCGATGCCAGCGGCAAAATGCGCGAAATCGATCATATTGAAAATGGCTGCTGGATCAATCTCGTTGCCCCGACGGAAGACGAAATTCGCTACATCGCCCACCATTTGGACATTCCGATCGATTCGATCAAAGACGCGTTGGATGACGAGGAGCGGTCGCGCGTCGAAAAGGAAGACAACCATGTGCTCATTATCGTCGACATTCCGATTGTCGCCCATGATGAAGTGGACGGCCCGATTTACGAGACGATTCCGATCGGCATGATCATTACGAACACGTGTTTTATTACGGTTTGCTTGCAGGAGAATCCGATTTTCGAAGAATTCTCCAAAAACAAAATCAAAAACTTTTACACGTTTATGAAGACGCGGTTTGCGTTGCAAATGCTGTACATGATTTCAACGTATTATTTGCGCTACTTGAAGCAAATCAATCGGCGGACGAGCGAAATCGAAAAAGAATTGCACCAATCGATGAAAAACAAGGAGCTGTTTTCGCTTCTCAGCATGGAAAAAAGCTTAGTGTATTTCATGACGTCGCTGAAGGCGAACAACATCGTCATGGAGCGGCTCATGCGCCTCAATTATTTGCGCATGTACGAAGATGACCAGGATTTGCTGCAGGACGTCATTATTGAAAACAAGCAGGCGATTGAAATGGCCGAAGTATACAGCAGCATTTTAAGCGGCATGATGGACGCGTTCGCTTCGGTCATCTCAAACAACTTAAACATTGTGATGAAGTTTTTGACGGCTATTACGATCGTCATTTCGCTGCCGACGATGGTGGCGAGTTTCTACGGCATGAACGTACCGATTCCGTACCAACACTCTCCGTACGCCTTTTTGATCGCGATGGCGCTCGCCGGTTCACTGTCAGCGGTGACGGCGTACATCTTTTGGAAAAAGCGATACTTTTGACGGCCACGCGCGTTTTGGATGGCCATGCGAACGGCTGCCCTGTCATTGGGGCAGCCGCTTTTGCTTTCGGACGGCCACACCGCCGGAGAGGATGAATTTCATCGCCTCTTCCGGCGAGATGTCGACGACTTCCACTTGCTCTTTCGGGACGAGCAGGGTGAACCCGGCGACTTGAAACGCCTGCGGGATATAGACGGCGACGTAGTCGGCGAGAGGATCGTGCCAAGCGCCGACATCTTCCATCGACATGAAGCCGAGGCATTTCCAGCCGCTTTCTGGCATTGTAACGAGCACAACTTGCGAAAACGATCGTTTTTCCCCGACGAAGGAAGCGATTGTATCTTTGGTGACGGAATAAACCGTTTTCATCAAGGGAATGCTTTCAAGCAACCGGTCGATCAGTCGAATGAGGCGGCCGCTTACGTATTGCGTCGACAGCCAACCGCAGACGGTAATCAGCGCGACAGTCGCCAATAGGCCTAGGCCGGGAATGTAGCGGCCATCCAAATACGGACGGACGTATTGGCCAAGCAGCCCATCCAAAACGGTGAACACTTTGTAGCACACATAGACGGCGAGTAAAATTGGCACGATCGTCAGCATGCCGTTTAGAAAATGTTTCACGAAAAAACGCATCCCTTTCCCTCCCCGCTATTCATTCTCTACCACCATACCAATTTTTTTGGCTTTATACAACTCTCTATTATATCGAACGTTTTTCGTTATATTCGGCAAGAAAGTTCGTATTTTTCTTGACGAACTGCCAAATGTTCCGTATACTTTCGAATGGAACATGGGAAATGGGGGATGGATCATGAACAATCATTACGATGTGATCGTGGTCGGCGCCGGGCCGGCCGGCAAAAAAGACTATGCCGGCTGCGTGCCGGCCTGTTCGATCACGAATGGATTCGGCGGAGCGGGGGCGTATTCGGACGGCAAATTCAATATCACGAGCGAATTCGGCGGCTGGATGACCGACTATTTGCCGGCTTCGACCGTACTTGAGCTCATCCGCTATGTCGATGAGATCAACTTGAAGCACGGAGCGACGACATCGATCACCGACCCGATGACGGATAAAGTGAAAGAGATCGAGCGGCGCGCCTATGCGGCCGGGCTGAAGCTATTGCGCGCGTACGTCCGCCATTTGGGTACAGAGCAAAATTTGGAAATTTTGAAAATCATTGGCTCTTCACCAAAAGTTGTACTTGATTTTTTCTGAACATACCCTATTTACGCTTGTGAGGGAAAATCAACAAATCAGTGATTTTTGCACATCTTTGTGCAGGAAACCGTATTGCTTGTCAAGTACATGTTGTGGTGAAGAGTCAAAGCATTTTTGAATATTTGCGCGAGCGGATTGCGATGCGCTTTACAACGGAAGTGGATGATATCGTGACCGAGCGGACGGAGAGCGGCCATCGAGTGAAAGGCGTTGTGCTGAAAAACGGCGAAACGTTGACAGCGGAAAAAGTCGTCATCGCTCCGGGGCGCGATGGCTCGGTTTGGCTGAGCAAAATCTTGCGCAAGCGCCGTTTGCGGATGATCAACAATCAGGTTAACATCGGAGTGCGCGTGGAAACATCGAACATCGTCATGCAAGAAATTAACGAACATCTGTATGAAGGGAAATTCATTTTCAACACGTCGGTTGGGACGCAAGTGCGCACGTTTTGCAGCAACCCGTCCGGACATGTCGTCGTCGAAAACCATTCCGGCATCATGCTCGCCAACGGCCATGCGTACAAAGATCCAAAGCTCGGCAGCAACAACACGAACTTTGCCCTTCTTGTTTCACATAAGTTTTCCGATCCGTTTGACAAGCCGAACGAATACGCCCATGAAATTTCCCGGCTGGCGAACGCCTTGTCGAACGGCGGCATCATCGTGCAAAAATACGGCGACATTTTAAAAGGACGGCGATCGACGGAAAAGCGAATCAAAGAAGGGTTCATCGAACCGACGCTAAAAGAAGCGGTGCCGGGCGATTTAGGCCTCGTTTTGCCGTACAACACGATGAAAAGCTTGATCGAAATGACGGAAGCGCTCAACCATGTTACTCCGGGGCTTGCCTCTGAGCATACGCTCTTTTATGGGGTGGAAGCGAAGTTTTATTCGGCACGTCCGAAACTGAACGACCGCTTTGAAACCGAAATCGCCGGGTTGTATGTCGGCGGCGACGGCGCCGGCATTACGCGCGGCCTTGCGCAGGCGAGCGCCTGCGGCGTCTGGATCGCCCGCGATATCGTCGAGAAATTGACGCATTAGGTGAGGAACCGAGGGCAGGCCCCTTCAAACGGGGGCCTGTTTTTTTGCTGTCTGCCTGGGGACGGATTAAAAAGTAAACTGAAATGAAAATATAGTTGACAAATATGCGGCTGGTCCGTTACGATAAATGTAATGATATGGAAAGGGGAGAGGAGAGATGGCAAACTGGCTGGTGTTGGCCGAGCAAGTGTTGGGAGGCCACGAGCTGACCGATGAGGAAGCATTGGCGATATTGGATTGTCCGGATGAGGAGTTGCTCCTTTTGCTGCAAGGGGCGTACCGGATTCGCTCCGCCTATTATGGAAACAAAGTGAAGCTGAACATGATCATCAACGCCAAATCCGGCCTCTGTCCGGAAAACTGCGGCTACTGTTCGCAGTCCGCCGTATCGACGGCGCCGGTGAAAACATATAAAATGGTCGACAAAGAGACGTTGTTGCGCGGCGCGGAAGAAGCACACCGTTTGCGCATTGGGACGTACTGCATCGTCGCCAGCGGCCGCGGGCCGAGCGATAAAGAGATCGACACCGTTGTGTCTGCGGTCAAGGAAATTAAAGAGCGGTTCGGGCTGAAAGTGTGCGCCTGCCTTGGGATCTTAAAGCCGGAGCAGGCGGCGCGGCTGAAAGAGGCGGGAGTCGATCGCTACAATCATAACATTAACACGTCAAAACAGCACCATCCGAACATTACGACGTCCCATACATACGACGACCGGGTGCGGACGGTGGAAACGGTGAAAGAAGCTGGTCTTTCGCCTTGTTCCGGCGTCATCATCGGCATGAAAGAAACGAAGCAGGATGTCGTCGATATGGCGCGCAGTTTGCGGGCGCTTGACGCCGATTCCATTCCAGTCAACTTTTTGCATGCGATCGACGGCACGCCGCTGGCTGGCACGAACGAATTAAACCCGCGTTACTGTTTGAAGGTGCTGGCCCTTTTTCGCTATATGAATCCAACCAAAGAAATCCGCATCGCCGGCGGGCGAGAAGTGAATTTGCGCTCACTTCAGCCGCTTGGCCTGTATGCCGCCAACTCGATTTTTGTCGGCGACTATTTGACGACCGCCGGGCAAGAAAAGTCAGCCGATTATCAAATGCTTGGGGATCTTGGGTTTGAAATCGAATTTGCCCCGGCTCCGCAAGCCGGAGTCGTATCATGAACGATGCCGCCGGAAGATGGCGGCTTTTTGTATGTGCGCTCACCGAGGACAAGACCTAGCGAAGCGGGAGGCATGGGAGGCGCCATGCGGTTTCAGATGGGACGCCACGATGGCGCATCGCAAGCCTTGGCGAGAAGCGGAGCGCATGATAAGACGGTGGACTTGGCCTGCCTATGCTCTGACGAGAAAAGCGGATTGAACCCCTATTGCGCCGTTTGACGCGCTTTTTTGGCATGAAAAGCCAACCCGACGCGTACGATGGGAATACAAGCGGCGAAAAAAAGGCTTCACAAACAGCCAAAAGCTCATTATAATAGCAACAAAAGGAAAGGAAGAGGATGGGGGACATGGCAAAGTCATTCTACCGTTACTTGCTGCGCTTCCGCCATGGACACCAGGAAGATCCGGTCGTCCGGTTTGCGAACGGAGCGTATGAAGACCACAGCTTTCCAAAAGGGTCGACGGACTATGAAGAACTGAGCGGCTATTTGGAGCTTAACGGTGACTATTTGGAAAGTATGGTTGTGTTTGATGAGCTATGGGAGCAATTTTTGCATGAAGCATAACTAAGGGAGCGTTCCCATTTCATAAATTGGGAGCGCTTTCAAATAGCTTTTTTCCGCGCGGTTGCAGGTGTCCACCCTTCTTGGCATGCATATACTATACTAACCATTTGTTCCAAAAGGGGGGAGAGGCCAATGAGCGCGCCGAAACGCCCGAAATTTTCCGTCGGCGACATCGTCGTCAATACATTGTACGGAACGGTCGGAACGATCACCGATATTCAGCAGATTGACGGTGTGTTTTTATACGAAATCAACCATGGCCATAGCTTGTTTGCCGAGCAAGCGCTCATTTTATTGTCTGAGTTTGCGGGTGATTTATGGATCGCGGAAGAGATTGAAATTGAGTTGCCGTTTTTTCTTGGCGAAATTGTCCGCGTCCGCGATTATGGCGGCCATTTGTTCAAAATTGTTGGGGTGCGGACAGAAATTTACCGCTACTACGGGGAAGGATGGGAAGAGACGATTTACGAATTGAAACGGCTGATGGATGGTTGGGAGATTGAAGTCCATCTGGAAGACATCATTCCGCTTGCCGACGGAGAGGAGACGTCTATTACGCTCGTGCAAGATATTGTCATCGCCGCGCCGGTGAAAGCGTCGCTTCTATTGCCGCCGGCCGACAACGGAGAGAAAGGGCCGTCGGTCGACGAGCTCCTTGACATGTACAACGATTATAAAGCGTTATATGAATGGTTCGGCGATGAACAGTACCAACGGATGATGGAAACAGTTGTAAAACGTTTGCGGACAATCGCCGATCACCAGGATAGAAATTGATAAAGAATAAAAAGAAAATAAGGAATGCCGGCGAAAATGACGATCGCGCCCAATCCATTGACAACTGTTTCCATCATTTTATCGATCGCAGTGAATTTGTCCATTTTGTCCGCCTCCGTGTTTTTTGTTTTGTTGGTACATATGTATGGGGGAGACTGAAAAAATAGTACAACATGATTTTTGACATAAAACGGAAGGCGGCGACATACAACATTACAAAGGGGGCGAGATGCGGTGAAGGAAATTGAAGTGATTATCGATACGGAAGAAATCGCTGAGTTTTTTTACCAAGAACTCATCCGCCGCGGCTTTGTGCCAACGCAAGAGGAGCTTGAGGAGCTCGCGGATATTACGTTTGACTATTTGCTTGAAAAATGCATCATCGATGAAGAGATTGACATCGATGGGGAGTAGTCCTCGTCGTTTTATGATGAAGTTGATTTGGCCGCCGCGATGGCGGCTGTTTTCATCATGGCCAAATGCCGCTCGTAGCGGCTGGTCATGTCGCCCGAGGCCGGAAGCGGGAGCGTTTCAAGCGTCTGCATGATCGCCTCATCGGTGAACCAATCGCGATGATCGTGGAACGGGTGCGCAAGATCCGGCCAAGCTTCCTCAAGGCGGGGGCTGTAAAAGCGGCGCCCATCAGGCGTTTCAGCGAACGATTGCGGCCAGAAGTCGGCGCGTGAGCCGCTGTGGGGGACGCAGCGGGCAAAGCGGCAGGCGCCGCGAAACAGCCGGGCGTCAAACAGCAGCAGACTGTACAGCGTTTTGCCTATATGGATGCGGTGGTGGACGTCGGCGAAATCGCGCACGGTCGTTCCGGCAAGCGCTACGCGGCGGCCTTTGGCATATGGGATGAGCACATCGTTGAACCCGAGCCATTGCTCGACAATAAACGGCCAGCTTGACAGCACGCGGGTGCGGAAAAACGGATGTTCGATGACGCGAAGCTGGATGTACTGCTGCTCGTTGATGATCAGAGCAACCGTAAGAAGCGCGGCATTCCCCGTTTCCCAAAAATGTTCCCACATCGGCTTCATAAACGAAGACACCGCTAGCGCCGGCAACAAATGAAACAGCGGCGTCTCCCTCCGTTTGCTTTCTTCGTACAGCAGAAGCTGCGGATAGGCATCATGAAAAATGAGGGCATTGGCGCGCTCCAAAAACAAAAAAAGGGGTGCAATGATTTGTTCCGGCAGCAAAAACGGAAGAAGGCCGCCGCGCAAATCCGTCATGTTCCAACCGCCGTTGCGCGAGACGAGATGGGCTAAAAACGCCCAATGAATTTCCCGATGGCGCTCAAAAAACGCTAAGTAGGCGGCGGTGCGCGTCACATTGTTGCGGTTATGTTCCGCCGTTTTCCGACGAATGGCGGCAACAATGCTCTTTTCTTCCGCGCTGAGCGGTCCGTCAGTCGGGACAGTTGTGCGGGCGGCCATCCGGCGAAGCAGGCCGTCATCGGCGAGGCGGACCGGATGGCGGTACAAAAAGGAGCGGTAGGCATACTGAAGCGGATGGCGCAGCCAAGCGAACGGGCGAGTCGGCATCAGGCTGTCTCTCCTTTGCATCATTTGTGGACTTTTGCCAGAAGACCGCGATCGTTTCGACAAAAGGAGTGCTCGTTTGCTGAAGGAATCGACACGCCAAATCACCAAATAAGTACAATACACGTTTTTCTCGGCTCCGAAGACGATTCGCGATCGAATTCGACATCAACCATAGTATGGGACGCGGAGGGCCGATTTATTGGGAGAAGGGAGAGGAAAACAATGGTTCGTTTATGGGGGAAACGGATGTGGATGACAAAACGTGCATATGAGGCGGTCGTTTTTCAAACACCGCGCTTTGGGGAAACGAAAGGCTACCGGCAAGTGTGCCGCATGACGGTGACGGCGGCCGGACATGATGAAGTGCTGGCGGTGTTGTATCGGATGTTGAATGTCGCCGATCTGATGCCGAAAAACTGTCAAGCTCGATTTATGCGGACTGGGGACGTTGTGCTGATCGATGAAGGGCGGAAAGGACAGACGTACTATCGCCTTTGTCCAGACGGATGGAAACAAGTGGAACGTCAGCTCATCTGTTGACGGAATATTCGAAAATATAGTCGCCAGCAAGAGCTAGAGATGATATAATATGAATAAAGCCCCCTTGTTTCGGGAACGGATAAGAAAGGAAAGGGGGCGGACTTGATGGAACATGACGAACGGCGGCGCGACATGCCGATGGTGGCCCCGGGCATCGACGACGATGAGGAGCTGAATGAAAGAGCGACAAAAGAGGAAATTGAACGCGGGGAATATACAAAAGTCGTCACGCTTGCTTGGGACGAATCCGAGCCGTCGGAACCGCGATAGAAACCCTTGTATCGCACAAGGGTTTCTGCGGTTTGTCACGATTCTGGATTGTCGTGATGGCCCGGACCGTTTTTCCGGCCGCCGGCGGCGGAATATTCTTTGGCATGCGCCTCATCTTCAGCAATCAATGCTTCTTTTGGAATATGGTTGTTCTTTTTCTGCCCGTTAATGCGGTTGCGGTGTTTTTTGCCCATCGTTTTCCCTCCTTGAACCGTCGTCGTCGTTAGTGTATGCGGTCTGACGGCGGTTCATCGACGGAAAATGTTTGCAGGCGGCATCATGCGGCGGGCGCAGGAGAAAAGAGGGAAGGGGGCGAAACGATGGCCGCACTGGCGCTGTCGCTGCTTGTGTGCGTTGTCTCGATTGCGGCATTGCTTTGGGTCAAAGGGCAAGTTGAGCGACTCTTGTTCCGCTGGAGAAGCGTGCCCCTTCTCCATGCGGTCAACGTCGTCATCATCGCTGCCATCGTTGCTGACATGTACTATCGGCTCAGCGGCATCGACGTGTACTTGCGCGATTTGGCCGATATCAACGGTTTTTGGTATGTCTTTGCCGGCGCGATGCAGCTCGTCTTTCCACTGTATTTGTTTTCCTGTTGGCTTGTCGCCAGGCGGCGCGAGCGCGAGAAAAAATATACGCGCAGCAAAGACAAAAAGGTGCTGTATATCAATGAGCGGTATTTGGCGCGCCGCCATCGGGGCGATTATCGCCGATCCAAAACATCGTAAGAGAGCGGCTCCCCCGCAAATGTCTCACCCACCTCCGCGAGTGCACAGGGGGAGCTTTCAGCGATTTGCGTATGTGCCAAACGACAATGCACAAGGACCCTTTCCGCTTCCCTTCGTTTCGAAGGTGCCCGTTTGAACAACATGTGATTCGATCCGACGGCGATTGCCGGCCAACATTCATCTCCCACATGGACGGGTGCTCGTGCACCTTCACGTTTCGAAGTGGGAGACTTCTTTCGGAATGATGTTAGAATTTGGTCTTTTCCTTTTTCGATGTGGACGGCTGATTGTTTGATTTGGACGATGGATTGGTTTTGTTGGCGTATTCCACCGCTTGTTCGAGTTTCTTTTTCATCGGTCTTTTCCTCCTTTCTCCTCGGGCAGGCACACATAGTATGCCCGTTCGCCGCCTCGGCTACTCGAAGGAAGACTGCCATTTTCCGCAAACATATGATATGATAGACGAGGGCATGGCCCGACAACAATCGTTCAAACCAAAGGAGGAATCCCATTGAGCGTACATATCGGAGCGAAGGCAGGGGAGATCGCGGAGCGCATTTTGCTGCCGGGTGATCCGCTGCGCGCCAAATACATTGCCGAAACGTTTCTGGAAGGAGCGGTATGCTACAACGAAGTGCGCGGCATGCTCGGATTTACCGGGACGTATAAAGGGGAGCGCATTTCCGTGCAAGGGACCGGCATGGGCGTGCCGTCCATTTCGATTTATGTGAACGAACTGATCCAAAGCTACGGCGTAAAGACGCTCATCCGCGTCGGAACGTGCGGAGCGATTCAGCCGGATGTGCGCGTCCGCGACGTCATTTTGGCGATGAGCGCGTCGACCGATTCCAACATGAACCGGCTCATTTTCCGCGGCCGCGATTATGCGCCAACCGCCGATTTCCATCTGCTGCGGACGGCGTATGAAGTAGGGGTGGAAAAAGGGCTGGCGCTAAAAGTCGGCAATGTGTTCACCGCCGACATGTTTTACAATGATGAACCGAATTGGGAAACGTGGGCGCGCTACGGTGTATTGGCTGTCGAGATGGAAACGGCGGCGCTCTATACGCTGGCGGCGAAATTCGGCTGCCGGGCGCTGTCGGTGCTGACGGTCAGCGACCATATTCTCACCGGAGAAGAAACGACGGCTGAGGAGCGGCAAATGACGTTTAACGAGATGATTGAAGTGGCGCTTGAAGCGGCGATCCGCAATGGCGCGTGATTGGGCTGCCGGGCGCTTGGGCCTGGGAAAACAGAAAAGGAGAAGGAACATGAACCAGCGATGGCAAGCGGCGATGTTGGTGTGCCTGCTGCTCGCCGGCTGCCAAACAGGGGAGAGCGGCAGCAACGGTGCGGCCGGCCCGTCCGGCCAGCCGCCGGAAAGCGCGGTGCACCCAAGCGATCATCAACAACAGGGGAAAACGAGCGAGAGCCCCGTCGATCCCGATTTGCAGCTTGAGGCGAAATATTGGAACATCGTCGAGGTGCAAAACGGACAAAAAGTGATTCAAAACCCTGACAACATTTTGGTGCTCGTCAATAAAGAACAGTCGCTCCCGCCTGGCTATAAGCCGGCGGACTTGGTCGTGCCGCGCGTGCCGTTTTTGTGTGCTGACCCGAACGCGGAAAAGCGGCATATGCGGGCCGAAGCGGCCGCGGCGCTTGAGGAGATGTTTGCCGCCGCACGCCGCGATGGCATTGAGCTGGTGGCCGTGTCCGCTTATCGTTCATACGAGCGGCAGCAGGTGATTTTTGCTGAAGAAGTGCGGCAAAAGGGGAGGGAAAAAGCGGTTCAAGCGGTCGCTCATCCAGGTCAGAGCGAGCATCAGACAGGGCTGGCGGTCGATATCAGCAGCCGCTCGGCCGGCTGTCAGCTGACCGAATCGTTCGGGGCGACAAAAGAAGGGCAATGGGTAGCCGCCCATGCGCACGAGTACGGATTCATCATCCGCTACCCGAAAGGAAAGGAAGCGGTGACCGGCTACAAGTATGAGCCGTGGCATCTCCGCTATGTCGGGCGGAAGGCGGCCGCGGTGATCAAAAAGCGCGGCTTGACGCTTGAAGAATATTTCAAAGTAGTGAAAAAAGTGTGAAAACGGCGCCTCGTCGAGGACGCCGTTTTTCTTGCCAGCTATGGTTCGCAGCAAAAGACGCAATAGCCAAGACGGTCGCCGAATTGAGCTGTCAACTGTTGGTGCATCTGCCATATGCTCGCCATCTCCGGTGTCGGCGGAAGGGCGATGACGATGGGTGCCCCAAGGCTTGGCGCTTCGGCTGCAGCCGCGTAGGAAAACTGGCGGCAGCCAAAGCCGCTTTGTTCGAGCACTTCTTTCCACTCCGCTGATGTCATGAGCTGATGGAAGCCGTAAAAGGCGGCGATTTGCTTTTGCTCGGCGGCGGTCAGCCGCTCATGACACGCTTCAATGCCGACGAATAGGCCATCGTTTTTGAGCACGCGGCGGATTTCGGCGAGCGCGTTTGGCAATGAAACGAAAGCAAGCACCGATTCAGAAAGCGCGAGGTCAAACGTCCCGGCGGGAAACGGGAGCGCTTCGACCGAGGCGCGATGCAAACGGACCGAGACCGCCTTGGCGGCAAAACGCTGTTTCGCCTTGGCGATCATCGTCGGGTGGATGTCGATGGCGGTGACGTTGGCCCCGTACTGTTCGGCGATATAAGCCGCCGTCTGTCCGGTGCCGCAGCCGACGTCAAGCACGGATGTTGAACGGTCGATCTTAAGTTTACGTAAGATTTGTTTTGTTAACTCAAAACCGCCTGGGTGAGCGCCATCGATCCCCATGTCCGCCAACCAGTCTAAATATGCAGACATCTGTTCCTCTCCTTTTTTGTTTCGACTTGGTTTATCATACGCAAATGCGCTCGATTTTGCCTTTAGACAAAAAAATTTGCTTGTCCCTATTCTTATGAAAAGAGGAAATTTTCTTGCTGTAGACCCAACCGGCTTCAAGCTGGTACACTGATACGTGCAAAAATGAGATGGCTAGGTTGGTGAAGAAAGTGGATCGAAAACAAGGAGCCGAGGCGGGCGCATTGCTGAGCATTTTCGTCTATCTTCTCCTTTCGGCCGGCAAGCTGTTGGCTGGGGGGGTGTTCGGCTCGGATGCGGTGGAAGCGGACGGTTGGAATAATTTGAGTGATATTATCGCTTCCTCGGCAGTCTATATTGGCATGAAAATCGCGAAAAAACCACGTGATTGCAACCACCCGTACGGACATTCGCGGGCGGAAAACATCTCCTCGCTGTTGGCTGCTTTTTTGATGATGTCCATTGGCATTGACGTGATCACAAGCGGCGTCCGCTCGCTGTTCGGCAAAGAAAAGGCAGCGGCTCCTGATGTTTTAGCGGCTGTGGTTGCGCTCGCCTCGGCGGCCGTTATGATTGGCGTTTATGCCATCAATCGTCGGCTGGCGCGGCGGACGAACAGCATGGCGCTGGCGGCCGTGGCGAAAGACAATTTATCGGATGCGCTGGTGAGCATTGGCGCCGCCATTGGCATCGCCGGCGCGCGGCTTGGGTGGCCATGGCTTGATCCGCTGGCGGCGCTTGTGATCGGGGCGATGATTGGCAGGACGGCGTGGGAGGTGTTTATGGAGACGGCGCATACGCTCACCGACGGTTTTGATGAACAGCAGCTCGCCGTTTATAAAGACGAAATTGCAGCGGTGAGCGGCGTGCGCGATGTCGCTGACATTAAAGCGCGCATGTTAGGCAACGACATTGTGCTGGAAGTGACGATCCGCGTTGACTCGCATTTGACGGTGGCAAAAAGCCATGAAATCGCTGATGAAGTCGAGCGTTTGATGCGAAACCGGCATAACATTCGGGCGACGCACGTCCATGTGGAACCGGAAGCGGTGCGCTGACTGGCTTCGGGCGCATTGGCGGGCCGACGCGGCGAGGCGCCTATATAGATGCAATTTGAAGCTTTAACATTTGTAGCTTTTACCGAGCATTTGATCGACTGTCGGGCGACCGAACAACGCCGCTTAAAGACCCATGTATGGGTCTGTGAAGCGGGTGGTTGTTCGGTCTTCCGTCACGCCTTGGCGTGACGGAGGCAAGCCTGTGGCTTGCCTTCGACAGTCGAAAAATGGACAAGTGACTTTTCCATCAAGGATATGTTAAACTTTTTCGTTGCATCTATATAGACAGCGAATGACTTGTCGGGATGTGACGCTTTGCAGGCGGGATGCAGCCGGGAGAAGTTGCTTGTCGCCAACAGCGAGCGGATGCGGCCAAACCGTTGCCACTGGCTTGTTTTTGGCGGCGGGAGGGGAGTAGTTTTGCGTCAAACAGCAAACAATACAATTAAAATCGTTTGCATGGAAAGGACGTCAGTCTATGGCGATCGAGCATAACTTTCGTTTGACGGTTGACGGAACGTACAAACGCCATGCGCCGGCAGGCAGCCAGTCGTGTTGGCTTCATTTCACCGCCGCCGCCAAGCCGGATTTGGAGCAGCTTCTTTCTTCGCTGTCCATTCACCCTCTCGCCCAACAGCGGCTGATGAATGGGACAGATATTCCCACGTTTGACGAATACGAAGGATGTTTCTTCTTATCGCTGTTTATCGTTCGTCCGTCTGGCCGGACAGTGAACGTTCGTTTGCTGGCCGGCAGCCAATATATGATCAGCTATATGGATGAAAACGATCCGCTTGTTGATCACGTGAAAGAACGTTTGTTGAATCATCGCGGTCAGGCGCTGTATCCTGGGTACGTGCTGTATCACTTTTTAGACTTGGCCGCCATCCGTTTTTTGCAAGTCATCGATCAGATCGCTGACCGCATTCAGACGCTTGAACGGCAAGTGTTTGCGACCCCGTTTGCCAACGAAATCGGGCGCGAGATTTATCGGATGAAAACACATCTTCATGAGCTGCGCCAAATCGCCGAGGCGCAGGAAGAAGCGATCAAAATGATCCGCCACGCTGATTTGCCGTATATCAACCAAGAGACGAATCCGTATATCGAGGAAGTGGCGTCGCGATTCTCGCGCGTGCCCGCCGCGCTCGACGCGTTTAAGGAATCATTGTCCGCCATTTTCGATTTGCAACTGTCGCTCAAATCAGATCATATGAATGTCATTATGAAGACATTGACATTGGTGAGCGTCATATTTTTGCCGATGACGTTTATCGCCGGTGTATACGGCATGAATTTTGCGTTTATGCCAGAGCTGAAATGGAGATACGGCTACCCGTTTGCCTTGTTGCTCATGGCAACTGTTGCGATGCTCATCGCCCTCTATTTTAAGCGAAAAGGCTGGTGGGGAGAGACAGGGACGAAAGAAAAATAGGCGTTTTTCTGGAAGGTCGGTGATGTAACGGAGAAAACGCTCCAGCAAGGAGCTTTCGCCAATGGATCAACAACTCTTCCGTTCGTTCGCTGCCCCATCTTTTTAAAGAAAACGCGTTTTTCACCAATCTTCTAGAAATTTGGGCATTCGCCTGGCCGTTTGGGCGGGCGGGCGCATATGATGGCCCTGTGAACCGATGAAGGAGGTGCCCGCCGTGAGCGGTTTTGTCAACAGCGGTTATACGGTCGTCATCGTCCTGTTCATTTTACTGATTATTGTTGGCTGTGCCTGTGTCGCTTGATGAGCGAAAAAATAAGAAAGGGCGGCGGTCAAACGGGCCGCGAAGGGGGGGCGGGTGCTCATATTCAGCTGCGCCCCTTCTCCATTGGGCAACCGCGTCGAGCGATGCGGGTGAGTGTTTTGATGGATAAAGTGAAGCGGCGGCGGTATAATGGAACAGAAATAATCATGGAAAAGGAGAAGACGACGTGGGGCATTGGAGCGAAGAAAAGCAAGGCATCTTGTATACCGCTGCTTCGTACTTGCTGTGGGGAGTATTGCCGCTTTACTGGAAGCTGCTAGAGGCGCGCCCGGCGCTTGAGATTTTGGCGCACCGCATCGTTTGGTCGTTCGTGTTTATGGCCATCCTTTTGGCAGCGACTGGGCAGCCTGACGCCTTCCGCCGGGAGCTTCGGGCGATGCGCCGTCGGCCGGCTAAGGCATGGGGGATCGCCGCTGCTGCCGTGCTCATCAGCGCCAACTGGTTTGTCTACATATGGGCGGTGAATCATCATCATGTTGTTGAAACGAGCCTCGGCTATTATATCAACCCGCTTGTCAGTGTGGCGCTTGGGACGATCGTACTGCGCGAGCGGCTGAGCGTAGGGCAGTGGACCGCTGTTCTTCTGGCCGCCGCCGGCGTGGCGGCGATGACGGCGGAATATGGCGCGTTTCCGTGGGTCGCCATATCGCTCGCATTGACGTTCGGGTTTTACGGCTTAGTGAAAAAACTGGCCAGCGTTGACTCGTCCATTGGCTTGACGCTTGAAACAATGGCCGTCATGCCGCTTTCAGCCGTTTACTTATTATGGGTGTACAACGAAACGCCAGCCCTCGTCAAGACGGCCGAATGGTGGCAATGGGCGCTGTTGGCTGGAGCCGGGCCAGCGACGGCCGTGCCGCTTTTGTATTTCGCCAAAGGGGCGAAGCGTGTGTCGATGACAACACTTGGTTTTTTGCAATACATTTCGCCGACGATCAGCCTTCTCCTTGGCGTCTTTTTGTTCGGCGAGCCGTTTACGAAAGCGCATTTTTATGCGTTTAGCTGCATCTGGGCGGCGCTTATTTTGTTTTCTGCTGTTCAAATCAAGCAGGCGTCAGGGCGGAAAAAATGGAAGCGAAGCTCGCTCGAGGCGTAGCAGCGGTCCGAGGACGGGCCGCTTTTTTTCCATTTCTGCGGCAAATACCCATTTTTGCTGAAACATCTAACCATTTCCTCGGCTTCTGAATAGTCTACTAGTACAAAAACGAAGGAGGTGCTGGCAAATGGGTGCAGCTTACGGCGGCGGATTCGCGTTGATCGTCGTTCTGTTCATCTTGTTGATTATTGTCGGATGTGCATGTGTCGGTGGTTGGGTGTACTAACGAACCCTACTTGCTAGCAAGGAGGTGACGAATATGACATGCGGCTTTTATGGCGGCTGGGGCGGCTTTGGCTTCGGCTACCCGGGTTATGGCGGCTACGGCTACGGCTTCGTGCTGATTGTCGTTTTGTTTATTTTGCTCATTATCGTCGGGGCAACATGGTGCTAGGCGGATGATGGGCATGCGGGGGGAGACGGCCGGGCAACGGCTGTTTCCCCCGCTATTTTTTGAAAGAGGGAGGAAGATGGGAGGGAAGAGGAGAAATATAAGGAGAATAAAAAAATGGAAGTAGCGTGGAGGGTAAGAAAATGAAACGCATTCCGAAAGATGTTGTCGCGACGTTTTCGATCGTCGCGTTCGATCCGGCGACCGGGGAGCTTGGCATCGCTGTTCAATCGAAATTTTTAGGCGTTGGTGCGGTTGTTCCGTGGGCGAAAGCGGGCGTCGGAGCGGTGGCGACGCAATCGTACGCCAACACGTCGTACGGACCGCGCGGCCTCGAATGGATGGCAAAAGGGAAATCGGCGCAAGAAGCGCTTGAGTTGCTCGTTGCCGATGACAGTGAGCGCGATTTGCGCCAAGTCGGCATCGTGGATGCGAAAGGACGGGCGGCGACGTTCACCGGGAAAAAATGTTACCCGTGGGCCGGGGGCATCACCGGGCCGAACTATGCGGCTCAAGGCAATATTTTAGCAGGCGAGGAAACGGTGCTGGCAATGGGAAGGGCGTTTGAGCAGACAAAAGGTCCGCTCGCCGAGCGATTGCTAAAGGCGCTTCAAGCTGGTCAGGCAGCGGGGGGCGACCGCCGCGGGCAACAGTCGGCCGCCTTGCTTGTCGTGAAAGAAGGAGGGGGATATGGCGGCTACAATGACCGCTATATCGATTTGCGCGTCGATGATCACCCGCGGCCGATCGAGGAGCTTATTCGCTTGTATCAGTTGCGCCAGCTTTACTTTGAGAAACCGCGTCCCGAAAAAGTGGCAGCGATTGAAGGAACGGTAAAGGAAGAGGTGGCCGCCCACTTGGTCCGTCTCGGTTATTTATCGAAAGAGCGCTCGGCGGATCTCGAGGCGCTTCATGAGGCGCTGACCGTGTATATACATACAGAAAATTTTGAGGAGCGCCAAGTGGAGAAAGGAAAAATCGACCTCGATGTATTACAGTATATGAAGCAGCAGCCGTCGCCTAAGGAGGTCGGCTAAGGGAAACCGGCCTTGTCGACTGCATGATCCATCATGCTGAAACAAAAAGGATGTCCCTAGAACTGAGCGGGACATCCTTGTTTATCGACCGCTCCCTCTTAAAAGGCGCATGGCGCACGCCCGCTGTCATGTCTGCGCCAAACGGCCCGCAGGCGAAAGCTGAGAAACAGCGCGCCCGTTGCCAATCCGGCGATCAGGCCGATCCAATAGCCGAACGCCCCGGCGGCAGTCAGTAGAGCGAGCGCGCAGCCAAGCGGAAGCCCAACGCCCCAATAGGCGAGAAGAGCGGACCAAAAAACGGCGCTTACCTCTTTATAGCCCCGCAGCGCTCCTTGGATGGGAGCGGCGATGGCATCGGAAACTTGAAAGAAGATCGCATAGAGCAAAAACTTCTCCGTCAACGCCGCCACTGTCGGATCGTTTGTATACAGTCGAGCAACATCGCCGCGGAAGACGGAAAGAAACAATGCAGCGGCGGCGGCGACGGCCAAGGCGAGGGTGATGCCGATCAAGCAATATTGTTTGGCGGCTTCATAACGGTTGGCCCCGGCTTCAACGCCCACGGCGATCGTCAGCGCCATCGATAAGCTGAGCGGAATCATATACAACAGTGAAGCGAAGTTGAGGGCGCTTTGATGCGCGGCGACCGTTTCCGCGCCAAACCGGCCGACAAGCAGCGTCACCGCAGCGAAAATGCTCGTTTCAAAAAAGATGGCCGACCCGATCGGCACCCCGGTTTTCAGCAACTCTTTCCATGCGGCCCATGACGGACGGTAGAAACGGACGAGTACACGATAGGGAGCCAAGCGGCGAAATTTCAAAGCGGCAAAGGCAGCGGCCGCGAAGCAGTACGCATACGTGATCGCCGTCGCGTAACCAGTGCCGATGCCGCCAAGGCGCGGAAATCCGCCATGCCCGTAAATCAACAACCAGTTGAACAGCATATTGACCGGCAAGGCGGTGAGCGTAATCCACATCGTCACTTTCGTTTGCCCAAGCGCATCGATGAAATAGCGGAGCACAGAATAAAGAAACAGAGGGATGATCCCAAACGACAAGGCGCGCAAATAATGAAAGGCGATATGCCGAACGTTTTCATCCAAAGACATCTGTTTCAAGATAAACGGCACAGAAGCGGCGCCGATCAGGACAATGGCGGCAGCAAGCGCGACAGCCAAGTAGAGCGCCTGGGCGACGGCGCGGGCGATTGAGTCATGGCGTCCGGCGCCGAGATGATGCGAGACGATCGGGGACAAGGCGAGCAAAATGCCGCCGGCGCCGGTCCACACCGGCACCCATAAGCTGGAGCCGATCGCGACGCCGGCAAGATCTTCGGCGCTCGCATGACCGGACATGGCGACATCGACAAAGTTCATGGCATATTGACCGGTTTGCGAAACAAAAATGGGAAGAAACAAGGCGAACAGGCGCCGCCATTTGCCGTTGGGCGGAGCGGTCGTTGCCATAATGGCTCCTCCTTTTCCGTAATAAAGTGACACATTGTTCTAAATCATCAATCTCTCCACTTCCGAAGCTGGGATGACCCCCCTCTTCGGAAGCGATTTATGACGAAAGAAACGGCGGTTGGCTGCAAAGCGGGAATTCGATCAAAAAACATGTGCCGTGCGCGTCGCTTTGCACTTTCATCGTCCCGCGATGCAGTTCGACGATTTTTTTCGATAATGACAGGCCGAGCCCAGTTCCCGTTTCCTTCGTTGAAAAAAACGGATCGAAAACATGGTCGATGACCGACGGCGGAATGCCGGGCCCATCGTCGCAGAAGCGAAGCTGAACGAGATGGTTGATTTTTCGGCTGCAGATCGACACCTTCATCGTTTTCGCCACTTTTGCTTCCACGGCGTTGCGAAATAAGTTTAAAAACACTTGCAAAAGCTGGCTGCGGTCGCCGTTCATTTCGTAGTCGTCAAGCTGGTCATCAAGGTCAAAATGGACGTCGACGTTATGCAATAGCGCTTCGCTTTGCAATAGGACGCCGACATCGTCGCGCAAAAAGCGGTGCAAGTTGAACGTCTCCATTTTGACGTCCGCCGGCTTGGCGATATTCAAAAAATCCGTGATAATGTCGTTCGCCCGGTCGAGCTCAGGAATTAAAAGCCGCTCAACGAGCGAGGCGATGCGATCCGGCAAGTCGCTTTTCAATAGTTGCAAATATCCGCGCACCGTCGTCAGCGGATTGCGGATTTCATGGGCGATGCCGGCGGCGATGCGGCCAGCGACCGCCAGCTTTTCTGTTTCTTTCATCATATTGAGCGACTGAAACATACTGATGACTCGTTTGATCGATCCGTCATCGTTGTAAATAAAACGGGTGTTGACGATGCCGTAAAATCGGTCGAGCACTTCGTAATTGTAAAGCGGCTCGCCTTTTTCAAGCGATTCGAGCGTTGCGATCAGCTCGTCAGGCAGCTTCAGCAGCTCGCGAATATGTTTGCCGATGATGGCGTCGCGCTCGACGCCCGTGTCAATGGCCGCCTGCAAATTGCAAAGCGTGATGATCCCTTTGTCGTCGACAAAAACGATATGGTGCGGCACGAGATCGAGCAACGGCGTCAAAAAGGCTTCCACTTTTTCAAACGGTACGTCGTGATACAAGTCAATATCCCACTGCCATTTGGCTTCCTTTTCAAGGGACGGTGGAATGGTGCGAAGGTGCGGCCGGACGTCGCCGCGCTTTTTTTCGATGGCGATTCCACTTTCGTAATCGGCAAAGGTGAACGGAAACGGAAGCGTTTCGATGAGCCGCTCATAAGCGCGCAGCTTTCGTTCGAGCTCTTCGATTTGCGATTGTACGAGTCGATCGTTCATCTCTTCAAACTCCTTAGCTGCACATTTCGTTTTTCATTTTACAAAAACCGCCCTCCGTCGGCTATGGCGGACATCGCATCGATCCGACGGGAGGACGAAACGAATCGAAGCAACCGGGCGGTGCGGGCAGGAGCCGTCAATCGATGCCTGCCGTTTCCACGCGGGAAAGGAACTGGCTAAGCGCCTCAAGGGACGGAAAAGCAGCTTGCCCCTGCCGCTCGTTGCCGCCCCCTTTGCCGCCAAACAGGGCGGCTTGTTCTTTCAGCCAGTTCCCTGCATGGAGCAAGGAAGACGGTGCTTTGGCGATCACGGCGCGCCAATCGGAGGTGGAGGCGAGAAGCGCGGTTTTGCCATAACGGTCGGCGATCAGACGGGCGATCATTTGCAGTTCTTTTGCCCCATATTGGTCGTAACGGCCAATCACTGCACGTCCTGATTCGGCGGCGGCCCGTTCGGCTTCGACGGCAAAGACGATTGCCTCGTATTGGCGCAGCCGTTTTTCCCATTCTTTTTTCTCTTGTTCCCATTTTGCGATCACGTCGAGCAGCTGATCGCGGCTTGTCCCGAACCGACCTGCTGCCGCCTGCACGACGCGGTGGGTTTGCTGGTAGTCGGCAAGCGCCCGGCCGCCGCAAAGAAAGGAAAGACGCGTCATGCCGCGATGGCGCTCTGCTTTCAGCAATTTGATCACGCCGATTTCGCCCGTGCGTTTCACATGGGTGCCGCAGCACGCCGACAAATCGATCCCTTTCATCTCGACAACACGGACAGAACCTTGGACATCGGGACGCTTGCGAAACGGCATCCGTTCTGCTTCTTCCGGCGTCACCCAATACGTCTCGACCGGGAGATTCGCGTAAATGAGTTCGTTGGCCCGGTTTTCCACTGCCAGCATGTCTGCTTCCGTCAGCGCACCCGCCGTGATGTCGATTGTGACGACCTCGCGCCCAAGGTGAAAACCGACTGTTTCGGCGCCGAGCTGTTCAACGAGTACAGCGGATAATAAATGTTGGCCGCTATGCTGTTGTGTATGATCGCGGCGCCGTTTCCTATCAAGGACGCATGAAACGGCGCCCATTCCCGGGTGGGCAGGAAGGCGGTGATACACTTCCCCGTTTTCGTCAAACACATCGAGCACCGGCAAGCCGGCGATCGTGCCGGCGTCAGACGGTTGGCCACCGCCTTCCGGGTAAAACGCTGTTTCCGCCAAGGTGACAATGTATGTTTCGCCGTCTTGGCGGACGCTTGTCACCGTTGTCGTCCACACGTCAACATCCGGCGCCGTATAGTACAACTTTTTCGTCACAACCGTTTCATCCTTTCGTCTTCCGAATGCTTTTCTTTCATATTAGCAAATTCCCTCGCGTTTGCCTATCGCCGATCTTTTTGGCCGCTTTTTCCCGTTGGCAATTGGCCAAATCTATAGAACAATGTTCTAAATAAACAATATTCACAAAAGAAAAAGAACAGACCGTAGACAGCTCTTCCCCTAGAAACACTCTGATGTTTTGGGACAAGTCCAACGTTCAAACGGTTTGACAAAGGAAGCGGGTTGCAGCGATGTTTGTTGAACATGATTTTATGCAACAAAACTATATGCTAAAAATAATCCAAAACCAACTAAAGAAAAGCAACATTTGTCGGTGATGAAATGTTTTGTATATAATAAAGCGGGGTGAACAAGAACCGGTCGCCCGATCGGAAAGGGTGGTTTGATGATGTTGACGTTAACAGACATTGAACAAGCGCGAGCGAAAATGAAAGGCATCGTCCACCAAACGCCGCTTGAGCATTCGCAGACGTTCAGCCGGCTGTCCGGCAATGACGTGTATATGAAACTGGAAAATTTGCAAAAAACAGGTTCGTTTAAGGTGAGAGGCTCATTCAATAAAATTATGTCGCTCACGGAAGAAGAAAGGGCGCGCGGCGTCATCGCCGCCTCGGCCGGCAACCACGCCCAAGGGGTCGCCTACGCAAGCGGCATGCTCGGCATTCCTTGCACGATTGTCATGCCGAAAGGGGCGCCGCTCAGCAAAATTGAAGCGACGAAAAGCTACGGGGCGGAAGTCGTGCTGTACGGCGATGTGTTTGACGAGTCTTTGGAATATGCATTAGAGTTGCAACGTGAACGGGGGATGACATTTGTTCATCCGTTTGACGACTTGGCGGTGATGGCCGGCCAAGGGACGATCGGCTTAGAGCTGATCGAGCAGCTTCCCGACGTCGATGGCGTTCTTTGTCCGGTCGGCGGCGGCGGGTTGCTTGCGGGGGTGGCGTTTACGTTAAAACAGCTGAAGCCATCGGTTGAAGTGTACGGCGTTGAGTCATCGGCTTGCCCCGGCATGACGGCGGCCATACGCCATAAACAGCCCGTCTCCATTGCCGCATCGAATACGATCGCCGATGGGATTGCCGTGAAAAAGCCGGGCAATATTACGTACCAATACATTGAGCAATACGTCGATGGCGTTGTGTGCGTGGAAGAGGCGGAAATTTCACGGACGATGCTGTATGTGCTCGAGCGGAACAAGCTGTTAATCGAAGGGGCGGCAGCTTGTCCGTTGGCGGCATTGTTGTATCAAAAGCTGCCGTTTCGCGGCAAAAAAGTCGCCGCCATTTTAAGCGGCGGCAACGTCGATGTGACGCTCATTTCCCGCATCATTGAGCGGGGGCTTGTCGAAGCGGGCCGGTTTGTGACGTTTACAACGGTCATCTCCGACAAGCCGGGCCAGTTGAACAAGCTGCTGCGCATTATTGCGGAGCTTGAGGCAAACGTGATGTCGATTCACCATCAGCGCATCGGCGCCAAAGTGCTGCCAGGTCAGGCGGAAATTCACTTTTCGCTCGAGACAAAAAACGAAGACCATATTCAGCAAATTTACCAAGTGCTGTTGAAAGAAGGCTATGATGTACAGTTTTACCGATGAGCGCGCGATGGGAAAACGGTTTGTGTTTCGCCACTGTCTGTTAAGCAAACAGTGGAAAAGCCGTCTTCGAAATCATGTTCACAGGGCTGCCAAGTCAACTACCCCCACTTCGCGAACGCTTGAAGTGGGGGCTTGCAACTCCCCAGAAGTGCAGTCAGTCGATCTTTATAGTATTCGTACAGATCGTCAATAAACTTCATCGGCATCGTCGCCTCGCTTTTTTGAGAGCGGGCTTCCTCCTTTCTTTGCAGTTGGCCGATGCAGACTTAGGGGCATCGGCAGTCCTCTCGGTTTGACGCCACAAATGCCATTGGCAACAGGGATGATTCATAGTATAATGGAAAAAATATCATTCGAAAAGCGGGGGAATTCTATGATTCGCCGGTTAACGGCCGAAGACGATCAACAAGTATTTTCGTTTTTGCGGCAAGATCCGTCGTTCAATTTATTTATCATCGGCGATATTGAGTCGTTTGGCTATGACGCCGATTTCCAAGACGTTTGGGGGCAGTTTGACGATGCCGGCTCGCTGAAGGCGGTGCTGCTCCGTTATTACGATTCCTACATTCCGTACGCGCCTGGCGATTTTGATGCCGATGGCTTTGCTCGTCTCATCCGCGAGACAGCCCAATCATCGTCCATCCAGCTGTCCGGCAAGGCGGACATTGCCAGGCAGTTCGAAGAGCGGCTGCCGCTTGGGGAGAAGCGAACGCTTTACTTTTGCGAGTGTCGGACGGATGAATACGCCCGTCAAGAAATGGGGGCGTTCGCCGTCAAAAAAGCCGAATTGGCCGATGTCGACCGGATTCTCGACTTGCGGCGCCGCATTGCCGAATTTGAAACGAGGCCGTCGTCCCGCGATATGCTGGTGAAAGGGATGGAAACCAATTCAGCTAGAACGTACTACATTGAACAAGACGGCCGAATGGTGGCCGCGGCATCGACATCAGCGGAAAACTCATTGTCGGCGATGATCGTCGGCGTCTGCACGGATCAGGAGCATCGAGGGAAAGGGTATGCCAGCACCATCGTGGCGAAGCTCGTTTGCGATTTGCTCGCTGAAGGGAAGATGCCGTGCTTGTTTTATGACAATCCAGACGCCGGCCGCATTTACCATCGCCTTGGTTTTCGCGATATCGGATTGTGGGCGATGTACCGTTAGAAGGGCGGAAGTCCCGCCAGCTTGCTTGTGTACAAAAGCAGGCTGGCGGTTATTGTCCGTCTGCGCCGTTGGGCGTGCCGCGGCGAATGTGCTCGCCGCCGTGCTCCCGCATCGCTTTTGCCTTGTCGTTGACGAGCTGTTTTTGGTCAGCGATGGAAGAAGGTGTTTGTTTTTTGTTCGCCATATCGAATCACCTCAATGGAGACGATTTAGCGCGCTGAATGAACATGTCCGCATCTTCGATCAGCCCGCAGACGCCGCATTGGACGCGGTAGCTCGGGCCGCGGTATGGGAGATGGAACGGTTCGAGCGCTTCGTTTGTGTATTCGTGCTCGATGTCGCCGGTGTGCGGATCGAGCTTGACCGCACGCGGGTGCTGCTCAATGAGATGAAACCGCGTCCGGTTCGTTTTGCAGTTTGGGCATAGCATCGGTTCCAATCGAAGCCACCTCCATCTTTATCATTTGAAAACATGGCGGCCATTATGTATCAGCAGGCCCTGTACGACCGTGTTGGTCATGAGAAGCAATGGTTGACAATCATGGTGCAGTTCGGGTATGGTAAAGGCAAAACAAAAAATATTTCACTTTTTCAGAAAATAGTGTATTATAAATGGCAAAGGGGATTTTCTATGGCTGACAAACCGCTCAGAGACCGCATTATCGACACCGCTCTTCATTTGTTTGAGAAATACGGCTACCACGGCGTGACGGTCGACCGCATCGTTGCCGAAAGCGACACATCCAAAGGCGGTTTTTACCATAATTTTAAATCAAAAGACGAGCTCTTGTACCATATCCATGATGTCTTTATCACGTATGCGCTGACAAAAGCGCAGGAGGCGTATGAGGGCTTTCCTACGCCGACCGAGCGCTTGTACGCCATCGTGCAGTCGTTTGTCAAAGTGTTTCATTTGTATAAACCACACATCACCGTGTTTTACCAGGAAAGCACGTACTTAAAACCGGAATACGCTGAACCGATCAATGAAAAGCGAGAAGAGTTCAAGCAAATCATTTTTCGGGTCATTCGTGAGGGGATTGAAGCCGGGGAATTTCGTCCGGAGCTGTCGGTGGAGATTACTGGCATGTCCATTATCGGCATGGTCAATTGGACATACAAATGGTACAATCCGGATGGTCCGCTGTCCATTGAGGAAATCGCGGCATATTTTGCCGATTTCATTTTGCATGCGGTGCTCCGCACACCAGAAAACCCAGCGGCGGCGCGGTTTTTGTTGCGGCCGGCCGCCGAATAAGTTGTTGATCGTATACAGACCAACTAGTCGGTTTCGGAAACGCTTCAAAAAATCAAAACCGTTTACACTCGTTTCCTTACTGAAACCGACTAGTCGGTTCAAATGATAGAACATTTTCTATGGGGGAGAGGGAGAACATGGATTTTTCATTGACGAAAGAACAACAAATGATTAAAGAAATGGTTCGCGACTTTGCTGAGAAGGAAATTGCCCCATACGCGGCGAAATGGGATGAAGAAGCGCATTTTCCGCTCGATGTCTTTCGCAAAATGGGCGAGTTGGGGTTGTTGGGCCTGCCGTTTCCGGAAGAGTACGGCGGCGCTGGGGGCGATACGATTTCGTACGCCATCGCCGTTGAGGAAATCGGCCGCGCCTGCGGCGGCACCGGGTTGAGCTATGCGGCCGCTGTGTCGCTCGGAGCGAGCCCGATTTACTACTTCGGGACGGAAGAACAGAAGCAAAAATGGCTTGTGCCGATGGCGAAAGGCGAGACGCTTGGCGCTTTTGGGCTCACGGAGCCGAACGCCGGATCGGACGCCGGCGGCACGCGCACGACCGCGGTGCTGGACGGCGATGAGTATGTCATCAACGGCGAAAAATGTTGGATCACAAACGCCCAATACGCGCGGCAAGTCATTGTCACAGCTGTGACGGGCAAAGATGCGCGCGGCAAAAACATCATCACCGCTCTCATCGTGCCAACGGACTCCCCAGGATTTACGATTCGTTCGAATTACGACAAAATGGGCGTGCGCGCGTCCAATACGTGCGAGCTTGTCTTTGAGAACGTCCGCGTGCCGAAAGAAAACGTCTTAGGCGACCCGCAAAAAGGGTTTAAACAGTTTTTGTACACGCTTGATGGCGGGCGCATCTCGATCGCCGCGCTGGCGGTCGGCATTGCGCAAGCGGCGTTTGAGAAAGCGCTTCAATACGCAAAAGAGCGCGTCCAGTTCGGTCAGTCGATTTCCAAGTTTCAAGCCATTCAATTTAAACTGGCTGATATGGCGATGGAAATTGAGCTTGCCCGCAACATGGTGTACAAAGCAGCCTGGCTGAAGGATCAAGGGAAACCGTTTACAAAAGAAGCATCGTTCGCCAAGCTGTTCGCCTCGGAAATGGGGTTTCGCGTCTGCAACCAGGCGATCCAAATCCATGGCGGCTACGGCTATATGAAAGAGTACGGAGTCGAACGCCACTTGCGCGACGTCAAGCTCATGGAAATCGGCGAAGGCACATCAGAAATCCAACGGCTCGTCATCGCCCGCCAACTGGGATGCTAAAAGCGGAAATGCCTGCATATCCATAACAATGAATTCGGACAAAGGGGAGGAAACGGCCGATGTTGACGGTGACTGTGGGGAAATTGTTGGAAGAGCGAGCCAGGCAATATGCGGATCGCGAGGCGGTCGTGTATGCCGACCGCGGCTTGCGTCTGACGTATCGGCAGTTTAACGACTATTGCCGCCTCGTTGCGCGCGGGTTGATGCGGCTTGGCATCAAAAAAGGGGAGCATGTCGCCATTTGGGCGACGAACGTCCCGGAATGGATCGCCTGCCAGTTTGCGACCGGCAAAATGGGAGCTGTCCTCGTGACGGTCAATACGAACTACCGCGCGGCGGAGCTTGAGTATTTGCTTCGGCAGTCCGACTCGACGACGCTCTTTTTGATTGAGCAATATCGCGACTCGTCGTATATCGATATTTTATATGAAATCGTTCCCGAGCTGCGCACATCGGCGCCCGGACAGCTGCAATCGAAACGGCTGCCGAAGTTGAAAAACGTGATCTTTCTTGGCGACAAACGGCACCCGGGCATGTTTACATGGAACGACATCTTGGCGATGGCGCACGACGTATCGGAAGAAGAACTCGATGAACGGATGGAGAGCCTCGACCCGCACGATGTGATCAACATGCAATACACGTCCGGGACGACTGGATTCCCGAAAGGGGTGATGTTGACGCATTACAACATCGTCAACAACGCCCACCAAGTGGCGCAATGCATGGGACTTGGCGAAGGCGATCGATTGTGCATTCCGGTGCCGTTTTTCCATTGCTTCGGCTGCGTCATGAGCACGCTTGCATGCGTGACGGTCGGGGCGACGATGGTGCCGGTTGTGGAGTTCCATCCGAAGCGGGTTCTCGAGACGGTGGAAGCGGAGCGGTGCACGGCGCTTCACGGCGTGCCGACGATGTTCATCGCCGAGCTCAACGACCCGGATTTTGCCAAATACGATTTGTCGTCGCTGCGCACGGGCATTATGGCCGGTTCTCCTTGCCCGGTCGAAGTGATGAAGGCGGTCATCGAGAAAATGGGGATGAAAGACATTACGATCGCCTACGGGCAGACGGAAGCGTCCCCAGTCATCACGCAAACGCGCACCGACGATCCGCTTGAGCTGCGTGTCGAAACGGTTGGCCGTGCCTTGCCGGGCGTGGAAGTGAAAATCGTTGAGCCGGGCACGAACAAGGAAGTGCCGCGGGGTGTGCAAGGGGAGCTGTGCACGCGCGGCTATCATGTCATGAAAGGGTATTACAACAACCCGGAAGCGACAAATGAAGCGATCGACCAAGACGGCTGGCTCCATACCGGCGACTTGGCGGTGATGGATGAAAACGGTTACTTCCGCATCACCGGCCGTCTGAAAGATATGATCATCCGCGGCGGCGAAAACATTTATCCGCGTGAAATCGAAGAGTTTTTATACAAACATCCGAAAATTTTGGACGTCCAAGTCGTTGGCGTGCCGGATGAAGTATACGGGGAAGAAGTGATGGCGTGGATCATCTTAAAAGACGGCGAAACGGCGACGGCTGAGGAGATTCGCGAGTTTTGCCGCGGCCACATTTCCCGTCATAAAATCCCGCGCTACATTGAGTTTACTGATTCGTACCCGATGACGGCGTCCGGGAAAATCCAAAAATTTAAACTGCGGGAAATGGCGAAACAGCGCCTCGGCTTGACGACGTAAACCGCCGTGCCGGGCGGTTTCGTCCGCCCGGCGGCATTCTCAGTTTTCGTGAAAGGGTGAGACGATGTTTTCGAAAGTATTGATTGCCAACCGCGGCGAAATCGCCGTCCGCATCATCCGCACGTGCCAAAAGCTCGGCATCCGGACCGTCGCCGTCTATTCCGAAGCGGATGCGGATTCGCTCCACGTCTCGCTCGCGGATGAGGCGTATTTGATCGGCAAGCCGCGCGTCGCGGAAAGCTATTTAAATATCGAAAAAATCATAGAGGTTGCCAAAACGGCGAAAGCGGAGGCGATCCATCCCGGCTACGGGCTGTTGTCGGAAAATCCAGCGTTTGCCCGCCGCTGCGAGGAAGAAGGAATCGTCTTCATCGGTCCGAAGGCGGACGTCATCGCGGCGATGGGCAGCAAAATCGAAGCGCGGCGGACGATGGAACAAGCCGGCGTGCCGATCGTCCCAGGCGTCTCCTTTGCGCTTGATAGCGCCGATGAAGCGGCCAAAGCGGCGGCTTCGATTGGGTATCCAGTCATGCTGAAGGCGTCAGCCGGCGGCGGCGGCATCGGCATGCATATCGCCCGCGACGAAGCCGAGCTGCGCCAGGCGTTTGAAGGAAGCCAAAAACGGGCGGCTTCGTTTTTCGGCGACGGGACGATGTATATCGAAAAATATATCGATCGCCCGCGCCATATTGAAATTCAGCTGCTCGCTGATTCCTACGGCAACTGCGTCTACTTGTGGGAGCGCGAGTGTTCGATCCAGCGCCGCCATCAAAAGGTGGTCGAAGAGGCGCCGTCGCCGTTTTTGGATGAGGAAACACGGCGGAAAATGGGCGAAGCAGCCGTGCGGGCCGCGCGCCATATCGGCTATGCGAACGCCGGCACGATCGAGTTTCTTGTCGATGAGCAAAAAAACTTTTATTTTCTGGAGATGAACACACGCCTGCAAGTTGAACATCCGGTGACGGAAGAAATCACCGGCATCGACATTGTCGAAGAGCAGCTGCGCATCGCCGCCGGCGAGCCGCTTCGTTATCAGCAGGAAGACATCCGCCGCGATGGACACGCCATTGAAGTGCGCATTTATGCCGAAGACCCGAACACGTTTTACCCGTCGCCCGGCCGCATTACGGCGTTTTCCGCCCCACAAGGCGAATGGATTCGTCATGAAACGGCGGTTCAAAGCGGCGCCGCGGTTACGCCGTTTTATGATCCGATGATCGCCAAACTAATCGCCAAAGGACCGGATCGGCAAACGGCGATTGAACGCTTGCTCGAAGCGCTTCGACACTATCGCGTGGAAGGGATTAAAACGAACATTCCGCTGCTTGAGGCCGTGCTGTCCCATCCGGCGTTTCAAGCGGGGGATACGACGACCGATTTCCTTTCGAAGCATTGGAAGCCAGCAAAAGCAAAATGAAGCAGAAACGGAGGAAGACACGATGACCCAAGTAACGGCAACAATGGCTGGAAGTATATGGAAATTGTTGGTGGCTGTCGGGGATCATGTAGAAGAAGGCCAAGATGTCATCATTTTAGAATCGATGAAAATGGAGATTCCGATTGCGGCTGAGGCGTCCGGCGTCGTGAAGCACATCCACGTGCAGGAAGGAGATTTCGTGAACGAAGGCGACGTGCTTGTCGAGATTGAATAAAGGGGGAGCAGAGCATGAGCCGATGGCCGGCGAAGGTGACGATCAAAGAAGTCGGCCCGCGCGACGGCCTGCAAAACGAAGCAACGCCGATCGCGACCGCCGATAAAATCGCTTGGATCAACCTATTGTCAGAAACGGGGCTGTCGTACATTGAGGTGACTTCCTTCGTCCATCCGAAATGGATTCCGCAACTTGCGGACGCCGTTGAAGTGGCAACGGGCATTCGCCGAAAAGCCGGCGTCACGTATGCGGCGCTCGTCCCCAACGAAAAGGGGCTTGAGCGGGCGCTTGGCGCCGGGGTCGATGAAGTGGGCGTCTTCATGTCAGCGAGCGAAACGCACAACCAAAAAAATATTAACAAAACGATCGCTGCCACATTTCCGGTGCTGGAAGCGGTCGTGCAAACGGCAAAACAAGCAGGCAAAACGGTGCGCGGCTACGTTTCCACCGTCTTTGGCTGCCCGTATGAAGGGGCAGTTGCCGTCGATCAAGTGCTGATGGTGGCGGATCGGTTGTTGGCGATGGGGGTTGACGAACTGTCGCTTGGCGATACGATCGGCGTCGCGACGCCCAAGCAAGTGGAGGACGTGCTTGCTGAGGTGCTTCGCCGCTTTCCGGCCGGACGGATTGCCATGCATTTCCATGATACAAGAGGAACGGCGCTTGCCAACATTTTGGTGTCGATGGAGATGGGCATTACGACGTTTGACAGCTCGCTTGGCGGCCTTGGCGGCTGTCCGTACGCTCCCGGAGCGTCGGGAAACGTCGCCACTGATGATGTAGTATATATGCTTCACGGCATGGGGATTGAAACCGGCATCGATGTCGAGCAGCTGACGAAAGCGGCGTTGTTTATCCGCGACAAAATCGGCCGCCCGCTTTCGAGCCGGTATTTGCAAACGGTTGGATCATAAGGGGGGAGAAAACGTGAGCGCACTTGTATCGTTTGAAACACAAGAAAACGGCATCGCCATTGTGACATTAAACCGCCCGGAAGCAGCCAACGCGCTTTCTAGAGCGCTTTTGTTGGAGCTTGGTGCGCTTTTGCAAGAAATCAAATTTCAAAAAGACGTGCGCGTCGTCATGTTGACCGGGGCCGGAGACAAAGTGTTTTGCGCCGGAGCCGATTTGAAAGAGCGGGCAGGGATGAACGAAACCGAAGTCCGTCAGGCCGTCGCTTTAATCAGCAAAACGATCAACGAGGTCGAGAAAGTGCCGCAGCCGGTCATTGCCGCGTTAAACGGCTCGGCCTTTGGCGGGGGGCTTGAGCTGGCGCTCGCCTGCGACATCCGGTTTGCCGCCGACGATATCCAGCTCGGGCTGACGGAAACGTCGCTCGGCATCATTCCGGGAGCGGGGGGGACGCAGCGGCTGCCGCGCCTTGTCGGTCTCGGCAAAGCGAAAGAGTTGATTTTTGCCGCCAAACGGATTACAGCGCAGGAAGCCGAGCGAATCGGCCTTGTCGAATACGCCGTGCCGCGCGCCGAGCTCATGGATCGGGCGCTTGAATTGGCGCAGCAAATCGCTGACAATGCGCCGATAGCCGTCCGTCAGGCGAAACGGGCGATCCAAAGCGTATTCAACGTTGATTTGGAGACGGGCCTCGCGATTGAGCAGCTCGCCTATGAGGCGACCATTCCGACGAAAGACCGTCTGGAAGGTCTGCAGGCGTTTAAAGAAAAGCGGAAGCCTGTGTACAAAGGGGAGTAAGCCTGCGCTTGGGCAGGATGAGGCTGTTTGGATAAGGAAAAAGCCGCACGGAGCGCTTGTTCTGCACCGACATTGGCACGACAGCCAAAAACGGCCCCAACCGTGCTCCCGGCCGAACACGCGGGATGGAACAGCAAGATCCATCAAAACAAGGAGGGGAAACAAAGAGATGAAGGAAACAGCCAATCAACAAGACACGCTCGCAGCGGAGCTGGAGAAAAGAGCGGCGGAAATCAAGAAAGGCGGGGCGCCAAAATATCATGAAAAAAATGCGGCCCAAGGGAAATTGTTTGTTCGCGAGCGGCTGAATTTGCTGCTTGACGATGGCTTGGAAGTGGAAGACGGCTTGTTTGCCAACTGTTTGGCGGATGGCCTGCCGGCTGACGGGGTGGTGACCGGGATCGGCAAAATCAACGGCCGCACCGTCTGCGTGATGGCGAACGATTCGACGGTCAAAGCCGGCTCATGGGGAGCGCGCACGGTCGAAAAAATCATCCGCATTCAAGAGACAGCGGAAAAACTGCGCTGCCCGATCATTTATTTGGTGGACTCGGCCGGCGCACGCATTACGGACCAACTCGAAATGTTTCCCGGCCGGCGCGGGGCAGGGCGCATTTTTTACAATGAGGTGAAGCTGTCCGGCAAAGTGCCGCAAGTGTGCCTGTTGTTTGGCCCGTCAGCAGCCGGCGGCGCTTATATTCCGGCGTTTTGCGACATCGTCATCATGGTCGAGGGCAACGCCTCGATGTACTTGGGCTCGCCGCGCATGGCGGAAATGGTGATTGGGGAAAAAGTCACGCTCGAAGAGATGGGCGGCGCTCGCATGCATTGCACCGTCTCCGGCTGCGGCGACGTGCTCGTGAAAACCGAAGAAGAAGCGATTGCCTATGCGCGCCGTTATTTGTCATATTTTCCGTCCCATTACGGCGAAAAACCGCCGGTGGTCGAGGCGAAGCCGCCGAAATCGTTCGACAAAACGATCGAAGACATTTTGCCGGAAAACCAAAATGCGCCGTTCAACATGTATGATTTGATTGAGCGAATCATTGACGAAGGATCGTTTTGCGAAATCAAAAAACTGTTTGCGCCGGAAATCATTACGGGACTGGCGCGCCTTAACGGCCAGCCGATCGGCATCATCGCCAACCAGCCGCGCGTCAAAGGCGGTGTCTTGTTCCACGATTCGGCTGATAAAGCGGCGAAATTCATCACGCTTTGCGACGCGTTCCATATCCCGCTTCTGTTTTTGGCCGACGTCCCTGGCTTTATGATCGGCACGAAGGTCGAGCGGGCCGGCATCATCCGCCATGGAGCGAAAATGATCGCCGCCATGTCGGAAGCCACCGTACCGAAGATCTCGGTCATCGTCCGCAAAGCGTACGGCGCCGGGTTGTATGCCATGGCCGGCCCGGCGTTTGAACCGGACTGCTGCCTCGCGCTTCCGAACGCGCAAATCGCCGTCATGGGGCCGGAGGCGGCCGTCAACGCCGTTTATGCGAACAAAATCGCCGAGCTGCCGCCGGAAGAGCGTGCGGCGTTTGTCGAACAAAAACGCGAGGAATACCGGCGCGACATCGATATTTATCGGCTCGCTTCCGAATTGGTCGTTGACGGAATTGTCGCGCCGAACGATTTGCGCAACGAGCTCATCCGCCGATTTGACGCGTATATGTCCAAGTATATCGTCTTTTCTGAGCGGAAGCATGGGGTGTATCCAGTTTGAAAAAATGGATGGCTGTCCCTCTTGCCAAGGGACGGCCGATCATGTATCATAATAATCACCAATCCGTTGCTGCGTTGTGCGTTGTAGAATGAAGTTTCAACCGATGGCAATCAAAAGGGAGTTCTACATTGAAGCGGGAATGTCATGCCTCAATATTCGTGATGGAGGACGGCAGGAACGCTTCTGCGAACACCCACCTGGTGGAGCGTGGTTGAGAAACTGCATTCAGCCAACGGCAACCGCGGCGCGGATTCATGAATGAGAAGCGGGCAAAAGAGTCCAATTGGATGCCAAACATCCAGTCGGACTCTTTTTGTTGCGTATGTTTTTGCCAAGACAATGAAACAATATAGTTGATTTTCCTCGTTTTCATGTTATAATCATATTTCGCGCAGAAATAATTCGCATTGAAACTATTCCAACAAGAAAGATGAAGCAAGGAGGGGGGATGAATGGAAGGAATCAGCCGGGACATCATGTACGCCGTCTTCCGGACGCAAAAGGCGCTTTACCGCCTCATCCGCGAGGACGCGGCTCGCGTCGGAGTGACGGAGGTGCAGCTGATCGTCTTGTATACGCTGTTGAAAACAGAACATATTCGCCTGAATGACTTGGCGGAAAAATTAAATTTAAGCAACAGCAACGTCAGCGGCACGGTCGATCGGCTCGTCGGCGCCGGCCTTGTTGTCCGCGAGCCGTCGAAGCAAGATCGGCGCGCGGTCATTTTGAGTTTGACGGAAAAAGGAAAAGAGACAGTGTCGGAAGCGTTTGGCGAGCAGTCGGTGCTGCGCCGGCGGCTTCGCCGCATTCAAGAACTCGTCTCTCCAGAGGAGATTGAACAGTTTTTGCATCTTCATGAAAAAATTAAAGCGATTTTACTCGGGGAGGAATAGACAGTGAACGTGAAACGATTGGTGGCGCTGAACATCATTGTGCTCATTTTGCTTGTCGGCGGCGGCTTTGCCGCTTACTACTATGTGAACGAAGCGACGAATTACATTAAAACAGACAACGCCCGCATCGACGGCCAGGTCATCTCGGTTGCGGCGCCGCTGTCCGGAAAACTGACATCCTGGCGGGGCGACACGGGAAAAACGTTCTCAGCCGGGGAAGAAATCGGTGAGGTGTTTGACGGCAAAACGACGGTGCCGGTGACAGTGCCTCATCGGATGACGATCGTGCAGCAAAACGCGGTCAAAGACTCGTTTGTCGCCGCGGGGACGCCGCTTGCCCGTGGGTTTGATTTGAACGATTTGTGGGTGACGGCGAACATTGAAGAGACCGATATTGAAGACGTGAAAGTCGGGCAAGACGTCGATATTTATGTCGATGCGTATCCGGACCGCAAATTCAGCGGCAAAGTCGAAAAGATTGGCAATGCGACAGCGAATACGTTCAGCCTGCTGCCGAGCTCCAATGCGACCGGCAACTACACGAAAGTGACCCAAGTGATTCCGGTCACGATTTCCATTGACAATTACAGCGGAGCCGGACTTGTGCCGGGCATGAACGTCACCGTCCGCATCCATAAGTAGGTGATGGGACATGACAACATTTGTCATTGGTTATATTGTGTTTGCCGTTTTGGTTTTGGCGGCGGTCAACATCGCGCTGCGCCGCCGCAAACCGGCTTCAGCTGCAGGGAAGGCGGCGGATGAAGCGGCGAAAGCCAACGCTCAACCGTTAGCGGAAACGAAAGCAGAGCCAGCGGCAGAAACGGATGGGCGCCCGGCCGCTCCAGCCGGGCAAGGCGGCCTCGGGGATATCGGCAGCCGCGGAAAAGTTGTGGCGACGGTCATGCTGGGCGCGTTTGTCGCCATCTTGAACCAAACATTGATCAACGTCGCCTTGCCCCATATGATGCAAGATTTCAACGTGGAAACGTCGACGATTCAATGGCTCGTGACAGGATATATGCTCGTCAACGGGGTGCTCATCCCGATCAGCCCGTTTTTAATCGCGAAGTTTCCAGCGAAACGGCTGTTTTTGTCTGGCATGTCGTTTTTCGCCATCGGCGCGTTTGTTTGCTCGATCGCTCCAACCTTTGCCGTCATGCTCGCAGGGCGGCTGACGCAGGCGGTCGGGGCGGGCATCATCATGCAGCTGATGATGGTCATTATGCTGTCGATTTTCCCGCCGGAACGCCGCGGAGTGGCCATGGGGACGGTCGGAATCGCCATGATGTTCGCGCCGGCGATCGGGCCGACGTTATCCGGATGGCTTGTCGAACATTATACATGGCGGCTGTTGTTTTACGTCGTGTTGCCGATCGCGATTGTAGACATTGTGCTTGCCTCCGCCTGGCTGAAACATACGCCGCGCAAGGGCAATCCGGTGCTGGACGTGCAAGGGGCGGTCTACTCCACGATCGGGTTTGGCGGCGTTCTGTATGGCTTCAGCGAAGCCGGCAGCAAAGGATGGGGCGAGACGGAAGTCGTTGTGTCGCTTATCATCGGCGTCTTGTTCTTGATCATGTTCACATGGCGTTCGCTCCGCTCGGAGCATCCGGTGCTCAATTTCCGTGTGTTCCGCTACCCAGTGTTTACGTTGGCGACCGTCATCGGATCGGTCATCAATATGGCGATGTTTGCAGCGATGGTGTTGCTGCCGGTGTATTTGCAAAACTTGCGCGGCTTTACGCCGCTTGATGCCGGTTTGCTGTTGCTACCGGGAGCGATTGTCATGGCGATCATGTCGCCGATTTCCGGCTGGGTGTTTGACCGCATCGGCGCGCGGGCGCTGGCGATCGTCGGCTTGATCATCACCGCGGTCACGACGTGGGAATTCAGCAAGCTGACGATGGATACACCGTACAGCCAGTTAATTTGGCTTTATATTTTCCGCATGTTCGGCATGTCGATGCTCGGAATGCCGATTATGACGGAAGGATTGAACGCCTTGCCGCGCCATTTGTACAGCCACGGCACGGCGATGTCCAATACGATCCGCCAAGTGGCCGCTTCGCTCGGAACGGCGTTCTTGGTGACGATCATGTCCAACCGGGCCAAATTCCATGCGGACATGTACCGAAATGAGATGACGGAAAACAATCCGTTTTTCATGAGCCTTGTCGGCCAGCTGAAGCAGGCGATTCCGAGCGATGAAGCGGTGGTGCAGCTGCTGTATGGGCTCGTGCAGCAGAGATCGACTGTCGAAGGGATTAACGACGCCTTTTTCGTCGCCACCGGCTTGACGGTATTGGCGTTAATGATGGCGTTTTTCTTAAAGGGAAAAAAGCATAAATCGCCATCAGCGTAAACAAAGGAAGCGGCGCAGAAGCCGCTTCTTTTTTTGTTTTATGCCATATGGACAACAATGTTCTTGCTCCCTTTTTGCACACATATACATCATAAAGACAAGCGGATGACAAAAGAGGGGGGGAGCGCCATGGCGCATTTTGGCTCGAAAGGATGGCTTGTTGCCGAGTTGAAAAAGGCAGGCATCGCCCGCCATCCGGTCGGACGGAAAAAAATTGAGACATACAAAGCAGCCGAGCTGTATGGGCTGTACCGAAAATATGTGCAGAAAACGCGCTAGGCCGGATGAAACATCCGGCTTCTTTTTTGGGCAACCTAAAGGGGAAAGGAGGGAGGCGCGCCTGATGGTTGACAAACGCGCCGGAAGCGATGAAGAAAAAACGGTTTACGGTAGCGGAAGGGGAAACGATCGCCGCCTGTTTAGCGCGAATGAAACAGGAAGGCTACCGCCCCATCCGCCGCATCGAGCAGCCAATTTTCCGCGAAGTGGAAACGAACGGCGAAACGATGGTTGAGCCGTGCGGGCGCATCATCGAATTTGAGGGGGTGCGCGATGAGCCGTAGCAACAGGTCGTTAGCACGGTTGCCCGCCGCCGCCAACGATTTGAGGCGTCGGCCATAGCGGCAAATGGCGAATGGGACGTTGCAGCCGGTTGTCCGGGTCGCTACAATAAAGAAGGGGAAAAATATAAAGAGAAGGAGATGACGCCATGATTCATCACACATGGGCGACCCGGCCGATGATCAAAAAAGTAAAGTGCGTTCACACGAACGCGGAAAAATACATGGTCAGCAATGTATTGACGCCGGGCAAAGTATATGAAGTAAAAAACGAAACCGACGAGTTTTATTTTGTCATTGACAACAGCGGAAAAGTCGGCGGGTTTTACAAAGATTATTTTGAGGAAGTCAAGTGATCGCGCCAATCACCAAGAAAAAACGGATGTCCGAAACAGGGCATCCGTTTTTTCGATCAGCCGGCGGCGCTTTGTTCCGCCGTCGGCGGCCGCAACCGGCTTGCCGGCAGCGTGATCGTCAATGTCGTCCCTTTTTGTACGGCGCTTTCGATCGTCCACGTTCCTCCCATTTGTTCGATGATTTTGACGGCGACCATCGCACCAAGCCCAGTGCCTTTTTCTTTTGTGCTGAAGTATGGTTCGCCGAAGCGGCGCACTTGTTCTTTCGTCATGCCAACGCCGTTGTCGGAAATGGTGATGACGACTGATGCCCCCCGGTTCTCGGCCGCAACATGGAGCGTGCCGCCGTTCGGCATCGCCTCAATGCTGTTTTTCAACAAGTTGAGAAAACACTGTTGGAAATATTGTACGTTTCCGATGACGACACCATGTTCGAGGGAAGAGGATACATGGATCGAATGCATATGCGCCATTGGCGTAATCATTTGCAGCACTTTCTGAAGCTGGGTGGCGACATCAATCGGCTCAGTCTCTTTTGGCGCCGGTTTGGCAAACGTCAAATAGTCGCGGATGATGGCTTCCGCCCGCTCGAGTTCCTCTAAGGCGATGCGAATGTAGCGCTCTTCGGTTTCGCGCGGCAGCCGACCCGTTTGCATCAGCTGGATGAACCCTTTGACGACCGTCAACGGGTTGCGGATTTCATGGGAAATGCTCGCTGCCATCTGGCTGACGATCTCCATTTTTTCCATCTTCATCAGCTCCGCCCGAGCGAGCTGCGCCTCATGAAGCGTCTCCATCAAATAGACAGCGAACATCATGACGAATGGCGGCATTATAATGAAATACGCGATATACGGCCTCGTTACCGGAAAATCAGCAATCATCACGGCGACAAATGTCGTCAGCACCGCGAGCAAAAACGTCAGCCAAAGCGACATAACGAGCTTGCTCGGCCGCGGCAGCTTGCGAAACAGCGGCGAGGCGGCTGCCGCTATGGCAAACATGATGGTGTAAACGATCAACGTGAGCGGCTGAAATCCGTACAAAACGGTGCGTGCCAGCATCAAGACAACAAACAGCACCGCCCCGACCGCGCCGCCGCCATACAATGTCCCAAGCAAAAACGGAATTTGCCGGAAATCATGGACGCACAGCGGATCCATGTAAATCGGAAATTTCATGCACAACACGGCCGCCAACGCCAAGCAAGCGCCAAGCAGCGCCTGGCCATAGAGCGGGCGCTGCCGGATCGCTCGACTATGGTCATAAATAAACGAAAAGGCAAAGATCGTGACTAAAATATAAAATAAGTTGTTCAGGACGTGCTGGTTAATGTATAAACCCGCCATACGAAAAATCTCCTAACTGAATAGACATCATCACCTTTCATTATAGCGGAAAGAGATTGAAAGAAAAATATGCATTGGCTATGTCCGGTCTTTCAGCAGCCAAACCGCCAAGGCGCCAAGGAGCGGCAGCGAGCGTAAACGAAGCCGCCGTCGAGCGCAAAATCGGAAAGAGCGCCGGGATGACCGCCTGCATCGCATCGTTCAAAAAGTGGCCGAGGCTGATGCGAACAAAATCGGGTAGACGGTCATGCTGACGGCGCTTGTTCGTTCCGTATGAACCCCCATCGTTCTCCCCCGTTCCAACCATAGATCTTAATATGGCTAAATTATACTTGATCCTTGCCACCAGAGAAAGCCCCATTTCCCAGCGTGAGCGCAGGCAAGAGGGCGCTTCATTTTTGTCTTTTCAATCGCCAGCGCGGTAATTCAGCTTTTCTTTTCCAGATGCACTGATGACGAGCTCGACGTTTACGAATAGCGTGTTGTTATGGAGTGGGATGAGGCCGTTGATCTGATGTTTTTTCCAGAGATCCGGACGCTGGCGATACAGTTGCTCCGCTAGATTCAATATATCGATCTGTTGCTCTTTCCCAAGTTTATATAAGCGGTGGATTTCTTGTTTCACCGTTTGTTCCGCCAGTTTGGTCAGTTGTTTTCGTGAGAGCGGTTCACGCAGTTCGAGGAGATTTCCTTGCGCCTTGACGTTTACAGTAAAAGCATACTTTCCGTTCTTCACGTCGACCGACCACTTCGTTGTTGGATTATGGACGATTAGGGAGGCAACGGTTTTCTCTTTTTGCTTGACATAAATCGGGGTGCGCCGAACGTCCTGCTCCAACCAACGAAGCCCTTGCAAATCGGAACGGCCCTCGCATCCTTGCAGGCGGTAATCGTGAAGAAAACAAATGCCGGATATAGCCAACATTTGTTTTGGCTTCTTATTTTCCACCCAACGATTGTCTTCAATTGTTAAATAAGGGAGTCTAGCTACATCAGCTTTTTCATCCATCGCAGCAATCAATCGGCTGAGACGGATCGGGCGGATAAACGAACTTTGCTGGAAGATTTCCTCAGGATTGGACAACAGTGAATAATATGGGGAAGCATTGAGCAACGGTGTTGCTTGAAATAAGTCGGAAATCGGCTCATCGGTCGCGTACACCCACGCCGTATGGCGAATTTCATTGTAACGGTTCAGCACGTCGATCACATCGGCCACGATGCCTTTTTGCAAGGCCCGTTTGGTAAAGACAATGCTTTTTACATGGCCCCATGACACCCTTTGTTGAATGGAAGGGTAGATTTTGTCGGTCGCGATATTAAACGTTTCGCCAGCGGCTTTGCCGATGGAAACGGCCGCTTTCTCTTTGCCGCCTCCGGCCTCGACTTTGGCGAGGGCGGTGAAACCAACCAGCTGAACGTAGGCGACCACTTGGCCATCTTTATAATCCACCCCAATGGCATGAATATACACAATATGATCGATGTTGCGCGTGTCCCAACAGCCGCTGAGCAAGATGACGGAAGCGATGACGGGAAAGAGCCGCTTCCTCATTTTTGTTCCCTCTCTTTCGCAATGAGATCATTTGGGTGCACAATGCGGTCGCGCGTGCGGAACTGCTTCCATGTACTCGGGATAAAGACTTTCCCGATATCTTTTGATGGCGGCGCCAGCGGCGTGAGATACGGAACGCCGCAGGTGCGCAAGTTGACCGCATAAGTCAAGATGAAAAACAGCGACAGAATGAAGCCAAACAGGCCAAGAACGGTGGAGGCCGTCAGGACAATAAAGCGCAGCAAGGTGACACTGCCGGCCATATTTTGATTGACGAGCGTGAATGTCGAGATGACGGAAATGGCGGCAATGACGAGTGTGGCCGGGGCGGCGAGCCCGGTGTTGATCGCCGCCTGGCCGATGATTAAGCCGCCGACGACGGACAGCGTCTGCCCGATGGCGATTGGCAGCCGCATCCCGGCTTCCTTAAACACCTCAAACAAAATCATCATCACAAACATCTCCAGCGGCACCGGAAGCGGCACTCCTTGGCGCGACAAAATGAGCGTCGCCAGCAAGGTGAACGGCAGCTGATCCGGATGGAACGACGTCAAGGCGACCCAGGCGCCCGGCAAATAAATGGCGACCGAAGTGCCGACGAGCCGGAGCAGGCGCTGAAATACGACAAACAAGAAAAACGTGTTGTTGTCTTCCGACGTGTTCAGCAAAAACGTTAAATTGCCCGGGCCGATCAAGGCGGTCGGCGCCCCGTCGACCAAGATGATAAAACGGCCGTTGAGGAGCGAATTGACGGCAAAATCGGGCCGCCCGGTGTAGCCGAACATCGGGAACAAAGAAAAACGGGTGTCGGACAACCACTCTTCAATTTGGTTGGTGCTTGTCACCGAGTCGATGTACAAACTGAGCAGACGGCTTCTCACCTCATCGATGATTTCTGTATTGGCAATATCATCGACATAGAGGAGCCCCACTTTTGTCTGACTGCGTGTGCCGATGACAAACGGTTCGTAGACGAGCCGGTGTGAGCGCAGCCGCTTGCGAATGAGGGCGACATTTTTGCTGATTTCTTCAATAAATCCATCTTTGGGTCCACGAATCGATACTTCCGTGTTCGGCTCTTCCGGATCGCGGCTGGGCGGGCTGGCGAGCGGCATCGTGTACAAGACATCGGCTTCATGGAAATAAATGAGCAAATCGCCGCTAAACAGCCTGAAGTTGAGATCATCGATCCGCACTTCTTTTCCCATATACTCAAGCGCCGCCGGTTTGCGGGCCTCGATGTCAGCAGCCGTAAAGCACGGATGCTGTTCGCACAGTTCACGGAACATCGGATAGACGGCTTTTTGCAGCATTTGTGCATCGCACAGTTCCTCGCAATAGATAAACAGCAAGTGCACGACAGCCGCCGAGCCGTCAAAAGAGGTTGGAATCGCGGCTTCCGTCATGATGACATCCGGGCATTTGGCGTACATCGTGCGCAACGCCTCTTCGGAGATGATGACGGTCTCGAGCCCCGTGTAATCGTCTTTCAACCGTTTGCCTTCGGCGGCTCGCATCGGTCGTTTCATCCTGCCACCCCTCTTTTCTTTTTGCGATATGCCAACAAAGTGAAACCACTTAACACAACGGACAGCGCAAGACTAAACAGCAGCGATGTCGGCAGCACCCCATGTTTGACAAAATGCAAAAACTGTTCATCGCTGCCTGGCGCCAGCGCCGCCAATGTGATCGCCAAGTAAAGGACAATGAGCACCCAACGGCGGGTTTGCGGATGGCGGATCGGGAACAGCTCTACAATGAGCGCCATCGACAAGGAGATGCGGATAAAGGCGCCTGATATCCACTGGTAGATCGACATAAAGTCGACATGTTCAATGTACGTCCCTAAGCTGACCATCCGCCATTGCTCAAATGCCGGATAGCGAAGGCGCGTCGCCTGCTCGGGGCCAAACTCGGTGATGGCGCCAATCGTCGGCCCGATGCTCAGCCCGGCGGTGAAGAAGGCAATCGCGGCAAGCGCCTTCCATGAAAACGGGCGAGGCAGGCGATGAGAAAGAAACAAAAGAACAATCACTTCCGCATATCCGGCCCCCGCGTACATCATGGCGCGCCATACAGGCTCCATGCCGTGCTCAAGCATTGGTTTGAGCAGTGAATAATCTTTATGCGGTGTGGTCGAGAGCATCACGAAAAAACCAAACACGATGACGAACGGGCAAATGATCATGGAAGTGTTGGCAATCGAGTCGATGCCTTGGTACGAGTTATAAAAACAAACGGCCACGATGACCAAAATCAGCGCCCATCTCGGCGTCGCCGTCAAATAAGAGGTGGTGGTGAACGTGACCGTATCGTTTAACGTGACAAAACTATGAAGAAGCAAAAAAGCGCTGCTGACACCGGCCACCGCATAAGCAGCCGCGCTCGAAAACCGGCTTTTCAGCCAGTCAAACAGCCGCTCCCCGTTCAGCTGCTTGGCGATGAAATAAAGAAGCGGCAGCCAAACGAGCAAACCTGCCAACGCTCCCAAGGCGGCGATCCACGCATCGCGGTGGGCGGCCTCAAGCATAAAGGGGATGATGATGACATGATTCATCAGCCCGACCGACAGCATGACCATAAATAACAGTTGCAGAGCGCTAAGCGGCTGTCCGTTCATCATGAATCCCTTTCTTTCCATGCAATCTCTAGAACGATAGTGTTTCCAGTCTAGGGGAATTTATCCGCGCAAACGGCAACCCAACAGCGAAACTTCTCAGGCGGCAGGGGGCACAATACAGGGAAGAAAGGGCGAACATCAACGGCATGCAAGGGGGGCGCAGCATGAAATGGCTTCATTTGACGATCGGCGTGAAGATTTCCAGCTGCCGCCCCACCCGGTGTATGTCCCGGTGACGCTGATCCGCGATGGCCAGCTGTTGGCAGACGAATTAGCGGAGCTTGGGAAAACGGAGCAATGGCTGGCCGCCAAACTGCAAAAACAAGGAATTGCCTCGCCAAAAGACGTGTTGATCGCCGAGTGGCTCGAAGGAGATGGGCTGTTTGTTCAGACGTATCAGCCCGCCGAGCGGCAACGGTCAACGCGGCGGCAAACGGCGCCGGAATGAGATGAAGAAAGAATCCGGGAATGGATTCTTTCTTTATTTTGGAAAAAATTCTTGCCTTTCTTCTGTTTTATGTGTACTATTGGTTATAGTACGGTTGTGACAATGAGAGGAGGAGGGGAGATGTTTGAGCTCGATTTGCGAAGCCGCCAGCCGATTTACGAGCAGCTGATTGACAAAATGAAAGAAATGATCGTTCGCGAACTATGGCAGCCGCACGATCAGCTGCCATCGGTCAGGACGATGGCGAAACAGCTGATGATCAACCCAAATACGATTCAAAAAGCGTACCGCGAACTGGAGCGCGACGGCTGGATTTATTCGATTCCAGGGAAAGGCAGTTTCGTCGCCCCGCGTTCAAAAGAACCAAACATCGAGGCGGTCGCCGCGGTCCGTGAGCAGTTTGTCCGCCTTGTCAAGGAAGCGCGGTTTTTAGGGGTGACGAATGAGCAGTTATGGCAATGGATTCGAGAAGGGGAAGAAAGAGGGGGAGGATCGTGATTCAACTTGTGGACGTGACGAAAACGTTTGATCGGTTTGCGGCCGTCAAGGGCGCGAACATGATGGTGCCAAAAGGAGCGATTTACGGGCTGCTCGGCCCGAACGGCGCCGGAAAAACGACGCTGCTCAAGATGATGGCCGGCATTCTCCGCCAAGATCGCGGAACGATTGCAGTGGACGGGGAGGATGTGTGGGAAAATGTCCGCATCAAGCAACGCCTTTTGTTTTTGCCGGACTTTGTTTACTTTTTTCCGCACGCGACGATTCGCCAAATGGCGGATTTTTACGAGCAACTGTACCCTTCGTTCAGCCGCGGACGGTTTCTGGAATTGCAGTCCGTCTTTGCGCTTGATCCAAACAAAAAGATTCAGCAGTTTTCCAAAGGCATGCAGCGCCAGGCGGCGTTTTGGCTTGCTTTTTCCGTCCGGCCGGACGTGCTTATTATGGATGAGCCGCTTGATGGGCTCGACGTATTCGTCCGTCGCCATGTGAAACAGCTGTTAATCGATGAAGTAGTAGAACGGGAAATGACCGTTGTCATCTCGTCGCACAATTTGCGCGAGCTCGAAGATTTATGCGACATCGTCGGATTGATGGCGCAAGGGACCGTACGGATGGAGCGTGATTTAAACGAGCTGCGCGCGGGGATGCATAAGCTGCAAGCCGCCTTTCGCGGCGGGTTTCCGAGCGAGTTGGCCGAACGGCTTGACATCGTGCATCGCGAGGAGCGCGGCAGCATCGTTCTTCTTATTGTCCGCGGGGAAAAGCGGCGCATAGAGGAGACGGTCCGCGCATTTCATCCTCTCATCCTTGATGTGCTGCCGCTGTCGCTTGAAGAAATTTTTATGTATGAAATGGGGGGCGATGCTCATGTCCGTGAAACAGTGGTCGGCTAACCGCGCCATGTGGGGGCAAAATCTTCGTCAAATCGGCTGGATTGCCATCATTCACTGGCTGCTATGGCTGGCGGCGATTGTGCTGCCGATGGCGCTCGCGTATTCTCAATATGACCCAAAGGTCGGCAATATTCCGCAATGGTACAGTGTGTATGATATAGCCAATGGAATGGAAGCGCTGTGCGCTTGGCTCGTTCCGATTTTGGCGGCGGCCGGCGTGGTTCGCTATATGCATGAGAAACGGTCGGCTGATTTCATCCATAGCTTGCCCATCCGCCGCACCGAACTGCTTGCCGGGCAGATGCTTATTGGATGGCTCTTTTTGGCGGTTCCGCTCGTGTTGACCGCCTTGGTTGCGATCGGATGTCTGTACGGACTTGATCTCCCGTGGCCGATTGGAGCGGGGGATGTGGGACGATGGCTTGGCGAGACGCTTGTCGTAGAGACGATGATTTTTGCGCTAGGTGTCATGGTCGGCGTGCTCGTCGGCCAATCGATCGTTCATATTGTGTTAACGAATATTGCTCTCTTTTTTCCGACAGGCATCATGGTGCTGCTGTTTAGCAATTTGCCGTTATGGTTGTATGGATTCCCCGATGGGTACTATTTATCGGGAAATCTGATGGATTGGGCGCTGCCGATTCGTTACAAGATGCTGACGGATCAGGCGATGAGCGCGGGGGAAGCCGGACTGTTGCTGCTGTTGTCGCTTCTGTTTTTCGGGGTGTCCATTTGGTTGTACGAGCGGCGGCCGACGGAAGCGGCCGGACAGGCGCTCGCCTTTTCAGTGCTTCGCCCACTGTTTGTGTATGGAGTGGCGTTTTGCATGTGCTTGACCGGCGGGTTCTACTTTGGACAAGTCCAACGGCAGTGGGGATGGATCATCTTTGGGTATGTTGCGTTTTCGCTTATCGGGTATGCCGTTGCGCAAATGGTCGTGATGAAAACATGGCGTGTTTTTCATAAATGGAAAGGGTATATCGCCTTTGCCGCTGTGATGTCGGTCTTATTTTTGACTGTGCGCCTTGATCCGGTTGGATATGTGAGACACGTTCCGAATTTGTCCGATATTGAGAAAGTCTATTTCGGCCAGTCGGTGATGAATTGGCAAAATCCTAACTTGATGGAAAGAGAGTTTGAAGCATTCGATCAGTTTTTGCGCACGAAGGACAACATCAAAGCTGTCAGGGCGCTTCATGCGCAGCTTGTGCACGATCAGCCGCTCCCGTCACGTTTTGGCAACGTCCGGCCGATTGTGATCGGGTATGTGCTCAAAGACGGCACGCGTCTCCTCCGCCGCTACGAAGTGCCGATTGAACCGTACATGCTGTATTTTCAGCGCATCATGGGTTCAAACGAATATAAGCAGCAATATTATTTGCTCCTTCGCCCGAGCTATTCTCCGATCCGCCAAGTGACGATCCGCAATGTCGAAACGGGGCGTCCGGTGGTCGTGCTGGCCGATCCGAAGGAGATCGAGTCGTTTGTCCAGGCGCTCAAACAAGATTTGTGGAATGAGCCGGTGGAGGACATCATCCGCGGGGGGAGCACATGGCAGGGGGATATTGAATTGCTGCAAAGCGACGGCGATTCGTTTACCGTTCCCTTATCTTCACACAGCACCCATGTTCGCGAGTGGTTGCAACAACAGCATCATTGGGAGCAAATACAGAAAAGGTAACGCCCGATGAAGAGAAAAGGTGTCCCGTTGCTTTTGGGGCACCTTCCTCTTTTTGCCCCCGGCTGTTGGTCAAGACGTTTTGTTTTTTCGTTTCCACATCCAAACGTTCAACAGATCGAGCAATAGTGAAAGGACGAACAATGAGAAAATAAACAGTTCTGGTGCCTTCATTACTCGAAATGGGTTCAGCACGATATGCAACGATTGATGCAAGGTCATCCCCATCAACTGATCCATGCTTACCATCGTTCCTATGGCGAGCAAGGCAAACATCAGCCAAACAACAATTAGTTTCATGGTGTTCCACCTGCTGTTTTTCTTTAGTTTTTGCTATTGATTCAAAACTGATGCACGGGCGTATGTCCTCCCGATTTCGTGTCCATAATGAGGGATAAAAAGGAAGCGGAGTGAGGAGGAAAAACATGCTGTTTCAATGGGGAATGGGCCGACAAAAAAAGCAGATCAATGACGGGGTGAAACAAGAAGGACCGGACCATAGCGGCGAGGCGGCGGACGTCCCGCAAGAGCCGATGTCAGCTGAATTAGCCGTCAACCTTGACATCATCCGCCAAACGACTGGACAAAGCAGCGATGTCGTCATCCGTCGGTTTTCGCTGGGCCAAGAGAGGCAAATCAAAGCAGCCATCGTCTTTGTGGATGGCCTTGTTGACGAAAAACATGTGTACGAGTTTTTGCTGACGCCGTTGCTGGAGGCGTCATTTCCACTGTCATTAACAGAAAAAGAATGGTTTCCGTGGATCGAACAAAAGTTGGCCGCGGTGGGCGGTGTGAAGCATGTCGTCGATTGGGAACACCTGTTTTTGGAGCTGTTTTCCGGAGAGACCATCATCTTGTTGGACGGGGTGCCGTCCGCTGTCAGCGCCAGCACGAAAGGCGGCCAATATCGTGCAATCGAGGAGCCGCAAACGCAAATCGCCGTCCGCGGGCCGCGCGAGGGATTTACGGAGTCGTTGCGCGCGAACACCGCGATGATCCGCCGCCGCATTAAAAATCCCAATCTTTGGCTGGAAACGATGCAAATCGGCACCGTGACGCAAACGGATGTCGCGATCATGTACATCAAAGGCATTGCCAATGACGAGGTTATCGAGGAAGTGAGAGCGCGCCTGCGCCGCATTGATACGGACAGCGTGCTTGAGTCCGGTTATATTGAACAATTAATCGAAGATCAAACGTTTACGACGTTTCCGACGATCTATCATACCGAGCGTCCCGATGTGGTGGCGGCGAATTTGCTGGAGGGGCGGATTGCGATTTTGATTCAGGGGACGCCGTTTATCCTGATTGTGCCGGCTTTGTTTATCCAATTTTTTCAAGCGGTGGAGGATTATTATGCCCGTTTTGATATTGCGACCGCTCTTCGTTTTTTACGCGTGTTGATTTTTTTTCTCTCGCTCGTCGCGCCCTCTATTTATATTGCTGCGACGACGTTTCATCAAGAAATGATTCCGACCCAGCTCGTCATCGCCATTGCCGCCCAGCGTGAGGCTGTGCCGTTTCCCGCTTTTGTCGAGGCATTGATCATGGAAGTGACATTTGAGATTTTGCGCGAAGCGGGGATTCGGCTGCCGCGTGCAGTCGGGCAAGCGGTGTCGATTGTCGGGGCGCTTGTCATCGGTGAGGTGGCGATCAATGCCGGCTTCGTTTCATCGGCCATGGTCATCGTTGTCTCGCTCACCGCGATTGCCAGCTTTGCAACGCCGTCGTTTGCCATCGCCATCTCAGCCCGCCTCATCCGCTTTGGGTTGATGTTTTTAGCGGCGATGTTCGGGTTTTATGGCATTATAATGGGTCTGCTGGTCATGATTCTCCATTTATGCAGCTTGCGCTCGTTTGGCATGCCATACATGTCGCCGCTTGCTCCATTTATTTCAACCAATGTAGGCGATACCCTGTTTCGGATTCCGACATGGATGTACCGCGAGCGGCCGCGCCTGATTAACCAGAAAAATATCATTCGCCAATCGGGGGATCAGAAACCGCAGCCTCCGGCACCAACACGCCGGGAAAAGGAGGATGGATCATGAAACGACCTATCGCCATGTTTGTGTCCTTTTTTGTTTGTGCGGTGCTGCTGGCTGGCTGTTGGAGTAAAAAAGAGTTAACCGATTTGGCCGTTGTCATTGCCGTCGGCCTCGATAAAACAAAAGACGGCAGATATTTGGCCTCGTTTCAAGTCGTCAACCCGGGCAACGTTGCGGGGGCGCTCCAACGAGGAGGCGGAGCGGGCGGCGTGCCCGTCTCCATTTATACGTCGACCGGAGACACGTTGGTCGAGGCAAGCCGGAAAGCCTCGAAAAAGCTGTCGCGCATCCTGTATTACGCTCATACCAACTTGGTGGTCATCAGCGAGGAAGTGGCGCGCCAAGGGTTGAATGGCGTATTCGATGCGATGGAACGGAGCCACCAGTTTCGGACGACAGCGCGGCTGGTTATTGCTCATGGCCACTCAGCGAAAGAGGTGTTAAGCGTATTAACACCGATTGACAAAATTTCCGCCAATCAAATTATTAAGACGTTGGAGTTTTCCGAGATGTCCTGGGGGCAGACAATCAACACTGATGTCTGGTGGGCGATTCGTGGTTTGACATCTTCAGGAAGAAATACAGTCGTGACGGGTGTTGTCATTGAAGGAAACCCACAGCAGGGCAAACGGCAAACAAACGTTCAATCCTCTGTGCCAGATGCTCGCATCAGCTTGGATGGACTGGCGTTATTTAAAAAAGACCGTCTTGTTCGCTGGGTGAACGGCTCAACGGAACGAGGCGTGCTTTGGGTGTTGGATCGAATCAAACAAACGAATATTACGATCCCCTGGAAAGGAAAAAAAGAAGCGATTGCTTATCGAACGATGGGAGTGAAAACGGGGTTAAAAGTGAAATTGAAAAACGGCCAGCCTTCGATTTTGGTTCACATTCAAACAGAAGGGGATATCAGTGAGACGTACGTCCCGATCAATTTGGCTGATTACCGGTTATTGTTTCAATTGGAAAAGGCGATTGGCCGGGATATTGAACGGGAAGTGAAACAGGCGATTGAAACGGCCCAGCATGAAAAAACCGATGTTTTTGGTTTTGGCGAGGCGGTGCATCGCGCCGATCCCCTCTTATGGAAGAGAATCAAAAAAGAGTGGGATGACCGCTATTTCCCTCATCTTCGGGTGACAGTAAAAGTGGATGCTTCCATTCGACGCACGGGATTGCGGAATACGCCATACATCAAATAAGCGTTTTCGGCTCAAAAAAACTTGGATACGGTGGAGTGAGGGGCGATGGAGCGAGATGGAACATAGCAAAATCAATGTGCGCCAGCTGTTTGTCCTGATTGTGTTGTTTGAGCATGGCAGTGCGATGGTCATTCCACTCGGCGTCAGCGCCAAGCAAGATATGTGGATCGCCATTTTGCTCGGTCTGGCGCTTGGGCTGCTGCTGTTTTTGGTTTACGAGCGTTTGTTTCATTATTACCCCGATCAGCCGCTGACTTCCTATGTGACACATATCGTCGGCAAGCCGCTCGGCAAGTTGTTGGCGGTTCTCTATATTACCTATTTTTTCTATATCGCCGCCCGTGTGTTGCGTGACTTTGGCGAACTGTTGCTCACGTTTGCCTATCCGGAAACGCCGCTGTTTGTTTTGAATGTCCTTATGGCTATGACGGTCATGTACAGCGCCTATAAAGGCATCGAAGTATTGGCGCGCACCGGCGAACTGCTTTATACGTTATTGCAAATACTGGCGGTTGTTGGATTCATCTTAGTTATCGCTTCCGGAGTTGTTGATCTCACCCAGCTCCAACCGGTATTAGAGGAAGGGTGGAAACGGGTGTGGAAAACGGTGTTCACGGAAACGTTGTACGTGCCGTTTGGCGAAATGATCGTGTTTACCATGCTGTTTCCATACTTGAATCGTCCGGAAAAAGCGCGGCGGGCCGCCGTTGCCGGGATGGTGTTGACCGGGATCAACCTGGCGATCATTATGGCCGTTAATACGGCCGTCTTGGGAGCTGATGCGGTGTCACGTTCATCGTTTCCGTTGCTCGATACGATCCGCCGCATTCAAGTCGCTCACTTTTTAGAGCGGCTTGATGTCTTTTTTATGGTCGCTCTAGTGATCGGGGGGTTTTTCAAAGTCTCCATCTTTTTTTATGCCGGCGTCGTGGGGGTGGCTCATGTATTCGGGTTTTCGAACCACCAGCGGCTTGTTTATCCGTTTGGGGCGCTTGTCTTATTGTGGTCGGTGGCGATGGCCAGCAACTACTGGGAACATATTCATGAAGGATTAAAGATTGTCACGCTCTATCTGCACATCCCGCTGCAAATCATCATTCCGGTGCTCTTGCTTGTGATTGCGGCGATTCGCCGGCGGTTTGGATCATCGGCAAAATAAGAAAAACGGACTAGAAGATTTATGCGGCAGCAAGCAGGAAAAACCGCAAAAAAACACGAATACAACAATAACCTGTTCCTACGAGGAACAATGGGGCGGAAAGTGGTGCTGAACATGCAACCCGAAGGCGGGGTGGAAACAACCCGGCGCCGATGCGCGTTTTGGTTTCGGGAAGCCGGTGTCAGCTGAAGGCTATTGATTTTGATTATAACGAAAAAGGGTTGAACGATGGTGAAGGCGAATGTACAGGCGATCGATCAGCTAGACGCGGAACAGTTGGGCAGCGGCATGGTGATGACCGACCGTCAACTTTCGATTGTTGCGGTCAGCGAGCTGACGCCAAGATGGCTCGGATTTACCAAAAACGAATTAGTCGGGCGGCCGGTCGGCGTTCTGTTTTCAGCCGAATGGTCGGCCGCGTTGTTGGACGGCATCGCCGAGGCGGTAAAAAAGGACGGATGTTGGCAAGGAGAAGCGCGCCATGTGGCGAAAAGCGGGAAAGCATACATGAGCTGGATGAACGTCTATCGGTTGTCAGGCAGCGAGGGAGAATGGCTCGTTTGGCATTTTGTTGAACAAACCGCTATGCCTCCGGCTGATCGACCGACGCCGTCTGAGTTGCTTGAGGTCATTTACGATTCCGCCCCGTTCGCTGTTGTTCCGGTGGCGGCGGACGGAACCGTGCAAGATTGGGGGCTTAGTGCAGAGCGGCTGTTTGGGCGCCGAAAAGAAGAGGCGGTCGGCCGCCCGATATGGTCGCTCTTTCGTTGCGGCAGCCAAACATGGCTTCCGTTTCCTCCCAAAGAGCAGCGATGCGGCGAAGGGATGGTGCAGCGCCGGGACGGCACGTCCGCCAATGTCGCCTATACGGTCATTCCCGTGCTTCAGGCGGACGGATATATCGTCCTTGTCGAAGATGAGACGAAGCAAAAGCAAAAAGAGGCTGAGCGGCGGCGCCAAGTCGAGCTGGCCAAAAAAATTCAGCACAACTTGCTGACGCCGCTCATTCAAAACGAGGCGGTGACGATGGATGCCGTCTATATTCCATCCGATGATTTGTCAGGCGATATTTACGCTTGCTATCAAATCGACCTGTACCGCTACGGGGTGATCGTCATCGACGTGATGGGCCACGGCATTTCGTCAGCCTTGGTGAGCATGCTGCTCCGCTCGCTTTTGCGCGGATTGATCGTGCGCGTCATCGACCCGGTCTCGGTGGCGAGCGAGCTGGAAAAACATGTGCAAACGTTGTTTCCGGATGAGACCAACGATATCCGTCACCTGTTTTCCATGATTTATTTAGTGATTGACACGAAAGAGCGAAAAATTGAATATACGAACGCCGGCCATCCGGCTGGGCTGCTCGTGTTTGACGATGGAAGCGTCCATGAGTTGGACAAAGGCGGTTTGGCGATTGGCAGCCCGTTTTCCTTGCCGTTTGAAAAAGGGGTGATTCATTACGACAAGCGGGCCCGCCTCCTTTTGTATACAGACGGCATTTTAGAGGAGATCGACCCGTCGATTTTGCAAAGCATTGAAAAAATTCGCTTATGTACGCAAATGTGCCGCCATTTGCCGGATAAACGCTTCCTCGAGCGTTTAATCAGCCAAGGTCCGCCGCTCGTCAGCCCTTCCGACGACATTTGCTTATTGTCCATCACGGTTCATGGATAGGAGGGGCGCTTGGTAGTGTGTGAATGGATCGTGCGCTGCCGGGCGGACGAGGAAGCGGTTTTGGTTTGCCATCTCCTTGCGGAGCAGGCTGCTTCGTTGTTTGCTGTCCGTGATGCGGAATTGTTTGTGTTGGCGGTGCATGAAGCGGTCGTCAATGCCGTTAAAGCTGTTCAACGGGCGGGGATGGAGGCGGGGACGATTTCGCTCTCCTTTTTCGTCACAAGCGCTGATGTGGCCGTGGCGGTTGAAGACGAGGGCGGCGGCGTTCCGGCGGAAGTGATCGAGCAGCTTGATCAAATGACGCTCTCTGATGTATTGCTCGCCGAATCGGGACGAGGGTTGCTATTCATCCGAGAAATTATGGATGACGTTATGTGGGTTGAGCAAAAGGGCGGCCGTCGGATGCTTGTCATGAAAATGAGTCGGAATGCAACATAACTGGCTTTGGTGCCATGATGCACCCATGTGATCGGAACGAATGCGGGTGGTGGCCGAGGGCAAGGCATGGCTGGTCAACGATAGGGGGATACAATGAAACAGCATCGGTTGTCGTTTGAATTGGAAATGGTTGTAGAACGCGCATACGAATGCATCAAGCTAACTGGACGGCTCGCCTATGATACGCAGCTCGCGGCGGAACAAAAGCTGGCGACGGCGGTGGCTGCTGTCAAGCGCCGCCTTGTCGTTGTCGACGTGAGCGGCCTTCGATTTTTGGACAGTACTGGATTAGCGCTCCTTGTCCGCTTTTTTAAGCAAATCGTCAGCGAAAGCCGCGTCATGGCCATCGTCGTCCGGGATAACGCCGCTATAGAAAAGATTTTGCTGATGGCCAAGCTCGACCGGCTGTTGCCGATCGTTGGCGATGAACAACAGCTGTTGTCCCTTGCACCGCCAAGCTCTTTCGACCATATTAGCCAGGAGGCGCTTTATTCGGCATGGCGTCAGCGTTCGTCATAGACATGGCTCTCATGCCGAATCAACTGGAAGGTTTCACATTTCGCTGGCCCAAAAGCGTGTCGTCTATTTTTCCGACTGCTGAAGGCAAGGTGTGATGGAAGACTGAATAACCCCCTGCTTCACAGACCCATGCATGGGTCTGGAAGCGGTGTTGTTCAGTCACCCGCCAGTCGGGCATCTCGATCGAAACGACTGAACAGACCAGTTGTTCCCCTATTGCCGCCGATGGCCCCCGAGCGATGAGACATTCGTTCGGGGGTTTTGTTCCTCTTGGCCGGGAGCATCTCCGCTTCTGCAAATGCATTCTCATTGTCAAATAAATATTTCGGGTTTAGAATAAAATTATACACAACGATGAACGGCGGCTGGGCCCCGCGATCGGAATGGAGAGGAGAGTGGCGCAGACATGGGGCGGGTGCTGATCTATTTGCGGCCATATGGGAAGTGGATGGCGTTGGCTTGGTTGTTTATGTTGACGGAGCTCATCATCGAGCTTTGGCAGCCGCTGTTGATGGGGAAAATCATCGACGATGGTGTCATGAAACAGGATGTTGCGGCCATTTTCACGTGGGGAGCCGTGATGCTCGGGGCGTCGCTGTTGGCGTTTGCCTCAGGCATCGCCAACTCATTTGCCGCAGCCTACGTCGGTCAGGAGTACGGATTTGCGCTGCGGACGGCGCTGTTTGCCAAAATCCAATCGTTTTCGCTTGCGCGCATCGAGCAGTTGTCGCCGGCCTCGCTCGTCACCCGGATGACGAACGATGTGACCCAAGTGCAAAACATGTTGTTTATGAGTTTGCGCATCGCCTTGCGTGCACCGCTTCTCGTCGTCTTCGGCGTCGCGATGGCGTTTGTCGTTCATGCGCGCTTGGCGCTCGTTTTGGCGGTGGCTGTTCCTCTGTCCGCTGTTTTTTTATTGTGGGTTGTACAAAAGGCGGCGGCGTCCTTTTCCGCCGTCCAACGAGCGCTTGACCGTGTCAACGGCGTAATGCGTGAAAATTTGGCCGGCATGCGACTCATTAAAGCGTGGATGAGAAAAAAATACGAAGAAAAGCGATTTGCGGCCACGAACGATGTACTGATGGAACGGACAATGAGTGTGCTGCGCCTCGTGGAGACGATCACGCCGGTGTTGCTGATCGTGATGAACACCGCCATTGTCGCCGTTCTCCTTTTTGGCCGCCACTATATCGAGGACGGGACGGCGAGCGCTGGGCAAGTCGTGGCTGTCATCAATTACGCCACAAGGACGACGGCTGCGTTGTCGATGTTTACATTTATTACGATGGCGTTTTCACGGGCGCGCGCCTCGGCCGCCCGCCTCGCTGAACTTCTTGAAGCCCCGGGCGAGCGACACGGGGCGGATGCGGGCGGCGGTCCGGCCGTTCAGCGCGGGGAAATCCGGTTTGAGCACGTTTCGTTCCGTTATCCGTCGAGTCCGCGCGAGGCGCTTTCGGACGTGTCGTTCGTCATCCGTCCGCATGAGACAGCCGCCATTTTAGGAGCGACAGGGGCCGGCAAATCGACGCTTCTTCAGCTGATTCCCCGGTTGTACGAACCAAGCGGCGGGCGCGTGTTGATTGATGGCGTCGATGTGCGCGAGTTTTCCGCCGAACAGCTGCGGACGGCGGTGCGCTTTGTCCCGCAGGAAGTGCTGCTGTTTTCAGGGACGGTCGCGGACAATCTCCGCTTTGGCAACATCACTGCGTCGATGGAAGAACTTGTGCAAGCGGCTCGCGATGCACAAATTCATGAAACCATCACTCGGTTTCCGGATGGATACGACGCACGGATCGGTCAAAAGGGTGTCAATTTATCAGGCGGGCAAAAGCAGCGGCTGTCGATCGCCCGCGCCTTGGTGGGGCAACCGCGCGTTTTGCTTTTGGATGACAGCACAAGCGCGCTCGATGCAGAGACGGAAGCAAAGCTGCTCGCAGCGTTGCGGAAGTATGCATGCACGACGGTGATGGTGACGCAAAAGGTGAGCACCGCGATGGCGGCGGATACGATTTTGCTTTTGGAAGACGGCCGCCTGATCGCACAAGGAAGTCATGAACAACTGCTGGCGACGAGCGACCTGTATCGACGCATCGTCGCCACGCAGGAAGGAAAGAAGGGATCGGTGGATGTCACTACGGCATAGTCCGCACGGAGCGCGTGTTGGCGCAAGTCCGCAGCGGGCGAAAAACAGCGTTGGCACGTTGCGTCGGCTATGGGCCTTTATCGCTCCGCAAAAGCGAAAGCTGTTTGCGGCCGTGGCTATGGTGATGGCCAGCTCGGCGTTGGCGCTTGCTGGGCCGTATGTCGTTGGCCGGGCGGTTGATTCGTACATTGTGGAACGAAAAACGGATGGATTTTTCGCAACGCTCATTTTGCTTCTGGCCATTTATTTGGCCCTTGGGGCGGCGACGTTTTGGCAAAACTATTGGATGATCGATGTCGGCCAGCGGACGGTGCGCAGCATTCGCGAGCGGTTGTTTCATCATTTTCATGAGCTGCCGATTTCGTTTTTTGACCGACGCCAGCAAGGCGAACTCATGAGCCGGATTACAAACGACATCGACAATATGAGCCAGACATTTAACAGCACGGTTGTCCAGGTCGTCTCGAGCACGTTGACGTTGATGGGCGCTATGGTGGTTATGCTTTCACAAAGCGTTGTGTTGACAATCGTAACGCTTGTTGTCGTGCCGCTCATGTATGTGGGCATGCGCTGGATCACCAACCGGACGCGGGTGCGTTTCCGTGAGCAGCAACGGGCGCTCGGAGAGATGAACGGCTTTATCGAAGAGGTCATTTCCGGACAGAAAGTGGTGAAGCTGTTTTCCCAAGAAGAGCGGATGGAGGAGGAATTGGCGCGCAAAAATGCCGAGCTGAAACAAGCCGGGTTTTGGGCGCAAACGTATTCCGGCTTTATTCCGAAGCTGATGAACTTTTTAAACAACTTGAGCTTCGGCTTGATTGCCGTTGTCGGCGGATGGCTGGCGGCGAAAGGGACGATATCGGTCGGGACGATCGTCGTGTTTGTCGAATACGCCCGCCAGTTTACCAGACCGCTTAATGACCTGGCCAATCAATGGAACACACTGCTGTCGGCGTTGGCCGGCGCCGAGCGGGTGTTGGAAATTTTGGATTTGCCGGAGGAAGAGGAAGACGAGCGGGAAGCGGTGGTCTTGGACCGGCTTGATGGACGCATTGAGTTTCGTCAAGTCGTCTTTTCTTACGACAAACAGCGTCCGGCGCTTCGTGATGTCACGTTTTCCGTCTCACCCGGGGAGACGGTCGCGCTTGTCGGTCCAACTGGAGCCGGCAAAACGACCGTATTGCAGCTGTTGACCCGCTTTTACGATCCGGACGAAGGCGTCATTTTGATCGATGGACGCGACAGCCGGACGATCAAGCGAGCAAGTTTGCGCCGCCACATGGCGTTTGTGCTTCAAGATGCGTTTTTGTTCGCCGGAACGATCCGCGACAACATTCGCTACGGCCGGCTTGAGGCGACCGATGAAGAAGTCGAGGAGGCGGCGCGCCAGGCGAACGCCCACTCGTTTATTATGAAGCTGCCGAACGGCTATGACACCGTTTTGACCTCGGGAGGAGGCGGGATCAGCCAAGGGCAGCGGCAGCTGTTGGCGATCGCCCGGGCGATGATCGCCGACCCGGCCATTTTGATTTTGGACGAAGCGACGAGCAACATCGATACAGTGACCGAAGTGCGCATTCAAGAAGCGCTCGCCCGGCTCATGAACGGGCGGACATGTTTTGTCATCGCCCATCGGTTGAACACGATTCAACATGCCGACCGCATCCTTGTGCTCAACGAAGGCAAAGTGATCGAGCAAGGGACGCATGAAGAGCTGTTGGCTGCAAAAGGATTTTACTTCCAATTGTATCAGCGCTATTGGTTGCGCAATGTGCAGCAGGCATAACTGTATGGTGTTCACGTTTGCAGAGGACTTCAGATGAATGCGTGTCTCCTCCATGCGAACTCGAGTGCTCAGGAAAGGAAGAGTGGGTCAACTACCCCCACTTCGCTAACGCTTGAAGTGGGGGCTTGCAACTCCCCAGAAGTGCGAGCGGACTTCGTCCTCCTTCCTTGACTTGGGGTTGCATCAGGGGCAGGTTGACAGCTGCCCAACGACGCAGGTCATGCCTGTGTCGTTCCTTCAACGATGTACTCTATTCCTTTTCGTTGAAGGTTCATAGCACCAATGCGGTCATCGTTTGAGGTATATCCGCATGTTCGACAACAAAAGGTGTGTGTACGCTTGTTTCGATTGGCTTTTTCCGTATGACCACACTTTGGACATGTCAAAGAGGTGTAATGCGGAGCAACCACCATCACTTTTGACCCATGCAAACGTGCCTTATACTCTAACATTTGACGGAACTGATAGAACGCCCACGATACGGTTTCATATCGGTCATGGATACGTACACGTTCTGTTTTTTCACGAATGCCTGTTAAATCTTCTAATACAAAAAGGGTACGTTCTCCATATTGACGAACGAGTGCCTTCGTGACAGCATGGTTCACATCCGTCATCCAACGGTTTTCTCGTTGTCCGATTGTTTTCAACTTCCGACGCGCAGAAGCCGTCCCTTTTTGCTGGAGGGTTTTTCGCATTCGTTTGTACTTCGCCCGCATATGCTTGATTTTTCGTCCGTTAAAAAAGGTAGTTTTCCCTTGCGAATCATAAGCTGCTGCAAGAAAGTTAACCCCTACATCGACACCGACCACTTGGCGAATGTTGTGTTCATCTACGGTCGGAATTGTTTTAGTCATGGGAATGTGCAAAAAGAATTTGTTATGCTTATAGACGAGTTTGGCTGTGCCAAACGTCCATGAGCCATCAAAATATTGTTCCATGCCTTTTGGTTCGAACGGTACTTTGATTCGTCCTTCTAGCGTATTGACAGAAAATACGCCTTGAACAAGCGAATAATCTCGATTCCAAACGAGATCATATTCAGGCTTTTTAAAGCGAACCAATGTCCATTCGTGACCATTGCTTTTTAGGGAACGGTATCTAGCGATCACCGTTTTAATCACAGATTGCGCCATTTGCGAACGCAAAGCGTAGTTTGATCGAAGTAGACGATAGGTCATGTCGTGTAACTTGGCTTGTACAAGCACTTTTGTGTCAAAAATCACAACAGATACAGCGTTGCACGCTTGTCGATAAGCGGAAAGGGTGGCTTTCAATACTTCTGCTTGTTCCGCTGTTGGGTAAATTTTGATTTTGGCTGTTAACGTCATGTCCATTTGTCTCACCTCTCTTTCACTAAATATATTATATAATATATTATATCATATATTATATCATATTTTTTAGTAGTGATACAAAAACAAAAAAGCGATTCCTCCCCCACTTACTCCCTTTGGTCGTTGAAGTGGGGGTCTCCTCGCCAAAGACGATGAAAAAACAATTAAACAAAAATATAAAGATACCCGTGGTGCTAGTTGAGTGTCAGCGCTCAACCAGCCCTAGTGTGACCAAGGAATAAGCCAACAAGATGCCATCGAGTGCCACTTCAAACCCGGCCATGGAATTCGCTCGAATGTCGGTGATCCGGTATTGGTCTACGAGAATCGAAAACACCGTCTCGATGACTTTGCGTTTTTTCCTGATCCATTCTTCCCATGCCTTGGATGGGCCGTGCTTTTGATTGTGTCGAGACGGTGTCCAGAACGCGGCTTGGTGTTCTTCGTACAGCTTTTCTCGAAGAGCGTGGCTGATGTACCCTTTGTCCCCAAAGTTGTAGGGATGAGGGATTTGAGTCATCACCGTTTCAGCGGCTTTGACGTCGTGGCAGGACGCTTCCGTCACGACATAGCCCATGGCCAGCCCTTGGTTGGTCACTTGAAGATGCAGCTTGAAACCGTAGTACCATTGCTTTTTGGAAGCACAATACCCCATATCCGCGATCTCTCGAAACCGCTTGACGCGCTGCATTCTTGCGGGATGGCACAACGGAAGAGGCAAGCTGTCGACGACCGCATAAGCATGGTGTTGGCCACGTTTCGCCAGCTCATGACGGATCCATTTGATGGCGAAACCAAGCGCCCGGCAGCGGCGGTTGTATCGGGAGCGTTCAAGAAACGAGCCGTTTGTGAACAAATTTCCCGTGACAAAACGATGCCAGGCTCGTTCGGAAGAAAAGCCCAGCAGCTTCCCCAAAAGGTGAACCGCCATGACCACTTCGTCTTCTTGCTTGACCAAGTGACGGTTGCGGCGATGAAGATACATTTGAATCAACGACAGTTGGGCAGAAACAAAACAGAAAATAGCGGCATATTGTTTTTGAAGTTTGGCTGGATCTGTAGTAAAATGAAAGTGCTCTTGCATGGGGGATCTCTCCTTTCGAATGTTGGGTGACACTTTCATTCTACTGGAGATCCGCCAGCAAGGGCTATTTTTATGCTTGATCAAGTTTATCTAGCACCACGGGTATAAAGATATTTTGTTAGTCATTTCCGCCGCTTTGTGCTTTACGGCCGGGGCCGAGCGGCGAGACGCTTTTGAAACGTTTCGCGCCAGCTTGCGGATAAGGCCGGATGGCTGGCGATTTGCTTCATGGCAGCAGCATTGTCGCGCTCATGATAGTAAATGTGATTGATATACGCGATGGACAGCGCCCCCACGCCCCGTTCGACGAGAACGAGCGGCGCGCCCGGCTCTACGACGCCTTCTTGCAAGACGCGGAAATAAAACCCACTTTTTCCTGTCTGGCAGACGGCTTTCGGCAAATCGGGCAGCTGATGTTTGAACGCCAATTTGGAGCACGGCTGGCGCGGCTGTGACACTTGTACGAGCGCTGTGCCGGCGGCATAAATGTCGCCAAGACATACATCGTCTTCCGTCAACCCGAGAAGCGTCCAGTTTTCGCCAAACGCCCCCGCCGTAAATGGGCGGCCGTATCGCTCTTCCCAATAGACGAAATGCTCGGACGGATAGGCGCAAATCGCTTTATCTTCTCCTCCGTGATGGACGAGGTCGGCTTGTCCATCTCCAGCCAAGTTTTGTTTGCCGACTGCAACGGGATGAGCGACCGGCGTTTTGTCAATGCCGGTTGTGATCCGCTGGCCGCCGATGTGGAGCGTTTTCGGCTTCCCGACATTAATGGAGAGAATCTGCATCGCATTCACCCCCATACAGCGTCGGCGATGAGCCGGAAACTCGCGAGTTTATCCTCGAAGTCGTATGTAATCGTCACGAGCATGATTTCCTCTGTTTCATACTTTTCGCTCAGCCGATACAGCTCGTCTTTGACGCGCGCCGGACTGCCGACGATCATCCGCCGCCGGTTGTCTTCCACCCGTTTGCGCTCATACGGGCTGTACGGATACGCAGCCGCTTTTTCCGGGCTTGGCGTGCCGTTCAGCGCCATCCCTTGCTCGATCATGAGCAGCGTCAAGTCAAGGCTTCCCGCGATCCATTCCGCTTTTTCATCCGTTTCGGCGCAAATTGCAAACACCGCGACCATTCCGCGCGGCTCGGCCAAATACGGCGATGGAACAAACCGGTCGCGGTACAGCCGCATATAATGTTCGCCGCCTTCCCCGTTGATAAACTGGGCGAACACGTACGGCAGCCCTTTATCGGCTGCCAGCTTCGCCGTTTCCGAACTGGAGCCGAGCAGCCATAGTTCCGGCGGGGACTGCACGATCGGCGTCGCCTTGACGCCATACAGCGGGTGAACCGGCGGCAAGGCGTCATACAAATAGCCGAGCAAGTCGTCAATTTGCTCCGGGTAGCGGTCGACGGACCGTCGTCTGTCGCCTTGCAGCGCGATCGTCGCTCGCGGCATCCCCCCGGGCGCCCGCCCGACGCCGAGGTCGACGCGGCCGGGGTGGAGTCCGGCAAGTACGTGGAAATTTTCCGCTACCTTGTACGGGCTGTAATGCGGCAGCATCACGCCGCCCGAGCCGATGCGGATGCGCGACGTTTTCGCTCCGATGTGTCCGAGCAGCACTTCCGGCGACGAACCGGCAAGGCTGTTCGTATCGTGGTGTTCTGACACCCAAAACCGCTTATAGCCGAGCTGCTCAACATGCCGGGCGAGCTTGACGGTGTTCTCGAGCGCTTCTTCCGCTGTCATGCCTTCCGCGATCGGCGACTGATCGAGGACGCTCAGTTGCAGCGCCATTGCGATTCCTCCTTCTTCCGCCGCAGCGGCGGGAAAAATGATTAGTTTCTATTATGCGCTGTTTTGTTTCGATTTGTCCATTCATTTGCCCGCCCGTCCGGCAAAAACCGATCCGCCGCCGGCGGATCGGTCAATCCCGTCAAGATGCACGGCAGTTCACAAGCTGACGGACTGCTTTTGTTCGGCCGCCTGGCGGTCGGGTTTGGGGCCGCGCTTAGGGAAGAAGGAATGAAACAGCTGTTTCATGCTGTCAATGATAAATGAACATCGCTCATACAGCGCTTCTTTTAAACTGTCAAGCTGGCGGGTGACTTTGTATTGCGCTGCCTCTTGCGCTTCAAGCCGTTCGATGACCGTCTCGTGGAACACGTGCTGCAGCTCGAGCTGTTCGATCAACTTTTGGTACAGTTTTTCTTGCCCTTCGAGGCGGGCGGCCATTCCTTCGGCGAGCTGCTCGCGTTCGGCCGTCCGCTGTTCGAGCCGGCGCATCGTGTCGCTTTGCACGGTGAGCGCTTCGATGACGGCCTGCTGCGCCGCTTCTTCTTTGGCCAGCTGCTCTTCCCACCGCGATTGCCGCCTTTCCTCCCGCTCCTGCTGGGCGATGACTGACTGCTCGAGGCGTTCGAGCGTTCCGGCCAAGGCGGCTTGCCCCGCCTGTGCTTCCATAAGCAGCCGCTCGATGCGGGCGAGCGCTTCCGCCCACTGCCCGCTTTGCGCTTCCTGTTGCTTTTGCCCGGTTTCGGCCGCTTGCTGAAGCGAGGCAACCATGGCGGCCATTTCTTCGTAATAGTTGGTTTGTGCTGCTTGACCAGCGGTCACTGTTTGTTCGAGCTCAGCCAGCGCCTCGGCAAGCTGCCCGCTTTGCCGCGCCCAGCCGGCAGCAAGCGACTGTTCGAGGCGGGCGAACACGTCGGCCATTTGTTCGCGCTGTTCCTCCTGTTTCTTTTGCCCTTCTTCGATGGCGGCCTCAAGCTGGGCGAGCCGTTCCGCCAGCTGATCGAACTGTTGTTTTTGCTGTTCGAGCATTTGTTGAGCGTCCGTGCGGCGGTAATAAAACACCGGGTGGGATGCGGGCGGCGCGGCAGCCGGCCCGTACACGCGCGGGGTCATGTGTTTATTCATATAAATCAACGCGCAAAAGCCTCCTTTCCGTTCGTCTATGTGGCATCATATGCCGAGCTGTGCGGTTCGGTTTGGGCGCCGCATTTGTGGCATCTGGCTGTCTTTTGCTATAATGAAAGAAAATAGCGGAGAAAGGGTGTTGTTGATGCCAGCTGTTGAATCGAACATGTTTCCGCTTGGCAAACAGGCGCCGCCGTTTGCTCTCCCGAACGCCGTCGATGGCCGGCTCGTTCGCCTTGACGATGTAAAATCGGACGTCGCGACGGTCGTGATGTTTATTTGCAACCATTGTCCGTTTGTGAAACATGTCCAGCACGAGCTCGTCCGCTTGGCGAACGATTACATGCCCAAAGGGGTGTCGTTTGTCGCCATCAATTCGAACGACGTTGAACAATATCCGGACGATTCGCCGGAAAACATGAAAAAGGTGGCGGAAGAGCTCGGCTATCCGTTTCCGTATTTGTACGATGAGACGCAAGAGGTGGCGAAAGCGTACGACGCCGCTTGCACCCCGGACTTTTACATTTTCGACCGGGATCTGAAATGCGTCTACCGCGGCCAGTTGGACGACTCGCGCCCGAATAACGGCATCCCGGTCACTGGGGAGTCGATCCGCGCCGCGCTTGACGCTTTGCTCGAGGGCCGGCCGGTCCCAGAAAAGCAAAAGCCGAGCATCGGCTGCAGCATTAAATGGAAACAAGCACTGTAACAATTTGCTTGACTTTTCATTGTGAAGCGGGTATGATGGAGAAAGCATCATTCGTTCGTTGCGGAATCGCCATCGCCGTGCCGTTGGCTTGCGAGTGCAGCCGGCACGGCGTTTTTGTGGCCGCGATCTACTGAACAAATTCACACTGGCGCCGCCTCGGAGCGGCAAGGATGGATGAGAGGAAGGGCTTCCATTGTTTTTGTTTCCTTTCCTTGAGTTTTCATAATCTATGTTATGTAAACAAAAGGAGAACGAGGAGATGGCGGAAGGGCGATATCGGGTGTTTGTGTATGGCACGCTGCTGACTGGCGAAGAAAACCATGAAGTGGTCGCTCCGTACGTTCGCGCTGTATGCTCAGGGAAAGTAAACGGCCGCTTATACAACGTTGGCCCATACCCTGCGCTTGTGCTTGGAGAAGAGGGGGAAGTGGAAGGGGAGTGGCTGACGGTGACGGAAGAAGGGCTCAAGGCAATGGATGAGCTCGAGGATTACGTTGAAGGGCGGCGCGATAACGAATACGAACGGGTGTGGGTTCGCGACGCGCGTAAACCGATCGAAGGATATGTGTACGTCTATCCGCCGGAAAAAGCGGCCGGCTTGCCGCTTATTCCGTCCGGATCATGGCGGCGGCGTGAGGAGAAAATGTAACATCTAGAAACAGCCTATGAGGAACGGTCATCCTCTGGGCTGTTTATTTTTTACATGAATATGAAAACGATTGCAAAAAATCGTTATAAAAATACAGAAAAATTGCTAAAAAAGTGTTGCCAAACGGCCACTCTTTTTCTATAATAAAAGCATGTTAGAAAAATAAACGTAAGAATGTGAGGTAATGTGACATGTCAAAAACGTTCGTTTCCTCCACCCAAACGGGATTGCTTGAACAAATTAAAGAAACGATCCAACAAAAGAACGTTGAACTTCTTCATTTGCAGTTTGTCGACATTGAAGGGATCTTAAAGCACGTGACCGTGACGGCTGAACAGCTTGATGATGTTGTCGAAGGGAAAATCATGTTTGATGGTTCGTCGATCAAAGGCTTCTCGCCGATCAACCGTTCCGACTTGTATCTTCTTCCGGATTTGAATACGTTTGCTGTTTTGCCGTGGACGGTCGAGGAAGGCTATGCGGAAGCGCGCTTTCTCTGCTCGGTGACCAATCCGGACGGCACGCTGTTTGAGGGCGACCCGCGCAACGTGTTGAAAAAAACGGTGGAGCGGGCGGCGGAAAAAGGGTATGCGATCTCGGTCGGCCCAGAGCTGGAGTTTTTCCTGTTCAAAGCCGATGAAAACGGCAATCCGACGCTTGAGCTCCATGATGGCGGCGGTTATTTCGAACCGTCTCCGAAAGACTTGGGCGAACGCGTTCGCCTTGAAATTTACCGCGCCTTAAAAGCGATGGGCTTTACGATTGAAGCGTCGCACCATGAAGTGGCGGAAGGCCAGCATGAGATCAACTTCAAATATGCCGATGCGCTCGGTGCGGCTGACAATGCGACGACGTACAAATGGGTTGTCAAAACGATTGCCAGCAAGTTCGGTCTTCATGCGACGTTTATGCCAAAACCGGTGTTTGGCATCAACGGTTCAGGCATGCATGTCAACATTTCCCTCTTCAAAGATGGCGAAAATGCGTTCTTTGATCCGAACGATGCGAATCAGTTGTCAGAAACAGCGTACCAATTCATCGCGGGCTTGCTGAAAAACGTAAAACACTTCGCGGCGGTTACGAACCCGCTTGTCAACTCGTACAAACGGCTTGTGCCAGGGTATGAAGCGCCTTGCTACATCGCTTGGTCCGCTTCCAACCGTTCGGCGCTCATCCGCATTCCGGCCAAACGCGGCGTCGCGACGCGCGTTGAGCTCCGTTGCCCGGATCCGTCGGCCAATCCGTATTTGGCGTATGCCATCATCGCTGCCGCTGGCCTTGACGGTGTCGAAAAAGGTTTAACCGCTCCGGCGCCGATTGATGAAGACATCTTCCATATGTCGGAAGAACGACGTGCGGAGCTTGGCATTGACAACTTGCCGGAAAACTTGGGCGAGGCCATCGCAGCGCTAGAAAGCGGAGACATCGGCCGCGCGACGCTTGGCGAGCACGTATTCAACGAATACGTCGCGATGAAAAAAGACGAATGGAACAGCTACCGCACGGCGGTCCACGCTTGGGAAGTCGAGCGGTATCAAGGGAAGTTCTGATCGAAAGCCAGCATCCAAAAGGTGTCCCGTCGCCATATTCGGGGCGCCTTTTTTCTGCAGGCGGCTGTTTGTCTTGATGGACGGCCGCGCGGCGCCTTCCGTCCGTCGGCCGCCAAGCCGTCGGTGTTCGCAACGTCATCTTGCGAGCGGGGACTAAAATAAATGATCGCATTTTTTATTTTTTTAAAATTCATAGTTGACATCTATGAATAATGAGATTTAAATTATAAGTAACGCGCTCAACCATTGCAAACGGAGGGAAACCAATGAAAAAACTGATCGTTTTTGTGTTTGTAGGATTTATCGCCCAGCTGATTGACGGCTCGCTTGGGATGGCGTATGGCGTCACGTCGTCGACGCTGCTGTTGACGTTCGGCATCGCTCCGGCCGTCGCCTCGGCGTCCGTTCATTTGGCGGAAGTGGTGACGACGGCGGCATCTGGCGCTTCCCATTGGAAGTTCGGCAACGTCGACCGCCGCATGGCCTTTAGGCTCATCATTCCCGGGTCGGTCGGCGCGTTTGTCGGAGCATGCTTTTTAAGCAACTTGCCGGGAGATTTGATTAAACCATATGTATCCTTGTTTTTGTTGGCGCTTGGCTTTTACATTATTTATCGATTTTTAGTGTTGAACGGCCGCGCGCCGTCGACGCCCGGAAAACAGTGGTCCAATAAGCAGCTCGTCCCTCTCGGATTGGTGGCTGGCTTCCTTGATGCGACCGGCGGTGGAGGATGGGGGCCGATTGCGACGCCGGTGTTGTTGGCCAATAAAAACATGGAGGCGCGCAAGGTGGTTGGCACGGTCGATACGTCCGAATTTGCCGTCGCGCTGTCGGCAACGCTCGGATTCGTCATTTCGCTTGGTTGGGAGCAAGTGAACTGGTACTGGGTGCTGACGCTCATGGCGGGCGGGGTCGTTGCTGCGCCGATCGCCGCTTGGCTTGTGCGCAAACTGCCGTCCCATTTGCTTGGAGTGTTGGTCGGCGGGTTGATTATTTTGACGAACGTCCGCACGCTCCTGCACGCTTGGGAGGCGCCTGCGCCGGTGTATCCGACCGTTTATGGCCTCATCGTCATCGGCTGGGCGGCGGCGGTATGGCTGGCGATCAGAAACGGACGGAAAGGAAAGGCGACTAGCAGGGAGTTGGCGTCGTAAGCATTGGGCGCGCTTGGCAAACGACAGTGTCTTTCTGTTGGCGGCAGCGTTGGATGCGGTCGGGTTGAGCATCAGGGAGCTTGTTCGTGCTGCGGAGGGCAACGGTCGACAGCGCCTGCCCTCAAAAATAGCGCGCGGAGCAGTTGTTGCCCCGTTTGACGACAGTTGAAACGAGAAGGCGGCTCTTGCCCTCTGGGCAGGGGCTGCTTTTTTATCAACCCCTGTAGCGGGAAGCCGGTTTCTATGTTAAAATATTCTGCATCATCAACCAAAGGGGGAGAGGGAACATGGCACAGCCGCTTGATCTCGGCCGCCGCATTTCACTCATCGATTTGTATGATTTGCGCATGCCGCAGCGCACCGGTACATACGTGCTTCACGAAGAGAACTTGGCGATCGTGGAAACAGGGCCAAGCCCGTCGGTGCCGCATTTGCTTGCTGGGTTGAAAGCGCTTCATATTGATCCGTCTGATATTCGCTATATCATCGTCACCCATATTCATTTGGATCATGCGGGCGGCGTGGGGTTGCTTCTTCAGCATTGCCCGAATGCGATGGTTGTCGTCCATCCGAAAGGGAAGCGGCATTTGGCTGATCCATCGCGCCTCATCGCTGGAGCGAAGGCGGTGTACGGCGCGCAGTTTGAGTCGCTCTTTGATCCGATTCTTCCGGTGCCAGAAGAGCGATTGATCGTGAAAGAGGACGGGGAAACGTTGAAGTTGAGTGCGGAGCGGACGCTTGTGTTTTATGATACGCCGGGGCATGCGAACCATCACGTTTCGATTTATGATTCGTACAGCCGCGGCGTGTTCACCGGCGATACGATCGGCGTTTTTTATCCGCAGCTGCAAGAAGCGGGGCTTACGTTTTGCCTGCCTTCAACATCTCCGAACCAATTTGATCCCGAGGCCATGAAGCAGTCGGCGGCAAGACTTGAGGAGCTGAGACCGGAACGCATTTATTTTGGCCATTTTGGCATGCTGGATGACCCGCAGGAGGCGTTCCGCCAGCTTCGCGTTTGGCTGCCGAAGTTCGTGGCGGCGGGAAAAGAAGCGGTCGACCGTCATCCGGAAGCGCCGGCTGCCGAGCAGGCGAAAATGGCAGCGCACCGGTTGCGCGGCGAAGTGATGGCGTTTCTTGATGATCATGGCGCTCCATCTTCGTCGTCGGCGCATGCGGCGATCGAGCTTGATTTGCAAGTGTGCGCGATGGGGTTGATCGATTATTGGCAGAAACAACGGTGATCATTCGATTGGCCTGGCCGATTCGGCTGGGTTTCTTTTTTTGACGGGAAAGCGAAAATTGGAAAAACGGGAAAAACTGTTTTTGTGTGTGTTCGGTTTTTAGGCGGATCATTTCGTGAAATCGCGGTGTATATGTTAGAGTGGAAATAAGCGATCATGATTCCTGTTGGAAAGAGCGTCCATGAGCAAGGGGGAACGGAAGAGTGAAACAGAGGCGGTCCGTCACGCATCACATCGGCGTCGGGCTCATCATCGCATCGTTCGTCGTTTGGGTGGCGGTGCCGATCGCGCCGTTTCTGCCGTTTTCAGCCGCTGTCAAGGCAACGATTGTCGCCACGGTCATTGCGGCGGCGGAAGTCATGTTTTGGCTTGGGGTGCTGCTGGCTGGAAAAGAAGCAGCGAGGAAGCTGAAAGCGTATTGGAATCCGAAGCATTGGCGCATAAATCGGCAACGGTTGGATCAAACCAATGATGTTAAGCAAAAAGAGGAACGGTTGGAAGAAAGCCAATAAAGAGATGAGGTGGTGGCATGAGACGGAGAGCTGTTTCGTTTCTCATCGTTGTTGCCGCTCTGTCCGGAGCGCTTTGGCTTGGCGGCCTGGCATTGGCGGTGCAAGATCAGTTTTTTGCAACCGCCAAGCCGCCGACGAAAGAACAACGGCCGTCAACGGCTGAAACAAGGCAACATGATGAGAAAATGGATATTGTTGCTCTTGGCGACTCGTTGACGAGAGGAACGGGCGATGAAAGCGGAAAAGGGTATGTCGGCTATATGGTCGATGAGCTTCGCCGGCAAACGGACAAACCGATCCGTGTGACGAACTTGGCCATCCGCGGCCTTCGCTCTGACGGACTGCTTCGCCAGCTTGGCCAGCCTGAGATTCAGCGGCAAGTCGCCATGGCGGATCTTATTGTGATGACCATCGGCGGCAACGACTTGTTTCAAGGCGGGGAAGCGTTGAAACTGGATCGAAAGCAGCTGAATGAGGCGAAACGGCGATATGTAGCCAACCTAGACCGCATTTTCGCCGCGCTGCGCCGCTTCAACAGCGAAGCGGTCATTTTTGCGATCGGTTTGTACAACCCGTTTGGCGATTTAGACGATGCTAAATGGACGTCGGCGGTTGTGCGCGATTGGAATTTTGCATCAGCGGAAGTGGCGGCCCGCTATCCGAACATCGTCGCGGTGCCGACGTTTGATTTGTTTGCCCTCCATGTCAACGACTATTTGTACAGCGACCATTTTCATCCAAACGCGGCAGGCTACAAGCGGATTGGAGAGCGCGTCGCCTCGCTCATCACGTTGACGGAGGAGGGTGAGCAATGACCAAACAGGTGACGTTAGCGGTCAAAGAGCTGCGGAAAACGATTCGTGGCAAGGAAATTATTAAAGGCATTTCGTTTGAGTTGCATGAGGGGGAAGTATTCGGTTTTTTAGGGCCGAACGGCGCGGGAAAAACGACGACGATCCGCATGCTCGTCGGGCTCATTCGGCCGACGTCGGGGACGGTGGCGATTTGCGGGTATGATCTTCACCGCCAGTTTACCGACGCGATCCGCCAGATCGGTTGCATCGTCGAAAACCCAGAAATGTATCCGTATTTAACAGGCTGGGAAAACCTTGAACATTTCGCCCGCATGATGCCGGGAATTGGTGCAGATCGGATCATGGAAGTGGCGAAGCTCGTCGGCCTTGAACAGCGCATCCATGACCGAGTGGGCACGTATTCGCTCGGCATGCGGCAGCGGCTCGGCATCGCTCAGGCGCTGCTTGGAAAGCCGAAGGTGCTCATTTTGGACGAGCCGACCAACGGCCTTGACCCGGCCGGCATTCGCGAAATGCGCGCCTTCATCCGCTTTTTGGCGGAAACGGAAGGGTTGAGCGTCCTTGTTTCATCGCATTTGTTAAGTGAAATTCAATTAATGTGCGACCGCGTCGCCATTATGGCGAAAGGACGGCTCTTGGCCGTGGACACGGTTGAGCGGCTGTTAAACCAACAGGCGCGCGTCGTCTGGAAAGCCGCTCCAACGGATCGGGCGCGGGCGCTGTTAGCGGCGGAAACCGAGGTGTTGCGCGCCGATGAAGAGACGATCGTCACGCCATATGAGCCGTCGAGACTAGCCGCTTGGAACGCCAAGCTTGTCCAAGCCGGCGTCTCGGTTTCGGAAATTGAACCGCGGCTGCCGACGCTCGAGGACTTGTTTATCGAGCTGACAGGGGGCGAAACGATTGAGTAAGCTCGTGTATAATGAAATGTTGAAAATCGTCCGCAAAAAGCGGCTATGGGTGATCGCCGCCATCATTGCGGTGCTCGTCGCCTTGTTTACATACGCCCAATACCGCGAGACGGAAGAGTTGAGAAAACGGCTTGGCACGACCGACTGGCGGACGCAGCTGCAGCAGCAAATCGTCGATTTGCAAAACCGCTTGCAGTCGCCGAGCATGTCGGAGGAATGGCGGAAATACTTGCAAATCCGCCTCAAGCAGCAGCAGTACTACTTAGAGCACAACATTAATCCGTCCGCCCCTGGAGCGCCGACGTTTATGCGCACGTTTATCGAAAACGCCATCGACTTGTTTTTGCCGCTTTTAGTGATGGTGGTTGCGGCCGATTTAGTGTCGTCCGAGGCAAGCGCTGGAACGATCAAGCTGCTTCTCGTTCGGCCGGTGAAGCGGTGGAAAATTTTGTTGAGCAAATATATCGCGTTGCTCCTGTCGGTGTCGCTCATTATGCTGATGGCGGCGGTGCTGTCGTATGCCATCTCCGGACTCGTGTTTGGATATGGCGGCTTCCGTCTGCCGCTATTGACCGGATTTGTCCAGCAAGGAGAGGATCTCAATACAGCGAATGTCCACATGATTCCGCAATGGAAATACATTTTGATCGAGCTCGGGCTGGCAGCGTTTGTGAGCGTTGTCGTCGGCACACTGACGTTTATGTTTTCCGTGCTGCTTAGGAGCACGGCGGCGGTGATGGGCATCATGCTGGCAGCATTGATTTCTGGCGCGATTTTGTCGAACATGGTGTCGTCGTGGCATTCGGCAAAATATTTGTTTATGGTCAATTTGCGGCTGACGGATTACATCAAAGGAGCGGCTCCGCCGATTGAGGGGATGACGCTTGGCTTTTCGATGGCCGTGCTGGCTGTCTGGGGGCTTGCAGGGCTTCTTGTCGCTTTTTTTGTCTTTATGCAGCGAGATGTCTATTGAAAACGGCAGAGCGGCGAAAACCCGAGGGGGTGTTCCCTCGGGTTTTTCAGTGAAAGGGGATGAAATGCCTATCTATTCGGCTGCTTGTCGTGAACGCCGGCGAGTCCAAGCGCGTGATGGCCCCGCAGCAACTGCTCCACGGCCGGCCATTGCTGTTCATCGCAACGGATGAGAAGCACGATCCCATTCGGTATGGAAGAGATCGGCGCATCTTCGCGGTCGGCGAGCAAATACAGCTTGTTCATGTCGACTGAGCCGAGGTAGCTGTCCCAAATGCTGTACATGTAGATGGCCACATAAAACATGAGCCATCGTTCGTCAAGAACGGCTTTTGCCTTTTCAAAATCGCCAAGCAGCGAGTATAATATACCTGTATTGATATGGGCTTTTGTGTTGATAAACAGCTCCCAGAGGATTAACATAAAGGCCGTGGCGTAGCGTTGCTGCATCAAATTGCCGAAACCCGGAAACGAAAAGGAAAAAAAGGCGACGACAAGCGGATGACGCAAATGGAAATGGGTGGTTGTCAATTGCGACAAATGCGCCCGTTTGCGCCGCGCCGGCGGAATGAGTTTCACAAAGCGCCCCCTTTCCTTTACAGATTCGCGAACGAGAAAGCCCACGCTCTTTAGGCGTGGGATGAAAGTGAGTCGTTTTCTTCATATGGAAATGGCATCCTGTCATTGTTGCAAGGAGGTGAATCCATGCCGACCATCACACTAAAGCTGGAGCTGCACAACCCAACGAAAGTCAAACAGGACATGTACGAACGGATGACAGAAGTGAATACCTCGTTTGCCAATTGGCTGTTGAATCATCCCAAGCTGAATCAAGCGACGAGCAAATTATTTAAAGAGTTTTCGTCGCAGCGGTTTCCTTCCGCCGTCGTGAATCAGACGATTCGAGAAGTGAAGTCTCAAAAGAAAAGCCAAAAGGCAAAGAAGTTTCGAACATTCTGGTGCTGCTTTAACAATCAAAACGTGAAGGTGGAAAAGAAAGGAGCGTTCTACACGGTTTCCTTCCCCACACTGGAGAAGCGAATTGGCGTGCCAGTGGTTGCGCGCCCCTACCAAGAAGCGTGGCTGAAGCGGCTGCTCGATGGAACCGTCAAACAAGGGGCCGCCAAACTCTACAAAAAGCGAACGAAATGGTATTTGGCGATCGCGATCACCTTTGAAGTCAAGCCGCGGCACGAAACAAAGGTGATGGGGGTTGACCTTGGGCTTCGCTATCTCGCCGTGGCCAGCGTGGGAACGAAATCGTTGTTTTTCAAAGGGAACCAATGCGCTTTTGTGCGCCGACGCTATGCGGCTTTGCGGCGAACGTTGGGCAAAGAGAAGAAGCTTCATATGATTCGCAAAATCGGCCGTAAAGAATCCCGCTGGATGAAGGACCAAAATCACAAAATCAGCCGTCAAATCGTGAATGTTGCGCTCGCCAACGGTGTTGGCGTGATTCGGATGGAAGCGTTGACGGGGATTCGGAAACGGGCCAAATTGGCCAAAGAAGCGGGGCGAAGCCTTCATTCATGGGCGTTTCATCAACTGCAAACGATGATCGCCTATAAAGCGGAAATGGCGGGCATTCGGGTGGAGTGGGTGGATCCAACCTACACGAGCCAAACGTGTAAATGTGGTTATCGAGAGAAAGCGAACCGAAACGGCATCCACTTCCGATGCCAAAGGTGTGGATACACCCTCCACGCCGACTTGAATGGCGCCATCAACATCGCCAAAGCGATTTCGGGCTTTGTCGCCTAACCTAGCGCACTGGTCACAGGTGCGCCGCCCATGGGGGTACATCCTAACCCGATGGGACGGGGTGATGACACACCCCTGAACTTGGGCGTTGTCTGAACCAGAAATGGATGAGGACGCAAACGACCCAAGAATCCCACGCCCTTTAGGCGTGTGGAGTGTCAAACGGTTGCTGTGTTTTTAGTATAGGAAAAAAGGAGCGGCAGCTACGCAGGTCGTTTCAGAAAAAAGATAAATTTTCGTCCGTTATGGCGAAAAAAGATAAAAAAACTATTGACTTTCCTTTGAGGTTCATATAGAATATAAATTGTCGCAAGGTAAACCAGCTTATGTCGGGAAGTAGCTCAGCTTGGTAGAGCACACGGTTCGGGTCCGTGAGGTCGCAGGTTCAAATCCTGTCTTCCCGATCATTAATTTGGGGCCTTAGCTCAGCTGGGAGAGCGCCTGCCCCGCACGCAGGAGGTCATCGGTTCGAATCCGATAGGCTCCATTTTCATACGGAGGAATACCCAAGTCTGGCTGAAGGGGGCGGTTTCGAAAACCGCTAGGGGTGTCACAGCCCGCGGGGGTTCGAATCCCTCTTCCTCCATTTCTAATATCCGATCCTGTCAAATTGTAAATCATGAAACCCTTGATACGACTGCGTTGGCAGTCGTTTTTCATTTTTTGGGAATCCTTTTGACTTTTCTTCAAATCCTTTAACATGTTCAGCGTCTTATCATCAATCGTAATCGTTCGTTTCGAATCGAAAACACCGTCTCGATGGCATCTTTTTTTTGAATTTATGTATATACTATGTATATACGAAATGAAAGGAGAGAGGTATAATGGAATTAAACAAACAGAAAGGAGTGTCAATCATGACAATAACCGTTCAAAAATGGGGAAACAGCCTTGCGGTTCGTATCCCAAGCGTGATTGCTGAACGTTTAGCGCTTCATCAAGGATCAGAAGTGGAGATGATCGTTGAGAACCAAGCGATCAAGTTGATCCCGAAAAAGAAAAAGCCGACATTGGAGGAACTTTTGGCTAAAATCACGCCGGAAAATCGCCATGCTGAAATTGATTTTGGAACAGAAGGGAATGAATTGTTCTGATGCAAGCGCCGGATCGCGGGGATCTTGTTTACGTCAATTTCAATCCACAAGCAGGGCATGAGCAGGCAGGAAAAAGGCCCGGCATCGTTCTATCACCAAAGCGGTTCAATCAATTGACAGGGTTTGCGGTGCTTTGCCCGATCACCCGGCAACAAAAAGGATATCCATTTGAAGTGGAATTGCCATCAGGCTTGGCCGTTGAAGGCGTGATTTTAACCGATCAGGTCAAAAGTTTAGATTGGCGCGCCCGACAGCTTCAAATAGTAGGACGGGCGCCCAATGAAGTTGTTTCGGATTGCTTGGATCTGATTCATACTTTTCTTTCGTGAAAGGCCATTTATATTGGCCTTTTGTTCACTTTTAGCATACTTTTTGCGTACATTTTTGCCCTTCACGCTCCTTGAGGCGGGAGACTTCCTTCGGATATTTTGTGAAAAAGGCAGAATCGAGCAACGAAAAGAAGGCGGATTGTCCCGCCTTTTTGCATGGATTGACACACTGGAGATTATTTTGCACAAATTTTGCACGTGATGAACGAGCATGTCCATTCATCCTTGAAATATCAATCGTTTTATGGTGGGATTGGAATCCCTCTTCCAACGTCCACCTGCCGAGTGCCGGCAGGTTTTTTGTTTTTTGCGAGCGGTATGGCCGCCATTTTTCAGGCGGATGGCTTGCCTGTTTTTCGTTGAATCCGGTACGATGAAGGGGGGGAGCGGTTTGCCGATTGAGCTGCACTCCTTCCGGCAACGGCCGGGATTGCGCAACATAAGGGAGGAGAGGTTATGGCGATTCAACGCCGCATTCGTCGCGTGAAAACCGTGCAAATGACGACCAACAGCCCGATTCATCAGAGCGGTTCGGTGCTTGAGCCCGGGAACTGGCAAGAGTATGATCCGTTTTTGTTGCTGATGGAAGACATTTTTGAGCGAGGAACGTTTGACGTCCATCCGCACCGCGGCATTGAGACGGTCACGTATGTGATCAGCGGCGAGCTTGAACATTTCGACAGCAAAGCCGGCCACAGCACGCTCGGCCCCGGGGATGTGCAATGGATGACGGCCGGCCGCGGCGTCGTCCATAAGGAAGATCCGGCGCCCGGTTCAACGGTGCACAGCTTGCAACTTTGGGTCAACTTGCCGAGCACGCATAAAATGACCGAGCCGCGCTACCAAAACTTGCGCGCCGAAGAGATGCCGGTGCGAAAAGAGGAAGGAGCGGTGATCCGCGTCTTTTCCGGGTCATCCAAAGGGGTGCAAGCCCCGACGAAGAACATCGTTCCTGTCACGATGGTGGAAATGATTGTCGAACCGGGAACAACGGTCGTGCAAGATTTGCCGGGGCATTACAACGGCTTTTTGTACATTTTAGAAGGGAGCGGCACGTTCGGAGCTGACCATACGGAAGGAAAGGCCGGGCAAGCGCTGTTTTTCAGCCGCCACAACCGCGGCGAGGAAACGGAGCTAAACGCGACCGCCCGCGAAAAACTCCGCCTTCTTCTTTACGCCGGTGAGCCGGTGAACGAACCGGTCGTCGCCTACGGGCCGTTCGTCATGAACACGCCGGAACAAATCCGCGAAGCGATTCGCGATTACCAGGAAGGGCGGTTTGGGCGATAACGGAAGGGAAAGAGCCGATTCGTTGTATGGCTCTTTCTTTTTTGTTATCATGTTCACAAAAAGAAGCCGTTGGGCTGTTCAAGGAGGACATAGTCATGAACCAAGTCATCGAAACGATTCTCCAGCACCGTTCGATCCGCCGTTTTGAAGACCAGCCGCTCACGGACGAACAAATCCGCACGATCGTTGAATGCGCCCAAGCGGCGTCGACATCAAGCTACGTTCAAGCGTACTCCATCATCGGCGTGAAAGATCCGGAGAAAAAACGGAAGCTCGCTGAACTGGCCGGGAATCAATCGTACGTCGAGCATAACGGCCATTTCTTTGTCTTTTGCGCTGATTTTCACCGCCATGAGCTCATTGGCGAGCTAGAAGGAAAAGACGTGCTTCCATCGCTTGAGAGCACGGAAAAGTTTATGGTTGCGCTGATTGACACGGCGCTTGCGGCGCAAAATGCCGCCATTGCCGCGGAGTCGATGGGGCTTGGCATTTGCTATATCGGCGGGCTGCGCAACAACTTGCCGGAAGTATGTGCGCTGCTAAATGTGCCGAAGCGGGTCATTCCGCTGTTTGGGCTTGCCGTCGGCTATCCTGCACAAACGCCGGATCAAAAGCCGCGGTTGCCGTTTGAACACGTTTATCACGAGGACGAATACGACCAAGACCGGGCGCGATTCATCGCGCAGCTGCAGCGCTACAATGAAACCGTTTCTACCTATTATGAACAACGGACAAACGGCCGCCGCCGCGACACATGGACCGGGCAGATGGCCGATATGCTCAGCCGCCAAGTCCGGATGTACATGAAGGAGTTTGTGGAAGGGAAAGGGTTCAATTTACGGTAGCCTCGCTGCAGGCGGGAGCCCCCAGCTCCCATTCCCGAAGTCCAAGAGGTTCGTAAGAAAGGAGAGAACGAGAGTGGACAAAATCCGGCAACTGGCGCAATGGATCAAAGAGGCGAATACAATCGCCGTCCTGACCGGGGCCGGGATGAGCACGGAGTCCGGCATTCCTGATTTTCGCAGCGAAAACGGCCTTTACGCCCAAGAGGACCATGTCGAATATTATTTGTCAGAGCATTATTACAAAAAAGATCCGGCTGATTTTTGGCGTCGATTCAAGCGGATGTTTTCATTAAAAATGATGGGCGGCTTTGCCCCGAATGATGGGCATCGGTTTCTCCGTTGGCTTGAGGAGATGGGCAAGACGGTGACGATTTTGACGCAAAATATTGACGGGCTGCATACAAAAGCAGGGAGCACGAATGTCATTGAGCTGCACGGCACGTTGCAGACGGCGACATGCCCGTCATGCGGCAACAAGTATGATCTGTCGTTTATCAACCGTCACGAGGTGCCGCGCTGTGAAAAGTGCCAGACGATTGTCAAACCGGATGTCGTTTTGTTTGGCGGGCTCGTGCCGCGCATGGAAGAAGCGTTTGCTGCGGCGGCCGCCAGCGACTTGCTTCTGGCGATGGGAACAAGTTTGGAAGTGGCGCCCGTGAATCAAATCCCGTTTTATGTCGCCGCCGAATCGCCGGCAACAAGGAAAGTATTGATCAACAAAACAGCGACAAGAATGGACGGGATGTTTGACCTTGTCATTTATGGCGGAATCGGGAAAACGGTCGCTAGCGTGCGCAAGCAAATACAGGCGGAATAGATCGATAGATTCCATGCCAACGGGAGAACGCATATGGCGTTTTCCCGTTGGACGAAAATCAAAAAAGGTATTGTACTTTTCAGAACATTCGAATATAATAAAGATAACATACCAACCGGTTGGTATTTTGATGAGTGGAGCCGAGCATAAAGGCGTAACGGAAAAGGGAGGGGACCATCATGTATTTGCGCTTAACGGACGAGCAGCGCATGGTGCAAAAAGCGATCCGCAAGTTTGTGGAAAAAGAGTTAATGCCGCTTGAAAACGAAGTGTTGCGCAATGAGCGGGAAGGAAAGCCCGGGCTTGCGCCGGAGAAATTGAAAGAATTGCAATTAAAAGCGAAAGAAGCGGGTTTTTGGGGGATCAACACGCCGGAGGAATACGGCGGCGCGAATTTGGGCCACGTCATGCAGGCGATCGTCCTAATGGAAGTGTCGAAAACGCTCGTTCCGTTCCAGTTTGGCGGATCGGCGGACAACATTTTGTATTACGCGAATGAAGAACAAAAGAAAAAATATTTGATCCCGACGATCAACGGCGAGAAAAAATCGTGCTTTGCCATGACCGAGCCGGGAGCAGGATCAGATACGCGCAACATTAAAATGACGGCGGTGAAAGACGGCGACGAGTGGGTGTTAAACGGGGAGAAGACATTCATTACCGGCGGCAATGAAGCCGATTTCGTCATGGTCATCGCCATCACCGACAAAGAGCGTCACCAAGCTTCGAACGGGCGTGAAGGGGTGACGTGTTTTATCGTCGACCGCGAGATGGGCTGGCGTTCGGAACCGATACATACGATGGGACCTTCCACTCCAGCCAGCTTGATTTTCGAAAACGTGCGCGTGCCGGAAGAAAACATTTTAGGCGAGCTGCATCACGGCTATAAGCTTGGGCTTGAGTGGATCGGCTACGCCCGCTGGGTCGTAGGCGCTCGTGCGGTCGGAGCGGCCGAGCGGCTTTTGCAAATGGCCATTGACTACGCGAAGGAGCGTGTCACATTCGGCAAACCGATCGCCGAGCGGCAGGCGATCCAATGGATGATTGCCGATTCGGCGGTAGAAATCGAAGCGGCGAAATGGCTTGTGTTAAACGCGGCCTTTACGCTTGACCAAGGGGAGGACAACCGCCATTTAGCCTCGATGGCGAAGCTGTTTGGCGCGAACATGGGCAACCGCGTCGTCGACCGCGTCATGCAAATCCACGGCGGCATGGGCTACACGAAAGAAATGCCGATCGAGCGCTGGTATCGTGAAGCGAGATTGTGGCGCATTTACGACGGCACGGATGAAATTCAGCGCCTCATTATCGCCCGCAATTTGATCAAAGGGCACGTCAAGCTTGGACAGTTCATCTAAAAAAATGAAAGCGTTATCGAAAGGGAGGAGAACACGATGAGCCAACGGTTTGCAGGAAGAGTGGCGTTTGTGACCGGAGGAAGCCGCGGCATTGGCAAGGCGATTGTCACCCGCTTCGCGGAAGAAGGAGCGAAAGTGGCGTTCATTGATTTAAACGCAGAAGCCCTTGAAGCGACGGCTGCCGAGCTGCGGGAAAAAGGGTATGACGTTTACGCCAAGGTGGCGAGCGTCACCGACCGCGAACAAGTAGAAGCGACGATCCAAGAAGTGGTCGATCGGTTCGGCTCGCTCGATATTCTCGTCAACAACGCCGGCGTCATCCGCGACAACTTGCTGTTTAAAATGACCGATGACGACTGGCAAACGGTGATGGACGTCCATTTAAAAGGCGCGTTTTATTGCGCCCGCGCCGCGCAAAAATATATGGTCGAAAAAGGGTACGGGCGCATCATCAACATTTCGTCGACATCCGCGCTCGGCAACCGCGGCCAGGCGAACTATTCGGCGGCGAAAGCCGGCATCCAAGGATTTACGAAAACGCTGGCGATTGAGCTTGGCAAATTCGGCATCACGACGAATGCCGTCGCCCCTGGGTTTATTGAAACCGATATGACGAAAGCGACCGCCGAGCGGCTTGGCATTTCGTTTGAGCAGCTCATCCAAGCGAGCGTCGCCAACATCCCGGTCGGGCGCAGCGGCCGTCCGGAAGACATTGCTCATGCGGTCGCCTTTTTCGCCGACGAACGGTCATCGTTTGTCAACGGCCAAGTGCTGTATGTCGCCGGCGGTCCGAAATGCTGAAAACGAGGAGGACGGGGCATGTACCAACATGACATCGGGAAACGGTCAGCGAAAGTGAAAAATGTCGTTGAGCGCGGAGCGGTGAAAAAGTTTGCTGAGGCGATCGGCGATCGGAACCCGATTTATTGGGACGAAGAGACGGGGAAACGGTCGCGCTACGGGCGCAACATTGCGCCGCCGACGTTTCCGCGCGTGTTTGACTACGGCGTCATTGAAGGGCTGAAATTGCCGTCCAAAGGGCTCATCCATGGCGAACAGCACTTCCATTATGAGCGCCCGTTGTTTGTCGGCGAAGAGCTGTACTGCTATGCGGAAGTAAAAGATTACTTTGAAAAGCAAAGCAGCATGGGCCTGCTCGGTTTTTTAGTAATCGCCAACAACGGCGAAGACCCTGATGGGAATCTCGTTTTTACTTCGACCTCGACGATCATTATCAACGAGGCGGTTAGAAAGGCGATGAGCGTATGACGAGCATCCGCAAATGGCAAGTCGGAGAGTCGCTTCCCGAAGTAACGCTCGCACCGGTGTCCCGGCTCGATTTAATCAAATACGCCGGCGCATCAGGCGACTACAACCCGATTCATACGATCGATGAAGAGGCGAAAAAAGCCGGCCTGCCGGGCATTATCGCCCACGGCATGTGGACGATGGGCAATCTCGCAAAGCTGTTTACGCCGTACTATGAAGAAGGATTTGTCCAAGACTATTTCGTCCGCTTCCAGTCGATGGTGTTTTTGAACGATGTCATCACCTTAAAAGCAACGGTGAAGGAAAAAGACGAGAAAGCGATCCGCTTTGCCGTCGCCGCCGTCAACCAGCATGGAAAAGAAGTCGTCAAAGGTGAAGCGGTCTTTGCGCTTTACGAGTGAAAAAGACGGGCGGCCCCAAAGCTGAAGCCGTAAGCGGGGCGAGGGGCCAGCCCGTTTGCGGGGATGTGTTCACAACGAACAAGGGGGAATGACGATGAAACGGGATGCCGTCATTGTGTCGGCCGTACGGACGGCCATTGCCCGCCAAGGAGGCGCTTTGGCGACGTTGCCGGCGCATATTTACGGTGCGGAAGTGATCAAAGAAGCGATGCGGCGGGCGAATATCGGCCCGGAGCATGTCGATGATGTCATTATGGGCAACGTCCTAAGCGGCGGCGGCAACATCGCCCGACTGACGGCGCTGCAAACCGGCTTATCTCTAGAGTTGACAGGTTTGACCGTTGACCGCCAATGCGGTTCGGGCATTAACGCTGTGGCGTTGGCGGCGCAGGCCATTTGGGCCGGCGACGGGGACGTCTATATCGCCGGCGGTGTGGAAAGCATGAGCCGCGCACCGTATTTGATGGACCGCCCGGAAAAACCGTACAGCTCAACACCTCCCAGCTTCCGCAAGTCGCAGCTGTCGCCAAAAGAGATTGGCGACCCGCCGATGGGCATTACGGCGGAGAATTTGGCGAAAAAGTACGGCATCAGCCGTGAAGAACAAGACGCGTTTGCCTTGCGCAGCCAGCAGCGCATGGCGCGCGCCATGCAGGAAGGGCGGTTTGACGAACAAATCGTGCCGATCACCGTTCCGGTGAAAAAAGGCGAGCCGTTCGTCTTCGATACGGATGAACATCCGCGCCCGAACACGACGATGGAAGCGCTGTCGAAGCTGCCGCCGGCATTTTTGGAAGGGGGAACGGTGACGGCCGGAAACAGCTCAGGGCTGAACGATGCCGCCTCCGCGCTCGTCATCATGTCGCGGGAAAAAGCAGAGGAGCTTGGCGTAAAGCCGCTTGCCGTCATCCGCGCCCATGCGGTTGCCGGGGTCGACCCGAACATCATGGGCATCGGCCCGGTGCCGGCGACAAGAAAAGTGCTCGAAAAAGTCGGGCTTACGCTCGATGATATGGACATCATCGAAATCAATGAAGCTTTCGCCGCCCAGGTGATCGCCTGCGACCGTGAGCTTGAGATGGATCCCGAAAAAGTGAACATAAACGGCGGCGCCATTGCCCACGGCCATCCGCTTGGCGCGACGGGAGCGATTTTGATCACAAAAGCGGTGTATGAACTGAAGCGCCGTGGAGGGAAATACGCGCTCATTACCGCGTGCATCGGCGGCGGCCAAGGCATTGCGACGATTATTGAACGAGAATGAGGCAACGGAGACTATAGGGAATGAAAGACAAGCTAAGAGAAGCCGCCATTGAGTTGTTCGAACGCAAAGGATTCAAAGAAACGTCGGTGCAGGAAATCGTCGAAGCGATCGGGGCAACGAAGGGGGCCTTTTACTACTATTACAAAAGCAAAGAGGAGTTGCTATGTGATATTTGTGTTTCCTATCTGGACGATTTGCTTCGGCAGCAAGCCTGCATTGTCCAAGAGCCCGAGAAAAGCTGCACGGAGAAATTGCGGGCCATCGTCCATATGGTCATCTGCAATATCCGCACACGGAAGAAAAGCGCCCGCATTTTCTTCCGCGAAATGCGGCATTTGGCTGATGACCATTTGGCGGAAATCCGCGCCAAGCGGCGGTTGTTTCGCAAGCGGTATGAACAGCTGGTTCGAGAAGGGATCGCTCGCGGGGAATTCAAGCCATCGCTTCATGCAGAAATGATTACGTTTGGCCTGCTTGGCATCACCAACTGGAGCTATTATTGGTTCCGGCCTGACGAAGGCATCTCTGAAGAAGAACTGACGGACATTTTCGTTGATTTCATTTTGCACGGCATAAAGGCGCCAAGAGCTGGAGAAAGCGGTCGAAATGAGGCGGAGCCAGGCAATTCGGGCGGTCAGACCGAATGAAAGATCGGCCGCGCCGCTTTGATGGTCTGGCTAAACGGCACACAAAAAGGGGGATCGGGATGGAGCTATTCATCCAGCAGCTGTTAAACGGGCTGACAGTTGGAAGCGTTTACAGTCTTGTCGCGTTAGGTTTGACGCTTGTTTACGGCATTTTGCACATTCCAAACTTTGCCCACGGCGCGTTATATATGATGGGTGGTTATGTCACGCTCACTGCGATGACGAAAGCCGGGCTGCCGTACGGGTTGGCCGTTGTCGTGTCGATGGCCGCGGTCGGGATGCTCGGTGTATTGATGGAACGGCTTGTGTTTTATCCGCTTCGCGACGCACCGCCGCTCCATGACAAAATTGCGGCGATTGGCATTTTGTTGTTTTTGGAGGCATTCGCCCAGTTCGTCTGGGGGGCGGACTACCAGACGATGCCGACCCCATACGGCGACGTTGTCAGCATTTTCGGCTTGACCTTGACGGTTCAACGCATCCTCATCATCGCATCCGCTGTCATCATCATGATCTTGCTTTACCTCTTCTTGAAAAAGACGTTCATCGGGGCTTCCATCATCGCGATGGCGCAAAACCGCGAAGGGGCGAATTTGGTCGGCATTAACACGAATAAAGTCGCCATGCTGACGTTTTTCCTTTCCGGCAGTTTGGCAGCGCTCGCCGCGTCGCTCGCTTCGCCGATCAACCTCGTGTTTCCCGGCATGGGCCATCTTGTCATCTTGAAAGCGTTTGTCATCATCATTCTCGGCGGCATGGGAAGCATTCCCGGCGCCATTGTCGGCGGCTATATTTTAGGATTCAGCGAGAGCTTGGGGGCGACATATGTGTCGAATGACTACAAGGACATTATCGCCTTCGCCATTCTCGTCATCATTTTAACAGTCAAACCGAACGGACTGTTTGCCAAGGAGGGACGTTGATGGCCATTTTGGAAAAACGACGCCTATGGCTCGCTGCCCTCATCGCTGCGGCGATTCTCTTTCCGCTTTTCGTCGCCAACGGCTATTACGTGCATATGATGACCATTTCCTTTATTTGGATGATTGCGGTGTACGGATTGAACTTGTTTGCCGGCTATACGGGGTATTTGTCGCTTGCCCACGCTGGATTTTTTGCGATCGGCGCGTATACGCTCGGCATTTTGACGGTAAAAGCCGGCTGGCCGTTTTGGCTTGCTTTTGCCGCAGCGTGTTTGCTGACGACGTTGATCGGCGTTTTCGTCGGACTTGTCGCCTTGCGAACGAAAGAACACTTTTTCGCCATTTATACACTTTGCGTCGGCTACATCATCTATTTGATCATTGACAAATGGGACAGTTTAACCGGCGGAGTGCGCGGGTTTATCGGCATTCCGGCGCCGGCTGACATCGGCCCGCTCTCGTTTCAAACACCTGTTGCCCAATATTATTTGGTGTTGTTTTTCTTGCTTGTCGTTGTTTGGATCATGCATCGCCTTGTTTATTCGCTGACGGGGAGGACGTACATTGCCATTCGCAACAGCGAGGAGCTCGCCTTGACGCTTGGCATTTCGACGATGAAAAACAAGCTCGCCTCATTTGTTCTCTCGGTCTTTTTTACATCGCTGGCCGGGGCGCTGTATGCGTCGTTCATCCGTTTTCTCGGCCCAGACATTGCGTACGTCAGCGTCATGTTTGACTTTTTAACGTATTTGCTTGTCGGCGGGATCGGCACGCTCGCCGGACCGGTCGTCGGCACGCTCTTGGTTACATTTTTGTCCCAGCAGCTGCAGTTTTTGCAAGATTATCGGATGTTGATTTTCGGACCTGTCTTGACGCTGCTCATCATTTTTTACCCTCATGGCATTGCTGGGGGGATCATCCGTTTGAAAGCGAAGCGGAGCGAAGCGCGCCGCCTTCAGCTGGAAGCAACACAAGCGTCCGCGGAACTGGCCGCTGCCTCGCGCCAAGAGCGGAGCGAACGATATGCCAAGGAGGGCTGAACATGTTTTTGCATGTCGAGCGATTGACGAAACGATTTGGCGGGCTTCTGGCGGTCAACGATGTCACGTTTTCTGTTGAACAAGGGAAGATCAACGCAATCATTGGCCCGAACGGCGCCGGCAAGTCGACGTTTTTCAATCTCATCAGCGGCTTGCATCGGCCGACGTCGGGGACGATTACGTTCAAAGGGCGCGATATTACCCGCCTGCCGGCAAACGAACGGGCGAAGCTCGGCATCGCCCGCACGTTTCAAACGACTCACTTGTTTGAACAGGCGACGGTGATGGACAACGTTATCATCGGTCATCGCCTCCGCACGTCATCCAACTTATTTGATGCCATTTTGCGCACGAAACGGCACCGCCGCGAGGAACAGGCATGCAAAGAAAAGGCGATGGAAGTGCTTGACTTTGTCGGTCTAACCCATGTGGCGGATCGGATGGTGGCCAATTTGTCGCAGGAACAGAAAAAGCGGGCGGCGTTTGCGCTGGCCTTGGCGACCGATCCGGAGCTCGTTTTGCTTGATGAACCAGCAGCCGGCATCAACCCGGATGAAACGGAAGGGCTTGAGGAATTGATCGTCAATATGGTGCAAAGGGGCCTGACTGTTTGCTTGATTGAGCACAAAATGTCGATGATTATGAAAATCGCCGACCGCATTATGGTGTTGAACTATGGAGAGAAAATTGCAGAAGGAACGCCGGAGGAAGTGAAAAACAACGAGGCGGTCATTCAAGCGTACTTAGGAGGGAGCGCCATTGCTTGAAGTTGCGAACGTATCGGTCCGCTATGGGAGTTTTGCCGCCATTCGCGATGTGACGTTTTCCGTCAAGCGAGGAGAGATTGCGGTTTTGCTCGGTGCCAATGGAGCAGGAAAAAGTACATTGTTCCGCACGATCAGCGGACTGCACAAACCTGTGCAAGGGGAAATCCGCCTCAACGGTGAGCGCATCGACTCGCTTCCGCCTGATCGCATCGTCGGGCGCGGCGTCGTGCAATGCGCAGAAGGGCGCAAACTGTTTTCTCGCATGAGCGTATACGAAAACTTGCTGATGGGCGCTTACGTTCATCGAAAGGATAAAGATGGCATCCGCCGGTCGTTGGAATACGTATATGAATTATTTCCCATCTTGCGGGAAAAGCGCAATGAGCCGGCCGGGTCGTTAAGCGGCGGCCAGCAGCAAATGCTTGCCATCGGCCGTGCCTTAATGTCGCGTCCTGCGGTGCTCTTGCTTGATGAACCGTCGGTTGGACTCGCTCCGCTCATTGTCGAGCAAATGTTTGCGACGATTAAACAAATCAATCAGGAAGGGACGACGATTTTGCTCGCCGAACAAAACGCCCATGCGGCGTTGTCCATCGCTCATCACGGCTATGTGTTTGAAAATGGAACGATCGTTGCTTCAGGAACAGCGGAGGAGCTGCTCGCCAACGACGATGTCCGCAAGGCGTACATTGGCGGATAATCGACTCCATCTTCTTCAGCAACGAAAGCAAGGAGAAGAGATGGCACTGAAAGGAGATGAATAACGGGCGCGCTGAATATTATCTAAATATTCTAAATAATAAATCATCAATAGGGGGGAGTAGTAATGAAAAAAAGAAAATGGTCCATCTTGGCGATGATGGCAGCGATCATGATGTTGATGCTGGCTGCCTGCAACAGCTCAACAACTAACAACAACGCAAGCACCGGAAACAACAATAATGGAGGCGGAGGCGGCGGTGAAACGGGCACAGTCAACATCGGATACAGCGGTCCGTTAAGCGGTCCGGCCGCCTATTACGGGGAGCGGACGTTAAACGGCGTAAAAATGGCGGCGGAAGAAATCAATAACAGCGGTGGATTTGAAGTGAACGGCAAAACATACAAGCTCAATATCGTGTCATTGGATGACAAATATTTGCCGAACGAAACAGCGGCGAACGCCAAACGTCTCGTTCAGGAGCATCAGACGCCTATTATTTTTACTCCACACAGCGGCGGTGTGATGGCGCTGCAAGTGTTCAATCAAACGGACAATTTCATCATCGCGGCATACACAAGCGAACCGAAAATTACGCAGACCGGCAACAAGCTGACCGTGCGCATTCCGCCGCGCTATGACGGCTACATCCCGACCTTTACTGATTATGCCATGAAGCGTTTCGGCAAGAAACTGGCCGCTCTGCCGACGGCGACGCAATACGGGAAAGACTGGACGGAAAAATTGTTGCCGTACTGGGAAAAGCAAGGCGGGGAAGTCGTCTACAAATCGTCGATTGATTTTACGAAAGACACTGACTTCTTTACCATCGTGACGAACGCATTGAAAGAAAAACCGGACGTGCTGTTTATCGGCGGACCGTCGGAACCGACGGCGAAAGTGGCGAAACAAGCGCGTGAACTTGGCTTTAAAGGCGGTTTTATCATTATGGATCAGGCGAAGCTTGATGAAATGCAACGGACGATCGGTTCTTATGAGATACTGGAAGGCTCAATCGGCGTCATGCCGCTTATTCACTCCGACCAACCAGGGGCTCCGGAGTTTGCGGAAAAATATCGGACGAAATTCAATGCCGAGGCGAGTTCGGAATCCGGGTATAACTACTTGGCTCTTTACGCGTTTGTTGAGGCTATGAAAGCCGCTGGGACGGTTGATGATCCGATGGCCATCCGCGAGCATTTGAACGAAGGGCTGAAAAACATTCCGAAAGAAAAGCAAGTATACGTCGTTCCAAGCGTCGGCGATGATGGCGGCTTTGAATCAGAAATCGTTGTGGCCGCGGTGGAAAATGGAAAAGTTGTGCCGATTGAGTTAATTGACAAATAATCCGTCCGCCATGCAAGACCGACAAACGAAGAAGCCCTTTCATCAGCACGTTTGCCATGCATAGCGTCTCGAAGGAGACAACACCCTCGACAGGCTGTCGGAAAAAGTCATCGCTCGACTTTTTCCAGACAGCCTTTTCACATTCTGATATTTTTTGATTATACGGATGACAGCTGCGCCTGTTAGGGTGCCTTTTATCAAGAGTGGGCGTTCGACATGTTCATTCCGGATGGGGATCAGAAGGGAAGTCCATATCGCCGTGAATGTTCAAAGATCCAGGCCGATCGCTGGCATTTGGCAAGTGAACAATGATAGGCAAAAGAGGCTTACATCGTGATAAGATCGCCTCTTTGGCGCTGCTGTTTCGGTGTATACATATTTTTATAAAACTATGTTCTAAATAATCAAAGGAACAAATAGAAAAATTTTAAATAATGAGATAAAATAAAACTGCTCTACATCATTGAGAAGGGAGAAGGAAAAATGCGCGAGATGGCCCTCGGCCTTGCCGCCTCATTCTTCTTTGCTGTTACATTCATATTGAACCGCTCAATGGAGCTGGCGGGTGGAAGCTGGGCGTGGAGTTCGTCGCTTCGTTTTTTCTTTATGGTTCCGCTGTTGTTTGCCATTCTTTTGGCACGCCGCAGCCTCGGTCCGGTTTGGCATGACATGAAATGCCATCCGTGGACATGGATCACCTGGGGGACGGTCGGGTTCGGCTTGTTTTACGCGCCGCTCACCTACGCGGCCGCCTACGGACCCGGATGGCTGGTGGCCGGGACATGGCAGTGCACGATTGTGGCCGGCGTTCTGCTTAGCCCGCTCTTTACAGAACGAAGAGAAACGAAAAACGGAACGGTATTGGTGCGTCGTCCGATTGAAAAGCGGGCGCTCTTGATTTCCATGTTGATTTTGTCCGGCGTCGTGCTTATCCAGTTCCAGCAAGCAAGCCACCTCACTTGGAAAGAAATCGGGTTGGGGATCTTTCCCGTGCTGATGGCCGCGTTTGCGTACCCGCTTGGCAACCGGAAAATGATCGAACATTGCGCCGGGCGCCTTGATGCGTTTCAACGCGTATGGGGAATGACGATGGCCAGCCTGCCGTTTTGGCTGATTGTCGCGTTGATTGGCTGGCTGACAGCAGGTGCGCCGTCCGCGGGGCAAATGATGCAGTCGTTCATCGTGGCCATTAGTTCCGGGGTCATCGCAACGACGTTGTTTTTTATCGCGACCGATCGGGCAAAAGGGAACGAACGGAAACTCGCCGCTGTGGAAGCGACGCAATCCGGGGAAGTGATTTTTGCCGTTATCGGCGAAGTGCTGTTCTTGTCCGCTCCGCTTCCGAACGGATGGGCATTCGTTGGCTTGGCCGTCATCATCATCGGGATTTGCTGGCATAGCTTCGAATCGACAAGAACAGTGAAACACTCATCGCTGCCCATTTCCACAGATCGGCGCCTCAAACGCATAGGGGGGGAACGATGAGAATCATCGTGTGCATCCTGCTTGCCTGCCAGACGTTCGTCATCTACTATTGGATCAGCGATTGGCGTCAGCTTGTCACCCCGGTGGGTCTTTGCATGTGGGTGGGCGGAATCGCAGTCGGCCTTGTTGTTCTTCGGACGGGGCGGTACCTATCGCCAAGATGGCGGAGGGCGCTGAAGATGACGACGGCGGGAGTCATCTTGCTTGCTGTGATGTCGCTGATCATTGAATGGGCGGTTTGTTCGATGCCGTAGTCAAAATAGATGTTGAAAACCCGTACGATTGATCAAGAACTTCCCGTGTGGGCGTACGGGGAATGCGCCTTTAGAATGAAGCGAACCCCTTGCCTAAGGCGAAAGAGGGCTGCTAACGGCTTCGATGGGCGGAATCGAACATCTTCGGCGCCAAGCGGCGGCCAACCGCATACATGATCGGTGCGCCGATCGCCATGACAACAAACTCGCCAATGGCCGTCGTCAGCCATGTGAGCCAAAACGGAAAGCCGAGCGCGAGCTTTAGTTCAAAGGCGATGATGGCCATGGTCACGGTAAACGACAACGTATTGATCGCCATACGCGCCCAAATGTTCTCGACATAACGCATGGAAACAATCGTGATGAGAAGCGCCAGCACCGACTGGCCGACGCCGAATACAAGATCATACGCGACAATCGGCGAGAAAAACAAATTGGCCAAAAAGACGCCGAGCACGATGCCCACGGCGTATGTTCGGCGGAATACGACTAGGTGGTTTAACATTTCTGAGACGCGAAACTGAATGTTCGTAAAGCCAAACGGCTGGATGAACGCCGTCACGGCGATATACACGGCGGCGATCAAACCGTTTGTCGCCATCGTTCGAACGTTCATGGTATTCTCTCCTCTCGTGCATGATGATATGATTGTAGCATGACACTCTCGTGAACGAAAGGAGCGGGATCCATGGCTGCAAAGAAACAAGCAGCAGACCGATATGGTTCCGTCTGGGAGGTCGCAATTACGGCGCTTCGCCTCGGCTTGACGTCATTTGGCGGACCGGTGGCCCATCTTGGCTATTTTTACGAAGAATACGTCAAACGAAAGAAATGGATTGACGAGAAAACGTATGCCGATTTGGTCGCTTTATGCCAATTTCTCCCTGGTCCGGCAAGCAGCCAGGTCGGCATCGGCATCGGACTGATGCGCGCCGGCGTCTGGGGGGCGTTGGCAGCGTGGCTTGGGTTTACGTTGCCGTCGGCGGTCGCCCTCAGCCTGGTTGCTGTTTGGCTGCAACACCATTCTTGGGGTGACGCCGGCTGGATGCACGGCTTGCTGTTGGCGGCCGTGGCGGTCGTGGCACAAGCCGTATGGGAGATGGCGCGCAAATTCGCCTCTAGCCGCCTCGAGGCAACGGTCGCCATCATAGCGGCGGCCGCCGTGCTTCTTGCGCCGGGCGCGTGGAGCCAAGTCGCCGTCATCGCCGCAGCGGGGGGCATTGGCGCTGTTGGATTGCGAAAAAACGTCGCACCTTCTTCGTCTGCGGCAGGCATCCCGCCTTCCATTCGTCGTTCCACCGGTTTGGCGTTGCTTTCATTGTTTGCCGTGTTGCTTGTTGCGCTGCCGCTCATTCGCACTTGGATCCATTCACCACTTTGGGCGCTGTTTGACAGCTTTTACCGCGCCGGGGCGCTCGTGTTTGGCGGCGGGCATGTCGTGCTGCCGCTCTTGGAGGCGGAAGTGGTGCCGCAAGGGTGGGTCACCGCCAATCAGTTTTTAGCCGGCTACAGCGCCGCCCAAGCCGTCCCTGGGCCGCTGTTTACGTTTGCCTCGTATATTGGAATGGCGGCGTTGGGCTGGAAGGGAGCGCTAGTGGCTACCACAGCCATTTTTCTTCCATCCTTTTTGCTCGTTCTTGGCGCGTTTCCGTTTTGGCACTGGCTTCGCCGTCATCCACGCTTCCAAGCGGCGCTTGCCGGCATTAACGCCGCTGTCGTCGGGATTTTGCTCGCGGCGCTGTATGATCCGATTTGGACAAAAGCGGTGAACGAGCTGGCCGATTTCGCGTTTGTCCTCGTCGCCTTTCTTTTGCTTGCCGTTTGGAAGTGGCCGGCGTGGGCGGTTGTTCTTGTTTCTTTCGTCGGCGGATGGCTGCGCGCTTGGCTCGGCTGATCGCCCTAAGCACCATGATGGCGGCTTTTCATGATCGTCCGAAAATGGACAACGCCGTGTTTGGCTTTGCCGTTGCAATAGCCGGCAGATGCAAATAGATGGCTTGATCAAATGGTTTTCGTTTGCGTGAAAGCGATACCGAGGCGGCAGAAACAAAAGAGCGCCGGCAGGGCGTAGGGCTGTGCGCTGAAAGGAAAGCTCGCCGCCTGATCCGCAGGCGTATATAGGCAAAAGGAGGGGGAGCCGATGAAGTGGGTATGGATGCTGCTCGCTCTAACGGCCGGGATGGCTGTCTCCGTACAGGCAGGAGTGAACGGCGGCCTTAGCAAGCGGATTGGTATGTTGGAAGGGGCGTTCGTGTCGTTTTTAACATAAATCAGCCAGAAGTCCCCCACCTCTACAGGTGGGGGATGAATGGCGTTCGGTTTTTCTGTTTTTCTCTTTCTTCTTTGGATGGCAATAGAATACAATAAACATAGGAGGTGAAACCATGTATCGAACGCTGAAAACCCGTTTTCGGGCAAAGAAAGAAGTTATCCAAAAACTATTTGAATGCAATCGCATCTCCGCAGAAGTTTGGAACGAATGCATTCGTTTGGCAAAAGAACATCATTTGAAAACAGGAAAATGGATAACCAAAACGGAACTGCAAAAAGCAACAAAAGGTCGTTTTCCTATCCACAGCCAAAGCATCCAAGCCGTTGTGCATAAATATATCTTTGCCCGTGATGGGGCAAAAGAAGCACGGAAAAAAGGGGAAAAAATCAAATATCCATACAAAAAGAAAAAACACTTCAACACGAAATGGGCAAAAGATGGATTTGTTTTGCGTGAAGACGGAACGTTGGAACTGTCGCTAGGAATTTGGAATCGAAAAAGACAATCTCCTTTGGTGGTGAAAATGGATAAAGAACAAATTCCAAAGGGTCAAGTGAAAGAAATCGAGTTGGTCTATGACCGTGGTTTGTGGCTTTGTTTATCGTATGAAGATGGAAAAGAACCAAAAGAGAATAAAAATCAAAACCGTGTCGCTATTGACTCAGGGGAAATTCACACCATCGCAGCCGTTTGTGAAAATGGGGAAAGCCTCATTATCACAGGACGAAAAATAAGAAGCATTCATCGGTTGAGAAACAAAAAATTAAAAGAACTTCAAAAGTTGATGTCCCGTTGCAAAAAAGGCTCCAAACAATGGAAAAAGTACAATCGGGCGAAACAATACGTATTAAGTAAGAGTGAAGTGCAACTCAAAGATGCGTTGCATAAAACCACGAGACAATTTGTTCGTTGGTGTTTGGAAAACCAAGTGAAAGAAGTGGTCATTGGGGATGTCGAAGGAGTGCAACGGAACACGAAAAAGAAACGAAACAAAAAGACCAATCAGAAATTATCCAATTGGTCGTTTGGAAAACTATTTGATTATCTCAAATACAAATTGAATGCCGAAGGCATTGAAATAGAGAAAAAAGATGAAAGTTACACATCGCAAACATGCCCTGTTTGCGGGAAGAAGAATACATCTTCTTCTAGAAATTATACATGTCAATGCGGATACAAACAACACCGTGATATCCATGGGGCAATGAATTTATTTGCCAAAGTATATTATGGCGAAATTCGCCCGTTGGAATTTACGGTCAAACCGTTTACGTATCGACGGATTGCTTAGGTATGAAGTCGTAGATGGCGAGTTCCCGCCCTTGAGTATCATGGATACTCATGTTGCCTGTGGCTCCCAACGGGACGGGTGCCAGGTGTTGCCTGCAGATAGGCTGCCAACCAGCCTATCATGCATCCACCTCCGAAGGGGAAACAGGAAACCCCCACTTCGATAAGTGGGGGAGGTTCATTCGGAACGATCGTCTTATTTTTAGTGCAGTTGTTTTTCGGAAAAGGAGAATTGCTGGCCATGTTTTCTGTGCCGAAATGGCAGCTGACGGGCGGCATTCTCGGCGCTTTTTATGTGTTTGTCATGGTGCTGATCGTTCTGAAAGTCGGCGTTGCCAATTCATTGGCGGCGGTGATCGCCGGCCAGCTCGTCATGAGCTCGATCATTGATCACTTCGGATTATTTGGGGGACAGCGCATTCCGTTTGACATGACGCGCCTCGCTGCTATAGCCTGTTTGTTTTTGGCGCTTTGGCTTTTTTTTCGCAAATGAACTACAGGACCGGCCAAGTTGGTTTAGTTTTCCGTGAACCGCTCATACTAACAACAGCATGATCGACTTGAAAGGAAGCGGATCAAAGTGAAACAGGCATGGCGCATTTATATGAGCGATTTGAAACATCTCACGACCAACTGGGCCGCATCCATATTGGCTCTCGGTCTGATCGTTCTTCCATCGCTTTACGCTTGGATCAATGTAGAGGCTTCGATTGACCCTTATGCCCATACAGAGGATTTACCGGTCGGCGTCGTGAACGAAGACCGAGGGGCGGAGCTCGCCGGTCACCGGTTTCGCGCCGGCGATGAGATCGTCAAGACCTTAAAAAACAACCACCAGTTGGGATGGCGATTTGTCACGCGGAAAAAAGGAATGGAAGGCGTTCGGAGGGGAGACTACTTTGCGACGATCGTCATTCCGGCTGATTTCTCGGCTAAATTAGCCACTGTAGTGCAGAAACGTCCGAAAAGGGCGGTTATTTACTATTATGAAAACGACAAACGGAACGCCATCGCTCCCAAAATCACGGAGCGCGGAGCAAGTACATTGTCAGCGCGAGTCAGCGATGAGTTTGTGAGGGTGGTCAATACCGCATTGTTTTCCTTGTTCCACCAAGCGGGAGTGACGCTCGAACAGCAGCTTCCCACCATTCGCCGCGTTGAAGCGTTCGTGTTTCGTTTGGAAAACGAATTGCCAACGATTCAACGACAATTGAAAGCCCTAGATCGCGATGTGGGAGAGGCAAGATCACTAGTTCGTACAGGCCGCGAGCTTCTGCCGGCTGCCAGAGCAACGGTGCGGCGCGGTTTAGAATGGACAGGCCGCGTTGAGAAGTTGTTCATGCAAGTCAATGCTTCATCGCACTTATGGGAAAAGCCGGTGGAAATGGTGGTTCATGCGCTCTATTCCTTTGCAGAGCAGACGCCAGAGTCTCTCGATACACCGGAAAAGCAAGCGCGTTGGGCGACTCTCATCCAACAGGCTGCAACAGACGCGAGCCCATTGGTTCAGCAATTGCGCCGAACGTTGAGAACATGGGAGGGGACGATTGATTCCTCTTCGCTTCAAGCTGTGCAGCGCACCATCAGCCGTATCGAGCAGACGCTAGCGTCTATTCAAGAAACAGCGGCGCTAGTGAAACAACATCCAACAGGCGTCGAAGGGAAGATCACTCACCTGCGTGAACAAATGGCCTTATTGGACGCACAGGCGAAGCAACTTGATCAAGCATATCGCCAACGGCTGCTGCCTATGCTGCGGGCAAAATGGAATCAAACAGGGGAACAGGTGCGACAAGCGAAACAAACGCTTCTTCGCATGGATCAAGCGTTAAATGAGGCAGAGCAATGGTTGTCAAACACAGACCGTGATTTAGCGGCTGCGCAACAATCGCTAAAGACCGCGCTGGCGCAATATCCCTTTCTTGCCCGCCAGGTTCGCGAGCTGGCCGCCTTCCTATCGAAAATCAAAAGAGAAACCGACATCGACGAACTGATTCGCTTGTTGAAACAAGATCCACAGGCGAAAGGGGCGTTTTTAGCTCACCCGGTTGACGTCAAAACGTTCCGCCTTTTCCCGCTGCCGAACTATGGTTCGGGCATGAATCCATTTTACACGGTGCTGGCCATATGGGTAGGATGTTTGTTGCTTGTTTCCGTCTTGTCGACCGATCCTTCTTCGTTTTCGGAAGCGAATGAGCGGGAACAATATGTCGGACGGTTGTTGACCTTTTGGACGCTGAATGCTTTGCAGGCGATGGTCGTGACGGCTGGAGCGGCTTTCATCTTGCCGAATATTTTCGTCCGTGAGCCGGGATGGTTCATGACGTTCGGCCTTTTGTGCAGCTTTGTCTTTATGGCAGTGGTTTTTTCGCTTGTTTCTTTGTTCGGCAATGTCGGAAAAGCGATGGCGATTGTGCTGCTTGTCTTGCAAATTGCCGGAGCGGGAGGCACGTATCCGATTGAGCTGATCCCTCCGTTCTTTCAGCAATTAAACCCTTGGCTGCCGTTCACCTACGCCATTGATGTCATGCGCGAGGCAGTCGGCGGGATCGTATGGGAAAATGTTGAGCATGACGTCAAGCGGCTTCTCTTGTTTGCCGTTGCCGCCCTTTTGGCTGGGCTTGTGTTGAAAGGCCCGTTAAGCACGTGGATGCGCGTGCTGAAGGAAAAAGCTGTTCAAAGTGGTTTGTTTCATTGAAAATTGTCTGTTCTCTTTATGGAAGCATCTGTTACAATAGGGACGAGAGCGTTGCTTCATTCTCAATTGCCCCGTAGGATAGACGTCTCCCAAGCATTGTTCACTGCTGCTTTTGCGCGATGGGAGAGCGCTCGATGGCGGGGAAAAGGGGAGAGAATCATGTCGATCCGTCGACTGCTTGGTTTTGCGCTCATTTTTTTGGCGATTTCGATGTTTATCGAGCAAATGTGGTGGGTCGGGGGCATTTGCCTCTTGATTGGAATTGGAATGACGGCGAAGTGGAGGAAAAAGAAGCATATATGGTAACGATCGAGAGCGATAAGCTCAGACAGCAAGATGAGCAGTTGATGACAAAAGCGAAACAGTTTATCATGGCCAGCTATCGGGAGCTTGGAAAAAGTGAGCAAGAAATGAGGCGGCGGTTGAACGAAATCCGTTGGGAAGTGGAACAAACCGGCACGTACCGCCATACGTACGAAGAGTTAAGCTATGGGGCGAAGATGGCTTGGCGCCACAGCAACCGTTGCATCGGCCGCTTGTTTTGGCAATCGCTCTATGCCATTGATGCGAGAGAGGCGGTTACCGTAGCCGGCCGCCATGTCACCGGCGATTGGACATGGCTGATTCCGCCTCTTTCTCCGGCGACAACCCACATTTTTCATCGGTCGTATGACAACGCGATGATGCTGCCCAACTTTTTCTATCAGGACCGTCCATACGAACGACAAAGGGGAGAGGAACAATGACCGTCATCATCCGCATGCGCGATGTGTCATGGGCAAGAGGAGGGCGCATGATTTTGCGTGATATCAACTGGGAGGTGAAAGAAGGCGAGCAATGGGCGATTCTTGGCCTAAACGGCTCCGGGAAAACATCGCTTCTCAATATCGTCACCGGCTATCAGTACCCGACGCGCGGCGAGGTCGAGGTGTTGGGGTATCGGTTTGGGCAAGCGAGTTTGCCGGAGATGCGCCGGCACATCGGATTTGTCAGCAACGCGCTCGATCAGTTTCACGACACGCTGCAAACCGAGACGGTTGAAGATGTGATCGTAAGCGGCAAGTTTGCGACGATTGGCCTGTATGATGCGGTAACCCGCGAGGACCGGGATCAAGCGGAGGCATTGATGGAATCGTTCCGCCTGCAAGCGGTGAAAGGGAAGCGATACGCGACGCTGTCGCAGGGGGAAAAACGGAAAACGTTGATCGCCCGGGCGCTGATGGCGAATCCGAAGCTGCTCATTTTGGACGAGCCGACGGTCGGCCTTGACTTATTGGCCCGCGAAGAAATTTTAGCATTGATCGGACAGATCGTCACTCAGCCGTGCCATCTCTTATACGTCACCCATTATATCGAAGAAATCGTCGACTCCATTACCCATGTCTTGCTTTTGCAAGACGGGCGCATCCTTGCGGCTGGCCAAAAAGAGGAAGTGTTAACCGACGAGCGGCTTTCAGAAGCGTTTCGCCTTCCGATCCGCGTTCATTGGGAAGACGGCCGGCCGTGGGTGTCGATTGGACGTTGAAGACGGATGGACTACCGGCTCCCTAAGGTGCGAAAACCATACCGGGAGCCCTTCCAACCGTAAAAATGCGCAAAAGCATGTCACAACCATCTAGCCGCCTGCACGATAATCCAGTTTTTCCTTGCCAGAAGAGCCGATGGAAAGATGGACGGAAATGTTTCGAATGGTATTCGTTTTCAATGGGATGATGCCGTTTTGTTCCCATTGTCTCCATTTATGAACGTTGCTGCGGTATAATTGGTCTGATACATTCAGCACGTCAATGTTTCGATTGACTCCCCATTCATAGGCTTGTTGGATTTCCTGTTTCACCGTTTGCGCCGTCAGCTTAGCCAGCTGTTCTCTTGACAGCGGCCGGCGCAGCTCGATCAGACTTCCTTGAGCTTGGATGGTCAACTGAAACGCAGGACCATCTTTGGTCGAAAGGACCGACCATTTCGCTTTTGGATGACGAACGACAAGAGAGGCAACCGTTTGCCGTCCTTCTTTCACGTAAATGGGCGTTCGGATCACATCCCGTTCTGTCCAACGAACGCCTAACAGCTTCTCACGGTCCGTGCATTGTTGTAGTTCGTAATCATGCAAAAAGCACACACCGCTAAGGGACAGCATTTTCTTTTTTTTCGTATCTTCTGTCCAACTAGCAGGGTCAAGAGTCATATACGGAATTCGAAGCGTTGCGCTACGTTCATCACTGATCGCAATCAGACGGTTAAATCGAAGCGGGCGAATAAAGGAGCTTTGCTTGAAAATTTCTTCCGGATTCGTTAGCATAGACAAATACGAAGAAGCATGCAATAATGGAGTCGCTTTAAGCAAATCGCTCAAAGGAGCGTCGGTCGCGTAAACCCAAATGGTGTGGCGGATCTCATGATACCTCGTTAATAAATCGATGACTCCTCGCACCACTTCCTTTTTCAGCGCCCGTTTCGTAAACACAATACTCTTAACGTGTCCCCACGAGACCATTTGCTGGATGGACGTGTAAAGTTCATGCGCGGCGATTTCGGGTGTTTCTCCTGCCGACCGGCCAATGGCCACGGCTTCGGTCTGCCTTCCTCCGCCATACTCTGCTTTTGCCAATCCGCTGAAGTTGATGAGCTGTACGTACAAGACGAATTGGCGATGATCATAGTCAATGCCGATTGAGTGAATATAGACGATTTGATCAATATTCCGGTTTCCCCAACAGCCGCTGAGCAGCAATGTCATCAGCCCCACGGCAACAAGACGGAGGTACATAGGAAATGGTCCTCCTCCCATTTTCACATTGATCCATTTTATCATTTTGAACCAAGAAGGTCCCCAACTTCCATGAATGAGCGTAAGTGGGAGAAAGATGATCGGGATGAGCCCCCGCCTAGAATATCCTGTTAGGAAAGGCTGGATTTGCTGTCTTTGAGAGTAAAACAGCCTAACCGTAGAACGCATGGGGATGGCTAGGCTGGCAAATAGTCGTGGGGCAAGTGTATCCAACACTCTTCCACCTTTACGCCTTTGTATTAGATGGGAGAGCGTTTCATTTCCTAGCGGCTCAAAAGGCTCAGTTAACAGGCGGAAGATGGATGCCATCCGCCTCTTGGCGGCTGTCAGCTGGCGTCACTTCGATAACCGGCGGCCGACCGTTTTCAAAACCGCGGGCGATGTCGCGAATCGGGCTCATTTCATCGGGAACGCCAATCCCTGGGGTATAGCGCGGCACACTGGAAGAGGCGCCGGGTTCTTCCCAAGGCTCTCTCATGGGTCAACACCTCCATGTTTTTAGTATGGCCATTGATGGAGACTGTATAAATGGAAATTACATCCTTTTCTGTCCACTTCTTCACGCACACCACTTGGTTTTCGCGGATGAGACGGGCGGACCGTTTGTGCAGGAAATCGTTCCGACAGTTCGTGATTTTCTCATAAAGCTTGGCCACTCATCCTCCACTTACGTTCACGCGTGGATGTCAGGGTCTTCTCGGCGAGAGATAATAAAAATGTTTAAAATATTCTAAATGTGATGTATAATAAAAGAAACAACATACTAACCGGTTGGTATATCATCTTTTGAAAACGGATTCAGAATCCGATCGAAAGGAGGGAAAATCATGAGGCTACAAGGAAAAGCGGCGATTGTCACCGGCGGCGCGAGCGGCATCGGCCGGGCGACGGCGATCCGCTTTGCGGAAGAAGGCGCCAAAGTGGCGGTGAGCGACATTAATGAGGAAGGAGGGGAAGAAACGGTCCGCCTGATTCGGGAAAAAGGAGGGGAGGCGATTTTTGTCCAGACGGATGTCGCCGATTCCAAGCAAGTGAGCCGCCTTGTCCAAACGGCGGTTGATGCCTTTGGCGGCCTACATATTCTCTTTAACAATGCCGGCATCGGCCATTCGGAAGTGCGGAGCACCGACTTGTCCGAGGAGGAGTGGGACCGGGTCATTAATGTCAACTTAAAGGGCGTGTTTCTTGGCATCAAATACGCGGTGCCGGCACTGAAAGCATCCGGGGGTGGGGCGATTGTCAATACATCGAGTTTGCTGGGGATTAAAGGAAAAAAATACGAATCGGCTTACAACGCTTCCAAAGCCGGGGTCATTTTATTAACGAAAAACGCAGCGCTTGAATACGGCAAGTTCAATATTCGCGTCAACGCCATTGCGCCGGGGGTCATTGATACGAACATCATTACTCCGTGGAAACAAGATGAGCGCAAATGGCCGATCATCTCGAAGGCGAACGCCCTCGGCCGCATCGGGACGCCAGAGGAAGTGGCGAACGCGGTGATGTTTTTGGCGTCCGATGAAGCGTCCTTTATCACCGGCGCGATATTGTCGGTCGACGGCGGCGGGCTGACGTTTTAGCGGCCGAAGTTTGAAAAGAGAAGGGCACGCCCTAACCGCTAGGCTAGCAACAGAAATGAGGGGAGAGGAAAACGATGCGTTTTTTGAATACCGTGGCCGTGGTCACCGGAGGAGGCAGCGGAATCGGCAAGGCGGCGGCTCTCCGTTTGGCGAAAGAAGGCGCCACAGTCGTGCTTGTCGGCCGTACAGCAGCGAAACTGGAGGAGGCTGCAGAAGAAATCGCACGTCTCGGGACGCCGGGGGGCGTTGACCGGTTTGCGGCGGATGTCACCGACCGCGAACAAGTGCAAGCATTGGCCGAGTATGTCCGACAGCGGTACGGCGACTTGCATGTGCTTGTCAATAACGCCGGCATCTCCACTCATGCGAGATGGCTGGAGTTGACGGAACAAGAGTGGGATGACGTCCAACGCATCAACATCAAAAGTGTGTTTCTTGTGTCGCAGGCGTTCGCTTCGCTGATGATCGAAGGGGCAAAACGCGAGCGCGCCAATCGGGCGATTGTGAACGTAGCCAACCACAAATGGGTGACCGAAGACGAGCTGTCGCCGGCCAACTAACGAATCATCATCGGTGTTTCCGCAAAACGCGCAGCCATTTCCCTTGGAGCATAGGGGAATGGCTTGTTTTTTTTGGCTCATTTGTGAAAATTGTGGTATAATTATACAAAAATACCCTATTTTTTCAAAAATAGATACAGGCGGCTTCGTCTGCTGTCTTACGGATCGATCGGGAAAACGGGAGAAAGAAAGGGAGAAACGATGCGGAGATTTTGGTTGGGAGTTATGTGGTTTTCAGTGGTTTGGGTGCTTTACGGCATCGGAGCGGCAGGGTATCAGTTATGGACGGAACACCGGATGGACGGACAGGCGTTGATTCTCGCGCTCGGCATGGCGATCATGGCCTGGCGGGCATGGGACGAATATCGTGGGAACGGTTGGACACGAAAAAAGGAAGACGGGCGCCGTCTATGATGAAAGGACGCCCGTCTCTAGCTGTCGCCCGAGCGAAAAGAGGCGGTTTGGTTACGCCGTTCGCCCGGGCGCTTTTGTTGCTTGATGCTGCTTTTCTTTGACAGTGGAATAGATGAATAAGAGAACCAAGACGGCCACGCAGAGAAGCGAACCGATTCGATGCTCTCTTTGAAGCAAAAAGCCAAGCCAAATCGCCCCGAGCGCCCCGACCGCCGCCATCGTTGTGTACGGAAACCCTTTCGTTCGGAAAAACGGCTTCGTTTTGTAGTGCGGCCGCAGCTTCAGCTGAGCGGCGCCGATCATCATCCAAACGATGAGCACCGTAAACCCAGGAATCGTCATCAATTCCCCGATGATCCGCCCGGGCGCCAAGTAGGCGCCGATCACGCCAGCGGCGATGCAGATGGCGACCATGCCCATCCCGTACAGCGGAACCCCGTGTTTCGTCGTCCGCTGCAAGCGGCGGCTTGCTTCTCCTTGTTCAGCCATGGTGTACAGCAACCGAGAAGTCGCATAGACGCCTGTATTGGCCGCCGATAAGACGGCAATGAGCAACACCGCGTTCATGACATGGGCCGCGCCGGGCAACCCGATCGCTTCCAACACTTGGACAAAGGGGCTGTTCGTTTCCGAAACGGTGTTCCATGGCATAATGCCGCAAATGATGGCCATTGGCAAAAGATAAAAGCCGACAACCCGCCAGATTGTGGTGCGAATGACGCGCGGCAGCACCTGCTCGGCGTCTTTCATCTCCGTCACCGCCACCCCGATCAGCTCCGCTCCGCCATAGGAAAACATCACGATAAGCAAGGCGCTGAGCGTTCCGGCAAACCCGTGCGGAAACCATCCGCCGTCGCCGGCAGACGGAAACGAGCCGCTTATGCCGCTTGGGATCACGCCAGCCCATACGCCCGCCCCGAGCACGATAAACACCACTAGCGCCGCCACTTTCAGGCCGGCCAGCCAAAATTCCGCTTCCCCGTAATACTTCACAGGGAAAAGATTCAACCCCATGATCAGACACGCGCACAGGAGGGCAAGCAGCCATAACGGCGCAGACGGAAACCAATAGCTCAGGAAACTGCCGGCAGCCAGCAGTTCGACAACAGTGACCAACGTCCAATTGATCCAATACAGCCAGCCGACGATCCATGACAGGCGAAAGCCAAACGCCCGGCGGATCAAATGTTGAACGTTCGAACCCGGATACGCGATCGCCATCTCGGCCAGTGCAGCCATAATCCAAAACAACAGCACGCCGCCGATCAAGTACGTGAGCACGACGCTTGGTCCAGCGATATGAATGGCCTCGGCGCTTCCTTTAAAAATGCCGGTGCCGATCATCCCCCCTAACGCGATCAGCTGAACGTGGCGGGGCAATAGTCCTTTTTGCAGCTGGGGACGGGATTGTTCCATGTTGACAACAACCTTTCTGTTCTGATGTTGATTCATAGATGTGCTTTTTTGCTTTTATGCGGTTAAGCAAAAAAGATAGTTTCAGAATATAATAGTTTGGTCGTTCTGTCAACGATTGTCGAAAAAAGGCATCGCCAACATGGAAATGTTTTGTTATACTGGAAACAGAAATGATGTGCAAAAAGGAGATTAAGAGAATGCTTCCTCATAGAGGCAAACCCATTTCATCAAAAGCGGTCACCGTGTGGCGTCTCACGGGGGCGCTTGTGGCATTGGCTTCCGGTGTGGCGATCGGGGGAATCATATGGCTGCTCTCGCAGTTCCATGCTCCTCCTTGGCTATTGATAGTGTTGGTCGGCGTTTGGGTGGTGCAAGCCATTGTATGGGTCGTCTGGCTCCCGCCGTTGCGCCAAAGACGTTGGCGCTATGGCATTCGCGAAGAAGAGATTGATATTCAGCGAGGAGTCTGGTCCACGAGACGGACTTTGATCCCGATGGCTCGCGTTCAGTACGTCGATGTGCGGCAAGGTCCGCTTCTCAAGCGGTACGGGTTGGCTTCCATTGCGGTGTTCACAGCGGCGGCCGCTCATGAAATTCCCGCTCTTCCGATGGAAGAAGCGGAGCAGCTTTGCCGCTTGATTGCCGAGTGGGCGAAGGTGGTGGATGAAGATGACGCCTAGACGCCGCCTTCATCCCGTTGCGATTATGGCGGGAGTCGGAAAAGAACTGAAAAATATGGTCGTTCCGCTCCTTGTGATCATGGTGGCGGGCAGTCTGAACCGCTTCTCTTGGCGGGATTTCATCGTGCCGCTGGCGGCTGTCGTATACACGGTGGTGATGGGGGTTCTGTCTTGGCTCCGCTTTACCTACGCTTGGGATGAAGACCGCTTGCTCGTGGAGGAAGGCGTGTTTGTCCGCAAAAGACGTTCGATTCCGTTCGAGCGCATCCATGGGATTTCAGTGACAGAGGGGATATGGCAACGGATGGCGGGAGTGGTTCAAGTACATGTTGAGGCGGCGGGTGATGCCCTCGGTGAAGCAGAAGTGACGCTTCGGGCCATATCAAAGGAAGAAGCCCGCTGCCTGCAACGATGCGTGGAACAGGCGAAACACAAGGTGGGAGCCGCCGCCCATCCAGAACCATCCGCGAACCGCCCACATCCTGCTCTGTTTACCTTATCGATGAAAGAAGTATGGATGGCTTCGTTGACAAGCGGTGGAGCGCTTGGCGTGGTTGCCGCTTTGTGTGGGTTTTTGTCGCAATTAGGCGACTTCATTCCATATGAGTCGCTCATCCGCGATCTTCAGTCGACATGGAACGGACATGGACGATTGCTTATTGCCCTATTCATCCTGTCGCTTCTCTTGGCCGCTTATGGAGTAGCTATCGTACAAAACATGATCCGGTACGCTTCGTTTGTCGTGCGGAAACAAGAAGACACGATTGTCATTGCCCGCGGATGGCTGGAACGAAAAGCGGTGTCCGTCCCAGTTGCCCGCGTCCAAGGTGTCGTGATTCATGAGAATTGGCTGCGCCGTTTGTTTGGCTACGCCTCTGTGTCCTTGATTCATGCTGGGGGGAGGCTCGATGGCGGCGGAGCAGGGGATGTTGTTCTTTGTCCGCTTGTGGAAAAGAGGAGAGTTGCGTCGATCATGCAAGCTTGTTTGCCCGAGTACGACCTCGGCGTTTCCTTTTCTCCATTGCCCAAGCGCGCGAAACGCCGTTACATGCTTCGTCCGCTTGTTTGGCTCGTGATTCCCGCCATCTTGGCGGCATATATAGAACGCCCATGGGGGGCGGCTGTGTTGGTGGTGTTGCCGCTCGGGGCATGGATCGGCATCCGTCGCTTTCAAATCGCGGGATGGTCGCTTTCGTCGAAGCAGCTGGCGCTTCGAAGCGGATGGTTTCGGCAAACGACGACGTATATCTTGAAACGTCACGTTCAATCGCTTGAAACATCAGCGACGTGGTGGCAAAAGCGAAAACGGCTGGCGACCATTTCCGTTGCCGTCATGCCGCTTGGCACCCGCGTCCGCGTCGTCGATGTGGATGAAGCGGATGCGGCTTCGGTCTACCGCTGGCTGCAAGGGGAAAGGAGGAAGCAAACATGATGAGAGCCTCTTTTCATGGGATCATCCTTGCGTTTGGGCTCATTTTGCCGCTGGGGGTGCAAAACGTGTTCGACAGATGAAATCTGCGAACATTCCGTGATGCCGCAGTATTCTCGTTAAAGCTCTCTAAACCGACCCCGTGAGACATCAAAAGACTTTCTGAATGTAGGAGAATGGGCTGTTTTTCACGAACGAATGATCTGGTACAATGAAGAAGAAAATAGAGAAAAGAAAGGGAAAGGGCATGTCAACAGGGCGTGAATCCCGCGGACGGATCATTTTTCATATCGACTGCAACTCGTTTTTCGCCAGCTGCGAGATTGCCCGCGCTCCGTCGCTTCGGGGAAGGCCGGTCGTTGTGGCGGGGGATCCAAAAGAGCGGAGGGGGATCGTGCTGGCGGCCAGTTATGCGGCGAAACAACAGTTTGGCATCTATACGACGATGCCGCTTACGGAAGCGAAGAAGCGCTGTCCGTCGCTCGTTGTGCGCCCGCCGGATTTTGCCTTTTATCGCGAGATGAGCCACCGCTTATTCCAATGGCTCAAGCGTTTCTCTCCTGTATTGGAGCGCGCCTCGATCGATGAAGGCTATTTGGACATGACGGGCTGGGCGTCAACCGCTCATCCGCTGGTTGTGGCCCGTCAGATCCAGCATGGGCTGTTGAGGCAGCTGTCCATTCCGGTGAGCATCGGAATCGCCCCGAATAAGTTTTTGGCCAAAATGGCAAGCGAGATGAAAAAGCCGCTCGGCATCACTGTGCTGCGCAAACGCGACGCTCCGCACGTCCTTTGGCCGCTTCCGGTTGAACAGATGCATGGTGTTGGTGACAAAACCGCCAAGAAACTGCAGGCTCTAGGCATGCGTACGATCGGCGATATCGCGAACGCCGACCGGGCGCTTCTTGAGCAGGCGTTTGGCGTCTATGGCCTGCGTCTTTACGAGCGGGCGAATGGCATCGACCCGCGCCCGGTTGATCCAGCAGCGGCGGAGAAATGGAAATCAGTCGGGAACTCAACGACGCTGCCGCGCGATGTAGACGACGAACAAGAACTACGGGCCGTTTTGCGCAAGCTGGCCGAATCTGTCAGCGCGCGGATGAAACAAAAGCGGGTTGTCTCGCGGACTGTCCAGTTGACGATCCGCTACCACGATTTTCATACAATCACCCGCAGCCAAACCGAGGCGGCGCCGTTGCAAACGGCGGACGACCTCTTTTTGACGGCGGCGCGGCTGTTGAAAAAGCATTGGGACGGACGCCCAGTGCGGCTTCTTGGCGTTGCCGCACTTCATGTGTTTGACGAACGGGAAGAAGGAAAACAGCTCGATTTGTTTCATTATGAAGAGGAAGCGAAAATGGAAGAACTTTGGAAGACCATCGAACAGCTGCGGACCAAATTCGGCGATCGCGTCCTTCGAACAGGCGCTGAGCTGATGAGCAGTGTCCATTCCGTGCGGGAAAACAGTGATGTTTGAATCCAAAGCGAAGAGGCGGGAGTGTTCCCGCCTCTTCGCTATTGAGAGGTTTTCGTCTTTTTGAATAGAGACCATAATCCCCATTTTGACGGTTTCCCTTCCCCCATAAAAGAGTCTTCTCCATGAATGATGGCGTCATCTTGGATCAAAACGGAGGCGGAAGGAAGGAATGCCGTCGCTTCATAGGTTTCGGAATCTGATTGCTGCCCGTCGGCTGAAATGTCGGATGCCGATGTTGGATCTTGCGTCACCGCCTCTTGGCTGCCGGGAGAAACTAGAGATTCCTGCTTCTCTTTGATTTCCATGTTTGGGTCTGTTTTGTTAGGTCGTTCATCCTCGTTTTTTAACGGGTCCGCTGCTTTATGAGTGCTTTCAAACCTTACTTCATCTGTCTGTGTAAACAATTGGTGGTCCTTTTTCTGTTCCAGCCTTGAAGCGTCTGAGCGTTTTCCTGGATTTGGATCAGTATGATCGTTCTGAACGCTGATATTCAATCGATTGTCCTCATCCTCTGCAGGTGGTGATGAATGCTGAAATGGGAGGCGTTGATGGGAAGACGGATGTTCCATTCGGACGCGTTTGATTGGGATCGATTTTTGTGAATATAGATGGGATGCATGAGTTTCTTTGCGTTTCACAGGTGAGACAACAATGGGTTGGTTGGTTCCATCCATAAACTCCTGTAATTTTAAAAAACTGTTAGGGGGTGGCGGCGCCTTTTCCGTTTGCATGTTTGTTGAAAAGGGATTAGCTGATTGGATCGGTGATGTTGCCGGTTCTTTCGATTTCTCATCAGAGGATGCCGTTAACCGCTCCATGAGTCGGGACAGCATCTCCTTCAATTCCATTGTATCGTCATTTGGCGAATCCTTGGGTGGGTCATTCCGCGATCGGGTTAAATCGGCGATTTGGTTCGAGAGATGCTTGATTTCACTGGCAAGACTTGTGACCTTTTCCATCATCAACTCCAACTCCATTTGTTGGGTGAACATATGTTTTTGCAGCATCAATGAGTCTTTTTGTCTTTCTAAATCCATTTTTGACAGTTTTTCTTCTGTTTCTTGAATTTTCTTGGTTAAAACGTCTACATCTTTTTCTAGTTCGTGTGTTTTGGCACTGTTGCTTAAAGCGTTTTGCAGTTTTGGAAACTCCTTTGCGATTTTCTCTATTTGTTCCTTCATCACCTTATAATCGTTTTCCATTCTCTCTGACCAAGATGTCCATGAGTCGATTGATTCGTTCATAAAAGAAAGAGTCCCGTCCTTTCGCAGTCGATTTTTTTCTTTTGTTTTTGTTCGTTCTTCATTCCATTCCATTTCCTTTTGTTGAAACGCCTTCAGTGTCGCTTCTAAAGACTGGATGTGTTTTTGATTGGCTTCCGCTTGTTCTTGCCAGTAGGCGCATGTTGTTTTCCATTGCTCCATCTCCTGCCGCAGCCATTCTTTTTCTTCCTCCATTGTTTTCAATGCTTCCGATAAGCGCTCGATCTCATTCTTTTGCTCGGACAGCAGCTCTTCATAACGGCGGCATTGTCCGATGAGTTCATCATGCTTCGCCTGGAGTTCATCCTTTTCCATGTGAAGACGCTCCCATTCTTCTTGAGAGCCTAATGAAGCGAGCAGTGCTTTGTATTTGTCCAATTCTGATTTCAGGTGGATGATTTTTTGCTGCAATTGGGTGGTTTTTTGCTCCTTGCTCATGTCCATCACCTTTTTCCGCATGTCATGGTAGCCATTATATGCAGATATTGAAAAACGGGTGCCCTGCTTGCTCATGCATGAACCATATCATTTTTGTTTTCAAAAATGAATAAAAATAGTTGTTTTTACTATAACTTGTATTTCTCCCCATCATACTATAGAGTAGCCTGACAAAAATTCATGAAAGAAAGGATTGGTTCTATGCCTATCAATTTAGAGCAATTTGCTCAGCAATTTGATCCAGAGTGCATTCAAGTGTGCAAAGTCTATGACTGGACGACACACGTTGTACAGCTGGCGCAAGACATCACATTCACATTCCCAAGCGGTTCGTTGGATGGAGTCACGGTTTCCCAAGTCAGCTGTTCGGTCACATTGTTGGAGTGTGGGGAAGACGCCCCTCGCCGGGATATTGAGTGCACGGTCGGCAATCAAATTGTGACGCTGCAAGCCGTCACCTTAAGCAAAACGATTCAAGTCGTGTTGGAGGTAACGGGAACGAACGCAACGGGCGCTCAAGTGACCGTCGTCAGCAACCCCGCGTTAATCACAACCAGCGAGGAAGTCATCCTTTGCGCTCCAGAAGGCACAACGGTGTGCTGCAACGCTGTACAAAACACCTTTAATAGTTGCCGGGTCGGGGCGTTTACGCAAAGCGGAAACAGCATTACGGCGAATATTTCGATCCGCATTTGCCAAAGCATTGTCGTGACCTTTGAAGTTATTTTGGAAGTCGCTGCACGGTTCTGCCAACCCCGCCCGGAAATCATCTGCGAAGAAGAATGCCCGGTGGATGTCTTTCCGCCGCAATGCCCCGCTGTGTTTCCTGCAATGTAAAAAACACGTCTCTAGTTGCGGAAAAAAAGAGGAGATGTTCTCCTCTTTTTTTCATACATATACATTTAAGAAATGGAAAAGTGACGTCATAAGAGGGGGAAAGATGATGGATTCGATTCTCGAGTTGGAACAGAAAATACAATCGATTGAGAAAGAGCTTCGCATGGTGAAGCAAGCTGTTGCGGAAATCAAGCGTTTGCCTCAACAGGTGTTGTCTGATGAAATTTGTGTCGTTTGCTATTTCACGTATTCCTTATTGCTTCCAAAGGCAGAGGGGCAGAACGGGATGGTTGCGGGGAACTTCGTGATTCGCAATCTGGGATCTTCTCCTTTAGAGCATCCTTACATTTGCCTGCGGGTTTCCCCAAAAGAACACGTGGCGTTATCGGCAAAGTTAGGAGGCGGCATTCAATACGATCGCCGTCTCAATCCGCTTGTCATGGAAGCTTGGCAATATATGAATGAGGAGGCAGAGAACATCGCGGAAGAGAAGGGAGAATTTTGGCTAAAGCCGGTTCATGTGTCACGCATTGAGCCAGGGCAAACGCTCTCTTTTTCTAATTTCCAATTTCAAGTCGGTAAGCGTGAAATCTCGACCACTTACAAAGCGGACGGATTTTTTTTTCTGCCAACAGCTGCCTAATGGAGTGCGAGCATTGAACCATATTGTCGTCCATGCTTGACAGCCTGAAGACCTACGCGCCATAAAGCAAAAACAACCGGCTCAGAGGGCAATCGCCTTTCGCTGAGCCGGTTTTGCTGGGTTATACGCTGCGAACAACAAGAGCGTTCAAGGCGCGAGTTTCTGCTGTGATGCCGCTTAGCAAGGTGGATAAAATCCCACCGTTCGTTTCAATGACAATGCGATAGACATGCGTCCCTACGCCCGGTGCGTCGACCCATGTCAAGTTCGGGAAAAGTGTTGTATTCGCAGCGAGTGAGAGTACGGGTAGAAGGGATTCGACATCAAGTGACGCAATTGGGACAAAAGCTCCTCCGTTTGTTGACCGTTCCAGCCTATAGGTGATCCCTGTCAAAGTAGCGCCGGATAGAAGGGCTAAAACAGCCAGTTCCAACTCAACCATCGAATCGAGCTTGACGCGGTCGCCGCTGAGGGTCGTAATCGGCTGCAAACGAAGCACTTCCGTGACGGCAGTTCCGGTCAGAGGAATGGTAATGGGCAAATCCGTTGAAGACTGCGTAAAGAACAATTGGGGAAACAATCCACCATTGCACACACAAACCATTCGTCTATCATCCTTTCCTAGTTTAGATTTGGTACTACTGTATTAAATGATAATGTTTAAAAAAATGATTAAGATTAATAACTATTTTTCTATAAAATGGTGTAATCATCCATGATGTAAGAGGGTGGGTATGACGAGCAACGGGACGTCAGCCTTTTGGCACCACGCTTTAAAAGAAATCAGGTTAATTACTTTTAGCTTGGATGCATGATCAAGACCGATTTCCGGAGAGTGATGTTAGGTTCTTATTTTTTCATATTAGGCGATGGACCTATGCATAATGTTTACAGGATACGTATATATACAGTATGAACACCCCTTATGGATAAAAAAACAGGGAGGCGTTATTGAGATATGACGTTATATGGCATGAATGACCATTCCATCCCTTCGCGCTCCAACGATGAATTGGCGCCGTTAATTGGGAAGACCGTCACTATTTATCGTGGAGGTCCGGAATCCAAAACCGGTAAATTGCTTGATGTCCAATCCGACTATCTTTCTCTTATGGACAGGTCATCCGTCATTTATTATGCACTGCACCATGTTCAAAGCATCACCGAAAACGCCAAACAGAATTCGATCCCTTCTGTTTCCGATTTGGCCAACCCATGATCCTGTGAGCGCGACCACTTCAATGGGAATATGCATGTATGAAGCGGCAAACAGGCTCAACCGGATGGTTAGCACGAACAGAAGAATCATCTTCATTTTGTTTTCCGATACTTTCATCTCATCGTAGGCGGAACGGTTCTGCAAAGGATGATGAAAAAACGAGAGGGGAGTAATAGGAACCGCCATTGGTGGCAATGTTTTCGGGATATCGTGATAAAAAACGAGAAACAACAACCCCAGCAAAAACAACAGCCCAAGCACTGAGGGAACAAACATCATCGCTGTCTGCATGTATAAGTTCATATCGATGATTTTTAATGAAATTAAATTGACCATGTTGCTTACGCCGATCGGGGCGCTCGAGGCGGTGGCAATCAACGCTCCGCTGATGAGATACGGTAATTTCTGATGTTTTTTTAGCTGAAAGCTGTTTAAAAGCAACAGTAAAATCGGCGTCGTGATCATGATGCTGCCGTCATTGTTAAAAAAAAGCGTCATCAGAAAACAAAGAGCGTTGGTGTACCAAAATAACCGGATCCCTGACCCATTGGAACGCTGGGCAAGAAGAGAAGCGATCCAATGAAAAAAACCGATGCTTTCGAGCACAAGTGCCATGACAAGAGTTGAAATGATGGTCATGGCCGCCCCGCTTACTTTGATGCTAATATCCATGAGATGAGACGCGTTCACCGCTCCGCTGGCGATGACGATTAGCGCACCGATGGTTGCGGGAATGGCCTCATTCATTCCTTTAGGGCGCCAGTAAATGAGCATGATCGTAAAGAAAAAGGCAAAGAGGACCATAGCTGGTGTAATAGACATCACTCCTTTCGCGTTTTTCCGATTTCTTTTGTTCCGTTCATCTCTTTCCATTGTCTATATATGTCTATATAGCTTGTTTGTACTGTATATATATGTGTCCTAAAATCATCTTGTCCTGTGCTATTCGTGCAATTTCTGCAAAATCCGCATTTGTTCGCCAAAGTTGATAGTCCAAGGAAAGTGGACGTACAGGAGAAAGACAGCAGCATTATTTCAAGCATGGGATGAACAAACGTTTCTCAGCCAAGCAATAGAGCTTGCGTGAATAAAAGCTGACAAAGGCAAAGTACAGTAAAACGAGAGGCAAATGTCTCGGCAGGTCATATGCCTGTTCATGTTTTCTGTCCATACGTTAAGAAGGACGCATCGAAGCTTCGTCTGAACCAAAAAAGGCGTGAAAAAACGGGACGTGTGCGCATCCATGACCGATATGAAACAGTGGCATGATCTTTCCATCAACTCCGTCAGATGTTAGAGTACAAAGCCCGTGTTATATGTAAATAAAAAGTGATGGTCGTTGATTCTAACCTGAAAAGAGCGCTTTAACAAAAAAAGGCGGCAGGCTGATCTCGTGCCGCATTTGGAAGGGAATGGGGCAAAGGTTGTGTTCGTCGACAACATTTATGTTTATGGGCGCAGCCCAGGGAGAAAGGTAACAGAGGATACGCCGAAAAACCCCCATACCAAGAAAGGAAAAATTCGCTTGCAGCTGAATAGGATGCTTATAGAAGCGCATCAGAGAGGAGTGCCAACTCTTATTTGCCATTTTCCTGATTTTTATGGACCGAATGAATAAAATCGCAAAGTTGCGAATCCAAATGTCGATTTGAATGAATAACCCGGCCGTCATAATCGTTTGAATAAAGCGGTTTCGCAAAAGCGAACCCATGGATGGATGGACTGGTTGCTGTCATAGCAGTTGTATATCCT
>NZ_BCPV01000001.1 GCF_001544135.1 Geobacillus zalihae NBRC 101842 | reverse complement strand
ATACAGAAAATTGCCTTTCACCGCAAAATTTGCTACGATACAAGTGAATCTTCCGAACCGAAACGAGCGAAAGGAGAATGAGCGATGCCTCCACGGTTCGTGCTTGCATCCCGCTCCCCTCGACGAAGGCAGATCCTCGAGCTGGCCGGCTGGCCGTTTGATGTGCAGGAAAGCCATGCCGATGAGACGATTCCCCCCGGAACGCCCCCTGATGAAGCGGTTCAACTTCTTGCCCGCCGGAAAGTGGAGGCGGTGATGTCCTCTTTTCTCGACGCGTATGTTCTTGGCGCTGATACGATCGTTGTGTGCGATGGCCGCTTGTTAGGGAAGCCGCGCACGGAAGAAGAAGCATTCGCCATGCTGCGTCAGTTGTCCGGGCGGACGCATGACGTATGGACCGGTGTCGCCATCGCACTCCCTCAAGGGTCCATCACCTCGTTTGCGGAAAAAACAGCGGTGACGTTTTGGGAGCTCGATGACGAGGAAATCGCCGCCTATATTGCGACTGGGGAGCCGATGGACAAGGCGGGGGCGTATGGCATCCAAGGCCGCGCTGCCCTGTTTGTCAAACGGATCGAAGGCGACTATTTGACGGTCGTCGGCCTGCCGCTGTCGCGGACGGTGAGGGAATTGCGCCGGCTCGGGTGGCCGCCGGCATAGATCAAAGCAAAAGCGGCCGCCGTCTGGCGCTTTTTGGCAAAAGAACGCCCCCGCAAACGGATTCTACTGTCGTACCGAGGGGCGGTTCAAGCCTCTCCATCTTTCGATGAAGCAAAACAAAAAAGGGGGAGTATGATGGCGTGGATGATCCGCGATGTTCCGAAAGACAGCCGGCCGCGTGAACGGCTGCTGTCATCAGGGCCGGAAAGTTTATCCGACCATGAACTGATCGCCATTTTGTTGCGCACGGGCACGAAGGAGGAGTCGGTCGTGCAGCTCGCCCAGCGTCTCCTTCGCCATTTTGAGGGGCTGAGACCGCTCAAAGACGCAACGGTCGAAGAAATGACAAACATCAAAGGGATCGGGCCGACGAAAGCCGTGCAAATTTTGGCGGCGCTCGAGCTCGGCCGACGCATCCACCAGTCCGGCTGCGCCGACCGCTATGTGATTCGTTGCCCGGAAGACGGAGCGAAATACGTCATGGAAGATATGCGCTTTTTATCGCAAGAACATTTTGTCGCCATTTATTTAAATACGAAAAATCAAGTCATCTACCGCAAAACGGTGTTCATCGGCAGTTTAAACGCCTCGATTGTCCATCCGCGCGAAGTGTTTAAAGAGGCGATCAAACGTTCCGCCGCCTCAGTCATTTGTGTGCATAACCACCCTTCTGGCGATCCGACTCCAAGCCGCGAAGACATCGATGTGACGAAACGGCTCGCGGAATGCGGCCGCATCATCGGCATCGAGCTCTTGGATCACCTCATCATCGGCGATCAAAAATTCATCAGTTTGAAAGAAAAAGGCTATGTCTAGCGGTTCTCATTTTTTGTCGAATCAGTTATAATATCAACTATGGGTTTTTCCGAATCCGTTCGGGCGGTGTTGTACAATTTATAAATGACTTGACATCTGATCCATGTTGTCAATAGAAAATCATATGCATTTCGTTTCGGAAAGGAAGATCGATCATATGTTTGGAATTGGGACGAAAGATCTCGGGATTGATTTAGGAACAGCGAATACGCTCGTTTATGTGAAGGGAAAAGGGATCGTTTTGCGCGAGCCGTCGGTTGTCGCCATTCAGCGCGACACGAAGCAAATCGTCGCCGTCGGCAATGAAGCGAAAAACATGATCGGGCGCACGCCGGGCAACATCGTGGCGCTTCGTCCGATGAAAGACGGCGTCATCGCCGATTATGAAACGACGGCGACGATGATGAAATATTTCATTCGCAAGGCCGTCAAAACGAAAGGGTTGTTTGCCAGCAAGCCGTATGTGATGGTATGCGTGCCGTACGGCATCACAGCCGTGGAGGAGCGCGCGGTCATCGATGCGACTCGCCAGGCTGGAGCACGCGATGCCTATACGATTGAAGAACCATTTGCGGCCGCGATCGGCGCCAATTTGCCGGTGTGGGAGCCGACCGGGAGCATGGTCGTCGACATCGGCGGCGGTACGACTGAAGTGGCCGTGATTTCGCTCGGCGGCATCGTGACGAGCCAGTCGATTCGCATCGCCGGCGATGAAATGGATGAGGCGATCATTCAATACATCCGAAAAACGTACAATTTGATGATCGGAGAACGGACGGCGGAGGCGATTAAAGTCGAGATCGGCTCAGCCGGAAATCCGGAAGGAATCGGAAACATGGAAATTCGCGGCCGCGACTTGCTCACTGGGCTGCCAAAAACGATCGAAATCAGCGCCGAAGAAGTGGCTGAGGCGCTGCACGATACGGTCTATGCGATCGTCGAGTCGGTGAAAAACACGCTCGAAAAAACACCGCCGGAGCTAGCGGCTGACATTATGGACCGCGGCATCGTGCTGACAGGCGGCGGCGCTTTGTTGCGCAATTTGGACAAGGTCATCAGCAAAGAGACGGACATGCCGGTCATCGTCGCGGAAAATCCGCTTGATTGCGTGGCCATTGGCACCGGGAAAGCGCTCGACCACATCGACTTGTTTAAAAACAAGGCGAGAGACCATCGCTGACGGTAAGAAGGTGTGACGCATGCCACAGCTTTTTGGGAATAAGCGTCTCATTTTTTTGCTCGTCAGCATCGTCATCCTTGTCATGTTGATCGGCTTTTCCCTGCGCAGCCGCGAAGAATTGACGTGGCCGGAGCAGTTTGTAAAAGATACGGTCGGTTTTGTTCAGCTTCTGTTTGGGAAGCCCGCCCAGCAAGTCGCGGGCTTCTTTGAAAATGTGAGCGATCTTCGCCGTACATATAAGGAAAACGAACTGCTGAAGGCAAGACTTGAGGAATATGCGGCGCTTGAGACCGAGGTCGAGGCGCTGCGGCAAGAAAACGAACGGCTGCGCGCGTTGCTCGATAAAAAAGAGAGCTTGCGTGATTTTGTTTCGATTCAGGCGACGGTGATCGGGCGGAACCCGGATCGTTGGCGGGAAACGATCATCATCAACAAAGGCGAGCAACACGGCGTGAAAAAAGATATGGCCGTCATCACCCCAGCGGGGCTTGTCGGCAAGGTGCAGCACGCTTCCCAATTTACGTCCACTGTGCAGCTGTTAAGCGCGCTTGACCAAAACAACCGCATTTCCGCTTATATCCAAGGAAAGGAAAACGTGTTTGGGTTGATCGAAGGCTACGATGAGAAGCGGCGCGAGTTGCTGCTCGGAGAAATTCCGATTGACGCCAAAGTGGAAAAAAGGCAAAAAGTGTTGACTTCCGGCCTTGGCGGCGTGTTTCCGAAAGGACTGCCGATCGGTGAGGTGACCGAGATCAAGCCGGACCAATACGGATTGACGAAAGTCGTCTATGTCAAGCCGTTTGCCAACTTGTATGATATTGACGACGTCATGATTGTGAAACGAACCATCGATGCAGCACTGCAGGAAAAGGAGGAGGCAAAGTGAACAAGTGGCGTCTCCCTTTCCTTGCGGTGTTATGTTTTGTGAGTGAGAGCCTGTTTGTTGATGTATGGCCAAAAGGCGACTTGTATGTCCACTATTTTTTTGTTCCCCGGTTTTTTCTTGTTTTTCTCGTGTTCACAGCGATGCATTTCGGCGGGACGCGGGCGATGGGGTACGGGTTCATCTTCGGTTTTCTGTATGACTGCGTCTACACAGAGCTGCTCGGTGTTTATGCGTTTGCCTATACGCTTATCGCCTACTTGGCGGGCAAAGCGATGAAATGGTTCCACCAAAACTGGTTCGTTGCATCGCTCTTGTCGCTGCTTTCCATTGTGTTGCTTGACAGTTATGTCTACGGCATCCAGCTGTTGATCGGGCGGACCGATTGGTCGTTTTCTGTTTTTTGGGACCGCCGTCTATGGCCGACGCTGCTTCTGAACGTCGCGTTTTTGCTCGTCTTTTCGTACCCGCTCGAACGGCGATTGGCCAAAATTCGCCGGTTTGAGCAGGAAGAATAAAAGAGGAAAAACGGCCCGTTTTGTAGAATTATTCGTTGGGGTGAACGTTGTGGCGAAACAAAAGCAGCAGTATGTGACGATTAAAGGGACGAAAGATGGGCTGACGCTGCATCTCGACGACCGCTGCTCGTATGACGATTTATTGAAAGAAATCGAGGAGCGGCTTGTCAAACAAGCTGGCGTCGCGCCAGACAGCCCCCTTGTCTCTGTTCATCTGAAAATTGGGAACCGCTATTTGACGCCTGCCCAAGAGGAAGAGGTGCGTGCGCTCATCCGCCGTTCAAAAAATTTGGTCGTCGATTCGATCGAAAGCAATGTCATGTCGAAAGCAGAAGCGATAGAATGGATGAGAAAAACGGAAATTGTGCCCGTTTCGCGCATTGTCCGTTCGGGACAAGTGCTTCATGTCGAAGGGGATTTGCTGCTGATCGGCGACGTGAACCCTGGCGGAACGGTCATTGCCGGAGGCAACATTTTCATTCTCGGCGCCTTGCGCGGCATCGCCCATGCCGGGTATGCCGGCAATAAACAGGCGATCATCGCTGCATCGGTCATGAAACCGATGCAGCTGCGCATCGGCGACATCATGAGCCGAGCGCCCGATTCGAAAACGGATGAAGGAAATGAAATGGAATGCGCCTATATTGATGAGCATAACCAAATTGTTGTCGACCGCCTTCAGCTGCTTATGCATTTGCGGCCGAATTTGACGCGCTTAGAAAGGAGAATGTGACCGTGGGAGAAGCGATCGTCATCACTTCCGGAAAAGGCGGCGTCGGCAAAACGACGACGACCGCGAACCTTGGGACGGCCCTCGCCATTCTAGGGAAGCGGGTGTGCCTTGTCGACACCGACATCGGGCTGCGCAACCTCGATGTCGTGCTTGGGCTTGAGAACCGAATTATTTATGATTTGGTCGATGTCGTGGAAGGGCGTTGCACAGTGCAAAAAGCGCTTGTGAAAGACAAGCGGTTCGATAACCATTTGTATTTGTTGCCGGCCGCGCAAACGAGCGATAAGTCGGCGGTCAACCCCGCGCAAATGAAACAGCTCATTGAGGAGCTGAAACAGGAATACGATTATGTGCTCATCGACTGTCCGGCTGGAATCGAACAAGGCTATCGCAACGCTGTCGCCGGCGCGGACGAAGCGATCGTCGTCACGACGCCGGAAGTGTCGGCGGTCCGCGACGCCGACCGCATCATCGGCTTGCTTGAAGCGGAGGAGCACGTCAAACCGCCGCGCCTCATCATCAACCGCATTCGCAGCCATATGGTGAAAAACGGCGATATGTTGGATGTCGACGAAATCATCTCGCATTTATCGATCGAGTTGCTCGGCATTATCGCCGACGATGAAAACGTGATCAAAGCGTCGAACCGCGGCGAGCCGATTGTGCTGGACCCAAACAGCAAAGCGTCGATCGCCTTCCGCAACATCGCCCGCCGCATCCTCGGCGAGTCGGTGCCGCTGCCGCCGCTAGAGGAAGAGGAGAAGGGGCTGTTTTCAAAGATTCGGAAAATATTTAGTTTGAAATCATGAAGTTGGCGCAAGAAGGCCGTTGAATGGGCCTTCTTTTTTTATTCATATTGTTGTGCCGTTTGGAATTCCTGATCTGTAACAACGGAAGCAGATGGTATCGATCGGTTGCGGCGCTCAGCCGAAACGTTGGTGTGAAACCGTTTGAGGGATTTGTTCGCGGACGTGTTCGGCGAGGCGCGGCGAAAAACGCTCGTTCATATTCCATGAGGTTGTCTCATAAATTAGTACAAACGTTGTTGGAAAGGTGGAGGGGGGACGTATGGATCGACGCGTCCGTGAGATGAAAAAACGCATTGAAAAACGAAGAAGGGAACGTCAATATAAGGGGCAGGTTCCAAAAGAATCTAGATGGAGCGCCGCTGATGAGGAGCGGTACGGGCTGCCGGTCGTCACGTACGACCGCTATTCGTTTGAATCAGAGCCGCATCCGCTGTTTCGCAAAGAGTGGTTTCTTTTTCAAACCCTCATCGCCGCTTGTCTCGTGCTCGTGACGGCCATTGTGTTCCGGCATCCTTCCGCTTCGCTCGAGCCGGCGCGGCAGTTTATTGCCCGGACGATGGAAACGGAGTTTCAGTTTGCGGCTGTCTCAGCGTGGTATGAGAAAGCGTTCGGTGAGCCGCTCGCTTTTTTTGCACCGCAAAAAGAAACGAAGACGAAACCGGCGCCTTCCTACGCTGTGCCCGCTTCCGGCCGGGTGTTGGAGAGCTTTGACCAAAACGGGCAAGGAGTGATGATCGAAACCGAGAATGGAGCCAAAGTGGAAGCGATGAAAGAAGGAATTGTCACCTTTGCCGGTACGAAAGACCGTCTTGGCAAAACGGTCATCATCCAACATGCGGACGGCACGGAGACGTGGTACGGACATTTGGGGGCCATTTCAGTGAAATTGTATGACTTTGTTGAAATGGGGCAGGAAGTTGGCACGGCCGAGGCGAGCGAGGCAAATAAACAGAAAGGGCTGTTTTATTTTGCGATTAAACAAGGAGATGAATTTATCGATCCGATTCAGGTGATCTCCTTTGAATAAGTATATGGCGCTGCTCGGGAAGCTGCACGTCCACCCGCTGTTATGGCTGATCGGCGGCATCGCGGTGCTTACCGCCCATTTCAAGCAGCTTTGCCTGTTGTTTTTCATCGTCCTCGTTCATGAGCTCGGCCATGCGGTGGCGGCCGCGTTTTTCGCATGGCGGGTGAAGCGGATTTTGCTGCTGCCGTTCGGCGGAGTGGCGGAAGTCGAAGAGCACGGCAACCGGCCGTTTGGCGAGGAGTGGATCGTGACGCTCGCCGGGCCGGCCCAGCATCTGTGGCTCACAGCGGCGGCGTTTTTTTTGTGGAAGGCCGGCATGATGGATGGCGGGAGCTGGGAGCTCTTTTTTCGCTACAATGCGGCCATTTTCGCTTTGAACTTGCTGCCGATCTGGCCGCTGGATGGAGGCAAGCTATTGTTTTTGCTGCTGTCCTACCGCCGCCCGTTCAGCGAAGCGCACCGGAACACGGTCGCCATATCGGCCGCCGTGCTTGCTGTCGGCGTCGTTCTTTTGTTTGTGTTGGCGCCGCGCCAGCTTGATTTATGGGCGATCGCCGCCTTTTTGGCGCATGCTCTTTGGCAGGAGCAAAAGCAGCATCCGTATGTCGTTATGCGCTTTTTGCTTGAGCGGTATTATGGAAACAAAGGCGGCTATACAAAGCTGCGGACGATTACGGCGCCGGCGGACGAACGCATCTCGGCCGTGCTGCAGCGATTTTACCGCGGACAAAAGCATGCGATCATCGTCGTTCGCGACGGGAGCGAACGGGCGACGCTCGATGAAAACGAGCTGCTGCATGCGTTTTTTGCCGAAAAGCAAGCCGATGCGCCGCTTGGCGCTCTCATCTATTGATCGCGGCTATAGATAGATGCAACAAAAACGTTTCACATATCCTTGATGGAAAAGTTGCTTATCTATGTTTTTGACTGTCGGAGGCAAGCCTGTGGTTTGGGAGGCCGAACGACCGCTCGCTTCACAGACCCATACATGGGTCTGACAGCGGCGTTGTTCGGTCGCTCGACAGTCGATCCAATGCTCGGCAAAAGCTGCAAATGTGAAAGCTTCAAATGGCATCTATATAGTCGTTTGCACCGTTTCATCATCGCCCGCCGGGGGACGAAGATGACGGTTGACGGACGGCCGTTTCTATGTTACGATAGATGACGTTGTAGACTTTTTGTCCTGCCAACAAGGGCAAAAGAGGGCGGCTGTCGCAAAAAGACGCACCCGCACTACAACCGCTCAGCGCGGGCGATGAAGCGCTCCGTCTTGGGCCGCCTTGGCGCTGGCGAGTCTGAGTCCATGAAGGAGGTGCGATGCATGTACGCAATTATCGAAACTGGCGGCAAACAATTGAAAGTCGAAGAAGGCCAAGAAATTTACATCGAAAAATTGGATGCGAATGAAGGCGATACGGTCACGTTTGACAAAGTGCTGTTCGTCGGCGGGGAAACGGTGAAAATCGGCAACCCGACGGTCGAAGGCGCAACCGTGACGGCGAGAGTGCAAAAACACGGCCGACAAAAGAAAATTATCGTCTTCAAATATAAAGCGAAAAAGAACTATCGCCGCAAACAAGGCCACCGTCAGCCGTACACGAAAGTCGTCATCGAAAAAATCAACGCGTAACGATGATCCGCGTCACGATTGAACGGGAAGCGGACGGCCGCATCCGCGCGTTTACGATGGAAGGGCACGCCCATTTTGCGAAACGCGGGCAGGACATTGTATGCGCCGGCGCTTCGGCGGTCTCGTTCGGCACGATCAACGCCATCGAGACACTTATTGGCGTAAGCCCGCATGTTTCGCTCGGCAAAGACGGCGGCTACCTCCGCTGCGAGCTTCCGGAGCTGGAAGAAGCGGCGGCAGAGAAAGTGCAGTTGTTGTTGGAAGCGATGGTCGTTTCGCTAAAGACGATCGAACGCGATTACGGAACATTTATCCGCGTGACATCCATCTAGCGGGAGGTGACTGCCATGCTGAGACTTGACCTGCAATTTTTTGCTTCGAAAAAAGGGGTCGGTTCGACGAAAAACGGCCGCGACTCGATCGCGAAACGTCTTGGCGCAAAACGGGCTGACGGTCAATTCGTCACCAGCGGTTCGATTTTGTACCGTCAACGCGGAACGAAAGTCCATCCGGGCTTGAACGTCGGCCGCGGCGGCGACGATACGCTGTATGCGAAAATCGACGGCATCGTCCGCTTCGAGCGGCTCGGCCGCGACCGCAAACGCGTCAGCGTCTACCCGGTCAGCCAAGAAGCGTAATCGATGTGAAAAAACTCTAACCGTTCGGTTAGAGTTTTTTCTTTTTGGCGTAGAAAAATCGTTCCCGTTCAATGTCAAAAAATGTTATAGTAAAAGTACATATGCCTCCCCCATGGAGGCGGAAGTCCAAGCGAGGCAGGGAGCCTACGCTTAGTGGATAGGGGAGCGTCGGATGGAGAAGCGATGGACTGTCGTTGAGGTGATGCGCCATGCCCGCCATGACTGGCTGAACAAAATTCAGCTCATCAAAGGGCATTTGGCGCTTAATAAAATCGAACGGGTGCAGGAAATCATTGAAGACATGATCGGCGAGATGCATCAGGAAACACGGTTGACGAATTTGAAGGCCGAGCGGTTCGCCGAGCTTATCATGACCTATAACTGGGAGCCGCGCCCGCTTTTTCTTGAGTATGAAATCATGGACGGCAAAGCGGATTGGTCGCAGTACGATGAACAGCTGGCTGAATGGTGCCGCCAATTTTTTCGCCTGCTCGAAGCGCAATCCGATGAGCGGACAGAAAACCATTTATGTTTGTCCATTGAGCTGTCCGACCGACGGGCGGCGCTGTTTTTGGATTACCGCGGCACGTTTCGAGATGGCGAAACCATTCGCGCTTGGCTTGAGCGCTGCGAACCATCACCGCCGCTTCGGCTCGCGTCGTTTGCCGTTGGCGAGGGCGAATTGACGGTGGAGCTTGAGCTTTTGGCGGCGGAATCTTGACCATTGGTTGGACGAAGGAAAATGGAAGGCAAAGCTTATTTTGCCCTAAGAGGTGCGAACGGATCGATCCAATCGGACCGAAAAGCGGCGGCTGGGCTTGAGCCGTCCCGCCAGCCCGCAGACGGCCGATGCTTGCGTACATATTGACATCATGGAATCGACTCTGTATACAATAATAAGTATTAGTCATACTCATTTCGCCATGATACCATGATGGAAGCGAATCGGAGGAACAGCCATGTTTGTTGATCAGGTGAAAATTTATGTGAAAGGCGGGGACGGCGGCAACGGCATGGTCGCGTTCCGCCGGGAAAAATACGTCCCAAAAGGCGGGCCGGCCGGCGGAGACGGCGGCAAAGGCGGCGATGTCGTCTTTGTCGTTGATGAAGGGCTGCGGACGTTGATGGATTTCCGCTACCAGCGCCATTTTAAAGCGCCGCGCGGCGAAAACGGCATGTCGAAAAACCAGCATGGCAAAAATGCGGAAGACTTGATTGTCAAAGTGCCGCCAGGCACCGTTGTCATCGATGCGGATACGAACGAAGTGCTCGCCGATTTGACCGAGGCGGGGCAGCGGTTTGTCGTCGCCAAAGGCGGGCGCGGCGGGCGCGGCAACACCCGATTTGCGACGGCGTCCAACCCAGCGCCGGAAATTGCGGAAAACGGCGAACCGGGCGAAGAGCGCAACATCATTTTAGAGCTGAAGCTTCTCGCTGACGTCGGGCTGGTCGGGTTTCCAAGCGTCGGCAAATCGACGCTGCTGTCGGTTGTCTCCGCAGCCCGTCCGAAAATCGCCGAGTACCATTTTACGACGCTCGTTCCGAACTTGGGCGTTGTCGAAACGGAAGACGGGCGCAGTTTTGTGATGGCCGACTTGCCGGGATTGATTGAAGGGGCCCATCAAGGGGTCGGGCTCGGGCATCAGTTTTTGCGCCATATTGAACGGACGCGTGTCATCGTCCATGTCATCGACATGGCGGCGGTCGAAGGGCGCGATCCGTACAACGATTATCTCGTCATCAACGAAGAGCTGAAACAGTACAATTTGCGCTTGACCGAGCGGCCGCAAATTGTTGCCGCCAATAAAATGGACATGCCGAACGCCGAAGAAAATTTGCGCCGCTTCAAAGAGAAAGTCGGCGATGCGGTGCCGGTCTTTCCGATTTCTGCAGCGACAAGACAAGGAGTGCGCGAGCTGTTGTTTGCCATCGCCGACCTGTTGGAAACGACGCCGGAATTCCCGCTTCATGAACGGGAAGATCCGGCCGTGCAGCGCGTCGTGTACAAATATGAAAAAGAGGAGCCGCCGTTTACGATCACCCGCGCCAGCGACGGAGCATTCATTTTGGCGGGCGACAAAATTGAAAAGTTGTTTAAGATGACGGATTTCTCGCGCGAAGAATCGGTGCGCCGCTTCGCCCGCCAGCTTAAGGCGATGGGGGTGGATGATGCGCTGCGCGAGCGCGGCGCGAAAGACGGAGACACGATCCGGTTGCTTGATTACGAGTTCGAGTTTGTCGACGACTGGGATGAATAGAGCGGGGGAAGGTGCGGTGGAGAAAAAATTTTATTTGGTGCGCGAAGACGTCCTGCCGGAAGCGATGAAGAAAGTCGTGCTCGCTAAACAGCTGCTTGAGCGGAAAAAAGCCGCCTCGGTCGCCGAGGCGGCGCAGCTCGCCAACATCAGCCGCGGTGTGTTTTACAAATACCGCGATGCCATTTTTCCGTTCCAAGCGGTGACGAAAGAAAACATCGTCACGCTCTTTTTCCATTTAGAAGACCGCTCCGGAACGTTGTCACAGCTGCTTGGCGTTGTGGCGGCGGCCGGCTGCAACGTGCTGACCATCCATCAAACGATTCCGCTTCAAGGGAGGGCGAACGTGACGCTGTCGGTCAGCACAAACGATATGAACGAGGAGATTGATGAGCTCCTCGCTAAGCTCAAACAGCTCGAATTTGTCGAAAAAGTGGAAATTGTCGGTTCGGGAGTGTATTAAAGCAAGGGAGAGGCAAACGAGATGAAAATCGGTTATTTAGGACCGAAGGCGACGTTCACCGAAGCGGCGGCTGCTCTTCTTTTTCCGTCGCAGCCGCGGGAGCCGTATGACACGATTCCCGATTGCATTGACGCCGCGGCGGCCGGAGAGATTGAAGCGGCCGTGGTGCCGCTCGAGAACGCCTTGGAAGGATCGGTCAATTTGACACTCGACTATTTAATTCACGAACAGCCGTTGCCGATCATCGGCGAAATCGTTGTGCCCATCGAGCAACATTTGATGGTGCACCCCTATTTCACCCCGCATTGGCGCGAAGTGAAAGAAGTGTATTCCCACTCGCACGCCATTGCCCAATGCCGGAAGTTTTTGCATACGGTGCTGAAAGGGGCGAAGCAAGTGCCGATGACGTCAACGAGCGCCGCCGCGAAATTTGTGAGCGAGCATCCGCACTTGCCGGCGGCGGCGATCGCCAACCGGCTGGCGGCGGAACAATACGGGCTGGTGATCGTGCAGGAAAACGTCCACGATTACGATTACAACCATACGCGCTTTATTGTCGTCAGCCGGCGCAAAGAGCCGCTTTCGCCTGCTTCGCCTCTTTATGCCGGCGACAAGACGACCGTGGTCGTCATGCTGCCGCAAGACCGTCCGGGCGCACTCCATCAAGTGTTATCAGCGTTTGCCTGGCGGCGGCTCAACTTGACGAAAATCGAATCGCGCCCAGCGAAAACGGGCCTTGGAAATTATTTCTTTATTATTGACATCGACGCGCCGATGGATGACGTCCTCATCCCGGGGGCGATCGCGGAAATTGAGGCGCTCGGCTGCACTGTGCAGCTGTTGGGCAGCTATCCATATTATTTTGCTTGACACAGACAAAAACACGCGGGCGGTCTGCTGCCGTCCGCCTGTTCCTTTTTAGACGGCCCGCCGCGCAGTATTCCGCAGGGAATGAACCGATGTTCGGCCAGGTCCAGTTTACGCTTCGATGAGAAAGCCGGCTTGTTTCAAGGCGCGGCAGGCGGCGTCAAGCTTCACTGGTGAATCGGCTTCCAGCGTATGCAAATGGGTTCCGTCCGTCAGCTGCAACAAATACGACGATTTTGTCGCCTCGATTTTGGCGATGAATTGGTCGACTTCCAGGCGGTTGCTCACCATGATCGAGGCGGTTAAATCGCCGTAAACCGGATGCTCGATTTTGACGTCCTTGACTGTCACGCCGCAATCCACGAGCAAATACAACTCTTCTTTCGTCTGTTCTGGCGTATGGAAGCAGGCGACCGTCCTCGTGTACGTTTTGGCCGGTTCAGCCGGCTTTAAATACAAATAGCCTTGGCTTGTGGCGATGATTGGTTCGTTGCGCGCCTTTAACAGTGAAATGTCTTGGACGATCACTTGGCGGCTGACGTTCGTTTTCGCTGCCAGCTCAGCCCCCGTGAGCGGCGCTTCGCTTTCTTTCAACCATTGCAAAATGAGCTGGCGCCGCCTTTCCCCTAAAATTTTCTTTTCCTCTTTCACCTGCCATTCCTCCTTTCATGCCGATGTAAGTCGCTCCAATGTGGAAACGAACTGGTCGATCTCCGCTTCGGTCGTGGCCGCGCCCAATGAGACGCGGATGAATTGCTTCGCTTCTTCAGGCGTTTTCCCGACGGCGAGCATCGTCCGCGACGGCGCTTGCAGCCCGACTTGGCAGGCGCTGCCGGTGGAAATGGCGATGCCGGCGCGGTTGCATTCAAGCATCACAAGCTGCCCTTCGTACCCAGCGACGGACAAACCGATAATATGGGCAAGACGGAAATCGGGATGGCCTTCCACCGCCACCGGCAGCTGTTTGGCGGCGATGGCGTGAAGCAACCGATTCCGCAGTCGTTCCAAACGCGACTGTTCGTCCGCCATTCGTCGATGGAGCTGCTGCGCGGCCGTAATGAAGGCGGCAATACCCGGTACGTTGACCGTTCCCGGCCGAAAGCCTGATTCGTGCGTCGCTCCCGGGAATACCGGCTTCCAATGCCGGCGCGGGTTGATGTACACAGCGCCGACCCCTTTGGGACCGTACACTTTATGGGCGGAAACGGATAGGCTGTCTAGTCCTATCTCTTGAACATCTAGCTGTATTTTAGCAAAAGTTTGCACGCAGTCGCTATGAAAAAGGACGCCGTGCGCCCGCAGGAGGCGGCCGATGTCGGCAAGCGGCTGAATCGTGCCGATTTCCGAGTTGGCGTGCTGGATGGAAGCAAGGATCGTCTTCGGCGTGATCGCCCGCTCCAAATCGGCAAGTCGAATGCGCCCGAATCGGTCGACGGGCAAATACGTGACCGTATATCCTTCTGTTTCCAGCTGTTTGAACAGGTGATGGAGCGAGGCATGCTCGATTTCGGTCGTGATCAGGTGGTTTCCCTTATGCCGGTAGGCGGCAGCTAGCGAACGGATCGCGAGCACGTTCGCTTCCGTTCCGCCGCTTGTGAAATAGATCCCTTCCGCTTCTCCGTTAATCATGGCGGCGAGTTCGCGCCGGCATAAGGCAAGCAGTTGTTTCGCTTTCGTTCCGATGTCATGCAAGCTGCTTTCGTTGCCAAAGTAAACGGACGCCGCTTCAGCGTAAGCGGCGATCGCCTCTTGGCACATTGGCGTCGTTGCCGCGTAATCCAAATAAATCATATTCCCCCGCCTTTGCATCATTTTTTTCGCCAAACCTCTTGCCATTAGTTTAAATATGTGTAAATATAGATGTCAAGACAGGTGAAAAGAAAGGGGCGTCCGAGAGTGAAGGAAGGTGGCGTGATTATCGTCGGAAGCGGGCTGGCGGCGTTAACGGTCGCGTATCATTTATCTGAGCTCGACCATGTGATGATATTCACAAAAAAACGTTGCACCGACAGCAATTCATGGCGGGCGCAAGGAGGGGTGGCCGCGGCGCTGGCAGAGAGCGACGATTGGCGCGCTCATTTCCGCGATACGATGGTCGCCGGCTGCTTTCATAACGATGAACGAATGGTCGAACGGCTTGTCCGCGAAGGGCCGAGGCGGCTGCAAGAATGGATCAACGCCGGCATGGCGTTTGATCGGGACGAACGCGGCCGGTTTTGTTTCGGCCTTGAAGGCGGGCATAGCCACCGCCGGATTTTGCACGCCGGCGGCGATCAAACGGGCAAAGCACTCGTTTCGTTTTTGCTTGAGCGGCTCGAGGGACGCGTATGGATGGAAGAAGGCGAGCAGGTGATTGATTTGCTTGTGGAAGAGGGGCGTTGCGTCGGGGTGAAAACGAAGCGGGAAGACGGTTCGGTGTCCATTTGGCCGGCGTCGGCCGTCGTGTTGGCGACCGGTGGATGCGCCGGATTGTATACGTTCACTTCCAATGCGCCGACGGCGACTGGCGACGGCATTGCCATGGCGTACCGCGCCGGTGCGGCGGTGGCGGATATGGAGTTTATCCAATTTCATCCGACGATGCTCGTTGCCGGCGGAAAAGCGGTCGGGCTCGTCTCGGAAGCGGTGCGCGGCGAAGGGGCGGTGCTTGAGGCGGAAGACGGAAGACCGCTGATGGACGGCGTCCATCCGCTTCGCGATCTCGCTCCGCGCGACATCGTCGCCCGAGCGATCGCGGCGGAACTCGATCGCGGCGGCCGCGTCTATTTGAATATTTCCCGCGTGTCCCACTTCCGCCGCCGCTTTCCGACGATCGCCGCGCTATGTGAGGCCTATGGAGTCGACTTTGAAGCCGGCCGCCTTCCTGTCGCGCCGGGCGCCCATTTTTTAATGGGCGGCGTTGTCGTCAACGAGTGGGGGCAGACGACGGTTCCGGGCTTGTACGCCGTCGGGGAAGCGGCGTGCACCGGTGTGCACGGCGCCAACCGGCTCGCGAGCAACTCGTTGCTTGAAGCGATCGTCTTTGGATTCCGTGCGGCCTGCGCCATCCGCCGTCAGGCGGCGTGGCCGGAAACGGTGCACCGAGCGGATTCATCCAGCCCGCGTCGTTTGATTGTACCACGGCTGCCAGAGCGGGCGTTGCTCCGCGAACAGCTGTCAACGTTTGTCGGCATCGTCCGCAACGGCGATCGGCTTCGCAAAGCGGTCGACTGGTTGGAACAGTTTTCGTTGCCGGATTGGCTGGATGGCGACCTTGAACGATTGTCGGCAGAGGAGATTGAAACAGGATACATGTTGCTAGTGGGCTGGCTTGTCGCTTCATCAGCGCTTGGGCGCACGGAAAGCCGCGGCGGCCATTACCGGAGCGATTTTCCGCGTGAATGCCCAAAGTGGCGGGGGCGGCGCCTCGTGCGGACGAAAGAAGAGTGGGCCCGCCTTGGGGCTGGGAGGTAAAGCGGCAAAGAAAACGGAGGGATGAAAGATGAACCGGTTGAAGCTCGAACAACTGTTGCGACAGTTTTTTCTTGAAGATATTGGCGACGGCGATGTGACGAGCGAGACGATTTTTCCGGCTCATGAACGGGCATCAGGCATGTTTATGGCCAAAGCGGACGGGGTGGTGGCCGGCGTCGGCATGATTGCGGCGGGCTATCAGCTGCTGGATCCGCGCGTCGAAGTAACCATCATGAAACAGGACGGCGAACGGGTCCAAGCCGGCGAAACGATCGCCGTCGCATCCGGACCGGTCGGGCCGCTGTTGTCCGGTGAGCGCGTCATTTTAAACTTGCTGCAGCGGTTAAGCGGCATTGCCACCGTGACGCGACAGGCCGTTGACTTGCTTGGCAATAGCTCCACACGCATTTGCGACACGCGGAAAACGACGCCGGGGCTGCGCATGCTTGAAAAATATGCCGTCACATGCGGCGGCGGCTACAATCACCGCTTTGGCTTGTACGACGGTGTCATGATTAAAGACAACCATATCGCCTTTTGCGGATCGATCGCCCGCGCCGTCAAAACGGTGCGGGAGCGGCTTGGGCATATGGTGAAAATCGAAGTAGAGACCGAAACGGAAGACGAAGTGCTCGAGGCGGTCGAGGCCGGGGTGGATGTCATTATGTTTGACAACCGGACGCCGGATGAGGTGCGGGCGTTCGTCCGGCTTGTGCCAAAGCCGATCATCACGGAAGCGTCGGGGGGAATTACGCTCGCCAATGTGGCGGCGTACGGCGCGACCGGAGTCGACTACATTTCGCTCGGATGTTTAACCCATTCCGCCCCGGCGCTCGATATGAGTTTCAATTTGCGATAATGGAGGGGAGAACCGTGAACGTCCTTGAACAGTTGAAACGGCTGGATGAGATGCCCAAACGGTATAAAACGATGGAACGAAGCGAGCTCGAAGCACGCGCCCGCGCGGTGAAAGAACGGTTCGGCCGGCGCCTTTTCATCCCGGGTCATCACTACCAAAAGGATGAGGTCATTCAGTTCGCCGATGCGACCGGCGATTCGCTTCAGCTTGCCCAGCTCGCGGCAAAGAACAGCGAAGCCGAATATATTGTGTTTTGCGGCGTCCATTTTATGGCGGAAACCGCCGATATTTTAACGAGCGACGACCAAACGGTCATTTTGCCGGACTTGCGCGCCGGCTGTTCAATGGCCGATATGGCCGATATTTTTCAAGTCGAGCGGGCATGGGCGGCGCTTATTGAGCGGTTTGGCGAGACGATCGTGCCGCTTGTGTACGTCAATTCAACCGCGGCGATTAAAGCGTTTGTCGGCCGCCATGGCGGAGCGACCGTCACCTCGTCGAACGCGAAAAAGATGATGGCTTGGGCGTTTTCACGGAATGAACGGATTTTCTTTTTGCCGGATCAGCATTTAGGGAGAAATACGGCCTATGCGCTCGGCATCCGTCTTGACGAGATGGCGGTGTGGGATCCGCATGAGGAGACGCTCCAAGGGGCGGACGATCTCGACAAGGTGAAAGTCATTCTTTGGAAAGGACATTGCTCCGTGCATGAAAACTTCACCGTGCGACAAATCGAGCATATTCGACGGATGAAGCCGGGAATCCATGTCATCGTCCATCCGGAATGCAGCTGGGAGGTCGTCCAGCAAGCAGACTACGCCGGTTCGACAAAATACATTATTGAAACGATCCGCAATGCTCCACCCGGCACCCAGTGGGCGATTGGAACGGAAATGAATTTGGTGAACCGGCTGAAGCATGAACATCCAGACAAAGAAATTGTTTCTCTCAATCCATATATGTGCCCGTGTTTAACGATGAATCGAATTGATTTGCCGCATTTCGTCTGGGCGCTCGAATCGCTTGAGCAAGGAGCGATCGTCAATCGCATCACCGTTCCGAAAGACATCGCCGCAGAGGCAAAAGAGGCGCTCGACCGCATGCTTTCGCTTGTCTAGCTTTTTCCCTGGCTTGACGAGGAGGGATCCTCGTTCGGTCAGGGATTTTTTTATCATAAATCAACGATCATCGTCATACATTGTGTTGAAAGACGATAACGGGAAACAAGCATCGGTTCGATCGAGCGTAAACAGTCTCGGTTTAGGAGGGGAATGGAGTGAAAATCCATATTGTCCAAAAGGGCGACACCCTTTGGAAAATCGCCCAAAAATATGGAGTGGATTTTGAACAATTGAAAAAAATAAATGGGCATTTGAGCGACCCGAATATGATTATGCCTGGAATGAAAATCAAAGTGCCGACAGCAGGGGTGCCGGTCAAAAAAGAGACGAAGGCGCTTGTGTCACCCAAAAAAATGCACGTAAAAGAGCACCCGTACGCGGAGGCGAAACCGTTCGTCTCATTCCACATTGATACCGAGCTTGACACTGCTGTCGCCCCTGCTCCGGAAGGCGAGGCAGCGGTAAACGAACCGGCGGGTGAGGCGCCGAAAGCAGTGGTAAAGAAAACGCCCAAAGCAGTCGTAAAGGAAACACCGAAAGCGCCGGAGAAGAAGGCGGAGAATGTGCCAGTGAATGAAGCGCCAAACGTGCCGGTGAACGAAATGCCAAATGTATCAGTGAATGAAACGCCAAATGTGCCCATCAATGAAGCGCCAAAGGCCGTCGAGAAGGAAGCGCCAAAAGCGGCACCAAAAGCAGTGGTGAATGAAGCGCCGAACGTACCGGTGAACGAAACGCCGAATGCGCCCATCAATGAAGCGCCAAAGGCACCGGCGGGTGAGGCGCCGAAAGCGGCGATGAACGAAACGCCAAAGGCTGTCGAGAAAAAAGCGCCAAAAGCAACGGCACAAGAAGCACCAAAAACGCCGAAAGCGGAGGCAAAAGAAGGGGCAAAAGCGAAAGGCGCCTCTGTGCCGCCGCTTGTGCATACGATTCCGCCGGTGGCCCCGCCTCCTCAACTTTCGTTCGCTCAATCGCTGGCCAACGTGCCGCCGATTCCGCCGAAGCCGAGCAATATTTTGCCCAACATGATGAAAGAGGAGGACAATGAAAGCCCAGCTGAATGGAAAGGGGAACCGGCGGCTGAGAGCGAAGACGCGCCGCCGCTGCCGAACATTCCATACGTTCCTGTCGCCCCGCCGACGATCCCAATATTTGGCACTGACCAAGGATGTACGCCAGTGCCGCCAGTTTGGCCGGGGAGCGGTTTTTACGCGCCGCCGCTGCCGATCATGCCGACGTCCTATCCGCCATCGTCTGCGCCGTCGGCCGTTGGGAAAAGCGGTGAAAGTCCGGAAAACGGTTCGGCGCCGTTTCCCGGCATTCACGAAAGCAGCAGTGAATCATTAGAGCCGCCGTTTTCTGGGCCTGGGGTTGCCGCCCCGTTTGTCCCGTCCGCAGGGGGCGTTCTCCCGCCGCCCGGCGCTGCAACGCCAGTTTATGCGCCGCCTGCGGCGCACCCCTCGCCTGTCGGCTATCCACCTTTTGGGTATGCACCGGCCTATGCGCCGCCCCCGTACTATTATGGAGGGTACGCCCTGCCGGCTCCATACGGATATGCGCCGCAGTCAGCGCCGCCGCTTCCGTGGCCAGGCGTCGTTTATCCGACAAGTCCAGCGGGATACTCGCCGCCATCCTACCCGCCATCATCCGCCCCGCCGGTCGCCGGCCCCCGTTTGTTTAGCGAACCGCCGGATGAGGAGAGCGGGCATGGCGAGGAACAATAACCAAGTGAAAAGAGACGCCGCCGGCCGTCTCTTTTTTCTTCTTGACCGCCAATATCGGCTTGTTATTCAACAAGTTGTGGCATTGAAACCGCATGTCTTAGCCATTGCCGCCCGGCAAGGAATGTTTGTCGCCAAAGCGTATCGCTTTCCTGTTGCGGCCGCGCGGCACGCCTGGCTTCTTGCCGCATTAAGGAAGACCGGTTTTTCCGCCGCGCCGGCCCCTATGCCGATCGGGCGCGGAGGAGTGGTTGAAGCCGGCGGATGCTATTGGCTGCTGACGGAATATGTGGCCGGAGCGCGTCCAATCTCGTTTGCCGCTTGGGCTGACGCCGCTGACGGACTTCATTTGCTCGAACGTTACCATACCATAACGGCAAACATCGCCAGCAGCAAGCAGGAGGCGATGGGGCTGCCGCGTGCGCAGCTGTATGACAAATGGCGGCGCCGCTATGAGGAGTTTTGCCGACATTTGCCTGTTGTTGAAACGATCATGGACAAAGAAGACATTTTATTTACGCTGAGCTGGGCGGATTACTGTCTATCAACGTGTCGCGAGCATGCTCCAGAGTTGACGGCGGATTCTGCTGCCATCATTCATGGTGATGTCGCCTCCCATAATTTTTTGCGCACCACAACCGGCCAGATGTACCTCATCGACTATGACGCGGCCGCTCTTGCCTCGCCCGGGCTTGACTATTGCCAATACGCCAATCGCCTCTTGCCGTATATCGGTTGGTCATATTCAACACTCGCCCGTTTCGCTCCGCTTCGCCGTTGGTTGGAAAAACGCTGGTTTTTGCATGCGCTCTTATTTCCGGCTGATGTGTTTCGCGAATGGCGGTCAGCCGCCGCGCGCCGCCGCCCCCTTGTGTTTGACCGCAAGCGGAGAGAACGGTTTGTCCGCCGCCTTTATGCTATGCTACAATGAAGAATGGAATCTTTGGAAAAGGAGTCGAGGACGGATGCAAGAAAAAATTGACAAACTCGTGCAATGGTTGCGTGACCAAGTCTCATCAGCCGGTTTAAACGGGGCGGTCGTCGGCATCAGCGGCGGCATCGACTCGGCGGTTGTCGCCCATTTGATTAAGCGTGCCTTTCCGGACGATTCGCTGGGGCTGATCATGCCTTGCAAAAGCAATCCGAAAGATATGGAAGATGCGCTGAAAGTGGTGAAAAGCTGCGGCATCCGGCATTTGGTCATCGATTTGACCGAGGCGCACCGGACGTTGTTTGGCGCGGTCGAGGCCGAGCTGAAAGCCATCGGGGAATGGAGCGAAGAGCGCGCGCGCCTCGGCGATGCGAATACAAGGGCGCGTTTGCGCATGACGACGTTGTATGCGGTCGCCAACAATTACGGCTATCTCGTCGTCGGTACGGACAACGCCGCCGAATGGCATACGGGCTACTTTACGAAATACGGTGACGGTGGAGTCGATTTAGTGCCGCTCATTCACTTTACAAAAGGCGAAGTGCGCGAAATGGGCCGTCTGCTCGGCGTCCCGGAAGAAATTATCAAGAAAGCTCCAAGCGCCGGACTGTGGGAAGGGCAGACGGATGAAAGCGAAATGGGCACGACGTATGAAATGATCGATAAATATTTAAAAGGGGAAGATATTCCAGAACGCGATCGAAACATTATTGAACGGCTTCATGAACGTTCGCATCATAAACGGCAGTTGGCGATTGCGCCGCCGAAGTTTTAGCTGTCACCTCGTTGGGTTGAACTGACAGCGATAAACCCCCCGCGTTTGCCGCAAGCTAAACGTAAGGCTGGCTTCATGCCAGCCTTGGGCGAAGGAAACCAAGGGGGGTTTTCCATTGAGATACGCGGTCAGATGGATCGGCGCGTTGTCGGTCGCCGGATTGCTCGCCTCATGCACCAACTACCGGGCGAATGAGGAAGGGGCGCAGCGTTATCATGATGCGGCGAGACCGATCGGTTTTTACTCGACGGAGCGAGGCGACGATTTCCGCTATGGCCGATACGGGACGAATGCGCTCAATTATGACAACCGTTATATATGGGCGCGCCGCGGTCCGGTCACCGATTATTTGACGGACGGCGGCCGCCTCGGAGGACCAGCAGCGACCCGGTTTGACACGGACGTTCCGGCTCTTCCGCCCGACGTCGATTTCGGTGACAGTGATTACAACTACCATGGGCATTTGCACTCGCTAAACGTCGATCCGCACCCGTCGTACTACCGAAGCTATGCCGGCGGTTTGGCTGAGAAGCTCTCCCGCCGCGCCGCAGCGGTGAACGGAGTCGACGATGCCCGCGCGGTTGTGTATGGCGATCAGGCGCTCATCGCGATTGCCACAGACGCCCGCCATCCCAAGCGGCTTGAGAAGCAAATCGAGCAAGCGGTCGCTCCGTACGCGGACGGCAAGCGGGTGCGCGTCACCTCGAATCCGAGCATGTACCACCGCATTCGCACGATTGACAACGCGCTTCGACGCGGGACTCCAATCAATATGGAAGAAATCCGCCGTGATTTGCGCACCATTTTTATCGATGGCACGATTCAAGAACGGCCGGAAAACACTCGGTGACAAACGAAAAAGGCGTCCCAAAAAAGCGGGGCGCCTTTTTTCATGGCTGCTCCTTCGCTGGAGCTTGGCTGACAATTTCCGCGTTTTTTGCTATAGTAATAGTCGGAACATTCCGTTGCGATGAGAGGAGAACTGTCGATGGCTGGACATTCGAAGTGGAAAAATATCCAACGGCGGAAAAATGCTCAAGATGCCAAACGCGGCAAACTGTTCATGAAACTGGCGAAGGAAATTTATGTGGCCGCCAAAAGCGGCGGAGGCGATCCAGCGTCCAATCCGAGCCTGCGCCTTGTCATTGAGAAGGCGAAAGCGGCCAACATGCCGAGCGAAAACATTGAACGGGCGATTAAAAAAGCAACTGGAACCCAAGAACATACCAACTATGAGGAAATTCGCTACGAAGGATATGGACCAGGCGGCGTTGCCGTCATGGTCGTTTGCCTGACGGATAATAAAAACCGCACCGCCGCCAACGTGCGTGCGGCGTTTGCGAAAAACGGCGGCAATTTAGGGGAAACGGGCTGCGTCTCCTATTTGTTCGAGCGCAAAGGGCTGCTCGTGATTGACCGCGAACAGCACAACGTTGATGAGGATGAATTGCTGCTGTTGGCCATTGAAGCGGGCGCCGAGGAGATGGAAACAACGGACGAATCGTTCGAAATTTATACAGCGCCCGAATCGTTTGAAACGGTGAAAGACGAGCTGGAACAGCAAGGATTCACGTTTGCCAGCGCGGAAATTACGATGATTCCGCAAACGTATACGACGCTTGAGGGCGACGATTTGAAAAAAATGCTGAAGTTGATCGATACGCTTGAAGATGATGATGACGTCCAAGAAGTGTACCATAATTTGGACGAATCGGTGCTTGAGGAGTAGCGGCGTCCGTCGGCGAAGCCGGCGGATTTTTTTGTACATACGTTCGAAGGTCGTGGAACATAATGGAATATGATGATCGAGCGCCGTTGGCTCGAATCCCCGCCCCACTTTTTGGATCGGCGGCAGCTTGCTTGGCAAAAAAGCTGATGGATCAAGGAATAAAATGGCGTCCGCTGGTGAAACTAGTGGCGTAAAGGAACCATCATCCGAGAAGAGAGGAACAAACGATGCGAATTCTTTCCCTCATACTGTGGATCGCCGCCATCGTGTTGCCGGTTCATTCGGCCTCCGCCGCACCGGTTAAGATGACGATTGTGCTCGAGCGGCAATACTTGGACGGAGAGATGAGCGAAGAGAAAGTCACCGAAACCGTCGATTCGATGACAGAAATATGGAAAAAATATCGCGGTTGGCAACTCGTGACGCTCGATGATCAGACGATCGTGTTTCGCAAAACAATCAACGACATTTCGCCGTTGTTAAAAACAAACGGCTACTTCGGAATTACGGACGATGGCACGTTGTCTATCTTCAACGGCAAACCGGGCCGGTCGAGCGAAATCATCCAGTCGTTTTTCCAAATCGACGTGCAAAAGCTCGAAAGCCGTCAGCAAGAAAAGCTGAAGAAAGGAATTCGCGTCCTCTCGAAAGAGCGGTATGAACAAGTGATCGAAATGTACCGCCATTTTGCGGTCGTCCAATAAACCAAGCGAAAGCCCGTGGTGCAAAGCGCATCGCGGGATTTCTTTTTGCTATAATGAAATCATATGATACAATGAAAGGACGAAAAAAGGAGAGGAGCATCCATTGATCGAGTTTATCCGTGGGTATGTCGATTACGTCTGCCCGGAATATATCGTCATCGACCATAACGGCATCGGCTACGAGATCTTTACGCCGAACCCGTTTGCGTTTCAGGAAAGCCGCGAGGCGGCGGTGACCGTCTATACATACGAATATGTACGCGAAGGTGTGCACGCCTTGTACGGGTTCCCAACGCGCGAGGAGCGCAACTTGTTCGCCAAGCTGCTGCAAGTGTCGGGCATCGGGCCGAAAGGCGGCCTCGCCATTTTGGCGGCCGGGCGTCCGGATGAACTGGCGCGGGCCATCGAGGAAGAAAACGAGGCGTTTTTATGCAAGTTTCCAGGCGTGGGCAAAAAGACGGCCCGGCAAATGATTTTGGATTTAAAAGGGAAGCTCGGGGCGCTTGCGGCGCCGGCGGCTGCACGTTCGGCCGCCCCGCTTTCCGGTGCGCTCGCCGAGGCGGTGGCGGCGCTCAAGGCGCTCGGCTACGCTGAACGGGAGATCGAGAAAATCATTCCGGCGCTCCGCGAAGAAGCGATGTCGACGGAACAGTATGTGAAGCGGGCGCTGGCGCTGCTTTTGGGATAAACAGCGGCCAAAGGGAGGAATGACGGTGAAGGAACGGCTTGTATCCGGGGAGGTCTTAGGGGAAGAGACTGCGCTTGAACCGAGTTTGCGCCCGCAATATTTGCATGAATATATCGGGCAAGATAAGATCAAAGAAAACTTAAAAGTGTTCATTGAAGCGGCCAAGCTCCGCGAAGAGACGCTCGACCATGTGTTGCTGTACGGACCGCCGGGGCTTGGGAAAACGACGCTCGCCGTGATCATCGCCAATGAAATGGGCGTCAAGCTGCGAGCGACATCTGGACCGGCGCTCGAGCGGCCGGGAGATTTGGCGGCGCTTCTCACTTCGCTTGAGCCGGGGGATGTGCTCTTTATTGATGAGATCCACCGGCTGCCGCGGGCGGTGGAAGAGGTGCTCTATCCGGCGATGGAAGATTATTGCTTAGATATCGCGATTGGCAAAGGGCCGGATGCGCGCACGCTTCGCCTCGACTTGCCGCCATTTACGCTCGTTGGGGCGACGACGAGAGCCGGGGCGCTGTCGGCGCCGCTGCGCGACCGGTTTGGTGTCATCAGCCGGCTCGAATACTATCACGTCGACCAACTCGCCCAAATCATTGAGCGGGCGGCGGCCATCTTGCAAATCGGCATCGAGCGCGAAGCGGCGCTTGAGCTTGCCCGTCGGGCGCGCGGCACCCCGCGCATCGCCAATCGGCTGCTCCGCCGCGTTCGCGATTTTGCCCAAGTGCGCGGGGACGGCGAAATTACCCTGCCGCTCGCTGTTGAGGCGCTCGAGCGGCTGCAGGTCGACCGGCTCGGGCTTGATCACATTGACCATAAGCTGCTTTTAGCGATCATTGAGAAGTTCGCCGGCGGCCCGGTCGGGCTTGAAACAATGGCGGCGGTGATCGGGGAAGAGGCGCAGACGATTGAAGAAGTGTATGAACCGTATTTGCTGCAAATCGGTTTGCTGCAGCGGACGCCGCGCGGGCGCGTCGTCACGCCGGCTGCGTACACCCATTTAGGAATGGAGGTTCCGAAGCGGTGAACAGCTTGCCAAAGTTGATCATGACGATCGGCGTTGTGCTCATCATGGTCGGGTTTGTCATGCAGTTTGTCAAACTCGGCCGCTTGCCGGGGGATATCGTCATCCGCAAAGGGAATATGACGTTTTATTTTCCCGTTGTGACATCCATCTTGCTGAGCGTTGTGTTATCGTTGATTTTTTACGTGCTCGGACGATTTCGCTGAAGAAAGGAGAACTGCATGAAAGTCGATTTGTTTGATTTTCATTTGCCGGAAGAGTTGATTGCGCAAACGCCGCTTCCAGACCGGGCGGCATCAAGGCTCATGGTGCTCGATAAACGAACGGGCGCCATTCGCCATGAAACGTTTCGCAACATTATTTCGTACTTGAATCCGGGCGACTGCCTCGTTTTAAACGATACGCGCGTCATGCCGGCGCGGCTTTACGGCGAAAAAGAGGAAACGGGCGGAACAGTCGAAGTGCTGCTGTTAAAGCAATTGGACGGCGACCGTTGGGAGACGCTCGTTAAGCCGGGCAAACGGGTCAAGCCGGGGACGAAGCTCACCTTTGGCGAGGGGAAGCTTGAAGCCGTCTGCCTCGATACGCTGGAACACGGCGGGCGAGTGCTTGAGTTTTCGTATGACGGCCTGTTTTATGAAGTATTGGCCGAACTTGGGGAGATGCCGCTGCCCCCGTACATTAAAGAAAAGCTTGACGACCCGGAACGGTATCAGACGGTGTACGCCCGTGAAATTGGTTCGGCAGCGGCGCCAACCGCCGGTTTGCATTTCACCGAAGAGCTGCTTGACGCCATTCGCGAAAAAGGGGTGCATATCGTCTTCATCACCCTTCATGTCGGGCTTGGCACGTTTCGGCCGGTGCAAGTGGACGACGTCGAGAAGCACGATATGCACGCCGAATTTTATCAAATGAGCGAGGAAACGGCTGAGACGTTAAACCGTGTCCGGAATCAAGGCGGCCGCATCATCGCCGTCGGCACGACGTCGACACGGACGCTCGAGACGATCGCCGGCAAACATAACGGCCGATTTGTTGCAGAAAGCGGCTGGACCGACATTTTCATCTATCCGGGCTATGAGTTCAAAGGGATTGATGGGCTGGTGACGAACTTCCACCTGCCGAAATCGACGCTCATCATGCTCGTGAGTGCGCTCGCCGGGCGCGAAAATATTTTGCACGCGTATCAAGTAGCGGTCAAAGAGCGATACCGCTTTTTCAGCTTCGGTGATGCGATGCTCATCATTTGAGAAAGGAGACGAGCACGTTGACGACACCGATTCGCTTTGAACTGATCAAAACGTGCCGGCAGACGGGCGCGCGCCTTGGCATCCTCCATACGCCGCACGGCTCGTTTGAAACGCCGATGTTTATGCCGGTTGGGACGCTCGCCACGGTCAAGACGCTGTCGCCGGAAGAGCTGAAGACAATGGGGGCCGGCGTCATTTTAAGCAACACCTATCATCTTTGGCTGCGCCCGGGGCATGACATTGTCGCGGAAGCGGGCGGGTTGCATGCGTTTATGAATTGGGATCGCGGCATTTTGACGGATTCCGGCGGCTTCCAAGTGTTCAGCCTCAGCGAATTCCGCCGCATCGAGGAAGAAGGCGTCTATTTCCGCAACCATTTAAACGGCGATAAGCTGTTTTTATCGCCGGAAAAAGCAGTCGAAATTCAAAATGCGCTTGGCGCCGACATCATCATGGCGTTTGATGAGTGCCCGCCGTATCCGGCGACGTATGAATACATGAAACAGTCCATCGAGCGGACGAGCCGTTGGGCGGAGCGCTGCTTGAAGGCGCACCGCCGCCCGAATGAGCAAGGGCTGTTTGGCATCGTCCAAGGCGGCGAGTATGAGGAGTTGCGCCGGCAGAGCGCCCGCGATTTAGTGTCGCTCGATTTTCCCGGCTATGCGGTCGGCGGATTGTCGGTCGGCGAGCCGAAGGAGGTCATGAATCGGGTGCTTGAGTTTACGACGCCGCTTCTGCCGGCGGACAAGCCCCGCTATTTAATGGGCGTCGGTTCGCCGGATTCGCTCATCGACGGGGCGATCCGCGGCATCGACATGTTCGACTGCGTATTGCCGACGCGCATCGGCCGCAACGGGACGGTGATGACGAGCGAAGGACGGGTGGTGATCAAAAATGCCCAGTACGCTCGCGACTTCTCGCCGCTCGATCCGAACTGCGACTGCTACACGTGCCGGAACTATACGCGCGCGTACATCCGCCATCTCATCAAATGTGATGAAACATTTGGCATCCGCCTCACGTCTTACCATAACGTCTATTTTTTGATAAAATTGATGGAGCAGGTGAGACAAGCGATCCGCGAAGATCGACTCGCCGATTTCCGTGAGGAATTTTTCGAACGCTACGGCTTCAACAAGCCGAATGCAAAAAACTTTTGACGACCGGAAAGGAGGGGGATTGCATGAACGCAGCGATCGCCAATTTGTTGTCGATTGTGCTGTTTTTTGTGATTTTCTACTTTTTGTTCATTCGCCCGCAACAAAAACGGCAACGCGCCATCCAGCAAATGCAGGCGAACTTGAAAAAAGGTGACAAAATCGTCACGATCGGTGGATTGCACGGCATCATCGACTCGGTCGATGAGGACAAAATCATCGTTCGCGCCGGCGACGGCACGCGGTTGACGTTCGACCGCTCTGCGGTAAGAGAAGTGGTGGCGGAAAGCAAGGCGTAGCGAAAGCGCGGCCATCGGCGTCTAAGCTTGAGCGCCGATTTGAACGGCGGTGTGAAAAGCGCGAGCGAGACGCAATCTCGTTTCTTACCATCGCGCTCTCCATCACAAAAGGTGTCCCGTTTGCTTTGAGGACACCTTTTGCTTTTGCGCTGGTTTGTCGTTTTTACGTCCGTTCATAGCGCGACGATGACAAATTGACCCCGACGATGCCGCCTAAGGAAGCAGCAGCGAAAAAGGCAAGGTGGTACAGCCATTGTTCGACGGTAAACGATTTTTCCATGCCAAGAAATTGAAACAAAAAGATGATCGCCGTAAATAAGAGGCCGGTCAGCCCGCCAGCGAGCCATCCTTTTTCTTGGCTTTTTCCGCCGGCGACAACGCCGCCGATAAACAGCGAGACAACCGAGGCGGCAAACACGATCCAGGTGAGCGACGATTCGTGAATGTCCGTCCATTTGAGCAACAACGAAAAAATGAAGCTGACGAGCGCCGCCAACACAAAAACTGTGGCGATTCCATACACCAGTGCGCTGCCAAGCCGTGACACCGCGATCCCTCCTTGGCCCAAACGCTTTTTACCACAATATATTCACCGCCGGACAGGTTTAGACGTTTATTTTCGCTTGTTTTTGCCGGCCAGCCAGTGCAGCCCCGGAAGGTAGACGAGCTCTTCGCGCCGGATGAGCCGGAACAGAACGAGGCAGGCGGCATATAGGGCGGCTGTCGCGGCCATGGCAAGCAGCGTCCAAAGCGGTGCGGGCACCGCCAAAAGCGGATGGCGGGAGAGCGCATAGCCGATTGCGCCCGCAGCGATGATGGCGCCAAGCGCTTTGATGTACTCGCGCGCATCGATGGAAAAAGACACCACCTTGACGACCGTGGCAAAGTGAAGCAACGTCACAAGAACGGTGCTGACTGCAGTCGCCAGCGCCGCGCCCATAATGCCCAAACTTGGACGGGAAGCAAGGACGAAGATGCACACGAGCTTCACCACTGCTCCGATCAAGCTGTTCGTCATGGCGGCGTTCGCCAAGTCCAGTCCTTGCAAGACCGCCTGCAGCGGGCCTTGGAAATAATACAATAAGAAAAACGGCGCCATCACTTGAATAAAGATCGCGGCTTCACTTGTGCCGTACATCCAGCGCATGAGCGGCTCGGCGAACAAGTAAAGAACGACGGTGGAAAGGCCGCCGGTGACAAGCGACAAGCGCATCGCCTGGGCGATCCGGTATTCGACCAAAAGCAGCTTGCGTTGCGCCATGGCTTCGCTGATGGCCGGCACCAGGGCGGTCGAAAGCGCGTACGTAATAAACGACGGCAACGTCAACAACGGCAGCGCGTAGCCGACAAGCTGTCCGTATTGCCTTGTGGCAGTGGAGGCGGCGATGCCGGCCAATGCCAAGCTGTTGGCGACGACGATTGGCTCAAAAAACCAAGAAAGCGAGCCGATCAAACGGCCGCCGGTCGTCGGCAAGGCAATGCGCATGAGGCGGACGAACGTCTCTTTGCCGGCTTGGACGTAGTGAAAAAACTTTGTCCGCAGGCGAATCGATTTTTTAACCTTAAATAAAAACAGCAAATACAATAATGCTGCCAGCTCGCCGAGAACGGAAGACGCCATGGCGCCGGCGGCGGCATACTCGACGCCGTACGGCAAAAGCGGCTGTGTGCATAAAGCGATCAAGCTGATGCGGACGATTTGTTCCATCAAGAGCGAGTAGGCGTACGGTTTCATTTGCTGGCGTCCTTGAAAGTAGCCGCGCAGCACCGAAGAGATGGCGACGATCGGCACAATTGGAGCGATGGCAAGAAGCGGATAGTACGTGCGCGGGTCGGTGAACATCGTCCGGGAGAGCCATGGCGCGGCGGCGAGGAACACCGGCAAAAAGACAACGCTGAGTCCCCCGGTCGTCGCGAGCGATACGACAAGAATTTTTTTCACCCGTTGCCGGTCGCCGGCCGCCTCTGCTTCGGCGACGAGTTTGGAAATGGCGACCGGCAGCCCGATCTGCGTCGCGGTAATCGCTAAAACGAGCGTCGGCACGGCCATCATGTACAGCCCGACTCCTTCATCGCCGATCATGCGGGCGACGACAATTCGGTTGATGAAGCCGAGAATTTTCGTAATAAAGCCAGCGGCGATTAAAATGACCGTACCTTGTAAAAATTTAGACATTTTCTCCCCCTGCCTTCTCAAATGCCTCCATCTTTTATACAATATATGCAAGGCCCATGGCCAAGCATGACAAGATTGGCAGGCGGCAATGGATACAAGGGGGGATGGGGGATGGAGGAAAACCGGAAGTTGCGCGAACAGCTCATGCCGGCGCTCGAGTCGAAGTGCGATGAGTTTCGTCTTCTCGGCTATACGCAAGTGACGATGGACGGGCTGTGGGAATGTTTATGTTCCCGCAAGTGGAAGCATCGGCCGGCGGAAAAAAAACTGCATGAGTTGGTCAGCGACATTTTCTCTCTTTCGCCGAGCGAGTATATGATGTTTTTGACGATGCGTTCGTATAAGCAGCAGGCGGCCGGCGATGATGAGTTGGAGCGGGTTTTAAAGGAGTTGTTATAGTGGAAAATTGACACTTGCCGGCTGCTGTTTCATAATGGAAGGCGAGGCCAATGTTTTGCTTGGCGCTGCGGCGGACGGCGCCGAGGCAAGTTGAAGGAGGATCTTAAGGAGAATGGTAAAACGAAGCCGCATCGTCGCCTTTTTTCTGCTCCTGCTTTTGTTCGCCGGAGTGATGGGGCCGACGATTCAAGGAATTGTACATAACATCAAACTGGGCCTTGACTTGCAAGGCGGTTTTGAAGTGCTGTATGAAGTGAAGCCGGCCAAAAAAGGCGATAAGATTGATCAAGAGACGCTGCAAAGCACCGTCAGCGCGCTGAATAAACGGATCAACGTCCTTGGTGTCAGCGAGCCGCGCGTTGACATCGAGGGAGGAAACCGCATCCGCGTCCAGCTCGCCGGGGTGAAAGACCAAAATGAGGCGCGCGAAATTTTGTCCACGCAGGCGAAATTGACGTTCCGCGATGTCAATGACAACGTGCTTATGGACGGAAGCGACCTCGTCCAAGGCGGAGCGAAGCTGTCGTTTGATGAAAACGGCCGGCCGAGCGTCGCTCTGAAATTGAAAGACGCCGACAAGTTCCGCCAGGTGACGGAAAAAGTATATAAAATGGGGCCGCCAAACAACATTTTAGTCATTTGGCTCGATTTTAAAGAAGGGGTGGACTCCTACCGGAAAGAAGCGGGCAAAGCGGATCCGAAATTTATTTCCGCCGCTTCAGTCAACCAAGTGTTCAATCAGACGGATGTGTCGATCGTCGGCAATTTTACGGTCAAAGAAGCGCAACAGCTGGCCGATTTGCTCAATGCCGGCGCGCTGCCGGTCGAGCTGCATGAAATTTACTCCACGTCCGTCGGCGCTCAGTTTGGGAAAAACGCCCTGCAAAAAACGGTGTTGGCCGGCATCATCGGTGTGGCGGCGATCTTCTTGTTCATGATTTGGTTTTACCGGCTTCCCGGGATCATCGCCGTCATTACGCTGTCGGTATACATTTATTTGATTTTGCTTTTGTTTGATTGGATGAACGTCGTGATGACGCTGCCGGGCATTGCCGCCCTTATTTTAGGGGTTGGGATGGCGGTCGATGCCAACATTATTACGTACGAACGGATCAAAGAGGAGCTGAAGCTCGGCAAGTCGATGCTGTCGGCGTTCCGTGCTGGCAACCGCGGGTCGTTTGCGACGATTTTTGACGCCAACCTTACGACGATCATCGCCGGCGCTGTTCTTTTTATTTACGGGACAAGCTCGGTGAAAGGGTTTGCGACGACGCTCATCATCAGCATCGTCGTCAGCTTTCTCACCGCCGTTTACGGCACGCGGCTGTTGCTCGGACTGCTTGTGTCAAGCCGCTGGCTCGATAAAAAGCCGGAGTGGTTTGGCGTCAAAAAGTCGGAAATCTTAAACATTGCCGAAACGACCGAGGAAACGGAAGTGCCGACGAAGTTTGACCGCTGGGATTTTGTCAAACATAGCCAAAAGTTTTTCATTTTCTCTGGCGCATTGACGATCGCCGGCGTCATCTCGTTGTTTGCCCTGGGGCTGAATCTTGGCATTGACTTCACGAGCGGAACGCGCGTTGAGGTGACGAGCAGCCAGCCGATCGATGCAAAAGAGTTGAGCGGCTATTTCGAGCGGCTCGGCTACAAGCCGGAAGATGTCGTCCTGTCCGGCACGGATGGGAAAACAGGCGTCGTCCGCTTGATTGGCGTGCTCGATAAGCAAGAAATTGCCAAGCTGAAAAATGAATTGAAGCAAGCGTATGGCAACGAACCAAACATCAGCACCGTCTCTCCGGTCGTCGGCAAGCAGCTGGCCCGCAATGCGCTCATTGCTGTGCTTATTTCATCCATCGGCATCATTCTTTACGTGACGATTCGCTTTGAGTGGCGAATGGCGCTCGCAGCCATTGTCGCCTTATTGCACGATGCGTTTTTTATTATTACCGTGTTCAGCTTGACGCGTCTTGAAGTCGATTTGACATTCATCGCCGCGGTGCTGACGATCATCGGGTACTCGATCAACGATACGATCGTCACGTTTGACCGCATCCGGGATTTGATGAAAAAGCGGAAAGTGAAAACGGTCGACGACTTGAAGCATATCGTCAACCGGGCGTTGCAGCAAACCTTTACGCGCTCGGTCAATACCGTCTTGACCGTCTTGTTTACGGTCATCGCGTTGCTCATCTTTGGCAGCGAAGCGATCCGCAATTTCAACCTCGCCTTGCTCGTTGGACTTGTGTGCGGCGTCTATTCGTCGCTTTGCATCGCTTCTCAGCTTTGGGTCGTTTGGAAAGGACAGGAGCTCAAAAAAGGGAAAGGAGCCAAAAAAGCGGCGGCCGAGGCCGAACCGCAGGTGTAACAGCGCGCCGGAAAAGTGAATGTGCTTTTCCGGCGCCTTTTTTGTTCGGTGCAATGCTCGGGGCGGAAAATGGATACACTAACCGTCAGATGCAACATAGGCAGCGCGTGAGGCTGCTGAATGCAAAGGTGGGGGAGATGGCCATGGAACACGAACAGCGGTTCAGGCAGGCGAAAACAGCAGCGGTCGTCGGCATCGCCGGCAACATGGCGCTCGCCGTCGTCAAGGCGGCGGTCGGCGTGTGGAGCCAAAGCCAAGCGTTGATCGCTGATGCCGCCCATTCAGCGTCCGATGTTGCCGGCTCGTTCGCCGTTTGGGTCGGACTGCGGGCCGCTGCGCGCCCGCCGGATGAGGATCATCCGTACGGGCATGGGAAAGCGGAATCCATCGCCGCCATTATTGTGGCGGTTCTTCTATTTCTCGTTGGGATCGAGATCGGGCGCTCGGCGTTTCTGTCATTTTTCGCCCCACTGTCGCCGCCCGGGGCGGCCGCCATTTACGTCTTGTTGTTGTCGATTGCTGTCAAAGAAGCGATGTTTCGCTATAAATACCGGCTCGGGAAAAAGCTAAACAGCGATGCGCTGATCATCAACGCCTATGAGCACCGATCGGATGTGTTTTCGTCGTTTGCTGCGCTCATCGGCGTCGGCGCCGCCATTGTCGGTGGAAAATGGGAGATTGACTGGCTTGTATATGCCGACCCGCTCGCCGGATTGTTCGTCTCGCTGCTTGTTCTGAAAATGGCATGGGACCTTGGCCGACAGTCGGTCCATACGGCGATCGACCATGTGCTTCACGAGGAGGAGGCCGGCTATTTGCGCGAGGCGGTCTTGTCCATTCCCGATGTGCGGCAAATCAATGAGCTGCATGCGCGCGAGCACGGCCATTACGTCATCGTCGATTTGAAAATCGCCGTCGATCCGCGATTGACGGTCGAAGAGGGGCACCGGATCGGAAAGAAAGTGAAAGAAAAACTGCTGACGCTGCCGCGCGTCCGCAATGTCATGGTTCACATCAACCCGTACAACCCGGAAAAAAAACCGTAATGTCGTTGCCTGCCCTTTTCTCCTTTTTGTATAATAAGGAGAGTTGAGGTGGGAGACATGTTGAAAGCGAAAACGCGTTGGGAGGTGGAGCGCCTCGATGAGCAGACGGTGAGGCGGCTGGCTGAGGAAGCCGGCGTCACGCCCTTATTGGCGAGGCTTCTCGTCCGCCGCGGGGTGCGGACGGCCTCGGAGGCGGCGGCGTTTCTCAATCCGCTTGAGCAACCGTTTCATGATCCGTTTTTGCTTGACGGGATGGAGCGAGCGATTCAGCGTCTAAAGCGGGCGATCGACGCGGGTGAACGCGTGTTGGTATACGGCGATTACGATGCCGATGGCGTTTGCAGCACGTCGGTGATGGTGAGTGCTCTCAAGGAGGCGGGGGCGTCGGTCGAGTTCTACATTCCGAACCGATTTACGGAAGGATACGGGCCGAACATGGCGGCGTTTCGCTCCGCAAAAGAGCGCGGCGTTTCCGTCATTGTGACCGTCGACAATGGGATTGCGGCGGTCAAGGAAATTGCGGCCGCCAACGAGTGGGGGATGGATGTCATCGTAACGGATCACCACGAGCCAGGTCCGGTGTTGCCGGAGGCGCATGCGATCATTCATCCGAAGCAGCCGGGAAGTACATATCCGTTTCGCGATTTAGCCGGCGTCGGCGTTGCGTTTAAGGTAGCCCATGCCTTGCTTGGGCGGGTGCCGCGCCATTTGCTTGATTTGGTCGCGATCGGCACGATCGCTGATTTGGTTCCGCTTGTTGGGGAAAACCGCCTCTTTGTTGCACACGGGCTTGAAGCGTTGCGAGCGACGGAGCGCATCGGGCTGCGCGCTCTTTTTCGGCAATGCCGCATTGATGCGGCGGCCATCAACGAACAGACGGTCGGATTTGTCATCGCTCCGCGCTTGAACGCGGCGGGGCGCCTCGGCGGCGCCGATCCGGCAGTGGCGCTCTTAATGACGGACGATGAGAACGAAGCGGTGCAGCTGGCGGCGGAGATGGACGAGTTAAACCGCGAACGTCAGCAGCTTGTGGCACAAATCGCTGAAGAAGCGGCGGACATGGTGCGCCGCCAATTTCCTCCTGAGGAACATCGCGTCTTGGTTGTGGCAGGCGAAGGATGGAATGCCGGAGTGGTGGGCATTGTCGCTTCTAAGCTTGTCGAGCAGTTTTACCGCCCGGCGGTCGTGCTTTCCATCGACCGGGAAAAAGGGATCGCCAAAGGGTCAGCCCGCAGCATTCATGGGTTTGACTTATTCGCCAGCCTGTCGCAATGCCGCGACCTGTTGCCGCACTTTGGCGGCCACCCGATGGCGGCGGGGATGACATTGGCGCTTGATGATGTCGAAGAATTGCGGCAACGGCTGAACGCCATCGCCGCCGAAACGTTGTCTGAGGACGATTTTACGCCGCCGACGTTCATCGATGCTTCCTGTTCGATTGCTGAGTTGACGCTCGACGCCGCCCGCGGTCTTGAGCGGTTCGCTCCGTTTGGCGTCGGCAATCCGCGGCCGCTTGTTCTCATTGAAGGGGCGTCCGTTGAAACGATGCGGCGCGTCGGGGCGAACGGAGCCCATATGAAAGCCGTCTTTTCCCAAGACGGGGCCGCGATCGATGCCATCGGCTTCGGCCTCGGGCCGTTATGCGAAGAAATCGCTCCGGATGCGCGCATTTCGGCGGTCGGGGAGCTGTCGGTGAACGAATGGAACGGGTTCGCCAAGCCGCAGCTGTCGTTGTGTGATCTGGCGGTCAGCGACTGCCAGCTGTTTGACGTCCGCGGCTGCCGCGACGTCCGTCCACTTCTTGAGCGGCTGCCAAAAGAGAAGCGGCTAGTCGTCTCCTTTCGCTGCGAAACTGGGCAGCGCCCGGACGTGGCGCCATTTCGCGGGGAGCTTCATTGCGTGCCGACCGAAGAAGAGGCGGGCGCCTTATCGATTGACGACCGCTATGTCGTGCTGCTTGACGTGCCGCCGCGGCTGGCCTTGCTGTCGGCGCTTCTTGGCAGCGGGCGGCCGGCGCGCATTTACGCGGTGTTCGCCCAGCCCGAGGCGCAATTTTTCCGCACGTTTCCGACGCGCGAACATTTTAAATGGTTTTACGCCTTTTTGCATCAACACCGTTCGTTTCCGCTCGCCAAGCGCGGCGGTGAGCTGGCCCGCGCCCGCGGTTGGACGGAAGAGACGGTTCATTTTATGGCGAAAGTATTTTTAGAGCTTGACTTTATCAGCGAACAAAACGGCGTCATTTCGCTCGTTCATCAGCCGGCGAAGCGCGATTTGCACGAATCGCCGACGTACCGCCGGCGGCGGGACGAGCTCGAGGCGGAGCATCAGTTAGTCTATTCCACTTACGAGCAATTGAAACGCTGTTTGGCGGAAATGACACGTTCGCAAACGCACGAGGAGGCAAACGTATCATGGACTTAAAACAATACATTACGATTGTGCCCGATTTCCCGAAGCCGGGCATCATGTTTAAAGATATTACCACGCTGATGGACAACGGTCCGGCGTACAAATACGCGACCGACCAAATTGTTCAATATGCGCGCGAAAAACAAATCGATATCGTCGTTGGTCCGGAAGCGCGCGGCTTTATCATCGGATGCCCAGTCGCCTATGCGCTTGGCGTCGGGTTTGCGCCGGTGCGCAAGGAAGGGAAGCTGCCGCGCGAAGTCGTCCGTGTGGAGTATGGCCTGGAATATGGAACAGATGTCTTGACGATGCATAAAGATGCCATTAAGCCAGGGCAGCGTGTGTTGATCACCGACGATTTGCTCGCGACGGGCGGGACGATGCGGGCGACGATCGATTTGGTGGAACAGCTCGGCGGAGTGGTGGCCGGATTGGCGTTTTTGATTGAGCTCACCGAGCTTGGCGGCCGCAAAAAATTGGAAGGCTACGACATTTTGACGCTGATGCAGTTTTAAACAGTCGACATTGTTCGCATCTTCGGATACAATAAAGAAAAAAGGGGCACTCACACATGAGTGCTCTTTCTTATTAACCGTATGAACGCAACGGACCTCTGCGCTTTGCAGCTTCAATTTTAATCGATTAAAAAGGTGATTCAACCCTATGGCCAATGAACAAGTGCTGACAGCGGAGCAAGTGTTTGAACGAGCGAGCTGTTATTTGTCGGAACAAGACGTCGCCTTTTTGAAAAAGGCGTATGAGTTTGCCAAGCACGCCCATCGCGACCAATTTCGGAAATCGGGCGAACCATACATCATCCATCCGATTCAAGTCGCGGGCATTTTGGTGGACTTAAAGATGGACGCGACAACGATCGCCGCCGGGTTTTTGCATGATGTCATCGAAGACACCGAGGCGACAAAAGAAGACCTCGAGCGCGAGTTCGGCGCGGAAGTGGCGATGCTTGTCGACGGGGTGACGAAGCTTGGGAAAATTAAATATAAATCGCAGGAAGAACAGCAGGCGGAAAACCACCGGAAAATGTTTTTGGCCATGGCGCAAGATATCCGGGTCATTTTGATCAAGCTCGCCGACCGGCTGCACAATATGCGGACATTGAAACATTTGCCGGCCGAAAAACAGCGGCGCATTGCCAATGAGACGCTCGAAATTTTCGCTCCGCTCGCGCATCGGCTCGGCATTTCGAAAATCAAATGGGAGCTTGAGGATACGGCGCTTCGCTATTTAAACCCGCAGCAATATTACCGCATCGTCAATTTAATGAAGAAAAAGCGGGCCGAGCGCGAGCAATATTTGGAGGAAGTCATTCAAGAAGTGCGCGAACGGCTCAACGAAGTGCATATTCCTTGCGAAATTTCCGGGCGTCCGAAACATATTTACAGCATTTATCGAAAAATGGTGATGCAAAATAAACAGTTCAACGAAATTTACGATTTGCTCGCTGTCCGCATCATCGTCAACAGCATCAAAGACTGCTATGCTGTGCTCGGCATTATTCATACATGCTGGAAGCCAATGCCAGGCCGCTTCAAAGACTACATCGCCATGCCGAAGCCGAACATGTACCAATCGCTCCATACGACGGTGATCGGCCCAAAAGGCGAACCGCTTGAGGTGCAAATCCGCACGTTTGAAATGCATCAAATCGCCGAGTTCGGGATCGCCGCCCACTGGGCGTACAAAGAAGGAAAGACGATCAAACCCAACTCGTTTGAAGAAAAGCTGTCTTGGTTTCGGGAAATTTTGGAATGGCAAAACGACGCCAGCAATGCCGAAGAGTTCATGGAATCGCTCAAGATGGATTTGTTTTCCGACATGGTGTTCGTCTTCACGCCAAAGGGCGATGTCATCGAGCTGCCGGCCGGATCGGTGCCAATCGATTTCGCTTACCGCATCCATTCGGAAATCGGCAACAAGACGATCGGGGCGAAAGTCAACGGCAAAATGGTGCCGCTTGACTACAAGCTGCAAACGGGCGACATCGTCGAAATTTTAACTTCCAATCATTCGTACGGTCCGAGCCAAGACTGGCTGAAACTGGCGAAAACGTCGCAGGCGCGCAACAAAATCCGCCAGTTTTTCAAAAAGCAACGGCGCGAAGAAAACATCGAAAAAGGCAAAGAGATGGTGGAAAAAGAGGTGCGCAGCCTCGGCTTTGAGCCGAAAGAAGTGATGACGGCGGACAACGTAAAGCGCGTCGCCGAAAAGTTCAACTTCTCGAACGAAGACGATATGTATGCGGCAGTCGGCTATCATGGCATCACAGCGGCGCAAATCGCCCATCGGTTGACGGAAAAATGGCGAAAGCAGCGCGATCTCGAGGAACAGCAGCGCAAACTGGCCGAAGCGGTCTTCGAAGCCAAGCTGCCAGCTGGCAAAAAGCGCGACTGCGGCATTCGCGTCCAAGGAATGGACAACTTGCTCATCCGTTTGTCGCGCTGCTGCAACCCGGTGCCGGGCGATGAAATTATCGGCTTCATTACCCGCGGCCGCGGCATTTCCGTCCACCGCGCCGATTGCCCGAACGTCAAGACCGAAGAAGCGGCCGATCGGTTGATTGCCGTAGAATGGGAGAGCGGAGCAAACGGCGAGCGTGAATATAACGTGGACATTGAGATCACCGGATTTGACCGCCGCGGTTTGCTGAATGAGGTGCTGCAGGCGGTGAATGAAACGCGCACCGATATTTCCGCCGTCTCGGGACGCTCAGACCACCGACATAAAATTGCGACGATCCATATGACAATCGCCATTCATAATTTGAGCCACTTGCAAAAAGTCGTCGAACGAATCAAACAAATTCCCGACATTTATTCCGTCCAGCGCTTGATGAACAACTAAGGGCGGCGAAAGGAGGGATGCAAGTGAGAGCGGTCATCCAGCGGGCGAAAGAGGCAAAAGTCACCGTCGGCGGCGAAGTCGTTGGTGCCATTGATGCGGGTTTTGTCGTCCTTCTTGGCATCACGCATGAAGATACAGAAGACGATGCTGCCTATTTGGCTGAGAAAATCGCTCATTTGCGCGTTTTTGAAGATGAAGACGGAAAAATGAACCGCTCCTTGCTTGACGTCGGCGGGGCGGTGCTGTCGGTGTCGCAGTTCACCCTTTACGGCGACTGCCGAAAAGGCCGGCGCCCGAACTTTATGGCGGCGGCCAAGCCCGACCATGCCTTGCCGCTGTATGAGGCGTTCAACGCCGCTTTGCGCGAAAGAGGCGTTCATGTAGAAACCGGCGTATTCGGTGCGATGATGGACGTATCGCTCACAAACGACGGGCCAGTCACCTTGATCATCGACAGCAGCGAGAAACTGGGAAACAGATGAAGTTTCCCGGTTTCTTTTTTATTTTCGGCGAAAAATGGGAAAGATGAAAACAAGTGCGGCGATAGAGAAAGGAGGAGCGCGATGCGGCAAACCAAAAGAGGCGAGCAGGCGCACCGGACAAACGATGTGCTGTCCGTCGACTTTCACGAATGGGTGCGGCTCGAGGCCCAATATAGAGCGTTTGAGTTGGCATCCGAATTCGGTGTGGCGCCGAAAGACGTACAAATGTTGAAAAAACAGCAGCCCCGCCCGTAAACATGGCGAGTTGGAAGGAGCGCACGGGGCGTGTGGATGTTTCGTGGGCCTAGGCGGTGTGGCCGTTCAGACGAAACAGCTGCGAATGAGCGCTGCGCATCCGCTCAACACTGATCCAGCTCGGTAGAGGAAAAAATCCATTGCATATGTATTGACAAACATATGCCCCTATATGATAATAAGTATTGGTTTAAAATTATTATAAATTAACAGTCGCAGGAGGTAGATGAAGCAATGTCTTTGGTTGGGAAAAAAGTACAACCATTCCGTGCCCAAGCGTATCACAACGGCGAATTCATCGAAGTGACAGAGCAAGACTTCATGGGGAAATGGAGCATCGTTTGCTTCTATCCAGCGGACTTTACGTTCGTCTGCCCGACGGAGCTCGAAGATTTGCAAGATCACTACGCGACGTTTAAAGAACTTGGCGTGGAAGTGTACTCGGTTTCGACCGACACTCACTTTACTCATAAAGCATGGCACGATACATCGCCAGCCATCAGCAAAATCGAATACGTGATGATTGGCGATCCTTCGCATCAACTGTCGCGCATGTTTGATGTGCTCGATGAAGAACAAGGATTGGCGCAGCGCGGCACGTTCATCATCGATCCAGACGGCGTCATTCAAGCGGTGGAAATCAATGCGGACGGCATCGGCCGCAACGCCAGCACGCTGATTGATAAAATTAAAGCGGCCCAATATGTGCGCAACCATCCGGGTGAAGTCTGCCCGGCGAAATGGAAAGAAGGAGCGGAAACGCTGAAGCCAAGCCTAGACCTCGTCGGCAAAATTTAAGGGGGGCTTAGGCGATGCTGCTGGATGCTGACATCAAGGCGCAACTAGCCCAGTATTTGCAATTGCTTGAAAATGATATTGTCTTGACGGTAAGCGCGGGAGACGACAACGTTTCCCGCGATATGCTTGCTTTAATCGATGAATTAACGGCGATGTCGTCGAAAATCAAAGTGGAAAAAGCGAAGCTGGAACGAACGCCAAGCTTCAGCGTCAACCGGGTCGGCGAAAACACCGGCATCACCTTCGCCGGCGTGCCGCTCGGCCATGAATTTACGTCCCTCGTTTTGGCGCTGCTTCAAGTGAGCGGGCGGCCGCCGAAAGTCAGCCAAGACGTCGTGGACCGCATTCAACAAATCAGAGGCAAACATCATTTTGAAACGTACGTCAGCTTGACCTGCCACAACTGCCCGGACGTCGTGCAAGCGCTCAACATTATGAGCGTGTTGAACCCAGATATTTCGCATACGATGATCGACGGGGCGGCGTTTAAAGAAGAAGCGGAGCAAAAAGGGATTATGGCCGTACCGACGGTGTTTTTAAACGGCAAACTGTTCGCGAGCGGCCGCATGTCGCTTGAAGATATCCTCGCCAAATTAGGGAGTGCTCCGGATGCTTCTTCCTTCGCCGACAAAGAGCCGTTCGACGTGTTGGTGATCGGCGGCGGCCCTGCGGGTGCGACAGCAGCCATTTACGCAGCGCGCAAAGGCATTCGCACTGGGATTGTTGCGGAGCGCTTCGGTGGACAAATTTTAGATACGCTCGGCATTGAAAACTTTATCAGCGTCAAATATACGGAAGGACCGAAGCTTGCGGCCAGCATTGAGGAACATGTGAAGCAATACAACGTCGACATCATGAACTCGCAGCGGGCAAAACGACTCGAGAAAAAAGACTTGATTGAAGTCGAGTTGGAAAACGGCGCCGTGTTGAAAAGCAAAACGGTTGTGATCGCAACGGGCGCCCGTTGGCGCAACCTTGGCGTGCCGGGCGAGGAAGAGTTCAAAAACAAAGGGGTCGCCTATTGCCCGCATTGCGACGGCCCGCTGTTCGAAGGGAAGCACGTGGCGGTCATCGGCGGCGGGAACTCTGGAGTCGAAGCGGCGATTGACCTCGCTGGCATCGCCAGCCATGTGACGCTGCTTGAGTTCGCCCCTGAACTCAAGGCCGATGCTGTTTTGCAAGATCGTTTGTACAGCTTGCCGAACGTAACGGTGATTAAAAACGCGCAAACGACGGAAATCACCGGCACGGACAAAGTCAACGGCTTGACGTACATTGACCGGGAAACAGGGGAAGAACATCATATCGAATTGCAAGGCGTGTTCGTGCAAATCGGCCTTGTTCCGAACACCGAATGGTTGGAAGGAACGGTGGAACGGAATCGCTTCGGTGAAATTATCGTCGATAAACGCGGCGCGACGAACATTGAAGGCGTCTTTGCCGCGGGCGACTGCACGGACAGCGCCTATAAGCAAATCATTATTTCGATGGGCTCGGGTGCAACCGCAGCGTTAAGCGCGTTTGATTATTTGATTCGCCATTAAAGAGAGCCGAAGGTGGACCGCCTCTTCGATCCCATGGAGGGGCGGTTCAATGAATCGGCTCTCTTTTTTTACAACAAGGAGAAAAATGCGATGAGACATCAAGGTTTTTCTCTTTGCGAACAACCATGAATCACAGCTGCTAGGACAACTTGACAAACGGGCGAGATTGTCCGTAATATAAAATTACATCTTTCTCATACGGAACAACCGATGATGGAGAAAAGTAGTTAAGGTCCACATGGCCAGAGAGGAAGCGCCCAAGGCTGCGAGCGCTTCTCCATGATGGCTTAACGAAAGACACTCCGTAGGTTTCCCTTTGAACGCGCTTTGCGCCAGTAAAGGGGAACGTGTGCCATGCGTTAATGGCGACAAGCGGAAGCCGGATCGGCTTCAATTAGGGTGGCACCGCGGGAATGACGCTCTCGTCCCTATCGATCACAGGGACAAGGGCGTTTTATTTTGGGCAAAGGAGGATGAGCATGGCTTTTCAAATTCCAAGAGGGACACAAGATGTGCTGCCGGGTGACTCGGAAAAATGGCAATATGTCGAGCACATTGCCCGCAGCCTCTGCAGCCGGTATGGGTATCAGGAAATCCGGACGCCGATTTTTGAACATACGGAGCTTTTTTTGCGCGGCGTGGGGGATACAACGGACATTGTGCAAAAAGAAATGTACACGTTCGAAGACAAAGGGGGGCGCGCGCTGACGCTCCGCCCGGAAGGAACGGCGCCGGTTGTCAGAGCGTTTGTCGAGCATAAGCTGTACGGCAGTCCGAACCAGCCGCTGAAATTGTATTACAGCGGGCCGATGTTTCGCTACGAGCGTCCGGAAGCGGGACGGTTCCGCCAGTTCGTCCAGTTCGGCGTCGAGGCGCTCGGCAGCAGCGATCCGGCGATTGACGCCGAGGTGATGGCGCTAGCGATGCATATTTACGAAGCGCTTGGCTTAAAACGGATCCGGCTTGTCATTAACAGCTTGGGCGACCTTGACAGCCGCCGGGCGCACCGAGAGGCGCTTGTTCGCCATTTTTCAAACCGCATCCACGAGCTGTGCCCGGACTGCCAGACGAGGCTTCATACGAATCCGCTCCGCATTCTCGACTGCAAAAAAGACCGCGATCATGAGCTGATGGCGACGGCGCCGTCGATTTTAGACTATTTAAATGACGAATCGCGCGCCTATTTTGAGAAAGTGAAACAATACTTGACAGCGCTCGGCATCCCGTTTGTCATCGATGCGCGGCTCGTGCGCGGGCTTGACTATTACAACCACACGACGTTTGAAATTATGAGCGAAGCGGAAGGATTTGGCGCGGCGGCGACGCTGTGCGGCGGCGGGCGTTACAACGGGCTTGTCCAAGAAATCGGCGGTCCGGAGACGCCGGGCATCGGCTTTGCCTTGAGCATCGAGCGGCTGTTGGCCGCCCTTGACGCCGAAGGAGTGGAATTGCCGGTGGAGAGTGGGCTTGACTGCTATGTCGTCGCTGTCGGTGAGCGGGCGAAAGACGAGGCGGTCCGCCTCGTTTATGCATTGCGCCGCTTTGGATTGAGGGTCGATCAAGATTATTTGGGCCGAAAATTGAAGGCGCAGCTGAAGGCCGCCGACCGGCTTGGGGCATCGTTTGTCGCCATTATCGGCGATGAAGAACTCGAGAGACAGGAAGCGGCGGTAAAGCATATGGCGAGCGGCGAGCAAACGAATGTACCGCTCGGCGAGTTGGCGCACTTTTTGCATGAACGGATCGGGAAGGAGGAGTGAGCGAATGGAACGGACGTATTATTGCGGAGAAGTGCCGGAAACGGCCGTCGGCGAGCGCGTCGTGCTCAAAGGCTGGATGCAAAAGCGCCGCGACTTAGGCGGCCTCATTTTCATTGACTTGCGCGACCGAACGGGCATCGTCCAAGTTGTCGCCAGCCCGGACGTGTCGGCTGAAGCGCTGGCGGCAGCGGAGCGCGTGCGGAGCGAATACGTTTTAAGCGTCGAAGGAACGGTCGTCGCCCGCGCGCCCGAGACGGTCAATCCGAACATCGCGACCGGCCGCATTGAAATTCAGGCCGAACGAATCGAGATCATCAACGAGGCAAAAACGCCGCCGTTTTCGATTTCCGATGACACGGATGCGGCGGAAGACGTGCGCTTAAAATATCGGTATTTGGATTTGCGCCGCCCAGTCATGTTTCAAACACTGGCGCTTCGCCACAAAATCACAAAGACGGTGCGCGACTTTTTGGATAGCGAACGCTTTTTGGAAATTGAAACGCCGATGTTGACGAAAAGCACGCCGGAAGGGGCGCGTGACTATTTGGTGCCAAGCCGCGTCCATCCGGGCGAATTTTACGCGTTGCCGCAGTCGCCGCAAATTTTTAAGCAGCTGCTCATGGTCGGCGGCGTGGAACGGTACTACCAAATCGCCCGTTGCTTCCGTGACGAGGATTTGCGCGCCGACCGCCAGCCGGAATTTACGCAAATCGACATCGAAATGTCGTTTATCGAACAAGAGGATATTATCGATTTAACCGAACGGATGATGGCTGCCGTCGTGAAAGCGGCAAAAGGGATCGACATCCCGCGCCCGTTTCCGCGCATCACGTATGACGAGGCGATGAGCCGCTACGGCTCGGACAAGCCGGATATACGCTTTGGCCTCGAGCTCGTCGACGTATCGGAAATCGTTCGTGATTCAGCATTTCAAGTGTTCGCCCGCGCCGTCAAAGAAGGAGGCCAAGTGAAGGCGATCAACGCGAAAGGCGCTGCCCCTCGCTATTCGCGTAAAGATATTGACGCCTTAGGAGAATTTGCCGGCCGCTACGGGGCGAAAGGGCTCGCCTGGCTGAAAGCGGAAGGCGAAGAGCTGAAAGGACCGATCGCCAAGTTTTTCACCGATGAGGAACAGGCGGCGCTGCGTCGAGCGCTTGCTGTCGAAGACGGAGATTTGCTTTTGTTTGTCGCCGACGAAAAAGCGATCGTCGCCGCGGCGCTCGGCGCGTTGCGGCTGAAGCTTGGCAAGGAGCTCGGCTTGATCGACGAAGCGAAGCTCGCGTTTTTGTGGGTGACGGATTGGCCGCTTTTGGAGTATGACGAAGAAGAAGGGCGCTATTACGCCGCCCACCATCCGTTTACGATGCCGGTGCGCGACGACATTCCGCTGTTGGAGACAAACCCAAGCGCCGTCCGCGCGCAGGCGTACGACCTCGTCTTAAATGGCTATGAGCTTGGCGGCGGCTCGCTCCGCATTTTCGAGCGGGACGTGCAAGAAAAAATGTTCCGCGCCTTAGGGTTCAGCGAAGAAGAAGCGCGCCGTCAGTTCGGATTCTTGCTTGAGGCGTTTGAATACGGCACTCCGCCGCACGGCGGCATTGCGCTTGGCCTTGACCGGCTGGTGATGTTGCTCGCTGGGCGCACGAACTTGCGCGATACGATCGCGTTTCCGAAAACGGCGAGCGCGAGCTGCTTGCTTACCGAAGCGCCGGGGCCGGTCAGCGACAAGCAGCTCGAGGAGCTGCACTTGGCGGTTGTGCTTCCGGAAAACGAGTGACAGCGGCATCTGAAAAAGAAACGTTGGCAATAGGTGTTCACAAAGGCTGAAAAATGTGTTACAATCAAACTAACAACCGTCCTAATGTGTTCGTCGGATCACTGATCGTTTTGACCGAACAGTTTATGATCCGGGAGCTCGGGGTTTCCAAGCGGCGTGCACGCCTCTTCGTCACAGGGGAAGCGCAAACCTTGGAACAGGGCACCCACCTATGGGAGAGCGGGTTCAAAACGAAGGCATCGACGGCACGATTGGGACTGGCAACAGTAAGGAATCAACAACATTTCCCCTATGCGGATGGCCGCGTAGGGGTTTTGTTTTGCCAGCAAAATGCCGTTGCCTCTTTTGCTGTCTTGATGGTAGGATAAAAAGCGGCATAAACACCAATTTTGGAGCAAACGGAGAGGAGAACGATGCTGCATCAATTTTCCCGCAATGAACTCGCGATTGGCCCTGAAGGGTTGGAACGCTTAAAAAACGCCACCGTCGCCGTCCTTGGCGTCGGCGGCGTGGGGTCGTTCGCCGTCGAGGCGCTCGCCCGTTCCGGCATTGGCCGCTTGGTGCTTGTTGATCGCGATAACGTCGATATCACCAACATCAACCGGCAAATCCATGCGTTGCTCTCGACCATCGGGCGTCCGAAAGTGGAGCTCATGAAAGAGCGCATCGCCGACATCAACCCGGCGTGCGAGGTGATCGCTTTGCAAATGTTTTATACGGAAGAGACGTATGAGCAATTTTTCGCCTATGATCTGGATTTTGTCATCGATGCGTCCGACACGATTGTGTACAAAGTGCATTTGATGAAACAATGCCTCAAGCGCGGCATTCCGATCATCTCCAGCATGGGTGCGGCGAACAAAATGGATCCGACCCGGTTCCGCATTGCCGATATTTCGAAAACACACACCGATCCGATCGCGAAAGTCATCCGCGCCAAGCTGCGCAAAGAAGGGATCCGCCGCGGCATTCCGGTCGTCTTTTCCGACGAGAAGCCGGTGAAAATCCGCGAAGATGTCCGCCAGGTTGTCGGCAATGACGCTTCGCCGATCCGCAAGGCGAAAATGCCGCCGTCTTCGAATGCTTTCGTTCCATCAGTTGCCGGGCTCATTATGGCTTCCTACGTGATAAATCGTCTATTAGAGGGAATTCCTATAAGGCGCGTTGGCGACGATTGAACTCTTCCACCTTCATCCTATTTCGCGCAGGAGACTCCCACTTCAACGACCAAAGGGAGGAAGTGGGAGAGGAATGCGCGTTCCCCCTTTCTTTTGTGGTATGATAGAATAAAGACGTGGAGAAAACCGTTCAATAAAGGCACTCCAATAACGGCTGCTCGATGTATGGAGTTGGTTGCAGGAAACGTTGCAACCGTCAAATATCGAGCGTAGGTCTGTCTGTTGTGTGTGGAAGCCAAGTACTGCCAACAGACACACCGAGAGAATCGGTAACGATGCAGGCATGACCTGCGTCGTTGGGCAGCTGTCAACCTGCCCCCTGATGCAACCCCAAGTCAAGGAAGGAGGACGAAGTCCGCTCGCACTTCTGGGGAGTGGCAAGCCCCCACTTCAAGCGTGAGCGAAGTGGGGGTAGTTGACTTCGAACAAAATGGGAAGGCGAAGGTTCCTGTAAACATCCGGTGCATTCACCGGTTTGTTGCGGGCGCTGTCCGTCGTTCCAGCGGTGAAAACGTGTCCCGATGCTTGTTGGGGCACCTTCTTTTTTTATGAATGGGCGAGCGATTCGTTCGATCCGTTCGCCTCGGCGGCAAACAGCTGGGCAAGAGAGAAGCGGTCGCCTTCTTCGGAAGCGAGCTGGCGGGCGCGGGCCATGATTTTCACGAGCGCCTCATAATCTTCTTGCACGGTGGTCTGCCTCGTTTCAAGGCGTTCGAGTTTTTGAGCAAGCTGTTCGTTCCGCGCCTGCCATTCCGCCCGCTCGCGTTTCAGGCGCTCGTTGTCTTGGCGGATCGCTTCCATCTCCTCGATGCCGCGCCGCAATGTTTGCAAAAATGAAATGCACTGCTCCAGTGTCAATGGGGCTGCCGGGAGAAAAGGCGATGACCCTTCGGCGCCGTCCCGTTCTCCAGAAGGACTCCAAGCAGCAACCGTATTGTCTTTTTGCCACTTTTTCATCATTTCGAGCGCCCGTTTCCGTTCTTTCCGCTGCTTTTTTGCCTGTTCGATCGCCTCAACGTACCGTTTGCGCACCTCGGCGTTCCAACGGAATCCGCATGCTGCCGCTGTGCGGTGCAGTTGTCTCCCAACGACTTCAAAAGCGGCAAGTTGCGTTTTTCCTTCGCGTATATATTGCAGCACCGTTTCAGCCAACAGTACATCTTCTTCATGTGACCAAGCATCCTGTCTTGTTTTCATGTTGTCCACCCCATCAAATGGTAATGTTGATATGGTCATAGTTTTTCCGTTTGATTTCCACTTTAAACTTCGCCCTTTTCATTTTTCCCATTTTCATGTATCATAGAAATAGTTTTGTATGACCGGTCAGTTCAAAATAATTAGACTGATTGGTCAAAATCGTGGGATGAGAGGTGGCATGATGACGTTTTTGACTAGGTTCAGTTTGAAAAATGCGGCAGCTGTGTTTGTATGTTCGTTTTTGCTCATGTTTCTAGGACTGTATTCCTTCTCCTCCTTGAAGGTCGATTTGCTGCCGAACATTGAATTTCCCCAGTTGTCGATTGAAGCGGTCTATCCTGGGGCTTCTCCGCAAGACGTGAATGAGGAGGTCACGGCCAAGCTCGAGGAAAAACTGAAGTCCCTTGACGGGCTTAAGCAAATGCAGAGTTCTTCCTATGAAGGAATGGCTGTTATCAATCTTGAATTCCCGTTTCGGACAGATATGGAGAAAATGGAGCGGCAGGTCGAATCGCTCATTGATAAGGCAGGATTGCCCGATCATGTCCAAACGGAAGTCAATCGGTTTTCATTCGGTTCCATCCCGGTTTTCAACATTTCCTTGTTTGCCAAAAACGGAACCGATCTGCAAACGTTGCTGGAAACCGAAGTGATTCCAGAATTGAATAAAATCGACGGGGTGAATTCCGTTTCGATCGGTGGAGACAGCGAGCGCCTCATCCGGATCACAGTCGATCGGAAAAAGGCTGCTCAGGCGGGATTGAACTTGTCAGAGATTAAAAACCAAATCAATGAAAAGGTGTTGGCGTTCCCGGCTGGAACGTTGCAAACCGATACATGGCAAATTCCTGTTCGCGTCGAGGAAAAATTGAACACCATCCATGAGTTGAAAAATCTGAAACTCGTGCCGACAGCTGTTCCTATGGCGGCGAATGGATTGCAGCGCGTTGCGTCCGTGAAGCTTGGGGATATTGCGACGATTGAGGAAGTCAACGAGCAAAGCGAATTCACCCGCTATAATTTGAAGCCATCGCTGTCGATGGCGGTGACGAAAAAACAAGATGCCAATACGATTGAAGTGGCAGACCAAGTGATCAACGTGCTGAATTCCTACAAACATCAGTTTGATTATTCCATCGGGTTTGATTCGTCAGCTGGCATCAAACAATCCGTTGAATCGCTTGTCCGTGAAGGGCTGCTCGGGGCGCTGTTCGCTTCGCTGGCCGTCTTGCTCTTTTTGCGCAACGTTCGGGCGACTGTGATTGCCATCGTCTCGATTCCGCTCTCGCTGCTTGTATCGGCCATTTTTCTCAATCGCATGGATATTACCCTCAATGTCATGACGCTTGGCGGCATGGCCGTCGCCGTCGGCCGAGTCGTGGATGACAGCATTGTCGTGATCGAAAATATTTTCCGCCGCGTCCGCCGGGAGAAAACAGGCATGAGCGATGATTTAGTCGAGCAATCAACGAAAGAAATTGTCAAAGCGATTGTGTCCTCGACCATCACAACGGTTGTCGTCTTTTTGCCTCTCGGGCTTGTTGGGGGCATTACAGGGGAATTTTTCCTGCCTTTTGCCTTGACGATTACGTTTGCCCTGTTGGCCTCTTTGTTGGTGGCCGTGACGGTTGTGCCGATTTTAGCGAAATTTTCGTTCCGCCGTGTGCCGCCAGAGGAAAAAGAAGGAGCGCTTCAGCGTCTGTATGGCCGAATCATTGAATGGGCGCTCAACCATAAAGCGATTGTCTTTGTGTTGTCGGTTGTGCTATTGGTTGGTTCATTGGCGCTCGTGCCGAAACTTGGATTTACGTTTTTGCCGAACGAAGAGCAGAAAACGCTGGTGGCGAGCATTGAACTGCCGGCTTCCACATCGGTGGTCAAAACGAATGATGTGTCGTTGGAGATGGAAAAGATGTTTTTAAAACGAAGCGATGTCGAGAGCGTCACCGCCGCAGTGGGAAGCCGCGATTTCCGCACAGGATTGAAACGGCCCAATCAAGCCAGCTATTATATTCTATTAAAGGACAGCGCTGACACCGCGAAAACCGTGGCCGTTCTCGAAAAAGAAATGCGCCGCATCGCCAATCAGCTCGCGCCCGGGGCCAAAGTGGGCGTGCAAGAGATGTCGAGCGGAGGGCCGCCAACGAATAATAACGTGAATATTGACTTATACTCCAATGACTTGGAGGCGCTCCAAACAGCAGCCAAACAGGTCGAGACGTATTTAAAACAACGCGATGATGTCAAAGATGTGACGAATAACTTGACGGAAAAGCAAAAACAAGTGATTGTCGCCATTGATCCGGAAAAGGCGGCCGCTTATGGCGTTTCGGGCATGCAATTGCTCGGGGCGGTGGCCGATGCAACCAAACCGGTCGATGTAGGGACGCTGAAACTCGGCGGCAAGGATGAGCAAGTCGAACTTTCGTATGATGAAACGTTGGGATCGATCGATGAGTTGAAAGAGCTTCCGATCGTGACGAGAAACGGAGTGATTCCACTTTCAGCTGTCGCCGAAGTGAAAGAGGCGGACGTGTATACGTCCATTCAAAAGCTGGACGGAAAAGTGTTTGCCCGCGTATCCGCCCAGATTGTCGGCGACAACATTCAGAAAGTCACGAATGATATTTCGAAACATGTAAATGATTTGAAGATCCCATCCGATGTCACAGTGAAAACGGGCGGCGGAAGCGATGAGACGGTGCAGACGTTCCGCGAGCTCGGTGTGGCCATGGCGGCGGCCATCGGGCTTGTGTATTTGACGATGCTGATTACATTTGGCAAAGTGCGGGTGCCGCTGATCATTTTATCTTCCCTTTTGTTTGTTCCCATCGGTTCGCTGTTTGCTTTGTATGTGGCCGATGAGCCGCTTTCCATCAGCGTCATGATCGGCTTGTTGATGCTCATTGGCATCGTGACGACCAATGCGATCGTGCTGGTGGATCGAATCGGGCAAAACCGCGAACAAAAACGGATGACGGTGCGAAGCGCCATCATTGAAGCCGGCAAAACACGGCTGCGGCCGATTTTAATGACAGCCTTTGCGACTGTGACAGCGCTCATTCCGCTTGCGCTGACGAATGAGGCCGGCACGTTGATTTCGAAAGGGCTGGCCATCACGGTCATCGGCGGCCTGACGTCGTCGACGTTATTGACGCTTGTGTTCATTCCTGCGATGTATGAGGCGTTTTTCTTCCGGACGGCAAAACGCGAACCGATGGCAAAATGACAGGGCTGGATGGCCGGATAACGGGCCGTCCGGCATTTTTTTTCATGGCAAGATCGACTATAATGGACATGAAGAAGGAGTAAGGAAGGAGAAAACATTGGGACGGAAAGAGGACATCATTGAAACGGCGATGAAATTATTCGCCGAAAAAGGCTATCACGCTACCTCCATGCAGGAAATCGCCGAACGGAGCGGAGTAGCCAAAGGTTCGATTTACAATTATTTCAAATCAAAAGAAGAGTTGGCTGTATCGATTTTCCGCTACCATTATGAAGTCTTGTTTCACCAGCTTAAACAAATCGAGGCTGATCCCTCCTTAACCGCGCGCGAGCGGTTAAGGCGTCAGTTGACTGTACAAATCCAGCTGTTTGACGAACATAAAGAGCTGGTGCAAATGCAGTTGGGCGAACAAGCCGTGAAGGTGAGCCATGAGGTGCAGCATCTGGTGTTTCGCATCCGCGCCCATACGCTCCACTGGTATCGCCGGGCGATTGAAGACATATACGGCGAACAAGTGCGTCCAGTTTCGTTTGATTGCGCGACGATGCTCAACGGAATGCTGAAAGAATATCTGATTTACTTGGCGGTAGACCGAAAGCCGCTGCTTCCTGAGAAGCTTGCCCCCTTCTTGCTCGATCGGCTTGATGCCATCGTTGCCAGCCTGCTTGACGGCAAGACGGGGTTGCTCGATGAAACGATGATGGCGGATTACATGGCTGCGGCGACCCAAGAGCGGAGTCAATGGAAAGAACGGGCCATCAGCTGTTTAGAGCGCATGGCGGCGCTGCGTCCGGTTGAAGACGATATTCTTCGCTCGCTGCGCTTATTGAAGGAAGAACTCGAGAAAGGGGAGACAGCTAGGCGGTTTATGGTGGAGGCGCTTTTGCTCTATTTGGCGAAATACTCGCTTCCGCTGTACAATGAGTTGAAGGAGGCCATTGAACGCTATTTTGATTAAAACCACCGCTCTTCCCACGGGGAGACGCCCCATTCGCCGAAAATGAATAGGCGGCATCGGAGGATGTCTGTGAACATAGCGTCATCAATCTCAAGGAGGGGGTCGGCATGCCCAAAACGACGGAGCCGCTTGCTTGGCGGATGCGGCCGCGGACGATCGATGAGATCGTTGGGCAACAGCACATCATTGGCCCTAGTACGCCGCTTTATAAAATGGTCAAAAAAGGTCATGTTCCCTCGCTTTTGCTTTACGGAGAGCCGGGGACAGGGAAGACGTCACTCGCTTACGCCATTGCCCGCACCGCCGGGCGCGAATGGGTCGCCATCAATGCGACGACCGCCGGCAAAAAGGAAATCGAAGAGGCAGTCGAAGCGGCGCGCTGGTCAGGGAACGTCGTGTTGTTTATCGACGAAATCCATCGGCTGAATAAAGCGCAGCAAGACGTTTTGTTGCCGCATCTCGAATCCGGGCTCGTGACCTTGATTGGCGCCACAACGGAAAACCCGTTTCACGAGGTCAATCCCGCCATTCGCAGCCGCTGCGGGCAAATCCAACAACTGAAACCGCTCACGCCGGATGACCTCTTGATCATTCTGAAACGGGCGCTCGCTGATCCGGAACGAGGGGTCGGCGAGCCGCCGGTTGTCATTGACGAGTCGTTGTTATGGCGCATCGCCGAGGCAGCCGGTGGGGATGCGCGCGTCGCGCTTTCGCTTCTGGAGGCGGCGGTTGCGGCTGCCGATGAGCGCCACGGCCGCTTGTATATTGATGAGGATATCGTGGCTTCATGCACCGCAAACCGCGGTTTTACCCATGACAAATATGGCGATCATTATTATTCGTTGTTGTCCGCGTTTCAAAAAAGCGTGCGCGGCAGCGATGCCGATGCCGCGCTTCATTATTTGGCCCGTCTGCTTGAAGGCGGAGACTTGGCGGCCGTTTGCCGGAGATTGCTTGTGATGGCTTATGAGGATATCGGACTTGCCAATCCGATGATGGGAGTGAAAGTACAGGCAGCGGTCGAAGCGGCGGAACGCCTCGGGCTGCCGGAAGCGCGCATTCCGCTCGCGGTTGTGACGATTGAACTCTGTTTAAGCCCGAAATCCAACAGTGCTTACAAGGCGCTGGACGCTGCCATTGCCGATGTCCGTTCCGGCAAGCTTGGCGATATTCCGGATCATTTAAAAGACGCTCATTACAAAGGGGCGGCTGCACTCGGGCGTGGACAAGGCTACTTGTATCCGCACGATTATCCGAACAGCTGGGTGGCGCAAACGTATTTGCCCTCCGCTCTGGAAGGCGTCCGCTATTATGAACCGAAAGAGCATGGCGAGGAAAAACATTACGCCAAAGTGTACCGGCGGCTTGAGCAGTTGAAACAAGAGGTCAAGGTTCAGCCGTGAAGGGAAAGGGATTTTTATGATATAATAACACAGGCGTTTCATGCTCGCTTTGACCGAGCTGACCGGATGGAACGTGGCGTACCTTCGCATCGGGATCGAAGCGTTCGTGCTGTTGGCCGGCTGGTTGCTCGGCGGCCCGGTGTCGTTTGGCACGTTCCTTTTTTGTGTGACGATCGGTTCGATTGCCGGCTTGGCGCTGCCGCAATGCCAAAAGGTCGCAAGCCGCCTGCTTGGACCGGCCGCCGGCACTCGGATGCAAGGGTTAAGCCGTTAGGAGGGATATGAATGAAGATTTCGACGAAAGGCCGATATGGCTTGACGATTATGATTGAATTGGCCAAAAAATATGGCGATCGTCCGATCTCGCTTCGTTCGATCGCCAAGGCGAACAATTTATCCGAACATTATTTAGAGCAGCTCGTCACGCCGCTGCGCAACGCCGGGCTCGTCAAAAGCATTCGCGGAGCGTATGGCGGCTATGTGCTTGCTGAACATCCGGCGAAAATCACCGCCGGCGACATTTTGCGCGTGTTGGAGGGGCCGCTGGCCCCGGTCGAGGAGCTCGAGGAGGAAGAGCCGGCGAAGCGCGAGCTATGGATTCGCATCCGCGATGCGGTCGAGGAAGTGCTCGACAGCACAACGCTCGAAGATTTGGCGAAGTATAGCGACGGGGATGAAGGGGCATATATGTTTTATATTTAAGCATACAGAAAGGAAAGGAGAATGGCCGTTGGAACGGATTTATTTGGACCATGCGGCAACTTCCCCGGTCCATCCAGACGTGGCTGCCGGTATGGTCCAGTGGATGACGGAACAGTTCGGCAACCCGTCAAGCATCCATCATTTTGGACGGCAGAGCCGCCGCGCGGTCGATGAAGCGAGGGCTGTCATCGCCCGCTCGATTGGGGCGAAAGAGACGGAGATTGTGTTTACAAGCGGCGGCACGGAAGCAGATAACTTTGCGGTCATCGGAACGGCCATAGCGAACCGCGGCCGCGGCAATCATATCATTACAACCGCCATCGAGCATCATGCGGTGCTGCGCGCTTGTGAATATTTAGAGACGCAAGGGTTTGAGGTCACGTATTTGCCCGTTGACGAACAAGGGACGGTATCGGTCGAGGATGTCAAGGCCGCGCTGCGCGATGAGACCGTTTTGGTGTCGGTCATGTTTGCCAACAACGAAGTCGGCACGATCCAGCCGATTCGCGAAATCGGGGCGCTGCTTCGCGATCATCCGGCTTATTTCCATACGGACGCCGTCCAGGCGTACGGGCTTCTTCCGATCGATGTGAATGAATACGGGATCGATTTGCTGTCGATTTCCGCTCATAAAATCAACGGCCCGAAAGGAAGCGGCGCGCTTTATGTCCGGGAAACGGTCCGCATCACTCCGCTCCTTTTCGGCGGCGAACAGGAGCGGAAGCGGCGCGCCGGCACGGAAAACGTCCCCGGCATCATCGGCTTGGCGCAGGCGGCGGAAATCGCTGAGCGAACAAGGGAAGAGAAACGTCGGCAATATGCGGCGTGGCGCGAGGCGATGCTTGCGATTTTCCGCTCCTCAGGGATCGACTATGCGGTCAACGGCCGCCCGGATGGCCTGCCGCATATTTTGAATGTCGCCTTCCCGGGAACGAATGTCGAATCGCTGCTCGTGAACTTGGATTTAGCCGGCATTGCCGCCTCGAGCGGGTCAGCATGCACCGCCGGGTCAATCGACCCGTCGCACGTGCTTGTCGCGATGTGCGGAAAAGAGTCGGAGCGCATCCGTTCGTCTGTGCGCTTCAGCTTCGGGCTCGGCAATACGATGGAACAAATCGAGCGGGCGGCCGAGGAAACCGTGAAGATCATAAAGCGGCTCACAAACCGCTAAAGGGGGGAAACAGCATGAACAAAGCGCCGCACGAAACGCGCGTCGTCGTCGGCATGTCCGGCGGGGTCGACTCGTCGGTCGCTGCGCTGCTATTGAAAGAACAAGGATATGATGTGATCGGCATTTTTATGAAAAACTGGGATGACACCGATGAAAACGGCGTTTGCACGGCGACTGAGGACTACGAAGATGTCGTGCGCGTCTGCAACCAAATCGGCATCCCGTATTATGCGGTCAATTTTGAAAAACAGTATTGGGACAAAGTGTTTACGTACTTTTTGAATGAATACAAAGCCGGGCGCACGCCGAACCCGGACGTGATGTGCAATAAGGAAATTAAGTTCAAGGCGTTTTTAGAGCACGCCATGTCGATCGGCGCCGATTACATCGCAACCGGCCATTACGCCCGCGTCGAGTTTCGCGATGGCGAATATAAAATGCTGCGCGGAGCCGACCCGAACAAAGATCAAACGTACTTTTTAAACCAGCTCGGCCAAGCTCAGCTGTCGAAAGTGATGTTTCCGATCGGCCATTTGCAGAAAGCGGACGTGCGCCGGATTGCGAAAGAGGCTGGGCTCGCCACCGCTGGAAAAAAAGACAGCACGGGCATTTGTTTTATCGGTGAACGCGATTTCAAAGAATTTTTGAGCCATTATTTGCCGGCCCAGCCGGGAGTGATGAAAACGCTCGATGGCGAAGTGAAAGGGCGGCATGACGGCGTCATGTATTACACGATCGGCCAGCGCCACGGCCTTGGCATCGGCGGCAGCGGCGAACCGTGGTTTGTCGTCGGCAAAGATGTGCGCGAAAATGTGCTGTATGTCGCCCAAGGGTTTGAAAACGAATATTTGTATTCCACCTCGCTAAAGGCGGTCGATGTCAACTGGGTGTCTGACCGCAAGCCGGAAGCGCCGTTCCGTTGCACGGCGAAATTTCGCTATCGTCAGCCTGATGTCGGCGTGACGGTCCACCCGCTTGCGGACGGCGGGGCGGAAGTCGTGTTTGATGCGCCGGCGCGGGCGGTGACGCCGGGGCAGGCGGTTGTTTTTTACAACGGCGAGGAATGCCTCGGCGGCGGCACGATCGATGAAGTGTTCCGCAACGGCGAAAAGCTTTGGTATGTTGGTTGACGGATGTGCCGGTGCGCACGATCTTCAATCAGGCTATTAGGCTGGGGGCCGTTGCTTGAAAATCACGTTGAATCAGGGGGGATGGGCGATGGCCAATTTCAACGAACAAGGCTTGGCGTATATGCGCGAGGGGAAGTATGAGGAAGCCATCCGCTGTTTTTCCGCTGCGGTCGAACAGCATCCGGACGATCCGGCCGGGTACATTAACATCGGCACGGTTCTCGTTGCTGCCGGTGAAGAAGAGAAGGCGCTTGACTGTTTCCGACAGGCGCTGAAAATTGACAAGAAGGCGGCGGCCGCGTATTACGGCATGGGTACAGTGCATTATAAGCGTGAGCAGTTCGCGAAAGCGAAAGATATGTTTGAGCGCGCGCTTGGGCTTGGTCTTGACGATGCCGATACGCATTTTATGCTCGGCATGTCCTTATGGCGGCTCGAGATGCCGCGGCTGGCGCTGCCGTATTTGCAGCGCGCGGCTGAGCTGAACGAGACGGATGCCGAAGCGCTGTTTCAGCTTGGCCTTTGCCTCGCCACGCTCGATTATGTCGATGAGGCGAAGCGTTATTTCGAAAAAACGTTGGAACTCGATCCGCGCCACGCTGATGCGTACTACAATTTAGGCGTCATTTATGCGTACAAAGATGAGCTCGATGCCGCCCGCCATATGTTTGCCGCTGCCTTGGAAGCCAAGCCCGATCACGTGCTTGCCGGATACGGAAAGAAACTGATGGAAAAGCGGCTTGCGCCGTAAAAAGGCAGGGGGATGGCTGTTGCAAGAGCAACAAATCCTCGCCCTTGACGGACGCACGTTCATTAAAGGATTGTGCTTGGCGGTCATTTTTCATAACGAGGAAACATTGTACACGGTCGTCCGCGTGCGTGTTGAGGAAACGAATGAAGCGCCCGTTGAGGAGGAAGTCGTCGTCACCGGCTATTTTCCGCGTTTAAACGAAGGGGACGTCTACATCTTTTACGGACAATTCCGCCAACATCCGCGTTTTGGCCGCCAATATGCGGCTAGTCAGTTCCGCAAACAGCTTCCGAACACGAAAGAAGGAGTCATTCATTATTTATCGAGCGGTTTGTTTAAAGGAATCGGCAAAAAAACGGCTGCGGCGATTGTCGAGACGCTCGGCGAAAACGCGATCGCCGCGATTTTGCGCGACCCCAAGGCGCTAGAGCGTGTGCCGAAGCTGACGAAAAAAAAGGCGAAGCAGCTGTACGATGCGCTTCGCGCCCACGAAGGGCTTGAGCAAACGATGATCGCCCTCGCCCAGCTCGGTTTTGGCCCGCAGCTGGCCATGAAAATTTACCAAGCGTATGGCGAAGAAGCGATTGACATCATCCACGAGAACCCGTACCAGCTCGTTGAGGATATCGAAGGGATCGGCTTTGGCCGCGCTGATGAAATCGGGCGCCAGCTCGGCATTTCCGGCAGCCATCCGGCCCGGCTGCGCGCCGCCTCGTTGTTTGTTCTTGAACAGGCGTGCTTGCAGGAAGGGCACGTTTATTTGCGCGAGGAAGAGCTGATGGAGCGCATCGGGGAGCTGCTTGACGGAAGGCTGAGCGGTGCGGTGGATGGACGAGCGATCAGCCAAACGCTTCTGATGTTAAGCGAGGAAGGGAAGCTGATCGCCGAGCAAGGGCGTTATTATCTCCCTTCCCTTTACTTCGCCGAGAAAGGGATCGTCTCCAACATTAAGCGGCTGCTCGGGCAGACGCCGCCGTCGGCGTTTGCCGAGTCGGAGTTTTTGCTGGCGCTTGGGGCGCTTGAGGAACGGCTTGGCATGCAATATGCCCCCCAGCAAAGGGAAGCGATCCAACAAGCGCTTTCTTCGCCGCTGTTTATTTTGACCGGCGGTCCGGGAACGGGGAAAACGACGGTCATCAAAGGCATCGTCGAGCTGTTTGCCGCCCTAAACGGCCTGTCTCTTGACCCGGCTGACTACAAACAAGGCGAGCCGTTTCCGGTGCTGCTGGCCGCACCGACCGGCCGAGCGGCGAAGCGGATGAGCGAGGCGACCGGGCTGCCGGCGGCGACGATCCACCGCTTGCTCGGCTGGAATGGGGCGGAAGGGTTCAGCCGCGACGAGAACGAACCGATTTCCGGCAAGCTGCTTGTCATCGATGAGATGTCGATGGTCGACACGTGGCTCGCCAACCAGCTGTTAAAAGCCGTGCCAAACGGCATGCAAGTCATTTTCGTCGGCGATGAGGATCAATTGCCATCCGTCGGGCCAGGGCAAGTGCTGAAAGACTTGCTCTCTTCAGGCGTCATTCCGTTCGCTCGGTTGACCGAGGTGTATCGCCAGGCGGAAGGATCATCGATCATCGAGCTTGCCCATAAGATGAAGCGCGGCGTCGTGCCGGACGATTTGACCGCTCCGAAGGCAGACCGTTCCTTCATCCGCTGCCGTGCGGGCCAGGTCGTCGATGTCGTGCGGCAAATCGCGGACAACGCGCGCAAAAAAGGGTTTTCCGTCAAAGATATTCAAGTGCTCGCCCCGATGTACCGTGGTCCAGCGGGCATTGACCAATTGAACAAAGCGCTTCAAGAGCTGTTCAACCCGCCGGCTGAGGGGAAGCGGGAGCTGTCGGTCGGTGAGGTCGTCTACCGCGTCGGCGATAAGGTGCTGCAGCTCGTCAATCAACCGGAAGACAATGTGTTTAACGGCGACATCGGCGAAATCGTTGCCATTTTTTACGCCAAAGAAAATATCGAAAAGCAAGACTTGCTCGTCGTCTCGTTTGATGGCATTGAAGTGACGTACACACGGCAAGATTTAGGACAAATCACCCATGCGTACTGCTGTTCGGTTCATAAGGCGCAAGGAAGCGAGTTTCCAATCGTCATTTTGCCCGTCGTCAAAAGCTATTACCGGATGTTGAAACGGAATTTGTTGTATACTGCGGTGACAAGAAGCAAGCAGTTTCTCGTTTTATGCGGGGAAGAGGAAGCGTTTCGATTCGGCGTCGCAAAACAAAGCGACGGAGCGCGCCAGACGGCGCTCGCTGAGAAGCTGGCGGGGGCGGCGGCTCCGTTTGTCGAGGTCGAACTGCCGTTTGAAGAGGCGAACATGGGGATGGAAAACGTTACGCCGTATGACTTTATGGGCGATGAGCCAAGCTAAAGGTGGCTGGAAAGGTGGGAGAACGATGCGGACGTTTTCCGACATCAAGGGCCTTCCCATTTATGAACAAACGACGGGAAAAATGGTCGGAACGATCGCTGACATTTGGTTTACCAGCCACGGCGCGGTCAAAGGGCTTGTCGCGGAACAGGACGGTTTGTTCGGCCGCCGCCGCTATTTGCCGCTTTCAGCCGTGCAGTCGTTCGAAAACGACCGAGTCATCATCTGTGATGCAGATAGCTTCCAGCCGTTTCCTTCTCCTGACAGCGGCCACTCTCTTTACGGCGAACGCGGCCTCGCCGGCAGCATGGTTGTCGCCGCGGACGGAACAACGATCGGACTGTTGGATGACGTATATTTTGACGGGCAATTGGGCAAAATTGACGGATACGAGATCAGCGAGGGATTTTTTTCCGATTTGACCGAAGGAAAGAAACGAATGGAGCTCGCTCCGTTCACCGCCAGAGAAGGCGTGGTCACCGTGGAAACAACGATGTAAGGAGAGTGGCTGTCCATGCTCATTTGCCCGAATTGCAAACGAAAAAATTTAGGGAAAATCGGCGTCAACCAGTACTACTGCTGGGATTGCTTTATTGAGCTGTCCGTCTCGAAAGGGATGATCCACGCCCATCAAGTGGAAGAAGACGGAACGTTGAGTTCCCTTGACGACTTGTTTGACGACCACGAACGCACGATCCAATTTTAGGGGGGACACGCATGAACCGGATGATGACGTCGCTGTTAGCAGTCGGATTAGGCGTCGCCGCTTATCAGCTCGCCCAACGAAACGATTGGATGAACGGTCGCACGATGCGGAGGATGCGCCGCCGCTTGATGCAAGCGATCCGCTGACGGCGCTGCCGCCCTCGCCTTTGCGCGGGGGCGGCGCCTTGTGGCTGTCAAATAGTGCTAAAAGCGGTGAAGGCATATTTCTCGCCGCATCTCCTACACTAAACGGTAGGAGGTGTGGCGATGGGCGAGCAACAATGGCTGTCGTTCTTTCGCATCGGAAAATGGCTGCTGATTACGGCAATCATCTATTTGATCGTTCGGATGAAAGACGTTTGGTGGCCGGTCATCGATTTTATCGCAACGGTGTTGACGCCGTTTTTGCTGGCGTCGTTTATTACGTATTTGCTCTACCCGCTTGTGGAATCCATCCATCGCAAAGGAATGCCGCGCGCCCTTGCCATTTTGTTGATTTATTTGTTGTTTTTCGGTTTGGTCGGCTACGGCTTGTACCGCGGCGTGCCGCTATTCATCGCCCAGTTGCGTGAACTGGATGAACAGCTGCCGTCTTTGATGAATACATACCGCCAATGGGTGCGCCACATCCACGACGAGACGTCGAATTGGCCGCTTGAGGTGCACACACGCATCGAGGGGATGTTTGCCGAGATCGAGCAAGCAGCGGCGGCCGCCGTCGCGATGGCGATTCATGCCGCCAAATCGTTCATCGGTTCGGCGGCGACGCTGTTGATCATTCCGTTTATCGTCTTCTATATGTTAAAAGACATCGATGTGTTGAAAAAAGCGGTTTGGTACATGACACCGAAGCGGTGGCGTGGGCCGGGGATGGCGTTTTTGAAGGATGTCGATGAATCGCTCGGCGGCTACATTCGCGGCCAGCTGTTCGTCTGTGCGGCGATCGGTCTGGCGGCGGCGCTCGGCTTGTGGCTTGCCGGCATGGATTATCCGCTGTTGCTCGGCTTTGTCATTGGCGTGACGAACATCATCCCGTATTTTGGCCCGCTGATCGGCGCCGTTCCAGCGGTCATTTTGGCTGCCACCGTCTCGCTGAAAATGGTCGTGATCGTGCTTGTCATCATTTTTACCCTGCAGTTTTTAGAAGGGAACGTTTTGTCGCCGCTGATCGTCGGCAAAAGCGTGCATATGCATCCGCTTGCCATTATGCTCGCCCTCTTTGCCGGCGGTGAACTCGCCGGCGTGCTCGGCCTCATTCTTGCCGTTCCGACGGCGGCGGTGCTGAAAGTGGCCATCGCCCATTGGAAAGAGCATTATGCTTCGCATTGACAAATGCTCTCTGCTTGTCTATAATCTTTCAATGAAAAAAGCGAATACATAACGCGATGACGGATCGAGTATGTTGCAGTCCATCTTAACGCGCGAGTTCGCGCACAGAGAGGAATTTCCGCGGCTGAAAGAAATTCCAGATGAAGGGCAACAGAAGGCTAATCCGGAGCGCAGGCAAAACCTGACGCAAGGCTGCGTTACGGCCAAAGAGGTGATGGGCGTTTTTTGCCCATAAACAGGGTGGTACCGCGAGCATAACTCTCGTCCCTGCAGGGGATGGGAGTTTTTTTATATAAAAGGCGAAAGGGGAGGATCATCATGAAAAAGCTGACATCCGCCCAAGTGCGGCGCATGTTTTTAGAGTTTTTCCAAGAAAAAGGCCATGCGGTTGAGCCGAGCGCATCGCTCATTCCGGTCGACGACCCGTCACTGTTGTGGATCAACAGCGGCGTCGCGACGTTGAAAAAATACTTTGACGGGCGCATCGTTCCGGAAAACCCGCGCATTTGCAACGCGCAAAAATCGATCCGCACCAACGACATCGAAAACGTCGGGAAAACGGCGCGCCACCATACGTTTTTTGAAATGCTCGGCAACTTTTCGATCGGCGATTACTTCAAGCGCGAAGCGATCCATTGGGCATGGGAGTTTTTGACGAGCGACAAATGGATCGGTTTTGATCCGGAACGGTTGTCCGTTACTGTCCATCCGGAAGACGAGGAAGCGTACAACATTTGGCGCAACGAAATCGGCTTGCCAAAAGAGCGAATCATTCGCCTTGAAGGAAACTTCTGGGACATCGGCGAAGGCCCGAGCGGTCCGAACACGGAAATCTTTTACGACCGCGGCGAAGCGTTCGGCAACGACCCGAACGATCCGGAGCTGTACCCAGGCGGGGAAAATGACCGCTATTTAGAAGTATGGAACCTTGTCTTTTCGCAGTTTAACCATAACCCGGACGGCACGTACACGCCGCTGCCGAAGAAAAACATCGACACCGGCATGGGCTTGGAGCGGATGTGCTCGATTTTGCAAGACGTGCCGACGAACTTTGAAACCGACTTGTTCCTGCCGATCATCCGCGCGACCGAGCAGATCGCCGGCGAGCGGTATGGCGAAGATCCGGACAAAGACGTCGCCTTTAAGGTGATCGCCGACCATATTCGCGCCGTGACGTTCGCGATCGGCGACGGGGCGCTGCCGTCAAATGAGGGCCGCGGTTATGTGCTGCGCCGCCTGCTCCGCCGCGCGGTGCGCTATGCGAAACATATCGGCATTGAACGTCCGTTTATGTACGAACTCGTCCCGGTCGTCGGCGAGATTATGCACGACTACTATCCGGAGGTGAAAGAAAAAGCCGATTTCATCGCCCGCGTCATCCGGACGGAAGAAGAACGGTTCCATGAAACGCTCCATGAAGGGCTCGCCATATTGGCGGAGGTGACCGAAAAGGCGAAAGAGCAAGGAAGCCGTGTCATTCCGGGCGAGGAAGCGTTCCGCCTGTATGATACGTACGGCTTTCCGATCGAGCTGACGGAAGAGTACGCCGCTGAAGCGGGCATGACGGTCGACCATGCCGGATTTGAGCGCGAGATGGAGCGGCAACGCGAACGGGCGCGCGCGGCCCGGCAAGATGTCGATTCGATGCAAGTCCAAGGCGGAGTGCTCGGTGACATTAAAGATGAAAGCCGGTTTGTCGGCTACGATGAGCTTGTTGCCGCATCGACGGTCATCGCCATCGTCAAAGACGGGCGGCTTGTCGAGGAAGTGAAAGCCGGCGAAGAGGCGCAAATCATCGTCGATGTGACGCCATTTTACGCCGAAAGCGGCGGACAAATCGCTGACCAAGGCGTGTTTGAAAGCGAAACAGGAACAGCAGTCGTCAAAGATGTGCAAAAAGCGCCGAACGGCCAACATCTTCATGCGATCATCGTCGAACGCGGAACGGTGAAAAAAGGATCCCGCTATACGGCGCGCGTCGATGAAGCAAAGCGGATGCGCATCGTAAAAAACCATACGGCGACCCATTTGCTCCATCAAGCGCTAAAAGACGTGCTCGGCCGCCATGTCAACCAAGCGGGGTCGCTTGTCGCCCCGGACCGGCTTCGTTTTGACTTCACCCATTTTGGGCAAGTGAAGCCAGAGGAGCTCGAGCGCATCGAAGCCATCGTCAACGAACAAATTTGGAAAAGCCTCCCGGTTGACATTTTTTATAAACCGCTCGAGGAAGCGAAAGCGATGGGCGCGATGGCGCTGTTTGGCGAAAAATACGGCGACATCGTCCGCGTCGTCAAAGTCGGCGACTACAGCCTCGAGCTGTGCGGCGGCTGCCATGTGCCCAACACATCAGCCATCGGGTTGTTTAAAATCGTCTCCGAGTCCGGCATCGGCGCCGGCACGCGCCGGATTGAAGCGGTGACCGGGGAAGCGGCATACCGCTTTATGAGCGAACAGCTTGCTATTTTGCAAGAGGCGGCGCAAAAACTGAAAACAAGCCCGAAAGAATTGAATGCGCGTCTTGACGGACTGTTTGCCGAGCTGAAAGAGCTCGAGCGCGAAAATGAATCGCTTGCTGCCCGCCTCGCCCATATGGAAGCTGAGCACCTCACCCGTCAAGTGAAAGATGTAAACGGCGTGCCGGTGTTGGCGGCAAAAGTGCAGGCCAATGACATGAACCAACTGCGGGCCATGGCTGATGATTTGAAACAAAAGCTCGGCACGGCGGTCATCGTGTTGGCGTCCGCCCAGGGCGGAAAAGTGCAACTGATTGCCGCAGTAACGGACGATTTGGTGAAAAAAGGATTCCATGCCGGCAAGCTGGTGAAAGAAGTAGCGTCGCGTTGCGGTGGGGGCGGCGGCGGGCGCCCGGATTTGGCGCAAGCTGGCGGCAAGGACCCAAGCAAGGTCGGCGAAGCGCTCGGTTATGTCGAAACATGGGTGAAATCCGTTTCCTAATTGGCGCGGATCGTGTACAATGGATGTAAAAGGACGGGGTGCCTGAATAAGGAGCGAGGTGGAAACGGTGAGCTCGTTTGACCAAACGATGCAGTTTCATTTTTCCGAGGAGCCGGCCGAGACGAACGTTCGCGAAGTGTTGTTGACGGTGTATGGCGCCTTGCAGGAAAAAGGCTACAATCCGATCAACCAAATTGTCGGCTACTTGTTGTCCGGCGACCCAGCTTACATTCCGCGCCATAAAGATGCGCGTGCGCTCATCCGCAAAATCGAACGCGACGAATTAATCGAGGAATTGGTGAAATTCTATTTACAGGGGCAACGAAAGGATTAACCTGATGCGGACGCTAGGATTAGATTTGGGAACGAAAACGCTCGGCGTTGCCGTTAGCGACGAACTCGGCCTTACAGCGCAAGGATTGGAAACGATCGCCATTGATACGGAGCGCGGCGACTACGGCTTAAAGCGGCTGCGCGCCATCATCGATGAGTACGGCGTCGATACGATTGTCGTCGGGTGGCCGAAAAACATGAACGGCACGCTCGGGCCGCGCGCTGAGGCAAGCGAGCGGTTCGCCGCCAAATTGCGCGAGGAGTTTTCTTTGCCCGTTGTGCTTTGGGATGAACGGCTGTCGACGATGGCCGCCGAACGGATGTTGATCGCTGCCGACGTCAGCCGGAAAAAGCGGCGGAAAGTGATCGACAAAATGGCGGCGGCCGTCATTTTGCAGTCATATTTGGACAGTAAACGATAAATTGGAGGAGAAAACATGGAACACGGAGACCGTCATATTACGGTTGTCGACGAACATGGCAACGAGCAGCTGTGCGAAATTTTGTTTACGTTTGAATCAGATGATTTCGGCAAATCGTATGTGTTTTACTATCCGGTCGGCGCCGAAGCCGAAGACGAGGACGGCGAGACGGAAGTGCACGTTTCCGCCTTCATCCCTGGGGATGAGAACAAAGAAGGCGAACTGCTCCCAATCGAGACGGAAGAAGAGTGGGACATGATCGAAGAAGTATGGAATACGTTTTGCGCTGAACAGGAAGAGGAAGACGACGAATAACGGACAGCAGAGGGGGGCCAAAAGGATCGGGGCCCCTTTTCTTATTGTCGTATTATGCGCTGAGAAACGATAAGTTGTGTTCCATGCAATGGTTCAGACATCTTCTTGTTTGTCCGACAAATGTTGCGAAGGGCTTCGATTGACCGGCGCGTTTCCTCCCCTGGCTTTGCATTTTTTGACCGTCAAGGGCGAAAAATGCGGAACTTTGTAGTATAATATGGCCGGGTGAAAGGAGGACAAAGATGAAACAGAACGATTTTAGGGCGCCAGAGGCGCGGCTTGTGCGGAAAATCGTCTTGATTGTCTGTGCTGTTCTGCTGGCGGCGTTTGTCATTGCCGGCGCCAGCAGTTTCTTATACATCCGTTCAGCGCTTAAGCCCGTCGACCCGAATGACCGCACCCCGGTCCATGTCTCGATTCCGATCGGTTCATCGGCGGCGGCGATTGCCGAGCAGCTCGAACAAAAGCGGCTCATTAAAAGCGCGGCCGTGTTTCGCTTATATGTCCGCTGGAAAAATGAATCCGGCTTCCAGGCTGGGGAGTATGAGTTGACGCGGGCGATGCCAATGGCGCGCATCATCGAGCTGTTAAAAACGGGGAAATCGCTAAAAATCGGATTGAAGCTGACCGTTCCGGAAGGGTCGCAATTGGTGCAAATCGCTGACCTCATTGCCGCGAAAACAGGGTACAAACAAGAACAAATTATGAAATTGCTTAACGATCGCGCGTATATCGAACGGCTGATGAAAATGCACCCGGATTTGTTGACTGATGATATTTTTCACAAAGGCATCCGCTATCCGCTGGAAGGCTACTTGTTCCCGGCGACGTATGTGTTTGCTGACGAAAAGCCGCCGCTCTCAGAGATCATTGAGGCGATGGTGGCGAAAACGGCAGCTGTGCTTGACACATATAAGGCAGCGATGAAAGAAAAGAACATGTCGCCGCATCAGCTGTTGACGATGTCGTCGCTCATTGAGGAAGAGGCGACGGAAAAAGCTGACCGCGAAAAAATCGCCAGCGTGTTTTACAATCGGCTGCACCGCGGCATGCCGCTTCAAACCGACCCGACCGTTTTGTACGCCCTTGGCGAACATAAAGAGCGTGTGTTGTATAAAGATTTGCAGGTCAATTCGCCGTACAACACGTACATGCATAAAGGGCTGCCGCCGGGGCCGATCGCCAACGCCGGCGTAATGTCGATCGAAGCGGCGCTTGAACCGGCGGCGACCGACTATTTATACTTTTTGGCGACACCGGGCGGCGAGGTCATTTTTACGAAAACGTTGGCCGAGCATAACCGGGAAAAGGCGAAGCATATTGGAAAACAATAGGTCAAAACGGAAGGTAATGGCCGGTGGGGTGAAACGGCTTCGCTTTTCCGTTGTTTTATGGTAGTATAGTTGAACAGACCAACGATAAGAGTCCTTTGCGGCTCTTATTTTTCATGACGACAAAGCGCAAATGCCGGGTTGTATATAGATGCAATTTGAAGCTTTACCATTTGTAGTTTTTCCCGAGTATTTGATCGACTGTCGGGCGACCGAACAACGCCGCTTAAAGACCCATATATGGGTCTGTGAAGCAGGCCGGTTGTTCGGTCTTCCGTCACGCCAAGGCGTGACGGAGGCAAGCCTGTGGCTTGCCTCCGACAGTCGAAAAGGGGCAAACCGCTTTTCCGTCAAGGATATATTAAACTTCTTCGTTGCATCTATATAGTTCAACTTTGGCGAGCGCTTTTCAGTTTGCTGACGGCAGGGAGGAATTCCTCTTGCTTTCCCATGACATTGTTTCGTACTTGCAAAAGCTGCGTCCGGCGCCGGATGAGGACATTGAGGAGATGGAGCAGTACGCCTATCGGCACCGCATACCGATCATGGATCCGGTGAGCGTCGAAGTGCTGTTATTCATCTTGAAGCTGATCAGGCCGCGCCGCATTTTGGAAATCGGCACGGCGATCGGCTATTCGGCGATCCGGATGGCAAAGGCGCTGCCGGACGCGCGCATTGTGACGATCGAAAAAGACCGGGAGCGGTATGAGCGCGCCCGTTTTTACATCGAAAAGACGAACACCAAGCGGCAAATCGAGGCGGTGTTGGGCGATGCGCTCGCGGTCGAGGCCAATGTGGCGGCCGCCGCGCCGTTTGATGTGCTGTTTATTGATGCCGCCAAAGGGCAATATGAGCGCTTTTTTACGCTCTATGAGCCGTTTGTGGCTGCAGGCGGCCTCATCATCAGCGACAACGTCTTGTTTAAGGGGCTCGTCGCCGCCGAAGCGCCGGCGGACAATCGACGGCTTTGGAACATCGCCCGAAAAATTCGCCGCTACAATGAGTGGCTCATGAGTCGAAGCGGTTATGATACGGTCATCATTCCGGTCGGCGATGGGCTCGCCATATCGAAAAAACGAGGTGAAGAACAGTGAAAAAACCCGAATTGCTCGTGACGCCGACGAGCGTTGCCCATATCGACGAGCTGGCTGAAGCCGGAGCGGACGCGGTCATCATTGGCGAGCAGCGCTACGGTTTGCGGCTTGCCGGCGAATTTTCCCGCCATGATGTCGCTGCCGCCGTCAAAGCCGCCCACCGGCGCGGCATGAACGTGTATGTGGCGATGAACGCCATTTTCCATAACGATAAAGTGGACGAGCTTGGCGACTACGTCGCGTTTTTGGCTGATGTCGGCGCCGATGCCATCGTCTTCGGCGATCCCGCGGTGCTCTTGACTGTCCGAGAAACGGCGCCGCACATGAAGCTCCACTGGAGCACGGAGACGACAGCGACGAACTGGTATGCGTGCAACTATTGGGGCCGGAAAGGGGCGAAGCGCGCCGTCTTGGCCCGCGAGTTGAACATGGACGCCATTTTGGAAATCAAAGCCCATGCCGAAGTGGAAATCGAGGTGCAAGTGCACGGCGCGATGTGCATGTACCAATCGAAGCGCTCGCTGATCGGCAGCTATTTTGAATATCAAGGGAAAGTGATGGAAGTTGAACGGAAGAAGTACGAAAAAGGGATGTTTCTTTACGACAAAGAGCGTGACAACAAATATCCGATTTTTGAAGACGAAAACGGCACGCATATTATGAGCCCGAACGATGTTTGCATGATCGATGAGCTCGGCGACATGGTCGAGGCCGGCATCGACAGCTTTAAAATTGACGGGATTTTGCACGAGCCGCGCTACATTACCGACGTGACGAAGCTGTACCGCCGCGCCATCGATTTATGCGCGGATGACCGCGAGCGGTACGAACGGGAAAAAGAGGAGCTGCTTGCGGCCGTTGAAGCGCTTCAGCCGCCGCATCGCCGCATCGACACCGGATTTTTCTTCAAAGAGACCATTTATTGAGAAAAGGAGGGAAGCAGCATGCTTTTAAAAAATGATCGCATCTCTGAAATCATTGACGGCAAGCGCGTCATTGTGAAAAAGCCAGAGCTGCTCGCCCCGGCCGGCAACTTGGAAAAACTGAAAATCGCCGTCCATTACGGCGCAGACGCCGTCTTTATCGGAGGCCAAGAGTACAGCTTGCGCGCCAACGCCGACAACTTTACGATCGAGGAAATTCGCGAAGGGGTCGAATTTGCCAATCGATACGGAGCCAAAGTATACGTAACGGCCAATATTTACGCCCATAACGAAAACATCCCTGGCCTTGATGACTATTTGCGGGCGCTTGAAGATGCCGGTGTTTGCGGCATCATCGTCGCCGACCCGCTCATCATCGAAACGGCGCGCCGGGTGGCGCCGAAGCTTGAAGTGCATTTAAGCACGCAGCAATCGCTTACCAACTGGAAAGCGGTCCAATTTTGGAAAGAGGAAGGGCTCGAGCGGGTTGTGCTCGCTCGTGAAGTGGGCGCAGAAGAAATCCGGCAGATCAAAGAGAAAGTCGATATTGAAATCGAGGCGTTCATCCATGGGGCGATGTGTTCCGCCTACTCCGGCCGCTGTGTATTGAGCAACCATATGACGGCGCGCGACTCAAACCGCGGCGGATGCTGCCAGTCGTGCCGCTGGGATTACGATTTGTATCAGCTCTCGGACGGCCGGGAAATTCCGTTGTTTGAAAAAGGGGACGCTCCGTTTGCGATGAGCGCGAAAGATTTGAACTTAATCCGCGCCATTCCGGTGATGATCGAATTGGGTGTGGATAGCTTGAAAATTGAAGGGCGGATGAAATCGATCCATTACGTGGCGACGGTTGTCAGTGTCTACCGGAAAGTCATTGATGCCTACTGCGCTGACCCAGACCATTTCACGATCCGCGAAGAGTGGGTGCGGGAGCTGGAGAAATGCGCCAACCGCGAGACGGCGCCGTCGTTCTTTGACGGCTTCCCGGATTATACGAACCATATGTACGGGACGCACAGCCGGAAAACGACGCATGAATTCGCCGGTTTGGTGCTTGGCTATGACCCGGAGACGGGCATCGCCACCGTCCAGCAGCGCAACCATTTCCGCCCGGGCGATGAAGTCGAATTTTTCGGTCCGGAAATTGAAAACTTCACCCAAGTGATTGAGAAAATTTGGGACGAAGACGGCAACGAGCTTGATGCGGCGCGCCATCCGTTGCAAATCGTGAAGTTTAAGGTCAAGCGCCCTCTCTTCCCGTACAACATGATGAGAAAGGAGAATTAAGATGGGGAAGAAGCCCGTTGTCATCGGCGTCGCCGGCGGCTCCGGCTCGGGGAAGACGAGCGTCGCCCGCGCGATTTACGACCATTTCGGCGACCGCTCGATCCTTGTTTTGGAGCAAGACTTTTACTATAAAGACCAAAGCCATCTTCCGTTTGAAGAGCGGCTGAAGACGAACTATGACCATCCGCTGGCGTTTGACAACGATTTGTTGATTGAGCATATTCATAAGTTGCTTCGCTATGAGCCGATTGACAAGCCGGTGTACGATTATACGCTGCACACTCGCTCAAGCGACGTCATTCGCGTGGAGCCGAAGGATGTCATCATCGTGGAGGGCATTCTTGTCTTGGAGGATGAGCGACTCCGCAATTTAATGGACATTAAAGTATATGTCGACACCGACCCGGACATCCGCATCATCCGCCGTCTCATCCGCGATATGAAAGAGCGCGGCCGCACGTTCGATTCGGTCATCGAGCAATATTTGTCCGTCGTCCGGCCGATGCACAACCAGTTTGTCGAACCGACGAAGCGCTACGCGGATGTGATCATTCCGGAAGGCGGACAGAACGTCGTCGCCATCGATTTAATGGTGGCAAAAATTCGCACAGTTCTTGAACAAAAAGCGGTTTTGTAATAACATAACAGAGACAAAACAATATATTATATAACAAGTAAGCGTACGAACAGCCGTTTTTGCTGTTCGTACGTTTTACATAATGCAGAATATATAGAGGAGTGAGATGAATGGCGAACGAAAAGCAGTATCCGATGACGAAAGAGGGAAAAGAGAAACTGGAACAAGAGCTTGAGTACTTAAAAACGGTCAAGCGGAAAGAAGTGGTGGAGCGCATTAAGATTGCGCGCGGGTTCGGGGATTTGTCGGAAAACTCGGAGTACGATGCTGCCAAAGATGAGCAGGCGTTTGTCGAATCGCGCATCCAAATGCTTGAAAACATGATCCGCAACGCCGTCATCATTGAAGAAGACAAAGAAAACCCGGACGTCGTCTCGCTCGGCAAGTCGGTCACGTTCATTGAACTGCCGGACGGCGAGGAAGAGACGTATACGATCGTCGGCAGCGCTGAAGCCGATCCGTTTGAAGGGAAAATTTCCAACGACTCGCCGATTGCGAAATCGCTTCTCGGCCGCCGCGTCGGCGATGAGGTGACGGTGCAAACGCCGGGCGGGGAAATGCTTGTGAAAATCGTGGCTGTGAAATAAGAAGCAGGAGGCGGCCGACCTGAACAAGCGGCGGTGTGCGAAGCGAAGCGAAGAAAATTGCCGCCGCTTGACGTTTCAAACGGAAACACCTCGTCAACACTGATGATGAGGTGTTTTCTTTATGTGGAAAAAACGAACGCTTGCCATGCTCGCCCTCATTCAACTGGGCTTGTTGTTGCTTGTCGGGCGATTGGCGCAGATCCAGCTGATTGACGCCGAGTCGTTCGCCAATCATAATTTAATTGCCGAAAGCGTCGCCCAGCGGACACAAGAACTGATCATTGACGACGGGCGCGGCTCGTTCGTCGACCGAAATGGCGCGCCGCTCACGAAGCGATACGTGCCGTCGCTTGTCTTATTCCCGTTTTTAACGACGATGAAATGGCCGATGGAACAAGTCGCCCGCATCACCGGCGTCTCTAAAGAAGAGATCCGCCGCCAGCTTGAGCAGGCGGACGGTCCGTTCGTCTTAGAGAAGGATGGAGAGCCGCTCGCCTTGAGCGCCCAGCAAATGAAGCAAATTAACGATTTGCGCATTCCGGGGGTATTTGCCGTCAACAAGCAATATCCGCTGGAAACGGTGTACGCCCCGCATTTGCTTGGCTTCACCCGTCCAGATCAGGAGCTCATCAAGAAGCGTTATCCAAAACGGCCGCTGCCGCCAAAGACCGAAGTGGGCATTCAAGGACTTGAGAAGGCGTTTGATGAATTTTTGCTCGCCGACGGCGAAACGAAGCTGCTTTATCACGTTGACGCCGAAGGGCGGCCGCTGTTTGGGCTCGATGTCAAATACAGCGACACGGGCAACCCGTTTTATCCCGTCACCGTGCAAACGACGCTTGACCGTGACTTGCAGCAAGAGATGGAGCAGATCGTTGACCGATACGGGTTGAAAAAAGGCGGTCTCGTTTTGCTGGATATTGACACAAACAGTGTGCTCGCCATGGTCAGCCGCCCAAACATGGACCCGCGTGATCCGTACAAAAACCGCGGGGCGGAAAACCAAATCGTGTTGCCGCAAATCCCTGGCTCGATTTTGAAAACCGTCATTGCGGCCGCGGCGCTTGATGAGGGGCTCGCCTCGCTTGAGACAACGTTTGACTGCAGCCGAAAAATTGACGGCAAAACCCGCGATGAGGAGCATGATTACGGCATGCTTGATTTAGCGGACAGCTTTGCCGTCAGTTGCAACAATGCGTTCGCCACGCTCGGCAAGCAGTTGATCGAGCACGATCCGGATGCGTTTGAAACGTATGCGAGAAAGCTCGGGCTGTATCCGACGGCCGGATGGGAAGGGGCGGTGTACCATGAAGAGCATTTCCGTCAGTTCCCGGAGGAGCAGAAGGGGACGATTTGGCATGATCCGCGCGACAAGAGGGTGCCGCTTGCGGTGGCGCAAACGGCGATCGGGCAAAAAAATGTACGCGTCTCGCCGCTTGGCGTCGCCAACATGATGGCGACCATCGCCCGCGGCGGCGAAGCGCTTCAGGTGCGGGCCGTTGACAAAGTGCTGTATAAAAACGGTGCGACCCTCTTTTCGTTTCCGCCTCAACCGGCTTCAGACATGGCGCCGATCGCGCCGCAGACGGCCGAAGAGCTGCAGCGGCTTTTGCGCAGCGTTGTCACCAAAGAGGATGGCACCGGCCGCCGCTTCCGTTCGCTGCCGTATCCGGTCGCCGGCAAATCCGGGACGGCGGAGACAGGAAAAATGGACGGCGGCGCTGAATTCATTAATAAATGGTTTGCTGGCTATTTTCCAGCCGACCGTCCGAAATACGCCCTTGCTGTCGTTGAGCTCGACTGCCCGAGCGGGCGGGCTTCGACGAATGATGTGTTCGCCGCTGCAGTCGAGGCGCTTTATGCTTATGACCGCGCCAAAAATGAAGTGAAGTGACGAACCAAATGTAAGGGGAATCCATGTTTCCAGCACGAACATCATCCAAAGAAGGGAGAGGAGACGGTGGCGCAAATCGAGACGCGCTTTGCCGCCCGCGCCAAACGGCGGAGGATCAACCGTTGGCTCAACGGAGCCATTGCCGTTGTCGTGCTGCTCATTTTGATTGTCGGCGGGAACTTGCTGTTTGGCGGCGAACCGAGCAAGAAGGAGATGGATCGCGAAGCCAAAACAGAAGCGGCCAATGCGAAGCGGGTGGAAGTGGAAACAGGCGAAGCGGCGGCGCCGACGGAAGCTGAAACGCCGGCCGAGGAAGAAGACGCTGCTTCCACCGATGAAACGAGTAAAGCCGGTGCGACAGAGACGCCGGGCCCGCCGGGGTCCAACGTTGAAAAAGAAATCGTCAATCCGGCATGGCAGCCGATCGGTACGACGCAATCGGAGCCGCATGAAACGGTGTTTAAGAAAGATTCCGTCGACTGGAAGGAAATGCTCGATGCCGTCAGCTATGCGACCGGCATCGCTCCGGAGGAGATGATCGTTTGGTTCATCGGCAACAACGGACCGAACAAAGCAGTCGCGACGATTTCGACGAAAGATCAAATCGCCCATTACAAAGTGTACATTGAATGGGTGACGAACGAAGGCTGGAAGCCGACGAAAGTGCAAAAGTTGAAGCAAAAGCCATAAGCGGCATGATGAGGGGAAGCGGAGATATTCGAAACGTTGGCGGCATCAGTGAAACGATGGCGGTTCATTAGCGGCGGAAACATACACAGGCGCCCAAAAACGAAGGGCGCCTGTTATTTTTTCGCTTTGAAATGAACGACTGCGCTGTAGAACCGCTTTCCGTTTTCCATGACGTGCATTTGATGGGATACATGATGGACGGAAAGCAAGAGCGCCTTGTTATGTTCAATTTGTTCGTTGATTTTTTTCTCGAGCGTCCGCAAGTCGTCCGCTTCAAAAAATTCGATTTTGTCCTCGATCAAATCAAGAGAAATGTTCGGCATCGTTCTTCCTCCTTTCCATTGTCAGTGTAGCAAATTTTCCCGCCCTCATCCACCGGAGTACAAGGGGGAACAATACGAACGAACATGATCGTTGAACAAGGGAAAAACATATGCTACAGTAAGAGCAGGCAATACGAAAAAAACATACTATATTTATAGGAATTATAAACTTTTTTGGGGTGTGACCATATGGGCAGAGAGTTTCTTGACTTGTTTGAGCAATGGGCGGAATCGTATGACCGATCGGTCGAAGGATACGATGAGCAATATCGAGACGTGTTTGCCGGTTATGACCGCATTTTAAGCACGGTCGCCGACAAAGCCGGCCAAGTCGTGCTCGAGTTTGGCGTCGGCACAGGCAACTTGACGAAAAAGCTGCTTGAGCGCGGCAAGCAGGTGTACGGGATCGAGCCATCGGCGCCGATGAGGAAAAAAGCGGCGGAAAAGCTCAGCGGGCGAGCGGTCATTCTGGACGGCGATTTTTTGCAATTTCCGACACCGCCGGAGCCGATCGACACGATCGCCAGCACGTATGCGTTTCATCATTTGACGGATGCGGAAAAAGACGAAGCGCTGGCCAAATATAGTCAATTGCTCCATCCGGGTGGTAAAATAGTGTTTGCCGATACGGCGTTTCGCGACAAAGAGGCGTTCCGCCAGGCGATTGAGGAAGCCCGAGCGCGCGGCTTCCACGATTTGGCCGACGATTTGGAACGCGAATATTATACGACGCTTGACGTATTGGCATCACTGTTTTCCAAGCATGGCTTTTCCGCCTCCTTTGCGCAGCAAAACGCGTTCGTCTGGGTGATGGAGGCGGTGAAACAAACGACATAGAAAGAGGGAGAACGATGAAAGCAGCCATTATTGGAGCCATGGAAGAGGAAGTGGCGATTTTGCGTTCGCGCATGGAAGGGCGCGAGGAAACGGTCATCGCCGGGTGCGAATTTTCCAAAGGGCGCCTTGACGGCGTGGAGGCGGTGTTGTTGAAATCCGGGATCGGCAAAGTGAACGCCGCCATGGGAACGACGCTTCTGCTTGACCGCTTTCGCCCTGACTTCGTGATTAACACGGGGTCAGCTGGCGGATTTTTGCCTTCGCTTCGTGTCGGAGATCTTGTCATTTCCAAGGAAGTCGTCCATCATGACGTCGATGTGACCGCGTTCGGCTACGCTTACGGGCAAGTGCCTGGCCTGCCGGCGCGCTACCGGGCGGATGAGGCGCTTGTTGAGGCGGCCAAGCAGGCGGCGGCGCGGCTTGATGGCCTGCAGGCAGTGACCGGCTTGATCGCCACCGGCGATTCGTTTATGAACGATCCAAAGCGAGTCGAATTTGTGCGCGGTCAGTTTCCGGAATTGTGCGCCGTCGAAATGGAAGCGGCGGCGATCGCCCAAGTGTGCGTGCAATTTGGAACGCCGTTTGTCATCATCCGGGCGTTGTCTGATATTGCTGGTGAGGAGTCGGACGTGTCGTTTGAACAGTTTTTGGAGACGGCGGCGAAACATTCGGCTGAACTTGTCTTGTCGATGCTTTCCGTTATGAAACAGAAGCGCGATTAAGATGCAGCGAAAAAGCAGCTTGTCTATGTTCTCGACTGTCGGAGGCAAGCCGCAGGCTTCTTCCGTCACGCCTAGGCGTAACGGAAGACCGAACAACCGCCTGCTTCACAGACCCATATATGGGTCTTTAAGCTGCGTTGTTCGGTCGCCCGACAGTCGATCGAATACTCGGTAAAAGTTGCAAATGGTGATGCTTCAAATTGCATCTATATAAGTTGTAATAAAGATTTTCCGATTGCTCGATTCTGTTTTCCTTCATACAAGTCAGTTTGGTAGAATGCGGCGGGCGCTCTACTGGATGTAAAACAAAGTTTCAACTTATATATATAGACAACAAAACACCGCCGTTTTGCTGCTAAACTGAGCGTGAAGAAACGGAGTGACTTGTATGCGCGTAGCAAAAAGCATCCATGAGTTGATCGGCCATACGCCGGTTGTCGAAATTACGCGCTTCCCCCTCCCGGAAGGCGTTCGGCTGTTCGCCAAGCTTGAATACTTCAACCCTGGCGGAAGCATTAAAGACCGGCTCGGACAAGAGCTGTTGCGCGAGGCGTTTGCATCAGGAAAACTGAAAGAGGGGGGCACGATCATCGAGCCGACGGCCGGCAACACCGGCATCGGTCTGGCGCTGGCGGCGATCGGCAAAAACGTGAACATCATTTTTTGTGTGCCGGAAAAATTCAGCATCGAAAAACAACAGCTGATGAAGGCGCTCGGGGCGCAAATCGTTCATACACCGACTGAAGAGGGAATGGAAGGGGCCATCCGCAAAGCGGAGGAGCTCGCCCGCACGATTCCAGGGGCCTATTGCCCCCAGCAGTTCCAAAACCCGGCTAACCCAAGGACGTATTACAAGACGCTCGGTCCGGAGCTGTGGGACGATTTGGACGGACAGATCGACATTTTTGTCGCCGGCGCCGGCTCCGGCGGCACGTTTATGGGGACAGCGACGTTTTTAAAAGAAAAAAACCCGGCCATTAAAACGGTCATCGTGGAACCGGAAGGCTCGATTTTAGGCGGCGGCAAGCCGGGTCCGCATCGGACGGAAGGGATCGGCATGGAGTTTTTGCCGCCGTTTATGGATCCGGATTATTTTGATGCCATCTACACGATCGCGGACGATGACGCGTTCCGGCGCGTCAGCGAACTCGCAAGACAGGAGGGGCTTTTGGTCGGCAGTTCGTCTGGCGCCGCGTTTCATGCCGCCTTGATGGAAGCAGAGAAGGCAAAGCCAGGGACGAATATCGTCGTCATTTTTCCGGACGGGAGCGAACGCTATTTAAGCAAACACATTTATGAAGGTGGGAGGTAACGATGAGGCGGAAAACAATGCTCATTCATGGCGGCATTCCGGGGGATCCGCATACGGGAGCGGTGTCGGTCCCGATTTATCAAGTGAGTACGTATAAGCAAGAAGAAGTTGGAAAGCATAAAGGGTTTGAATACTCGCGCACCGGCAACCCGACGCGCGCGGCGCTTGAGAAGCTGATCGCCGATCTCGAGGGCGGCGAAGCCGGCTTTGCGTTCGCTTCCGGTATGGCGGCCATTACGGCCGTCATGATGTTGTTTCAAAGCGGCGACCATCTGGTGCTCACTGACGATGTCTACGGCGGCACGTATCGCGTCATGACGAACGTGCTGAATCGGTTCGGGCTTGAGGCGACGTTCGTCGATACGAGCGATGTCGCCAACATCGAGGCGCACATCCGGCCGAATACGAAAGCCATCTATATCGAAACGCCGACGAACCCGCTGTTGAAAATCACTGACTTGCAAGCCGCCGCCGCCATTGCCCGTGCGCATGGGCTGCTATTGATCGTCGATAACACGTTTTCCACTCCGTACTTTCAGACGCCGCTTGAGCTTGGCGCCGATATCGTCATCCATAGCGCGACGAAATATTTAGGCGGCCATAGCGACGTCGTCGCTGGGTTGGCGGTTGTCCGCACGCCGGAGCTTGCCGAGCGGCTCCATTACGTGCAAAATTCAACCGGCGGCGTGCTCGGGCCGCAAGATTCATGGCTATTGATGCGCGGGATGAAAACGCTCGCCGTGCGGATGGAGGAACATGAAGAAAATGCGCGCCAAATCGCTGTTTTTTTGGCTGAACACAAGGCGGTCAAGCGCGTCCATTATCCAGGTCTTCCGGATCATCCGAACCACGAGTTGGCGAAAAAGCAAATGCGCGGATTTGGCGGCATGATTTCGTTTGATGTCGGCAGCTTGGAGCGCGCCGAGAAAGTGCTGTCGCGCGTGCGCTACTTTACGCTTGCCGAAAGCTTAGGGGCGGTCGAAAGTTTAATTTCGTTGCCAGGGAAAATGACGCACGCCTCGATCCCGAAGGAACGGCGCGAACAGCTCGGCATTACCGATGGCCTGATCCGTTTGTCGGTCGGGCTTGAAGATGTCAACGATCTGCTTGACGATTTGGCGAAGGCGCTTGGCTGAAATTGCCGCTCCCCCCTTCTGTCCATGTATGATACAGTGAAAGGGGAGAGGAGGGATCGGGCTTGAACGAGCAGCAACGAAACGAGCTGCGGGCCAAGGCGGGCGACTTTAAAACATACAGCCTCGTCTTGTTCGCGTTTGGAGCGTTTCTCTATTTCGGAACGATCATCCCAGAAGCGGTTGAGACAGCGAAAAAGCCGTTCGCCCTATTGGCAGTCGCCGTCTGTTTTACCGCGTCGCTTTCCTGTTTGCGCCAAGCCGCCCGCTATGCCCGCCGTCTTGAGGAAGAAGAAAAGCGGTTCGAACCGTAAACCTGCCTTTTGGCCGAAAGGCGGGTTTTTGTTTAGCCACCATGCTGGCGTTCAAGGGAAAGCAAGCTTTTTGCCTATTTTGCAAAAAAACGGTTTACAATGGAAATAATTTTGGATATAATTGCCTACGTAGCATCATTTCCAAAGGGAGGTCGAAGACAATGACAATGATGATGTGGACAACAGTAACGCATCCATTCTATCAAACGGCTATTCGACCTTCCGCCGACCGGGAATGAACGTGCACCGATGACGAAAAACAGCGATCAGGCCGCAGAAGGGGAGTAGTCTCGCTTTCTGCGGCCTTTTTGTACGCTTAGCCGCAGAAACGCCTTCCTTCTGCGGTTTTTTTGCATGGAAAGGAGGTGAGGGGGTATGACGATCCATTTGTTTTTTATCACGATCACGATTGAGCGGAGAAAGCCGCGGCAACGGAACATCGAAGAGGAGCGGTTCGCGCGTGCAGCTGAGGAGGAGTTGCTTGACCGCAAATGTTCCGCTCATCAACGGTTGTTTTAAAACAATGGAGATGAAAGGGGAGAAGATTCATGTCAATTGTACCAGTATGGCTTGTGATGTGGATGAAACAGACGGGAGACTCGACTTGACTCAGGCTAAAGGGGGGATATCGGTGCTCCGCGTGCTGTTGTTGACGGTCGAATTTCACGAATTGTTCAAAATGTGGCGGAAGCGCTCCTTGTCTTCTTTGGTAAAATAAAATCTAGAAGAGAAGGTCAAGGAGGGAACGGGGATGTTCGCCATTGTCATGTCGATCATCATTACCGCGTCGATTGCGCTTGTTGTCGCCGCGGAAGTCAGCGTTGAGGCCAAAGCGTAACGGCGGTTCTTCTGCATCGGGAGGGGGATAAGCAGGCGGACCGCATCAGCAGAACGTTGGCATCAATCGTTTTTGATTGGTCAGGTCATTGCCGGCTCATTTCGGGCCGGTCTATTTTTGTCGTAAAGACACGGACAACATCGCCCCTGCATATACATAACGATAGGCGGTTTCCGCCGATGACAGCAGGCGGGGGTGAGAGCATGTCCGGCATTTTCACGGCGTTTACGTTTCTGTTGAAAGAGCTGACGTTTCTTGTCTCGTATATTAAAAACAATGCGTTTCCCCAGCCGTTAAGCGCTCAAGAAGAGGAAAAGTATTTGACGCTGATGGCAAAAGGCGACGAGCAAGCCCGCAACCGGCTCATCGAACACAACTTGCGCCTTGTTGCCCACATTGTGAAAAAGTTTGAAAATACGGGAGAAGAGGTCGAGGATTTAATCTCCATTGGCACGATCGGCTTGATCAAGGCGATTGAAAGCTATTCGCCGGGCAAAGGAACGAAGCTGGCAACGTATGCGGCTCGATGTATCGAGAACGAAATCCTGATGCACCTGCGTTCATTAAAAAAAACGCGCAAAGACGTCTCGTTGCATGAGCCAATCGGCCAGGACAAAGAAGGAAACGAAATCAGCCTGCTTGATATTTTAAAAGCCGAAGGCGAAGACATCGTCGATGAAATCCACTTGAACATGGAGCTCGAACAAGTCAAACAATATATCAGCGTGCTTGATGAGCGGGAAAAAGAGGTGATCATCAATCGCTTTGGCCTCGGTCGGCAGCGGGAAAAAACGCAGCGTGAAATCGCCAAAGAGCTCGGCATCTCGAGAAGCTATGTCTCGCGCATTGAAAAACGGGCATTAATGAAAATGTTTCACGAGTTTTATCGGCAGGAAAAAGAAAAACGGCGGTCATAACAAAAGCGGGTTGCTGGTGCAGCGACCCGCTTTTTCAGTAGTGGAAGAATAGAAATTATTTTAAAAAACTGAATTCTTTCATTTATATCCTTTGATGAAGCGATTTCAATCAAAAATATTGACAGATTTTATTTTTAAAAGTAAAATAATTTTGTCGTCTTTTGTCTAAATTTGTCTAAAGGAGGCGAAAAAGCATCATGCGCAAGATCGGCTTGGCATGGCAAATTTTCATCGGCCTTATTCTCGGGATTATGGTTGGGGCCATTTTTTACGGAAGCCCTAAAGTAGCGACGTATTTGCAGCCGATCGGAGATGTTTTTCTCCGTTTAATTAAGATGATCGTCATCCCGATCGTCGTCTCGAGCTTGATTGTCGGCGTCGCCAACGTCGGTGATGTGAAAAAGCTCGGAAAGTTGGGCGGCAAAACGATCCTTTATTTTGAGATCATTACGACGATTGCCATTATCGTCGGCCTCTTGGCAGCGAACATTTTCCAACCAGGCGTCGGCGTCAATATGAAGTCGCTTGAGAAAACGGATATCCAGTCGTATGTCGATACGACGAACGAAGTGCAGCACCATTCGATGGTTGAAACATTTGTCAACATCGTGCCGAAAAACGTGTTTGAAGCGCTGTCGACCGGGAATATGCTGCCGATCATCTTCTTCTCGGTGATGTTCGGGTTGGGCGTAGCCGCGATCGGTGAAAAAGGGAAACCGGTGCTTCGCTTTTTCCAAGGCACAGCGGAAGCGATGTTTTATGTGACGAACCAAGTGATGAAGTTTGCGCCGTTTGGCGTTTTCGCCTTGATCGGCGTGACGGTGTCGAAATTCGGCGTCGCTTCGCTCCTTCCGCTCAGCAAGCTTGTTGTGCTCGTTTATGCGGTCATGGCGTTCTTCGTGTTGGTGGTGCTTGGCGCTGTGGCCAAATTGGTAGGTACAAATATTTTCCATATTATAAAAATCTTAAAGGATGAATTAGTGCTTGCCTATAGCACGTCGAGCTCGGAAACCGTGTTGCCTAAGGTTATGGAAAAAATGGAGAAATTCGGTTGTTCAAAGGCTGTAACATCCTTTGTCGTTCCGACCGGCTATTCGTTCAACTTGGATGGGTCGACGCTCTATCAGGCGCTGGCGGCTGTCTTTATCGCTCAACTGTACGGCATCGACATGCCGATTTCGCAGCAAATCTCGCTTGTGCTCGTTTTAATGGTGACGTCCAAAGGGATTGCCGGTGTCCCAGGCGTATCGTTTGTCGTCTTATTGGCGACGCTTGGCACGGTTGGCATTCCAGTTGAAGGATTGGCGTTTATCGCCGGCATCGACCGCCTTTTGGACATGGCGCGCACAGTGGTCAACGTCATCGGCAACTCGCTGGCGGCGGTTGTGATGTCGAAATGGGAAGGGCAATATAACGAAGAACAAGGAAAACAATACATCGCTGAGCTGCAGCAGCAAAGCGCCTAAGAGAAAAGTGGCTCAGATGTGTTGATTAACCAATAATAACTATGTATATAGATGCAACAAAGAAGTTTAACATATCCTTGACAGAAAAGTGGTTTGCCCATTTTCGACTGTCGAAGGCAAGCGTGTGGCTTGCCTCCGTCACGCCTTAGCGTGACGGAAGACCGAACAACGCCGCTTCACAGACCCATTCATGGGTCTGGAAGCGGCGCTGTTCGGTCACTCGACAGTCGGATGCAATGACCGGCAAAGACGAAAAATGTTAAAGCTTTAAATTGCATCTATATAGATGATCATCGACACTCGTGAAAGCGGCTGAATGATCAGCCGCTTTTCCCGTTTTGTTGGCAAGGAACGTATAGTATAATGAAAAAATGGACAAGGAAGCGAAAGACAAGGAGGAAAAACGGTGCACGAAGTCATTCAATCGATGTTTTCCTTTTTGACCAGTTTAGGCTATGTCGGCATCGCTCTCGCCTTGATGGTGGAAGTGATCCCCAGCGAGATCGTGTTGGCTTATGCCGGTTATTTGGTAGCGCGGGGGGATGTCTCATTTGCTGGGGCCGTGGCAGCTGGGACAATAGGCGGCACGGTGGCGCAGTTGTTTTTGTATTGGATGGGCTACTATGGCGGACGGCCGTTTCTAGATCAGTATGGGAAATATGTATTGATCCAGAAAAAACATTTGGATGTGGCGGAACGCTGGTTTGCGAAATTTGGCCCCGGCGTCATTTTCAGCGCCCGGTTTATCCCCGTTGTCCGCCATGCGATTTCGATCCCCGCCGGCATTGCGCGGATGAAGTGGTTGCCGTTTACGATTTACACGGTGTTGGCCATCATCCCATGGTCCATCTTGTTTATTTGGTTGGGAGAGCAGCTTGGCCAACGATGGCGGCAAATTGACGAGATGGCGGCGCCATACGTCCGACCGGCTATTGCAGCGGCGGTGGCGGTGGCGGCGATTTACATCGTTTGGCAACGACGACGCCGTGCTGCAGATGAAAACGAGCGCATGAAATAGTTGCCCGTCCGCATGCTGTCGGCTATATTTATACATGAACCATCTTTTGGCTAAATTTTTATGAAAAATGAGGGACGAACGTGAAACGTTGGATTATCATTGCGTTGCTATTCGCTGTGGGGCTATGGCTTGTGCCATACAGCGTGCCTCTTCTTTTCGCACTTGCGACCGCGCTTTTGCTCGAGCCGTCCATCCGCCGATTGCAAGAAAACTATAAGCTGAAGCGCGCGCACGCCGTCACGGTGATTTTTTCATTGTTCATCATCATTCTTGGGCTTTCCCTTTACTTTCTAGTCGTGATTTTTGTGCAACAAGTGATGGCGCTCTCGCAAAAACTGCCTTATGTGCTAAACGAAGCGACGAAAGTGCTCGACCGCCTCATTCAAACGTGGCAGTCGTATTCCAGCTCCATTCCGCAGGAAATCATCGATTCGCTTGAACGCGGCGTCAATACCGTCGAGCAAATGCTTTTGTCGTTTGCGACCAACTTGACGCAGTCGCTCGTCCATTATATTGCCGCCATTCCGGCGTTTTTGATTCATTTTTTAGTGTATTTGATCGCACTGTTTCTCATTTGCCTCGATTTGCCGCAGCTGAAGCAAGGCATGCGCCGCTATTTGTCCGAACGGACCGAACAGCGGCTTGGGATGGTCGTCGCCCAGCTGAGCAAAGCGGGGATCGGCTTTTTAAAAGCGCAGTTTTTGCTTAGTTTAATTACGTTTTTCCTCGCGCTGGCTGGCCTTTTCGTGTTGGGGGTCGACTATGCGGCGTTGATGGCGCTGGTCATCGTCGTCGTTGATATTTTGCCGATTTTAGGAACGGGTTCCGTGCTTGTTCCGTGGGGGCTCATCAGCATGGCGAACGGCAACAATACGCTTGGCATCGGGCTCATCGTGCTGTTTGTCGTCATCACCGTCGTGCGCCGGATCATTGAGCCGAAAGTGTTTTCCACCAATTTGGGCATTTCCCCGCTCGCCGCGCTCGTCAGCGTCTATCTGGGGTTTCAGCTGCTTGGCTTTATCGGGTTGTTCGTCGGGCCGGTCGTTGTCATTTTGGTTGAGGCGCTTGCCAAAGCCGGAGTCATTAAATGGACGATCAAGCTTTGATTTTTTCGAATAAAGGTCTTTGCGGACGAAGGAGGAAAAACCGGCGAACCGCCGGTTTTTCTGTTTGGACATGGAAAAGAGAGTTTTGGCAAAGCGACGGCTAAAGAAAACCGCCCGCTGAAGGCGCGGCGGTCACTGAGTGGATGTGGACGAATCATTGACGTCGGTGCGCGGCAAAATTAAAATTTCGACACGCCGGTTTTTCATCCGCCCGGCAGCGGTGGCGTTGGAGGCGATCGGCTTGTATTCGCCATACCCTTTGGCGCTGAAATAGCGCGGATCGAGTTGCTTGTTTTCAAGCAGCACTTTCATGAAATTGACGGCGCGCATGACGCTCAGCTCCCAGTTGGAAGCAAATTTCTCATTATGGATCGGCACGTTGTCCGTATGGCCGCTGATGATGATATTGCGCGGCGGGTTCATGACGAGCAAAGCGGAGATTTCCGCCGCAAGACGCCGGTCTTTCATGCGCACTTCGGCGCTGCCGGAGTCGAATAAAATATCATCCAAAATGGTAATCGCGAGCCCTTCGTCCGTCAAGGAAGTCTGCAGTTTTCCCGTCAGCTTGTTGTCGTGGATGTAGCTGTCGATTTTCGCTTTGATTTGCCCTAATTCTTCTTTTTCCTTTCCGTTTACGACTGGGGAAGGCTGCTTTGCTTGATGCCGTCCTTCTTCGTCTTGGGCCGGTGGAGTGATCGGCTCGATCGGGCTTTGAAAGTCAAGAACACCCGTTCCGCCGGCAAAGGCGGTGCTAAAGGCGCGCGCAATTTCTTGAAACTTCTTTTGGTCGATTTGGCTGCTCGCAAACAAGACGATGAATAGGGCGAGCAATAGCGTCAATAAATCCGCGTACGGAATCAGCCATGCCTCGCTCATATGGTCGTCATGCTTGTTCTTTTTTTTCTTAGCCATTGGCCGTTTCCCCTTGCACCAGCGCTTGGCGCCGCTCGTTTTCCGGCAAGTATGAGGCGAGTTTTTGTTCGATCATGCGCGGGGCTTGTCCTTCCAAAATGGACAGCACCCCTTCAATCATGATGTAGCGCACGCGCGCCTCTTCCTTCGATTTCCGCCGCAGTTTGTTGGCAAACGGATGCCAAAGCACATAGCCGGTGAAAATGCCGAGCATCGTGGCGACAAAAGCGGCGCTGATCGCCTTGCCGAGCTCGGCGATGTTTTCCATATTGCCAAGGGCGGCAATCAGGCCGATGACGGCCCCAAGCACCCCGAGCGTCGGCGCGTACGTGCCTGCTTGGGAAAAAATCGCGGCATTCGCTTCGTGGCGCTCTTCCATGGCGACGATTTCCTCTGTCATGACATCCCGGATGAACTCTTGCGTTTGCCCATCGATTGCCATGCTGAGTCCGTTGCGCAAAAACGGGTCGTCAATGTCGTCCAATTTCGCCTCGAGCGCCAGCAGCCCTTCGCGGCGGGCGATATTCGCCCAATCGACGAACAGCGGAATCAGTTGTTCGACCGTCGGCGTCGTTGATTCCGTGAAAATGACTTTGAAAAGCTTTGGCACTTTTTTAATTTCGTGCGTCGGAAAGGCGATGACGACCGCTGCCGCCGTCCCGACGAGAATGATGAGGATGGCGGCCGGATTGATCAATACAGCAGGCGAAACGCCCTTAAAGTACATGCCCAGCCCGACGGCAATGACACCAAGGATGATGCCGATGACCGATGTTTTGTCCAAATGAATCCCCCCGCTTTTTCCATACGAACGATCTACGCCATTGGGCGTTTTTATGAAGAAACCATATTTATCATATACTGAATATAGGAGGTTGAAAAGGGAAAAAGGTGTGACATGAGACGCAAAAAGCCGCCCGCTCCATTAGGATGACGGAAAGGGCAGCTCCGATGATCATCATATTTTTTTCAGTTTAAACGTGCCGACCATTAAAAACGATAAAATGAGCGCCAAAAACATAAACGATTGCGGCGGGAAGTACGGGATGGCTAAATAGCCGAGCGTCATCAGCACCCCGGCGGCGGTGATCGGCAGCCCCGCAAAGTAGCCGTTGTTTTCTGTGATGTTGAAGCGAGCGAGGCGGAAGGCGCCGCAAGCGATGTACAAAACGGTGAATACCGCGCCGGGCGCGCCGAACTCATGGAACAAGCCTTGGTACATCAGCAAGGCGGGAGCGACGCCGAAGGAGACGATGTCGCTCATCGAATCGAGCTGCTTGCCAAGTTCGGATTCAATGTTCATCTTGCGCGCCACAGCGCCGTCAAAGCGATCGACAAACGCTGCTAAAAAAACGAGCAGCACGCTCATATGAAGCTGCCCTTTCAGCGTAGCCAGGACGGAAAAGCCGCCAAGCGACAGGTTTGTCATCGTCAAAATGTTTGCCACGTTTGCTTTCAGCTTTTTTAACGTATAATCTAAATAGTCCGATAAGAACAAGTTTCCCCACTCCTTTTCCAACAGAAAACGCCAAAAGAAAATTCTACTACCATTATACTCATTTTGGCGGTAATATGGAAGGTAGTAACGAATGGCGATGTTGCGCTACTGGAGGGAACGTGCTTGCGAAAATGGCTTTATCGTTTGTTCATCGAGCTGACCAATCACTCGCTTTCTTCAAAGCTGCTCGCTTCGTTTGCCAAATCGCGACTCAGCGGGCTATTGATATCATCGTATGCAAAAATTTATCATATTAACCAAGACGAAATGGAAAAAAGCTTAAAAAATTATAAGACGTTGCAGCAACTGTTCGTCCGCCGGCTGAAGGCTGGGGTGAGGCCGGTCGACGCTGATGAGCATACGGTCGTCAGCCCGGTCGACGCCGTCATTGAAGACATGGGCACGATTCGAGAAAACTGCGAAATGATCGTCAAGGGAAAGCCGTATTCCATTGCAGAAATGCTCGGCAGCGTTGAAGCGGCACAACCGTATGTGAACGGGTTCTTTTTTATTCTGTATTTAAGCCCGAGTCATTATCACCGCATCCACAGCCCAATATCTGGAGTGATCGAAAAGCAGTGGGCGCTCGGCCGCAAGTCGTATCCGGTCAACCGTCTTGGCTTAAAATATGGGCGTCGGCCGCTCGAGAAAAATTACCGCCTCATCACCGAGGTCACAGCCGGCGGCAAGCGCTTGGCGATCGTGAAAATCGGCGCCATGTTCGTCAACAGCATTGAATTGACCCATGAGGGTGAGCAGCTTGTAAAAGGAGAGGAAATGGCGTATTTTTCGTTCGGTTCAACGGTCGTCTTGCTGTTTGAACGCGGAAGTTTCGCCCCTGACCCGCGCATTGTTGCGCCCATGCCGATCAAAGTCGGCGAGCGGCTCGGCTATTGGTGCGAGGCGCATGAGCGCTAAGGCTTTCCGAAACAAAAAAAGCCCGAAGGCCTTCGCTTATGAGGACAGCTTAATTTTGTGGGTCAATGAACGGCGCTGGATTTCTTTTTCAATCAACTCGATGAATTCCGGGCTGAGGTTGAGTTCTTTCGCCTTGAAGTACGACTCGATCAACAGCTCGTCGGACAAATGTTTCATCGGGGGCGTCCTCCTTTTTTGGATGGAATATGCCAAACATGTCATACATATAATGGTAGGTTACTTACAATGTACCATGACTTGGGAGAGAGAACAACCGTTCTGTTATCCACAGAAGGTGGTGGATAACATGTGGAAAACATGTTTATAAAACGCAGGAAGTGTGATGACTAGCTTGTGTATAATGTGGGCAACAGTTATCCACAAGATGGACAGTCGCGAAATTTGTCGAAAGTTTTTTCTATTTATCATCGGTAAACTTTGTTTTGAAACAAACGTTAAAATTCGCTATGATGGGAAAAGCAAATGGAAAGGCGGGTGTCCGGCATGCTTCACTACTTTTTGCCAAGCCAGTTTGCCAAGCGTGTGATCGACATTACTCCGGATGAGCTGAAACAAAAAGGGGTCAAAGGGATCATCACTGATTTGGACAATACGCTTGTTGAATGGGATCGGCCGAGCGCCACCCCGGAGCTGGCCGCATGGTTTGATGCGATGAAGCAGGCGGGCATTAAGGTCGTCATCGTATCGAATAATAATCAACAACGCGTGCAGTCGTTTGCGGAGCCGCTTGGCATCCCGTTCATCTTTGAAGCGCGCAAACCGCTGACACGCGCGTTTTTGCAGGCATTAAAGATGATGGAGCTTAAGAAAGAGGAAGTCGTCGTCATCGGCGATCAGTTGCTGACGGATGTGCTTGGGGGCAACCGGCTCGGACTAAACACGATTTTAGTCGTCCCGGTCGCCCAGACGGACGGATTATGGACGCGTTTCAATCGAAAAATGGAGCGGAGAATTTTAAAGGTGATGCGCAAAAAAGGGATGATTTACTGGGAGGAATGATCGTGGAGCCACAACTGCGTTGCATCGGCTGCGGAGCGGCCATTCAGTTTGACGATCCGAAAAAGGCGGGCTATGCGCCGAAAAGCGTGCTCGAAAAAGACGAGGAAGAAATCATTTGCCAGCGCTGCTTCCGCTTGAAACATTACAACGAAGTGCAAGACGTGCCGCTTGATGACAGCGATTTTTTAAACATGCTGCACCGCATCGGGGAATCGAAGGCGCTTGTCGTCAACATCGTCGACATTTTCGATTTCAACGGCAGCTGGATTCCTGGCTTGCCGCGGTTTGCGGCCGATAATCCGATTTTGCTTGTCGGCAACAAGGCGGATTTATTGCCGCGGTCGGTCAAATACCCGAAGCTGCTGCGCTGGATGCGCCGCATGGCGGAAGAGCTCGGGCTCTGTCCGGTTGACGTCTGCCTTGTCAGCGCAGCGAAAGGAATTGGCATGGCGAAGGTGATGGAAGCGATCAACCGCTACCGTGAGGGCGGCGATGTCTACGTCGTCGGCTGCACGAATGTCGGCAAGTCGACGTTCATCAATCGGATCATTGAAGAGGCGACCGGCAAAGGGAATGTGATTACCACGTCATATTTCCCGGGGACGACACTCGATATGATCGAAATTCCGCTTGAGGGTGGAGCGACGCTGTATGATACGCCGGGGATCATCAACCATCACCAAATGGCGCACTTTGTTGATGCGCGCGATTTGAAGATCATTACGCCGAAGCGGGAAATCCATCCGCGCGTTTATCAGCTCAACGAAGGGCAGACGCTCTTTTTCGGAGGCTTGGCCCGCCTCGATTACATCAAAGGCGGGCGCCGCTCGTTCGTCTGCTACATGGCCAATGAGTTGACGGTTCATCGGACAAAGTTGGAAAAAGCCGACTCCCTTTATGCCAATCAGCTTGGCGATTTGCTGTCGCCGCCAAACAAACGCTATGCCGCTGAATTTCCGCCGCTTGTGCCGCGCTCGCTGTCTGTCAAAGAGCGGAAGACAGACATCGTCTTTTCCGGACTCGGCTGGGTGACGTGCAACGACCTGGGTGCTCAGCTTGTCGTCCATGCTCCAAAAGGGGTCGACGTATTTATCCGTCAATCGTTGATTTAATGGAAAGCGGGAGGAGGAGAAACGTGGAAAAGGTATACGGGTTGATTGGGTTTCCCGTCGAGCACTCGCTGTCGCCGCTCATGCATAATGATGCATTCGCCCGTTTGGGCATTCCGGCGCGCTATCATTTGTTTTCCGTCGAACCGGGGCAAGTCGGTGCGGCGATCGCTGGCGTGCGGGCGCTCGGCATCGCCGGGGTGAACGTGACGATTCCGCACAAACTGGCGGTCATTCCGTTTTTGGACGAAGTGGACGAGCAGGCGCGCCGCATCGGGGCGGTCAATACGATCGTCAACGACAACGGCCGGCTCGTCGGCTATAATACGGACGGACCTGGCTACGTCAAGGCGCTCGAGGAGGAAATGGACGTCAGTCTCGACGGCAAGCGGATTTTGGTGATCGGCGCTGGCGGCGGGGCGCGCGGCATTTACTTTTCGTTGCTGTCGACGGCAGCCGAGCGCATCGATATGGCCAACCGGACGGTGGAAAAAGCGGAGCGGCTCGTCCGCGAAGGGGGGGATGGCCGCTCGGCGTATTTTTCGCTCGCCGAGGCGGAAACGCGGCTTGACGAATACGATATTATCATCAATACCACTTCTGTCGGCATGCATCCGCGTGTCGAGGTGCAGCCGCTTTCTCTTGAACGGCTGCGGCCAGGGGTGATCGTTTCCGATATTATTTACAATCCACTGGAAACAAAATGGCTGAAAGAAGCGAAAGCCCGCGGCGCCCGTGTGCAAAACGGCGTCGGCATGCTCGTGTACCAGGGAGCGCTAGCGTTTGAAAAATGGACCGGCCAATGGCCGGATGTCAACCGGATGAAACAGCTTGTCATCGAAGCGTTAAGGAGGTAACATATGCTAACGGGAAAACAAAAACGGTTTTTGCGCGCTCAAGCCCATCATTTGAAACCGATTTTTCAAGTCGGCAAAGGCGGCGTGACGGAAGCGATGACCGAACAAATTGCGGCGGCGCTCGAAGCGCGCGAGCTGTTGAAAGTGAGCGTTTTGCAAAACTGCGAAGAAGACCGCCACGCCGTCGCCGAGCAGCTCGCGGCTGGAACGGGGGCGGAAGTCGTGCAAGTGATCGGCAATACGATCGTCTTATACAAAGAATCGAAGGAGCATAAACAAATCGTTCTGCCTGATTGACAATGGGAGCAGCCACGGCAGGCGGCGGGAGGAAAGAAGATGGGAAAAATCGGGGTTTTCGGCGGCACGTTTGATCCGCCTCATTACGGTCATTTGCTCATGGCGAATGAAGTGCTTGACGCCCTTCAGTTGTCAGAAATTTGGTTTCTGCCCAACCGCCTTCCTCCCCATAAGCAGCACGAACAAGTGACCAAAAGCGAAGACCGGCTGCGCATGCTCGAGTTGGCAGTGGCTGGCCATCCGCGCTTTCATATTGAGACGATCGAACTCGAGCGGGAAGGGCCTTCGTATACGTACGACACGATCCGGCAGCTTGTCGCGATGCATCCTGATGACGAATTTTATTTCATCATCGGCGCCGATATGGTCGAATATTTGCCGAATTGGCACCGCATCGATGAGCTCATCGAGTTGGTGACGTTTGTTGGCGTCAAGCGGCCGGGGTTTTCCATGGAAACGCCGTATCCGGTCATCGAAGTTGAGGCGCCGCAGTTTGCTGTTTCTTCCTCGCTCATCCGCGAGCGGGTGCGGAACGGACAGACGATTCGCTATCTTGTACCGGAAGGCGTCAGACTTTATATTGAGGAGAAGGGATTATATGGAGCGAGAACAGGCGTTGCTGATTGTGAAACAACAGTTGACGGAGCAGCGCTACGAGCATACGCTTGGCGTTGTCGAAACGGCCGTTAAGCTAGCCAACCAGTATGGCGCCGACGTCAAAAAAGCGGAATTGGCCGCCATTTTCCATGACTATGCGAAATTCCGCCCGGTTGAAGAAATGAAACAAATCATTTTGGCGCAAAATATGCCCAACGATTTGCTTGCTTACAACAGTGAGCTATGGCATGCGCCCGTTGGCGCCTATTTGGTGCAGACAGAAGTCGGCATCAACGATCCAGAGGTGCTGGATGCCATTCGCTACCATACGTCGGGAAGGGCTGGAATGACGGTGCTTGAAAAAATTATTTATTTGGCCGACTATATGGAACCAGGGCGCCGCTTCCCGGGCGTTGACGACGTACGGCGCTTGGCGGAAGAAGACCTCAACCGGGCGCTGTTGCAGGCGGTGAAAAATACGATCGCGTTTTTGCTTGAGAAGCGCCAGCTCATTTATCCAGATACGATTCATGCGTACAATTCACTCATGCGTGAAGTGAAGGGGGAAGCAAAACGGTGACGGAACAAGAGGCGTTGCAGCTTGTCGTCCGCGCGGCGGATGATAAAAAGGCGGAAAACATTGTCGTCTTGAACATGAAAGGCATTTCGCTTGTCGCCGATTATTTTGTCATTTGCCATGGCAATTCGGACAAACAAGTGCAGGCCATCGCCCGCGAAATTCAAGACCAAGCGGAAGAACACGGCTTAGCGGTGAAGAGGGTTGAAGGATTCCAGGAGGCGAAATGGGTGCTTGTCGATTTGGGCGACATCGTTGTGCATGTTTTTGCCAAAGAGGAGCGCGAGTATTACAACCTCGAACGGCTTTGGGGGGACGCCCCGACGGAAGACGTCGCGGCTGTGCTGCAGCCATGACCTATGCTCGTTTCGCCGATTGGTACGATGCGCTCATGGCCGAGGCGCCGTATGATGCATGGCAATCGTTTGTGGAACGGGCATTCGCCCAATACACCAAACGGCCGGGGAGACGGGTCATTGACATCGGCTGCGGGACGGGAGAGCTTGCCATCCGCCTTGCCAAGGCCGGATGGCAAGTATCCGGCGTTGATCTCTCTGAACATATGCTCGCCGTCGCCCAGGCGAAAGCCGAAGCGGCGGGAGTGGAGGTGCCGTTTTTCGAACAAAACATGGCGGAGCTCGACGGGTTTTCTGATCTCGATGGCGCCTTCCTGTTTTGCGATGCTCTCAACTATTTAACGGATGAAGAGGATGTGAAGCGGACGTTCGCCGCCGTCTCCCGCGCCCTTGGCGGCGGCGGGCTGCTTTTGTTTGATGTCCATTCGGTCTACAAAATGGACGTCCTGTTCCGCGACGCCGTGTTTGCGGACCAGGATGACGACCTCAGCTACATATGGACGTGCCATCCGCTTGACTGGCCGCACAGCGTCGGGCATGAACTGACGTTTTTCGTCCGCCGCGGCGAGTGGTACGAGCGCTATGACGAATGGCACGAGCAACGCACATTTGCGCGCGAGGTTTATGAGCGATGGCTCGAATCCGCTGGCTTCGAGGTGCTTGAAGTGACCGCCGATTTCACCGATGCGCCCCCGACCGAGACGGCGGAGCGGTTGTTTTTCGTCGCGCGGAAGCGGTGAGGGGCGAAGAGCGAGAAATCATAAATCATAAAAAGAAACGTGGATGAGGAAGATTTAGGGAGATTTTGGTTGAAACATAAAATCATGCAGGGAAAATGCTCTATCGTTTTGCATCCGGCTTAATAGCTGGCTGAGGATTGAAACGAGTGTAATGTCAACCAAACGTAATTGGAAGAAATCTTGTGCCCGGCTCAATAGCCGAATGAGGATCGAAACAATATAGATAAAAACAAGCAACAGCTGAAAGGTTGAACGACGATGGAATCCAACGAAAAATCCGTAAATATGAAAACCCCAGCCGTACAAGCTGGGGTCCATTTTTTTGTCGAACGAAGCAGGATTTTCGCTGCTGCTTGTCAAATGAAAATCAATCAAGGAAACTGTTGCTTCACCTTCTCCACATCTTCTTTAAACTTCTCATGTGTTTTCGCCAGCACTTCTTCAAAGACGCCGTTCATTCGTTGTTCCAGCACAGCGATTCCTTCCCCGGTAATGCCGCCTTTGACGCATACTTTTTCCTGCAACGTTGGCAATGTGTACAGATTCCGCTTGAGCAGTTCCCCAAGGCCGATGATCATATCGGTCGCCAGCATCGTCGCCTGTTCCTTCGTGATGGCGGTTTTGGCCGCTGCGGCGTCGATGAAGCGCTGAAGCAAATAGCTGAAAAACGCTGGACCGCAGCTTGAGATGTCGGAAGCGACGCGGGTGATGGCCTCGTCGATGTACACCGGCGAGGCGATGCGCCGGAGAAGATCATCGATCGTTTGCCGGCAGGCGGCTGAGCAGCGCGAGCCGAAGGTGACAAGGATGCTGCCGGAGAGCGCCCGGTTTGCAATGCTCGGAATGGCGCGCACGATTTGGCAAGGGACGGCTGCTTCAAGCTGTTCGACGCTGATCGGGCTTGTGATCGATACGAGGTAGTGTTCGTTTGTCCAGTGCGGGGCCAGTTGCTGCAATAATGGGTGGATGTCGAGCGGTTTGACGCATAAAAAGACGAGGCTGGATTGTTTGATGACTTCAGCCGCATCGGCAACCACTGCAATGCCGGGATGCGCGCGTTGTATCGCGAACGCTTTCGCAAGCGTACGGTTCGTTATGACGAGCTGATCCGCTTTCACGGCGCCGGAGTCGAGGAACGCTTCGATTAAGATGGTGCCCATATTCCCCGTGCCGATAACGCCGATGTTCATGCATTGTCCCCCCTCCCGGTTTTGGTTCACCGGAACTCTCTTTTTCGATATGTATGAGAAAAAGGCTCGGTTTATGACTGGAGATGGAAAGGATGGGATCGTATGTGGGAGCATGTGCAGGAGCTTGGAAAACGTTATGGGAAAGCGGGGGTGCTCTTGTTGTTTGCCGCGGCGGCGGGGTTATGGGTGTTTCGTCATCCGACGGATGAAAAGGAGCAAGTCGTCTTGCCGGCGGCGGCTGAAACGGATGCCGCCCGGCCGGAAGAAAAAAAGGACGAGGCGCCCAAAACCGCTGTGGTGGATGTGAAAGGGGCGGTCGCGAAGCCAGGAGTGTACGAAGTGGCGGCGGACGCCCGCGTTCGCGATGTTATCGCCCTAGCCGGCGGATTGACGGACGAGGCGGATGAAACGAAAATCAATCTGGCGGCAAAAGTGCGCGATGAGATGATGATTTACGTGCCGAAAAAAGGCGAGGCCGCAGCGGCGTCAAATGCCACTTTTACGTCTCTGAACGATGGGGCTCGGGACGGGACGCAAGTGGCGGTCAATACGGCGACGGAAGAGGAGTTGATGCAGCTTCCCGGCATCGGACCGGCGAAGGCAAAAGCGATCATCGCCTATCGCGAAGAACACGGGCCGTTTCAGCGGGTGGAAGATTTGTTGAATGTAACCGGAATTGGCGAAAAAACGCTGGAGAAATTGAAACCGTATTTGCTTGTGCCGTAAACGAGGCGGGGGAGCGCAATGCTTCTCGTTTATGGGCGGATCAGGGCTGCTGCGGACGTTTTTCGGCGTTGACGGGGGCAGGCGGCGGCGGGTAGACTAAAAGTATGGAAACGAGCGGAGGGATGGAAAATGGAACGCATCACATGGGATCAATACTTTATGGCGCAAAGCCATTTGCTCGCGCTGCGCAGCACGTGCACAAGGCTCGCCGTCGGAGCGACGATTGTGCGCGATAAGCGCATCATCGCCGGCGGGTACAACGGCTCGATCGCCGGCGGCGCCCATTGCACCGATGAAGGGTGCTACGTGATTGACGGCCATTGTGTACGGACGATCCATGCGGAAATGAATGCCATTTTGCAATGCGCCAAGTTCGGCGTCCCGACCGAGGGGGCCGAGATGTATGTCACCCATTTTCCGTGCTTGCATTGTTGCAAGGCGATCATTCAAAGCGGCATCCGCGCTGTCTATTACGCCCAAGACTACAAAAACCACCCGTACGCCTTGGAGCTGTTTGCTCAAGCTGGCGTCCGGCTCGTGCAAGTGCCGCTGAAAACGGATGTGTTTGCCTTTCTTGCCAGCGGCGGAGGTGAAGCATGAAGGGACAAGCCGTCTATCCCGCCGCGGCGGCGCTTTTGGCCGTCGCGGCGGCCTCGCCGTCCCAAACCGCCTGTCTTCTCCTCGTTGTGTATCTCCTTCTTCTTTTCATCCGCCGGCCGCACTGTTTCCTTCCTGCTCTCGTTGCAGCTCTCTTCTTTTTTGTCTATTTTCTCATCATTGATCATCATAACAAAACTTCCCTTTCCGGCGGCCGTCATTCGCTTTCCGTTCGTTTTTCCGCCGCGCCGGCGATCGACGGCGATCGATTGCAGGCGGCGGTGCAAGCTGGCAAGGAGCGGGTGCAGCTCCGTTACATCATTCGGACGGCTGCGGAAAAAGAAGCGCTGCGTGCGCACCTCATGCCTGGGGTCGTGTGCCGGCTAAAGGGAACGCTCGAGCGCCCCATGCCAGCTGGCAATCCGTATGCGTTTGATTACCGCCTTTATTTGCGCCGCCACCGCATTCATTGGCTCTTTCTCCCTGAGGCGATCGATCTTTCTGCTTGCGTGCGCGTCCGTCCCGCCATCATCGAACGGCTTGAAGCCATTCGCGAGGCTGGCGTCCGCCGCATTGAAGCCCGGTTTCCGCCGGAAGCGGCCGGCATCGCCGCTGCGCTCATTTATGGCGAACGCCGCTCGTTGGACGAGGAAGTGATTAGCGGTTACCAGCAGCTCGGGATCATCCATTTGTTGGCCATTTCCGGCGGCCATGTCACCCTGCTTGTCGGCGCTGCGTTGGCCGCTGCCATTCGGTTTGTGACGCGCGAAGCGGCCGTGCTTGCTTTGCTCGTTTTCTTGCCTATGTATGCGGTGCTCGCCAGCGCTTCGCCGTCGGTGCTGCGCGCTTGTGCGACCGGGATGATTGTGTTGGCCATCCAGTGGAAAAAAGGAAGGATCCATCCGCTGGATGCGTTGAGTTGGACAGCGCTTGCCCTGCTCGTCTTTGACCCCTATATGGTTTGGGATGTCGGTTTTCAACTATCGTTTCTTGTCACGTTTGCCCTTCTCGCCCATGTATCGGTGCTCGCCTCTGCTCGTTCGATGCTCCAAAACTTGTTTCAGACCGCGCTCGCCGCTCAGCTTGCCGCGCTGCCGGTTTTGCTTTACCATTTTTATGAAGTTTCTGTTTGGAGCGTAGGACTCAATGTCTTCTTTGTCCCTTGGTATTCATTTGTCATCTTGCCACTCGCTTTTCTATCCGCAGTTTTTCCCTTTTCTCCGCTCATTTGGCTGTTTAGCCGTCTCATTGAGCTGACGGATGCGGTTGTCCATTTTTTCTCGGTCGATTACTCGTTTATGCTTGTGCTCGGCCGTCCGGGGCCGTGGTGCTTAGCTGGTTATCTGACAGCCATCGCGGCGGCGTTTTTGGATTGGGAACGCGGCCGCCTGATCCGCGGATTGACAGCGGTGGCGGCGGCGACGGCGCTGCATATGGCTTCTCCGTATATGAATCCAAAGGGAGAAGTAACGATATTGGATGTTGGACAAGGAGACTGCATTTATATTGAGCTTCCGCATCGCAAAGCAGTCTATCTCATTGACACGGGCGGGACGCCGGAATGGGCGCGCGAACCGTGGCGCAAGCGGTCGCGTCCGTTTTCTGTCGGCCGCGACGTTGTCGTGCCGTTTTTAAAAGCCCAAGGGGTGAGGACGCTTGATCAGCTGATTTTGACGCACGATGATGCCGACCATATCGGGTCTGCTCCCGAGGTGATGGCAGCCGTGCGCGTTAAGAAGATTGTCACAAGCCCAGGAGCGCTGCCGGCCGTCAAGGCGATGGCGCGCCCGTTTTCCGTGCCGGTGGCCGCCAGCGTGCGGGGGGATCGGTGGAAGGTGGGGGATGCCGCGTTTTCCGTATTGCACCCGGAGGCGGGAAACAATGAGGATAATAACGGCTCGCTTGTATTGCTCGCCCGCCTCGGCCGCTTGACATGGCTGTTTGCTGCGGATATCGAGGAAGAGGCGGAACAGGCGCTCATCCGCGCTTATCCGACGCTGCGTGTCGATGTATTGAAAGTCGCCCACCACGGCAGCAAAACGTCGACAACAGAGCCGTTTTTGCGGACGGTCAAGCCGCGAGCGGCCATCATTTCCGTCGGCCGCTACAATCGCTACGGGCATCCGTCCCCCGAGGTGCTTATGCGGCTTGGGCAACAACGGGCGATCATTTGGCGGACGGATGAAAACGGGGCCATTTGCTATGTGTATGACGAAAACGGTGGAACCTTTCAGGTGATGAAACCATAAGATGTAGTGCACAAAAAAACGGAACGTTTCAGCCAAAACAAAAAATAAGGATTGCTTATGTAAGCAATCCTTATCGACCGAAAAATTCGATCAATGTGGCGATGATGAACATGGTAGCGAAAAAGCCGAACGACACGATGAATCCGACGGCGGAATCGACAGCGTCATTTCGTTGGCTTTGCACTTCCTTTTCAAATACGTTCATCGTTTTCCCCCTCCTCGTTCAATCATTTTTAGTATAGACGAAAACGCGCGAAAAATCTACCGCCGCTCGCTTCTTTTCCTTCCTTGACAACAGTTGACACAAATACTTTCAAACAGCTGGGAAAACATAAAAATAACCCGCTGGCCAATAAGGTCCTAGGACTTATAGGCTGGCGTTTATATAAAGGGGAACCGGTTTTTTCGGCAGCCGGTTCCCTTGTAAAATGGCGAAAAACAGTGTATCTTTTCTAGCAGAGACTTTCGCTTGGAAATGGAGACGGGAACATGTTGGAACGCGTATGGGGAAACATTGAAAAACGGCGTTTTTCTCCTCTTTATTTATTATACGGCAATGAGCCGTTTTTATTAATGGAAACGTATGAGCGATTGGTGAACGCAGCGCTTGGCCCGGAGGAGCGGGAGTGGAACTTGGCTGTGTACGACTGCGAGGAAACGCCGATCGAGGCGGCGCTTGCGGAAGCGGAGACGGCGCCGTTTTTCGGCGAGCGGCGTGTCATTCTCATCAAGCATCCATATTTTTTTACGTCTGAAAAAGAGAAGGAGATCGAACATGATTTGGCGAAGCTGGAGGCGTACTTGAAGGCGCCGTCGCCGTTTTCGATCGTCGTCTTTTTCGCGCCGTACGAGAAGCTTGATGAGCGAAAAAAAATGACGAAGCTCGCCAAAGAGCAAAGCGAAGTCGTCATCGCCGCCCCGCTCGCCGAAGCGGAGCTGCGGGCTTGGGTGCGGCGCCGCATCGAGAGCCAAGGGGCGCAAGCAAGCGACGAGGCGATTGATGTCCTGTTGCGGCGGGCCGGGACGCAGCTTTCCGCCTTGGCGAATGAAATCGATAAATTGGCCCTGTTTGCCGGATCGGGCGGAACCATCGAGGCGGCGGCGGTTGAACGGCTTGTCGCCCGCACGCCGGAAGAAAACGTATTTGTGCTTGTCGAGCAAGTGGCGAAGCGCGACATTCCAGCGGCGTTGCAGACGTTTTATGATCTGCTTGAAAACAATGAAGAGCCGATCAAAATTTTGGCGCTGCTCGCCGCCCATTTCCGCTTGCTTTCGCAAGTGAAATGGCTTGCCTCCTTAGGCTACGGACAGGCGCAAATTGCTGCGGCGCTCAAGGTGCACCCGTTCCGCGTCAAGCTCGCTCTTGCTCAAGCGGCCCGCTTCGCTGACGGAGAGCTTGCTGAGGCGATCAACGAGCTCGCTGACGCCGATTACGAGGTGAAAAGCGGAGCGGTCGATCGCCGGTTGGCCGTTGAGCTGCTTCTGATGCGCTGGGGCACCCGCCCGGCGCAAGCGGGGCGCCACGGCCGGCGGTGAAGCGATCGCCCGGCCGTTTGCCGTGAACATAAAGAAAAACAAAAAAACGACCTGGCGCCAGGTCGTTTTTGATTAGGAAGCTTGGATGCTGTTCAATTTTTTCGCTAAGCGCGATTTTTGCCGGCTGGCGGCGTTTTTATGGATAAGGCCTTTGCTTGCAGCTTTGTCTAATTTTTTCGACGCAATAATGAACGCCTCGCGCGCTTTTTCCACGTCTTTCAATTCAACAAGCGCTTCAAATTTTTTGATCGCCGTACGCATGGCCGATTTCATCGAGGCGTTGTGAGCCCGGCGCTTTTCGCTCGTTTTCGCGCGTTTGATCGCTGATTTGATGTTAGCCACGTTCGTTCACCTCCGTTACCGTTCCTATTTCTGTTGTGAACAACAGGAAGAACAAGTGTTATTCTATCAAACGTGTTTGGATTATGCAAGAGTGTTCAAGCGAAAATCCTTTACGAAACATGAATGACCGGGCCTGATTGCGGCGACAATAAAAGAAAACGGCAGAAATGGGGAGGAACGACATGGAACAGCCGCTCGATTTACGCCAGTACTCGGTGCGCACGGATTTAGCGATCGAAGCGCATGAGATCGCACTCGAGGAGCGCTTGCAGCAAAAACAAGAAAGCGCCGCGCCGATTGAGGGGGTCATCATTCATGACGAGGAGATCAACGGCGTCAAGCTGTCGCATGTGCATGTCACGGAACAAGGAGCGGCCTCGATCGGCAAAAAGCCGGGCCACTACGTGACGATTGAAGCGCAAGGCATCCGCGAACAAAACACCGAGCTGCAGCAAAACGTGCAGCGCATTTTTTCCGAGCAGCTCAGCGCCTTTTTCAAGCGGCTCCGCATCCCCGATCAAGCGAGCTGCTTGATCGTCGGGCTCGGCAACCAAAACGTCACCCCGGACGCGCTCGGGCCGCTCACGGTGGAAAACGTGCTTGTCACCCGTCATTTGTTCCAGCTGCAGCCGGAAAGCGTCGAGGAAGGCTTCCGGCCGGTGAGCGCCCTTGCTCCGGGGGTGATGGGGACGACCGGGATTGAAACGAGCGACATTATCGACGGCGTCGTCCGGAAAACAAAGCCGGATTTTGTTATTGTGATTGACGCCTTGGCTGCCCGCTCGATCGAACGGGTCAACGCGACGATTCAAATTTCTGACACCGGCATCCATCCTGGCTCCGGGGTCGGCAACAAGCGGAAAGAGTTAAGCTATGAAACGCTTGGCATTCCGGTCATTTCGATCGGCGTTCCGACGGTTGTCGATGCGGTCTCCATCACGAGCGACACGATCGATTTCATTTTGAAGCACTTCGGCCGCGAAATGCGCGAAGGGAAACGGCCGTCAAGCGCGCTCGCTCCGGCGGGCTGGACGTTTGGGCGCAAACGAAAATTGACGGAACAAGACATGCCGTCGCCGCAAGAACGGTCGACGTTTCTTGGCATGGTCGGCACGCTTGGCGATGAAGAAAAGCGGCGTCTCATCTATGAAGTGCTCGCCCCGCTCGGGCATAATTTGATGGTGACTCCAAAAGAGATCGATTCGTTTATCGGCGATATGGCCAACTTATTAGCCGGCGGCTTGAATGCGGCGCTGCATCGGCAAGTCGACCAAGGCAATGTCGGCTCCTACACCCATTAAACAAAAAACAGTTCTATCTTTTCCCGCTTGGCCATACGTTAAACTGAGGAGACAAGCCGGGAAAGGGTGGGAATATGAAACGATGGCGCTCCCCAAACGTCATGATCGCGATTCCAGGAGCCAGCATAAAGAAACTGTTGATGCTCATCATCCTTGGCTGCATGATGATGTTTATGCTTGTCGGAGCGCTCACATCGCTGCGGCCGGAATACCGTCCGTCGTCATCATCGCTGAACGATATGGCGGCCCATTTTCCGGAAGAGACGTTCATTCGTCTGTTCGCCTTGGAAAATCGATATTTTGCGCAGCTGCTGCCGAAAGATCGGCGGCAGACGAATTACTCATCGCTATTGTTCCGCCTGGCGACGAGCATCAATCCCGATGACCCGCGCAGCCTGCTTGGCAGCGAGCTGCCGGGCTTTGCCCTTTATGACAGCAAAATTCTCATCGCTGGTGAAGGAACGGATTATACGAACATGCCATACGAATCAGCGCCGCCGCTTGAGGCGATGCTTGCGGAACGGCAAGCCTCGGTCGATGAACTCGAACAAGCAAACAAGAACGAAGATGAAAAACCGGTTCCCCCGCCATCGCAGACGACCGGAGGGAAAAAAGTGGTCTACATTTACAATACCCATACGCATGAGTCGTTTTTGCCGGCGCTCAAAGGGGTCACTGACCCGGATTTGGCGTTTCACCCGACGGTCAACATCACAAAAGTGGGGGAAAAGTTAGCGGAAGAACTGGAAAAGCGCGGCATCGGGGCTGAAGTGAGCAAAATCGACATTGTCAGCGAATTGTTAAAGAAAGGGATGAAATACTCCCAATCGTATGATATGTCCCGCCAAACAGTGGTCGCAGCAATGAAGCAAAATCGTGACTTGCACTACTTCATCGATATCCATCGCGATTCGCGGCGGCGGAACTATACGACGGCTACGATCAACGGCGTTGATTATGCGCGTGTCGCATTCATTATTGGCGGAGAAAACGCGACATACGAGAAAAACTTGCAGCTGGCTACCGCGTTGCATCAGTTGCTGCAAAAGAAATATCCAGGGTTGAGCCGCGGGGTGATCGAGAAAAAAGGAGCCGGGACGAACGGCAAGTTTAATCAAGATTTATCGGAAAACGCGATTTTAATTGAAGTCGGCGGTGTTGACAATACGTTTACGGAGTTGTTTCGTTCCGTGTCGGCGCTCGCTGACGTATTCAGCGACTATTATTGGCAGGCGGAAAAAGTCGAAGCGCCGGCTCCGGCGGAGAAAAAGTAAAGGAGCGTCACTATGGCACGATGGTTCATCCGCTTTACTCTAGCGATCTTTCTTCTTTTTTTCGGCGTGTTGTTTGGCATGCAAGAGGCGCATCGCGGCATGGAACGGATGCGCGGTTATGCCGATCCGTCGTTTCCATCCGTCATCGATATGAAAAAAAGGGAAAATGGTGAGGTGGAAGCGGCGGTGTTTGGCCGGCCGGTCGTTGCTGGAGATTTAGGAGAAAAGCAAGAAACGATTCGCGAGCTGAAAACGTTCAACTTGTTCTCTAGGCTCGGCCAACTTTTTGCCGATGCTGTCACCGCGCTCATGGAAATGCTGTTTTCGCTCGTCGGCCGGGTGTTGGACTAGCCCGTTCATGTGCGGACGAAACAGGAACGTGCCGTCACAATGGCGGCTTTTTCTTTTTTACGCCGTCCGCCGGCTGGAGCACAAAGTGCTGCGCTTTCCATATTGTCGATTGTTTTCTTGGCGCGGCTCTTTCTGTTTCGCGTCTTTCCGGAAAGCTCGAACGGCGGCTTGGCTTTTCGTTCATCATTGAATCTTCTTCGCGCTGTTGCTATAATCAAAGCTAGTGTAGTTTTGCGAAGAAGCAGGAGTGAGAGACGATGAACCGGGAAGAACGGTTGAAACGGCAGGAACGGATCCGCAATTTTTCGATTATTGCCCACATTGACCACGGAAAATCGACGCTGGCGGACCGCATTTTGGAAAAAACGGGGGCGTTGTCGGAGCGCGAATTGCGCGAGCAGACGCTCGATACGATGGAGCTTGAGCGCGAGCGCGGCATCACGATTAAATTGAATGCGGTCCAGTTGACATATAGAGCGAAAAATGGCGAAGAGTACATTTTCCATTTGATCGACACGCCGGGCCATGTCGACTTTACGTACGAAGTGTCGCGCAGTTTGGCTGCCTGCGAAGGGGCGATTTTGGTCGTCGATGCGGCGCAAGGCATTGAAGCGCAGACGCTCGCCAACGTGTATTTGGCGATCGACAATAATTTGGAAATTTTGCCGGTCATTAACAAAATCGATTTACCAAGCGCCGAACCGGAGCGTGTGCGTCAAGAAATTGAGGATGTCATCGGCTTGGACGCCTCTGACGCGGTGCTTGCTTCGGCCAAAGTCGGCATCGGCATCGAAGAAATTTTGGAAAAAATCGTCGAAAAAATTCCGGCTCCCTCGGGAGATCCGGATGCGCCGCTGAAAGCGCTCATTTTTGATTCCCTTTATGACCCGTACCGCGGCGTTGTCGCCTATGTCCGCGTCGTCGACGGAACGGTGAAGCCGGGACAGCGCATTAAAATGATGTCGACCGGCAAAGAGTTTGAAGTGACGGAAGTCGGCGTGTTCACGCCGAAGCAAAAAGTCGTCGACGAATTGACGGTCGGTGATGTCGGCTATTTGACTGCCTCGATTAAAAACGTGAAAGATACGCGCGTCGGCGATACGATCACCGATGCCGAACGGCCGGCAGCTGAACCGCTCCCGGGCTATCGGAAGCTCAATCCGATGGTGTTTTGCGGGATGTATCCGATCGATACGGCGCGCTACAACGATTTGCGCGAGGCGCTCGAGAAGCTGCAATTGAACGATGCGGCGCTCCACTTTGAGCCGGAAACGTCGCAGGCGCTTGGGTTCGGCTTTCGCTGTGGATTTCTCGGCTTGCTTCATATGGAAATCATCCAAGAGCGGCTCGAGCGCGAATTTCATATCGATTTGATCACGACCGCGCCGAGCGTCGTTTACAAGGTGCATTTGACCGACGGAACGGAAGTTGACGTCGACAACCCGACGAACATGCCCGACCCGCAAAAAATCGACCGCATTGAAGAGCCGTATGTGAAAGCGACGATCATGGTGCCAAACGACTATGTCGGGCCGGTGATGGAGCTGTGTCAAGGAAAGCGCGGCACGTTTGTCGATATGCAATATTTGGATGAAAAGCGCGTCATGCTCATTTACGATATTCCGCTCTCCGAGATCGTCTACGACTTTTTCGACGCTTTAAAGTCGAACACAAAAGGGTACGCGTCATTCGACTACGAATTGATCGGCTACCGGCCGTCCAATCTCGTCAAGATGGATATTTTGCTAAACGGCGAAAAAATCGATGCCTTATCGTTTATCGTTCATCGCGACTCTGCGTACGAGCGCGGCAAAGCGATCGTTGAAAAGCTGAAAGATTTGATTCCACGCCAGCAATTTGAAGTGCCGGTGCAGGCGGCGATCGGCAACAAGGTCATCGCCCGTTCGACAATCAAAGCGTTGCGCAAAAACGTGCTCGCAAAATGTTACGGCGGCGACGTGTCGCGGAAGCGGAAGCTGCTTGAGAAGCAAAAAGAAGGAAAGAAGCGGATGAAACAAATCGGGTCGGTCGAAGTGCCGCAAGAAGCGTTTATGGCCGTCTTGAAAATCGACGACCAGAAAAAATAACGAGCAAGGCTGTCTCCGTTGGGGATAGCCTTGTTTGTTTCCTGCGGCGCCGCCGGCTGAAAGGAGGAGGACCGATGGCCGTTTCAGCGTATTTTCATATTCCATTTTGCGCCCATATTTGCCATTATTGCGATTTTAACAAAGTATTCGCCGCCGGCCAGCCGATTGACGACTATTTGCGGGCGATGGACAAAGAAATGGTGTGGACGGCGGCGGAATTTGGCAGCCAACTCAAGACGCTGTTTATCGGCGGCGGTACGCCGACGGTGCTTGAGCCGACGCAGCTCGGCTGTTTGCTTGCGAGCATCCACCGCCATTTTCAGTTTGACCCACAAACGGCCGAATTTACCGTCGAAGCCAACCCGGACGGCTTGACGAAAGAAAAGCTCGCTATTTTGCGCGATGCCGGAGTGAATCGGCTGAGCCTGGGGGTGCAGACATTTGACGATCAGCTTCTGCAAACGATCGGCCGCACGCACCGGCGAGGCGACGTCATACGGGCTGTAGCGTTGGCCAGAGAAGTCGGGTTTCAGAACATCAGCATTGATGTCATGTACGGTTTGCCGGGGCAGACGCTTGAGCAGTTTACGGCCGATTTAGAAGCGGCGTTTTCGCTTCATGTGCCGCATCTTTCTGCTTATTCCCTCATTTTGGAGCCAAGGACGATTTTTTATAACGAATGGCGGAAAGGGCGGCTCCGTCTACCGGGCGAAGAGATGGAAGCCGAGATGTACGAAGCGGCGATGGAGCAGATGGCTGCCGCTGGCTATCGGCAATACGAAATCAGCAACTATGCTTTGCCGGGATTTGAAAGCCGGCACAACTTGACGTACTGGAACAATGAGGAGTACTACGGCATCGGCGCTGGGGCGCACAGCTATATCGATGGGGTGCGGCGGGCGAATATCGGCCCCATCCGGCATTACATCAGCGCGATCGAACGCGGCCAATGGCCGCACCGCGATGTGCGCCGCTTGACCGTTCGCGAGCAGATGGAAGAGGAAATGTTTTTAGGGCTGCGCAAGACGGAAGGGGTGTCCAAAGTCTGCTTTCGGCAAAAGTTCGGCCGCGACCTCCATGACATATTTGGCGCGGCGATCCGCCGGGAAATCGAAAACGGACGCCTCGAGGAAACGGAGACTCACATCCGCTTGACAAAACGGGGCAAGCTGCTCGGCAATGAAGTGTTTGCCGCGTTCCTTTGCGAAATGTAAACATTGACATTTGCCGGGCGATTTGCTACCCTAGTAGTAGATTTAGCACTCGAATTGTTCGAGTGCTAACAGAGGTGAGACACGTGCTAACGGACCGCCAACTGCTGATTTTGCAGGTGATTATCGACGATTTCATTCGTTCTGGGCAGCCGGTCGGTTCGCGGACGTTATCGAAAAAGCATCAAATCGCGTTCAGCTCGGCGACGATCCGCAATGAGATGGCGGATTTGGAGGAGCTCGGCTATATTGAAAAAACGCACATTTCTTCCGGCCGTGTGCCGTCGGAAAAAGGGTACCGCTACTACGTCGACCATTTGCTGCCGCCGCAGCGGCTGACAAGGGCGGACATTCAAAAAATCCGCTCTGTGTTTGCTGAGCGCATCTATGAGCTGGAAAAACTGATGCAAAAGTCAGCGCAAATTTTATCCGAGCTGACGAACTATACATCCATTGCGCTCGGGCCGACGTTTAAAGAAAGCAAACTGAAGCGGATGCAAATCGTTCCGCTCAACGAGCAGACAGCTGTCGCCATCGTCGTGACGGACACCGGCCATGTTGAAAACCGGGTCGTGACGATTCCGTCATCAATGGACGCAGGCGACCTCGAAAAAATGGTCAACATTTTCAACGAGCGGCTCGCCGGCGTTCCGCTCATGGATTTGAAAGAAAAAATGGAGACGGAAGTGGCCGACGTAATGCGCCGGCACATCCGCAACTACGACAGCGTGCTCAATACGCTCATGGAGACGCTCGATGCCCCTGAAGAAGAAAAAGTGTTTTTCGCTGGCAAGGCGAATATGCTCAACCAGCCGGAGTTCAGCGACATCCAAAAAGTGCGCCCGCTTCTGGACATCATTGAGCAGGAAAAAGACATTTATCGCCTGCTCCGCAAGCAAACCCAAAAAGGAGTGCGGGTTTCGATCGGGCATGAAAACGAACTGCGCGGCATGGAAAACTGCAGCTTGATTACAGCGACCTATTCGGTCGGCGATGAGCCGCTCGGGGCGATCGCGATTCTTGGTCCAACGCGCATGGAATACTCGCGCGTCATCACGGTCTTAAACCGTGTCGCTTCCGATTTGTCGGCCGCGCTCGCGAAATGGTATCAAAGTCAATAAGAATGGCCATATTGGATAACGGATGGATCGCGCATCCATCCTTTCCTTGTGGCCATTGATACATAAAAGGGAAGAGCCCCGGCAGGGAGGTGAAAGCGATGGAGCAAGGAGAAAAACAAGTGATGGAACAAGCTACATACGATGAGCCGGAGCGGGAGCAACCGATCGAGGAAAAAGCCGCCCCGCAGCCCGAGGGGGAATCAGGCGGCGTTCCGCTTGAAGAGGCCGGTGGGGAGGAAGCGGCGGAGCCGGCGGAAAAAGCGCCAACGGCCGAGGAGTTGGCGGCGGCCAAGGCGCAGATCGCCGAATTGAAAGCGAAGCTTTCAGAGATGGAACACCGGTATCTCCGCCTGTACGCCGATTTTGAAAACTTCCGCCGCCGGACGCGCCAGGAGATGGAAGCGGCTGAAAAATACCGCGCCCAAAGCTTGGCGAGCGATTTGCTTCCGGTGCTTGACAACTTTGAACGCGCGTTGAAAATAGAGACGGACAACGAACAGGCGAAATCGATTTTGCAAGGGATGGAAATGGTGTACCGGTCGCTTGTTGACGCCTTGAAGAAAGAAGGCGTCGAGGCGATCGAGGCGGTCGGAAAGCCGTTTGACCCTTATTTGCACCAAGCCGTCATGCAGGCGGAAGCGGAAGGCTATGAGCCGAACACGGTTGTTGAGGAGCTGCAAAAAGGTTATAAGCTGAAAGACCGCGTGCTGCGGCCCGCCATGGTCAAAGTAAGCCAATAAACGGAAACGGAGGGTGATCAGTGATGAGCAAAATTATCGGCATCGACTTAGGAACGACGAACTCTTGCGTCGCCGTGTTAGAAGGCGGCGAAGTGAAAGTCATTCCGAATCCGGAAGGAAACCGCACGACCCCGTCGGTCGTCGCGTTTAAAAACGGCGAACGCCTAGTCGGCGAAGTCGCCAAACGGCAAGCGATCACGAACCCGAACACGATCATCTCGATCAAGCGCCATATGGGGACGGATTACAAAGTCGAAATCGAAGGGAAGCAATATACGCCGCAAGAAATTTCGGCGATCATTTTGCAATACTTGAAGTCGTACGCCGAAGACTATTTGGGCGAGCCGGTGACGCGTGCGGTCATCACGGTGCCGGCGTATTTCAACGACGCCCAGCGCCAAGCGACGAAAGACGCCGGCCGCATCGCCGGCCTCGAAGTCGAGCGCATCATCAACGAGCCGACGGCCGCGGCGCTTGCTTACGGCCTTGATAAAGAAGAAGACCAAACGATTCTCGTCTATGACTTAGGCGGCGGGACGTTTGACGTCTCGATTTTGGAGCTTGGCGACGGCGTGTTTGAAGTGAAGGCGACGGCCGGCGACAACCATTTGGGCGGCGACGACTTCGACCAAGTGATCATCGATTATTTGGTCAATCAGTTCAAGCAAGAGCACGGCATCGATTTGTCGAAAGACAAAATGGCGCTCCAACGCTTGAAAGATGCCGCGGAAAAAGCGAAAAAAGAGCTGTCCGGCGTCACGCAGACACAAATCTCGCTTCCGTTTATCAGCGCCAATGAAAACGGTCCGCTCCATTTGGAAATGACGTTGACAAGAGCGAAATTTGAAGAGTTGTCCGCCCACCTCGTCGAGCGGACGATGGGGCCGGTCCGCCAGGCGCTTCAAGACGCCGGCTTGACGCCAGCCGATATTGATAAAGTCATTTTGGTCGGCGGTTCGACGCGCATTCCAGCTGTCCAAGAAGCGATCAAGCGCGAGCTTGGCAAAGAGCCGCACAAAGGCGTCAACCCGGACGAAGTCGTTGCCATCGGTGCGGCGATCCAGGGCGGGGTGATCGCCGGCGAAGTGAAAGATGTCGTCCTGCTTGACGTGACCCCGCTTTCGCTTGGCATTGAAACGATGGGCGGCGTATTTACGAAACTGATCGAACGGAACACGACGATCCCGACAAGCAAATCGCAAGTGTTCACAACGGCGGCTGACAATCAAACGACGGTCGACATTCACGTCTTGCAAGGAGAGCGCCCGATGGCGGCGGACAACAAATCGCTCGGCCGCTTTCAGCTGACCGGCATTCCGCCGGCGCCGCGCGGCGTGCCGCAAATTGAAGTGACGTTTGATATTGACGCCAACGGCATCGTTCACGTGCGCGCCAAAGATTTAGGAACGAACAAAGAGCAGTCGATTACGATCAAATCGTCGTCCGGCCTGTCGGAAGAAGAAATTCAGCGCATGATTAAAGAAGCGGAAGAAAACGCCGAAGCCGACCGTAAGCGGAAAGAAGCCGCCGAGTTGCGCAACGAAGCCGACCAGCTCATTTTCATGACCGACAAAACGTTAAAAGAAGTCGAAGGAAAAGTGAGCGCCGATGAGATCAAGAAGGCGCAGGATGCGAAAGAGGCGTTGAAAGCGGCGCTCGAGAAAAACGACATCGACGACATCCGCAAGAAAAAAGACGCGCTGCAAGAAGCGGTGCAGCAGCTGTCGATCAAGCTGTATGAACAAGCAGCGAAACAGGCGCAAAGTGCAGGATCGCAAGGCGGCGCTGCCAATCATAAAGACAACGTGGTGGACGCCGAGTTTGAAGAAGTGAACGACGATAAATAATGCAACCGAAAGTCAAAGTCAGGCCTGCCTTGGCTTTGACTTTTTTTCTAGCATTGACATATTGCCTTGCCGCAGAGGGAAATGATAAAATTAAATTTATGTGAGTGAATCGGGAGTGGATGATCAACGATGGCGAAGCGCGATTATTACGAGATTCTCGGCGTCAGCAAAAACGCGACGAAAGACGAGATCAAAAAAGCGTATCGAAAGCTTTCGAAGCAGTATCATCCAGATGTGAACAAAGCCCCGGACGCCGCGGAGAAGTTTAAGGAAATTAAAGAGGCGTACGAAGTGTTAAGCGATGATGAAAAGCGGGCCCGCTACGACCGCTTCGGCCATGCCGACCCGAACGAAACGTTTGGCGGCGGCGGATTCCAAGGCGGAGGGTTTGATTTCGGCGGCTTTAGCGGCTTTGGCGGTTTTGAAGATATTTTTGAAACGTTTTTCGGCGCCGGTCCGCGCAGGCGGACGAGCGGTCCGCGCAAAGGCGCGGATGTCGAGTATATGATGACGCTTACGTTTGAAGAAGCGGCGTTCGGAAAAGAAACGGAAATTGAAATTCCGCGGGAAGAGACGTGCGACACGTGCCAGGGCAGCGGAGCGAAACCGGGCACAAGCCCGACGTCTTGTCCGCATTGCCACGGCAGCGGGCAAGTGACAAGCGAACAAGCGACGCCATTTGGCCGCATCGTCAACCGCCGGACATGTCCCGTCTGCGGCGGCACGGGCCGGTACATTCCGGAGAAATGCCCAACGTGCGGCGGCACGGGACGCGTCAAACGGCGGAAAAAAATTCACGTCAAAATTCCAGCCGGCGTCGACGACGGCCAGCAGCTGCGCGTCGCCGGCCAAGGGGAGCCAGGGGTCAATGGCGGGCCGCCGGGCGATTTGTACATCATCTTCCGAGTCGAACCACATGAGTTTTTCAAACGCGACGGCGACGATATTTATTGCGAAGTGCCGTTGTCGTTCGCCCAGGCGGCGCTCGGCGATGAGATCGAAGTGCCGACGCTCCATGGCCATGTAAAGCTGAAAATCCCGGCCGGCACGCAAACGGGCACGCGCTTCCGCTTGAAGGGAAAAGGGGTGCCGAACGTACGGGGCTACGGCCAAGGCGATCAGCACGTCATTGTCCGCGTTGTGACGCCGACGAAGCTGACCGAAAAGCAAAAGCAGCTGTTGCGCGAGTTTGATCGGCTCGGCGGAGACACGATGCACGACGGGCCGCACGGCCGTTTTTTTGAGAAAGTCAAAAAGGCGTTTAAAGGAGAAGCGTAAGCGCGATGAAATGGTCAGAAATCAGCATTCATACGACGCATGAGGCGGTCGAGGCGATTTCGAACATTTTGCATGAAGCGGGCGCCGGCGGTGTCGTCATCGAAGACCCATACGATTTGGTCAAAGAACGGGACGACTGGTACGGCGAGATCGTCGAGCTCAACCCGGACGACTATCCGGAAGAAGGGGTGATCATTAAGGCATATTTGCCGGTCAACAGTTTTCTTGGCGAAACGGTCGAACAAATTAAGCAGGCGATTAACAATTTATGGATGTATGATATCGACCTTGGCAAAAATAAAATTACATTGAGCGAAGTAAATGAAGAGGAATGGGCAACGGCGTGGAAAAAGCATTATCACCCGGTGAAAGTGTCCGAAAAGTTTACGATCGTGCCGACGTGGGAAACGTACGAGCCGGCGTCTCGTGATGAGCTGATCATCGAAATGGATCCGGGCATGGCGTTTGGGACCGGCACGCACCCGACAACGGTCATGTGTCTGCAGGCGCTTGAAAAGTACGTGCGCCCCGGCGATCATGTCATTGACGTCGGCACCGGCTCCGGCATTTTAAGCATCGCCGCGGCGATGCTTGGCGCTCAGTCGGTGCGGGCGCTCGATTTGGACCCGGTGGCGGTCGACAGCGCGCGGCTGAACGTGAAGCTCAATAAGGTGCAGCATATCGTAACGGTCTCACAAAACAATTTGCTCGACCATATCGAGGAACCGGCTGATGTGATCGTCGCCAATATTTTAGCGGAAATCATTTTGCGCTTTACTGGTGACGCCTACCGGTTGTTAAAGCCAGGCGGCCGCTTCATCACGTCTGGCATCATTCAGGCGAAAAAGCAGGACGTCAAAGACGGGTTGCTTGCCGCCGGCTTTGCCATTGAGGAAATCAACGTGATGGAAGACTGGGTGGCGGTTGTCGCCATGAAACCGTAAGCAAAGAAGGGATGGCTGTGCAGCGCTATTTCGTTTCCGACCAGGCGCAACAAGGCGGGATCGTCGCGATCAGCGGCGATGATGCCCATCATATCGCCCGCGTCATGCGCATGAAGCCGGGGGACGGGATCATTTGCGTCTTTCCAGACGGGCGCACGGCGGTGTGTGAAATTGAACAAATTGCCAATGAGCATGTGCAAGCCCGTATTGTACAATGGAAAGAGGAGCGAAGCGAGCTGCCGGTGCGCATCTACATCGCCCAAGGGCTGCCGAAAGGTGAAAAGTGGGAGCTCGTCATCCAAAAAGGAACAGAGCTCGGCGCCGCCGGCTTTCTTCCGTTCGAAGCCGCCCGGTCGGTCGTGAAATGGGACGCGAAAAAGGCGGAGAAAAAAGTCGAGCGATGGAAAAAAATCGCGAAAGAAGCGGCTGAGCAGGCTGAACGAACGGTGGTGCCGGACGTGCGGGCGCCGCTTTCGTTTGTTGAGCTCCTCGCCTTTGGCCAAACGGTCGATGTTCGGCTGTTTGCCTACGAAAAAGAGGCGCGAAACGCCCGGCATGCCGCGCTTCCGGCGCTTCTTTCCCGCCTCCGTCCGGGCGGCGCGTTGCTGGCTGTCTTCGGGCCGGAAGGCGGGTTCAGCCCGGAAGAAGCAGAACAGCTTCGGCAGCACGGTTTTTCGCCGTGCAGCCTTGGGCCGCGCATTTTGCGGACCGAAACAGCTCCGCTCTATTTGCTTTCCGCCGCCTCTTATGAATGGGAGCTGCGCGCGCCGAACGGCGAAGCGGAGCGCGCTTAGTGAGCAACATTGGCTGTTTCTTATAAAAGTTCGGTCCCGCTGATCCTTAAGCGGGGGGGCAGAGTGAGGTGAACAAGATGCCGACAGTGGCTTTTCATACACTAGGCTGCAAAGTCAATCATTACGAAACCGAAGCGATTTGGCAGCTGTTTAAAAAAGCCGGCTACGAGCGAAAAGAGTTTGAAAGCCGTGCGGATGTGTATGTGATCAACACGTGCACAGTGACGAACACCGGCGATAAAAAGAGCCGTCAAGTCATCCGTCGTGCGGTGCGCCGCAATCCGGACGCCGTCGTCTGCGTGACCGGTTGCTATGCGCAAACATCGCCGGCTGAGGTCATGGCCATTCCGGGCGTTGATATTGTCATCGGCACGCAAGACCGGCATAAAATTTTAGAGTACATCGAGCAGTTCCAGCGTGAGCGCCAGCCGATCAACGCTGTTCACAACATTATGAAAACGCGCGTTTTTGAGGAGATGGATGTGCCGGAATTCACGGATCGGACGCGGGCGTCGCTTAAGATCCAAGAAGGGTGCAACAACTTCTGCACGTTTTGCATCATCCCGTGGGCGCGCGGCTTAATGCGCTCGCGCGATCCGCAGGAAATCATCCGCCAGGCGCGCCAGTTGGTTGCCGCCGGCTATAAAGAAATCGTTCTGACCGGCATTCATACAGGCGGCTATGGCACCGATCTGAAAGACTATAACTTTGCGTCCTTGTTGCGCGATTTAGACGAGCAAGTGCCGGGGCTCCGGCGGCTCCGCATTTCGTCGATTGAGGCGAGCCAAATCACCGATGAAGTGATTGATGTGCTGAAGCGGTCGGAGAAAATCGTCCGCCATTTGCACATTCCGCTCCAGTCTGGGTCGAATACGGTGCTCAAGCGGATGCGCCGCAAATATACGGTGGAATTTTACGCGGAGCGGCTCGCCCGGCTGCGCGAAGTGTTTCCAGAGCTGGCGGTGACTTCTGACGTCATCGTCGGCTTCCCAGGCGAGACGGAAGACGAATTTATGGAGACGTACAACTTTATTCGTGAACAACGGTTTTCCGAGCTGCATGTCTTTCCTTATTCGAAGCGGACCGGCACGCCGGCGGCGCGCATGCCGAACCAAATCGATGAAGAAACGAAGCATGACCGCGTCCGCCGCTTGATCGCTCTGTCCGATCAATTGGCGAAAGAGTACGCCTCCCGGTTTGAAGGGCAAGTGCTCGAGGTCATCCCGGAAGAGCGCGACAAAGAGCGGCCGGATTTGTACGTCGGCTATACAGACAACTATTTGAAAGTCCGCTTCCCGGCAACCGAGGAAATGGTCGGTGAACTTGTCAAAGTGAAGATTACGAAAGCCGGCTATCCGTACAATGAAGGAGAGTTCGTCCGCGTTGTGCCGGATGAAATGGCCCGTTCGGTCAAATGGAGCTCATAACCCAGCCTAGTTGCTGGGTTTTTTCTGTCTTTTTCCGGAGACAATACGGATGGCTAGTTTTTGTCGAGGGAGCATGGTATGATGGTAGACGTCAGACCTTCCATCTTGACGGAAATGGCAGAAAGGGGTTTCTCCGAATGACGATGAATATCGCGAAAATGATCGATCATACGCTGCTCAAACCGGAAGCGACAGAACAACAAATCGTGCAACTGTGCACGGCAGCAAAGCAATACGGCTTTGCTGCCGTGTGCGTCAACCCAACGTGGGTGAAAACGGCGGCGCGTGAACTTTCCGGCACCGATGTCCGCGTCTGCACGGTCATCGGCTTTCCACTTGGGGCGACGACGCCGGAAACAAAGGCGTTTGAAACAATGAACGCCATCGAAAACGGCGCCCGCGAAGTCGATATGGTGATCAACATCGGCGCGTTAAAAAGCGGGCAAGACGAGCTTGTCGAGCGCGACATTCGCGCGGTCGTCGAGGCGGCGGCTGGCAGGGCGCTTGTCAAAGTGATCATTGAAACGGCGCTTTTGACCGATGAGGAAAAAGTGCGCGCCTGCCAGCTTGCGGTGAAAGCCGGCGCTGATTATGTGAAAACGTCGACCGGGTTTTCCGGCGGAGGTGCGACGGTGGAGGATGTGGCGCTGATGCGGAAAACGGTCGGCGACAGAGCAGGTGTCAAAGCATCAGGCGGCGTTCGCGACCGGAAAACGGCAGAAGCGATGATCAACGCCGGCGCGACGCGCATCGGCACGAGCTCTGGAGTGGAGATCGTCACCGGCGGGACGGGCCGCGCTGACTACTAAGCTCGGTTTCGGTCATGCAAAAACAGAATGACCTTTTCGATGGCGCCGACAAATGGAAGAGCAGCCACTGAGCAAATGACGTTGAACAAGACGCTCACATGAGCGAGCTGCACATCAGGCGCTGGGCTGAGCCTGGCGGCAAAACTGGCGAGCGGCTCGGTCCAAAAGGCGAACAAAGCGGCGCCGACGACGTTCAGCCATAGATGGGTGTAGGCGGTCAGCTGGGCCTCTTTGCTGGAGCCGATCGAAGCCAAAAGCCCGGTGATGCACGTACCGATGTTGGCGCCAAGCAACAGAGCAATCGCCGCGGACAGCGTCAACAGCTGTTCGTTTAAAAATCCCATGGCGATGCCGATCGTTGCCGCGCTCGAATGAACGAGAGCGGTGAGGACGATGCCGACAAGAAGGCCGACAGCGACGGATCGGTTCGTTTCTTTCAGCCATGCATCAACGAACGGATAGGCGGCAAGCGGTTTAGCGAGGCTGCCAAAGCCGTCCATGGCAAACAGCACAGCGGCGAGGCCGACAGCGGTCATGCCGATGCCGAGAACAAGGCGATGGCGGCCGAAAAAAACAAGCAGCGCGCCGCTTATAAGAAGTGGGATGGCGCCATCGCCGATATCAAGCGTCATCAGCTCGGTCGTGACCGTCGAGCCGATGTTGCTGCCTAAAATGATGCCGATCGATTGGCGGAACGACAAGTAGCCGGCGGCGACAAGGCCGACCGTCATCACCATCACCGCTGAGCTGCTTTGCAGGAGAGCGGTCGTCGCCAAACCGGCGGCAAATCCTTGCAGCGGCGTGGCGGTAAAGCGCATGAGCCACCGTTTTAACCGATGGCCGGACAACGTGTAAAGCCCAGCTTTCATCATAAACATGCCAAGAAGAAACAAAGCGGTGTAAATGGCAAACAGCATCCAAAACGATCCCATGGGCGATCTCCCCTTTCACCCTATATGTATGGGCCTTGTCCGCGGGTGATGACCGTTTTTTCAGCGCGGGGAAGAGGTGGCCAGCAGGCCGCCGCTGCTTTTTTTATTGACCTTTTCTGTCAGCATGTATTATAATTGACAAGTACAATATGCAATGGTTGTTGTTCGGAGGGAGGGAAGCAGGATGTCCAAAACGATCGTTCGCAAAAATGAGTCGATCGACGACGCTCTTCGTCGCTTTAAGCGTGCCGTTTCGAAAACGGGCACTTTGCAAGAAGTGAGAAAGCGCGAATTTTATGAAAAGCCAAGCGTCAGACGGAAGAAAAAATCTGAGGCGGCTAGAAAGCGCAAGCACTAAGAGCATGCATTAAAGAGGGTGTATAATCGGTGAGTCTTCTCGATCGTTTGAATGACGATATGAAGCAGGCGATGAAAAACAAGGAGAAAGAAAAACTGTCTGTTCTCCGGATGCTGAAAGCGGCGCTGCAAAACGAAGCGATCAAGCTCGGCAAAAGCCCGCTCTCGGAAGACGAAGAGCTGACGGTTCTTTCTCGCGAACTGAAACAGCGTAAAGACTCCCTCCAAGAATTTGAAAACGCTGGCCGTTCAGATCTTGTCGAAAAAGTGAAAACCGAAATTGAAATTGTTCAATCGTATATGCCAACGCCGCTGACAGAGGACGAGCTGCGCGATTTGATCGAGCAGACGATCAAGGAAGTCGGCGCCTCTTCGAAAGCGGATATGGGAAAAGTGATGGGCGCGATCATGCCGAAAGTGAAAGGAAGAGCGGATGGTTCGCTCGTCAACAAACTTGTCCAACAACAGCTGTCATAAATGCAATGGGCCTTGCCGGCAGGCGGGCCCGTTGTTTTTGAAAAGCGGTGCTAGAACCCCCTTTTGTCTCATACATATGAGATGAAAGGGGGTTCTTTTTGATGGTGAAAAAATGGCGCCAGCAGATGAAGCGGTGGATGGCGGAAAAGCTTGAACTTCCCGCCGACATTATGATGGATCTGCCCCGCATTACGATGGTTGGGCACATACATATTTACATTGAAAACCACCGCGGGCTGCTCGCGTTCAGCGATAAAGAGCTCCGCCTTTTGCTGCGGAACGGACAGCTCGTTGTCCGCGGCGAACAGTTTGTGATTAAAACGATTTTGCCGGAAGAAATTTTGTTGGAAGGAAAAATCAGCCAAGTCGTTTATATAGATGAATAGCGAGGAGGAACGGAGATGAAAAACGAATGGGTCGACACGCTCGCCGGCAGCGTGCGGGTCAAAGCGAGAGGGAAAGGGATCGAACGGTTGATCAACGCCTGCGTCCGCCAAGGGATTGCCGTCTGGAACGTGAAAAAGCATAGCGCGGATACCGCGACGTTTTTCATTAAGCTCAGCGACGTGAAACGGCTGCGCCATGTCGCCCGGCAAAGCGAATGCAAACTTTCGTTTGTCGGGAGAACCGGGCTGCCGTTTTTTTGGCGGCGGGCCTGGCGGAACAGCGGGTTTTGGCTCGGCTTGCTCCTTTTTATCGCGATGGTGTTTTTGCTTTCGAACATCGTTTGGAAGATCGAAATCAAAGGGGCGGCTCCAGAGACGGAGCATCAAATCGCCCGCGAGTTGAAGCGAATGGGAGTCGAGCGCGGCGCATTTCAGTTTCTGCTTGATGACCCGGAGACGCTGCAAAAAAAGCTGACGGAACGCGTTCCGGACATCACGTGGGTCGGCGTTGAGTGGAAAGGGACGTCGCTTCACTTCCGCGTCGTTGAAAAAGAGATTCCGGAGCCGAAAAAACCGATTCCGCCGCGTCATCTCGTGGCAAAAAAAGAGGCGGTCATCGCTGATTTGTTCGTTGAAGAGGGACAACCGCTCGTTTCCGTCAACGACTATGTGCAAAAAGGCCAGCTGCTTGTTTCTGGCATTATCGGCGCTGAAGGGAGGACGAAGTTTGTGCCGGCGTCAGGGAAAGTGTTTGGTGAAACATGGTACAAGTCTACGGTCGTCCTGCCGCTCGAGACGACGTTTCATGTGTTGACCGGCAAGTTCACCGAACGGCATTATGTTGGGATCGGGCGCCTTTTGATTCCCGTTTGGGGATGGAAGAAGCCGGTGTTTGCCCATACCATCGTTGAGACAGAAAAACGGCCGTTTCGTTTTTGGAAATGGGACTTGCCGCTCTATTACGAGCGCATCACGATCCGCGAGGCGGAAGAAGTGAAGCGGCGCTACACGTGGGAAGAAGCGTTCGCGGAAGCGAAAGAGATCGCCCGCCGCGAGCTGCGGGCGAAATTGCCGGAGGAGGCGGCCATTCGCAGCGAAAAAGTTTTGCATCAGGCGAAAGAGAATGGTAAAGTAAGGGTAGAATTGCATTACGAAGTCATTGAAAATATTGCTGTACCACAACCCATCGTCCAAGGAGATTGAGAATGTCAGAGCAGTTCGTTACGATCAGCCAACATGTGCGAAACCCGCAGGAAGCGGCGGCGCTCTTTGGCGTCCATGACATCCATTTGAAGCGGATCGAGGAAGAGCTCGGCGTGTCGATTGTGACGCGCGGGGAAACGGTCAACGTCTCCGGCACGCCGCAGCAAGTTCAGCTCGTTGATGAATTGCTTCGCCATTTATTGATCGTCATTCGCAAAGGGGCGGCGGTCAGCGAGCGCGACGTTCTTTACGCCATTCAGCTTGCAAAAAAAGGAGCGCTTGACGGCCTTGTTCAGCTGTATGACGAGGAGATTACAAAAAACGCCAAAGGGAAGCCGATCCGCGTCAAAACGTTGGGCCAGCGCTATTATGTTGCAGCAATTGAACAGTATGACTTGACGTTCGGCATCGGCCCAGCCGGCACCGGAAAAACGTATTTGGCGGTCGTCATGGCGGTCAAGGCGTTAAAAAACGGCAGCGTCAAGCGCATCATTTTGACTCGTCCGGCCGTTGAGGCTGGAGAAAGCCTCGGCTTTTTGCCAGGCGACTTAAAAGAGAAGGTTGACCCGTATTTGCGCCCGCTGTATGATGCCTTAAACGATGTGTTGGGAGCGGAGTATACGCAGCGGTTGATCGAGCGCGGCACGATTGAAATCGCCCCACTCGCCTATATGCGCGGCCGGACGCTGGAGGATGCGTTCGTCATTCTTGACGAGGCGCAAAATACGACGCCAGCGCAAATGAAAATGTTTTTGACCCGGCTCGGCTTCGGCTCGAAGATGGTCATTACCGGCGATATTTCCCAAGTCGACTTGCCGAAGGGCGTCGAATCGGGGCTTTCGGTCGCCAAGCGCATTTTGGCCTCCATTGGCGGCATCGCCTTTGTGTTTTTGGAACAGTCGGATGTCGTTCGCCATCCGCTCGTCGCGAAAATTATTGACGCCTATGATGAGGCGGGCTTATAGAACGAGAGCGACGGGATCGGTCTTTTCTTGCAAAGCGAGGGGAAAACCGGTGGGAAGGTTTCGTTTTTTTCTTGAGCGGACAAAAACAGTCCGCTTTGTCCGCTTTTGGCTGTTTTTGCTTTTGGCTGTTCTGTTGTTTGCCGTTTTGTATGGGCAAGTGAAGCCGCGCCAGTATGAGCTGCGCCTGTTTGACGTCGCGAAGGAAACGATCCGTTCGCCGGTGACGGTCGAGGACAAAGAGGCGACCGCCAAGCTGAAAGAAGAGGCGGCGGCGAAAGTAGCGGATGTCTATACGTTAAAAAAAGAATATGCCGAAAACCGGGTCGACCTTCTTTCCTCGCTGTTTGCTGCAATTGAGAGCGTGCAGCGCGAGGCGGAGCCGGACCGCTCGCTCGGCGATATGATCGCCAAACTTGAGGAACGGCTGCCGCCGGAATGGCTTGCCTATCTGTCTGCCGCTGAATGGCAACGGTTGCTTGCCGCCTCGCCGGAGGAGCTCAAGACGGCGAAGGAAGCCGCCTTGACCGCGGTGCATGCCGTCATGAGCGAGCGCATTTCCCAAGCGGAACTTGACACGGCGCGGGCGGAAGCGGCCAAAGAGCTTGAATACGCTGCGCTGTCGCCGCCGCTTCGCGAGGCGGTCGCGAAGCTTTGCCGACAGGCGGTCATTCCGAACGTCGTCTACGATCGGGCGGCGACGGAAGAAAAACGGCGGCAGGCGATGGATGAAGTGAAGCCGGTGAAAATTTTGCAAGGGCAAGTGATCGTCGAGGAAGGACAGTTTATCACGAATGATGTTTACCGCCGGCTTGAGCTGGTCGGCTTGCTTGAGAGCGGGCGTCCGTCTTGGACCGCCGCTGGGCTTTTGGTGTTCGTTTTGTTGCTGCTTGCTCCGCTCATTTCCTATTTTCGGACGGAAACGACGAATGAAAAGCTGTCGCTTTATACAGCCATTTTTGCGTTGATGATGACGACAATGGCGCTCATTCGCCTTCTTCCATCTAGCGGCGCTGTTTCCATCGGTTACCTTGTGCCGGCGGCGTTCGGGCCGATGCTCGTCCGCATTTTGCTCGGAGAGCGGCTCGCGATGATGACGACCATCATCGGAGCAGTGTGCGGCAGTTTGCTGTTCAATGAGGAAATTGGAACGGCCGGCGCGGTGTCGGTGTCGTTGATTGTTTACTTTCTTGCCGGCGGCTTGGCCGGGACGTTTTGTCTGCCAAAGGAGCTGGCGAAAGCGAACATTTGGCGGGCCGGCGTGTTTGTCGCCGCGGTCAATATCGTTTCGCTTTTTTCGCTGTTGCTGTTAAAAAACGGCCGCTATTCGCCGACGGAAATCGGCTTGTTGGTGCTGATGGCGGCGGCCTCAGGGGTTTTTTCTGCCATTTTGACGATCGGTCTCTTGCCGGTGTTGGAGGCGGCGTTTGGCATTCTGTCGCCGCTTCGGCTCATTGAACTGTCCAATCCGAACCATCCGCTCTTGCGCAAGTTGCTCACTGAAGCGCCGGGGACGTACCATCATAGCATTATGGTCGCCAATTTGGCCGAAGCGGCGTGCGAGGCGATCGGCGCCGACGGCTTGCTGGCGCGCGTCGCCTGCTACTACCATGACATCGGCAAGACGAAGCGGCCGCGCTATTTCATCGAAAATCAAATAGGCGGCAATCCGCATGACCATTTGTCGCCGCAGTTGAGCAAAAATATTATTATCGCCCATGTCGCCGACGGCGTCGCTTTGCTGCGCAAGCACCGGCTGCCGAAGGAGATCATCGACATCGCCGAACAGCACCACGGCACGACGCTGCTGAAGTATTTTTATCATAAGGCGCGCGAGCAAACCGAGTTTGTCTCGGAAGCGGAGTTTCGTTATCCCGGGCCGAAGCCGCAGACGAAAGAAGCGGCGGTCATCAACATCGCCGACAGCGTCGAAGCGGCTGTTCGCTCGCTATCCAACCCGTCGCAGGAAAAAATCGAGAAGATCGTCCGGTCGATCATCGCTGATCGCTTGCAGGACAACCAGCTGAACGAGTGCGACATTACGCTGAAGGAGTTGGAACTCGTCGCCCGTTCGCTTTGCGAGACGTTAAACGGCGTCTTCCATTCGCGCATCGAATACCCAGAAGTACGAAAGGAAAAGGTGAAGCATGCATGACCATTCACATTGATTTTCTAGATGAAACGAACGAGGTGACCGCTGAGCAAATCGAGACGATCGAGCGGCTGCTCGCTGAGGCGGCGGCCCTTGAAAACGTGCCGGACGGGGCGGAGGTGAGCGTCACATTTGTGGACAACGAACGCATCCGCGCGATGAATCGTGACTATCGCGGCAAAGATGCGCCGACCGATGTGCTTTCGTTTGCTCTTGAGGAGGAAGGGGAAGAAGAGGTTCACATCGTCGGCGCTGATATGCCGCCGGTGCTCGGCGATATCGTCATTTCGATTCCGAAGGCGAAAGAGCAGGCGGCGGCCTATGGGCATTCGTTCATGCGCGAGCTCGGGTTTTTGGCTGTGCACGGTTTCTTGCACCTGCTTGGTTACGATCATGGGACAGAAGAGGAAGAGCGCGTCATGTTCGCCAAGCAGGAAGACATCTTGGCGAGGTTCGGGTTGACAAGATAATGCGCGGCAAACGAGAGCGAGACCGGTTTGCTTGGGCGTGGGCGGGAATGAAGGCGGCGGTGAAAGAGGAAGCTCATTTGCGCTTCCACTTGGCGGCCGCTGTTGTCGCCTTTGCCGCCGGGTGGGTCGTTGGGCTGTCGCGCTGGGAGTGGATCGTGCTGCTCATGACAGTCGGCGCGGTCATTGCGCTTGAGCTCGTCAACACGGCTATTGAGCGCGCCGTCGATTTGGCGACGGGTGAGTTTCATCCGTTGGCGAAAGCGGCGAAAGACATCGCTGCCGCGGCGGTGCTCTCGGCGGCCGGATTTGCGGTTGTGATCGGCATTTTGCTGTTTTGGCCGCATCTTCGCTAAACGAATGAGAGAGAAAATTCTAATTTTTCTGTTACATTTTGATTTCAAATGATGAAATGGATGGCGTTTTTTTGTAAAATAAAAGAAAGCAGCGTTTGCTTGCAGGAAAGGAAGAGTCACTCGTGGAGATGGAGCAGCTCATTGCCGAAGCGAAAAAAGCGCGCGAACTCGCCTACGTGCCGTACTCGAAGTTTCCAGTCGGCGCCGCGCTGTTGACGAAAGGCGGCAGTGTGTACCGCGGCTGCAACATTGAAAACGCCGCCTACAGCGTGTGCAATTGTGCGGAGCGGACCGCGTTGTTTAAGGCATATTCGGAAGGGGAGAAGGAGTTTACGGCTCTTGCGGTCATCGCCGACACTCCCCGCCCGGTGCCGCCGTGCGGCGCATGCCGCCAAGTGATCGCCGAACTTTGCCACGGCGATATGAAAGTCATTTTAGCCAACCTCAAAGGCGATGTGAAAGTCATGACAGTCAGCGAATTGCTGCCAGAAGCTTTTTCAGCGGAGGATTTGCATGCGTAAAGAAGGATACAAATCAGGATTTGTTGCCATTATCGGAAGACCAAACGTAGGAAAGTCGACGTTTTTAAACCGCGTCATCGGGCAAAAAATCGCGATTATGAGCGATAAACCGCAAACGACGCGCAATAAGATTCAAGGCGTGTACACGGACGATGACGCGCAAATCATCTTTATCGACACGCCTGGGGTGCACAAACCGAAGCATAAGCTCGGCGACTTTATGATGAAAGTGGCGCTCAATGCGCTTCGCGAAGTGGATTTGATTTTGTTTATGGTCAATGCCGAGGAAGGATTTGGGCGCGGTGAGGCGTTCATCATCGAACGGCTGAAAGAAGTGGACACCCCGGTGTTTTTAGTCATCAATAAGATCGACCGCGTCCATCCGGATGAATTGCTGCCGCTCATTGACCGATACAAAGATTTGTACCCGTTTGCTGAAATCGTGCCGATTTCGGCGCTTGAAGGGAACAATGTCGACCGCCTGCTTGAGCAAATTAAAGAGCGGCTGCCGGAAGGGCCGCAATATTATCCGCCGGACCAGATTACTGACCATCCGGAGCAGTTTATCATCGCCGAGCTCATTCGCGAGAAAGCGCTTCACTTAACGCGCGAGGAAGTTCCGCACTCGATTGCTGTCGTCGTCGAACGCATCGAGCGGCGAGAAGGGTCGCCAACGGTGTACATTAGCGCGGTGATCGTTGTGGAGCGCGATTCGCAAAAAGGAATCATCATCGGCAAGCAAGGCCGGATGCTGAAGGAAATCGGACAGCGGGCGCGCGCTGACATCGAAGCGCTGCTTGGGTCAAGAGTGTTTTTGGAACTGTGGGTTAAAGTGCAAAAAGACTGGCGCAACCGTATGGCGCAGCTGCGTGATTTCGGGTTCCGTGAAGACGAGTATTGACGGTTAGAAAATTTTACGCGACATAAACCGTTTTTGCCTGAGCCAACCTATAGGTAAACCACCAATACGCAATGCCTGCAGGCGGAAAGAGGTGTCATTCCATGCTTGAGTTTACGTGGAAGTTGTTTAGCCAAACAGGCAATATCGACACGTACCTCCTATTTAAAGAGTTGGAACGAGAGCAACAGTTTGGCGGTGAAGAGCAAAACGCTGAACAGAAAGAAATCGACCAGCCGATCTCGTAGCATCGTTGTTGGTAGAAGCGGTGGTGATGGGATGTTCGAAACGTGTGAAGCGATCGTCATGCGGACGGTCGATTATGGCGAAACAAATAAAATTGTCACATTGTTTACCCGAGAATGGGGAAAGGTGGCTGCGATGGCAAGGGGAGCGAAAAAGCCAAGCAGCCGCCTTTCTGCTGTTACGCAGCCGCTCTCATATGGCCATTATGTCATCCGCCGCAGCCGCGGCGTCGGCGTTCTTCACCAGGGAGAGCTCATCGACTCGATGCGGGCGCTGCGCGAAGATTTGTTTGCCGCCGCCTATGCGGTGTATATTGTAGAGCTCACCGACAAAAGCACGGAAGAGCAAAAGCGCAATCCGTACTTGTTTGAGCTTCTTTTGCAGACACTACAATATATGAGCGAAGGCCGCGATTTAGAGATTTTGACGTTCATTTACGAAATGAAAATGCTTGCAGTGCTTGGCATTCCGCCGGTGCTGGACCGTTGTGCCCGCTGCGGGGCGACGGAGGGGCGCTTCTCGTTTTCCGTCAAGGAGGCGGGCTTCCTTTGCCATCGCTGCGAGGCGTCCGATCCCCATCGGTTCCCGCTCTCTTCGGCTTCCGTCCGGCTGTTGCGCCTCTTTTTTCATATCGATCTTGCTCGGCTTGGATCCATATCGGTGAAAGAAAGCACAAAGATGGAGCTGGGCGCCGTATTGTCCGCCTATTATGATGAATATGCCGGCCTGTCGCTGAAGACGAAGCGTTTTTTGCAGCAAATCGGTGAACTGAAAGACAAGCTCAGCCCCGACGGAGGGCAAGGAGCATCATTTTCATTGTGAATGGGGCGTGTAGTATAATATAAATGAGAGTGATAGCGTGTGGGACCTTTTTTGGCAAGGTGGTGAACGACGATCGAACTAAATAAACGCCAAGAGCAGATTTTGCAAATTGTGAAAGACTACGGGCCGATCACCGGAGAAAGCATCGCTGAGAAACTGAACTTAACGAGGGCGACGCTGCGGCCGGATTTGGCCATCTTGACGATGGCTGGCTACTTGGAAGCACGGCCGCGCGTCGGCTATTTCTATACGGGAAAAACCGGCAAGCAGCTGTTCGCCGATAAAATGAAAAAGATGAAAGTCGAGGATTACCAATCGATTCCGGTTGTCGTCAATGAGAATGTGAGCGTCTATGATGCGATCGTCACAATGTTTCTAGAGGACGTCGGCACGCTGTTTGTCGTCGATGACGAGTCGTTGCTTGCGGGCGTTTTGTCGCGCAAAGATTTGTTGCGCGCAAGCCTTGGCAAGCAGGAACTGACGGCGATCCCGGTCAATATTATTATGACGCGGATGCCGAACATCGCCGTTTGCTACAAGGACGACCCGCTCATTGACGTGGCTGAACAGCTGATTGAAAAACAGATCGATGCCATGCCGGTCGTGCGCAAAACGGAGAAAGGATATGAAGTGATCGGCCGTATTACGAAAACGAATATAACGAAAGCATTCGTGTCGCTAGCCAAAGAGGACTAAATCCAAACAAAGGAGGAGAAGAATGAACCAGCGCCTTGTTTACGTCGTATCCGATTCCGGCGGGGAAACGGCCGAGCTTGTCGTCAAAGCGGCGGCCAGCCAGTTTCACGCCTCGCCGATTCAAGTGAAACGCGTCCCGTATGTGGAAGATAAAACGACATTGGCTGAAGTCGTCGCTTTAGCGAAAATGAACCGCGCCATTATCGCGTTTACGCTCGTCGTTCCGGAGATGCGGGAATTCTTGCTCGCCGAAGCGGCGCGCGAAGGGGTCGTCGCATACGATATCATCGGTCCGCTCATTGAAAAGATGAGCCATTTGTTCCAGCTGACGCCAAGATATGAGCCGGGTCAAGTGCGCGTACTTGACGAAGATTACTTCAAAAAGATTGAAGCGATCGAATTTGCCGTCAAATACGATGACGGGCGCGACCCGCGCGGCATTTTGCGCGCCGATATCGTGCTCATCGGCGTATCGCGCACATCGAAAACACCGCTGTCGCAATATTTGGCGCATAAGCGGCTGAAAGTGGCGAATGTGCCGATCGTTCCAGAGGTCGAGCCGCCGGAGCAGCTGTTTCGAGTCGGTCCGGGGAAATGCTTCGGCTTGAAAATCAGTCCGGATAAACTGCTTTCGATCCGCCGCGAGCGGCTGAAATCGCTCGGCCTGAACGACCAGGCGATTTACGCCAATATGGATCGAATCAAAGAGGAGCTCGCTTATTTTGATGAAGTCGTGAAAAAAATCGGCTGCGACGTCATCGATGTGACGAACAAGGCGGTCGAAGAGACGGCGAGCATCATTATGAAAAAGTTGAAGCGCTAGCTTCGCCTCATCCGCACGATTTCTTGATTGGAGTCGTGCGTTTTCTTATGGCATATTGCCGCGATTTATATTATAATAAAAAATTGCGAGAAAAATGACCTATATAGGTTTAGAGCGGCCATGAGACGAGTAAACTATTTATAGCCGCTTGTCAAGAAGAACGAAAAAAAGATTTTCGACAAAGTTGTCAATCATTCGGCAAAAAAGCAGGATTTTTTTGCGATGGTGTAGAATAATAGGGGGTGTAAAGCAACCCTTGCTTTGAGAGCGCGGTCATCTGCTGCATAAGATCATCAAGAAAAAAGTGAAATTTTCTTTTTCTTGCTGAAATATAATATACCGAAGCGCATCTTCGAGATGCACCGCTCTGATGAATCTTTGTCCAGACGGCGGGCTGAGGGGCGGGAAGCGGATGATCAAGCCAGCCGACTTTACGGGCAAGGGGGCGAAACGAACGTTTTGAAAAAATTTGTCGAAATGGAAAGGAAAATCGGCTTGCTGCCGAGAATAAATACGATACGGGGTTGTTCGTATGGGACATCGCATTCCCGAGGAAACGATTGAAGCCATCCGCCGCGGCGTTGACATCGTTGACGTCATTGGCGAATACGTCCAGTTGAAAAAGCAAGGCCGCAACTATTTTGGCTTATGCCCGTTTCATGGAGAAAAGACGCCATCGTTTTCCGTTTCCCCAGAAAAGCAAATTTTCCACTGCTTCGGCTGCGGGGCAGGGGGGAATGCCTTTACGTTTTTAATGGATATCGAAGGCATTCCGTTTGTGGAAGCGGCGAAACGTCTTGCGGCCAAAGCAGGGATCGACTTGTCCGCCTATGAGCTGGACAGCCGCGGGAGTGATGGCAGCCGGGCCGACGAGGCGAAGGCGATGGTCGAAGCACACACGTTGTTGAAACGATTTTACCATCATTTGCTTGTCCATACAAAAGAAGGACAAGCCGCGCTCGATTATTTGCAGGTGCGCGGGTGGACAAAAGAAACGATCGACCGATTTGAAATCGGCTATGCGCCGGATGTTCCTGATGCCGCCGTCAGGTTGCTGGAGAGCCGTTCGTTTCCGTTGGTGTTGATGGAAAAGGCGGGCTTGTTGGTGAAAAAAGAAGACGGGCGATACGTCGACCGCTTCCGGAATCGGATTATGTTTCCGATCCATGATCATCGCGGCGAGACGGTTGGTTTTTCCGGCCGTCTGCTCGGCGACGGGCAACCAAAGTACATGAACAGCCCAGAAACGCCGATTTTCCGCAAAGGCACGCTTTTGTATTTTTTTCACGAGGCGCGCGTGTCAATCCGCAAGCGTCAAGAGGCGCTGCTCGTTGAAGGGTTTGCCGATGTCATCTCTGCCGTGCAGGCCGGCGTTGACTATGTGGTGGCAACGATGGGAACGTCGCTGACCGAGGAGCAGGCACGCATTTTGCGCCGCCATGCGGAAACGGTCACGATTTGCTATGACGGCGACAGCGCCGGAACGGAAGCCGCCTGGCGCGCCGCCGAACAATTGAGCGCGTTGGGGTGCCGCGTGAAGGTAGCGTTGCTCCCGGACGGGCTGGATCCAGATGAATATATACGCACTTGCGGCGCCGACCGTTTTGCCGAAGAGATCGCCGCCGCCCGGCCGCTCATGGCGTTTAAAATGGATCGTTTGCGGCGGGGAAAAAATTTGCAGGAAGAAGGCGACCGGCTCCGTTATATCGAGGAAGCGCTCCGAGAAATCAGCAAGCTGTCGAGCCCGGTGGAAAAAGATTATTATATGCGCCAGCTTGCGGATGAGTTTTCGTTGTCGCTCTCCGCGCTTTACGAACAGTTGTCCCGCTCCAAGCCGGAACAGCCAAAGCCGCAGGTGAATGACGGCGGAAAACCGGTCCGGCCGGCATTGACGAAAAAATTGCTTCCGGCCTTTCAAAATGCCGAGCGGTTGCTGCTTGCCCATATGATGCGGAGCCGCGATGTGGCGTTCATCGTTCAGGAGCAGGTCGGCGGCCGATTTAATATCGAAGAGCATCGGGCGTTGGCTGCTTACATTTACGCCTTTTACGAAGAGGGGCATGAAGCCGACCCCAGCGCGCTCATGTCTCGGCTTCCCGGCGAGTTGCGGACGCTGGCGAGCGAGCTGTCGCTTTTGTTGGTCGCAGACGACGTTTCCGATCGGGAGCTTGCCGATTGCATCCGGCATGTGTTGAATCACCCGAAATGGTTAATGCTAAAGGAAAAAGAGCAAGAAAAGACGGAAGCGGAGCGAAGAAAAGACTTTTTGACGGCCGCCCGCATCGCGAAAGAGATGATTGAGATGAAAAAAATGTTATCTTCTTCATAACATGGTGGTATGAGTTTTTAAAGGAGGTAATGAAATGGCTGAAAAACCAGCCCAATCAAAGCAGGCTGAAGCTGCCGGCGAATCGCTTGAACAAGTGAAAGAGCAACTCGCTGAGCTCGGCAAAAAGCGGGGGATCCTCACCTATGAGGAAATCGCTGAGCGGTTGTCTGGCTTTGATTTGGACTCCGACCAGATGGATGAGTATTATGAATACCTCGCTGAGCAGGGCATTGAAGTGATCAGCGAATCCGACCTTGAAGCCGATCCGGACATCGACGACTTGGCCAAAGAGGAAGAATTCGACTTAAATGACTTGTCCGTTCCTCCCGGCGTCAAAATCAATGACCCGGTGCGCATGTACTTGAAGGAGATCGGCCGCGTGCCGCTGTTGTCGGCGGAAGAAGAAATCGAGCTGGCGAAACGGATCGAGCAAGGCGATGAAGAAGCGAAACGCCGGCTGACGGAAGCGAACCTCCGCCTCGTCGTCAGCATCGCCAAACGGTATGTCGGCCGCGGCATGCTCTTTCTTGATTTGATTCAAGAAGGGAACATGGGGCTGATCAAGGCGGTCGAAAAGTTTGACTATCGGAAAGGCTACAAGTTCAGCACGTACGCGACCTGGTGGATCCGCCAAGCCATCACAAGGGCGATCGCCGATCAGGCGCGGACGATCCGCATCCCGGTTCATATGGTCGAAACGATCAATAAACTGATCCGCGTCCAACGGCAATTGCTCCAAGACCTCGGGCGCGAACCAACGCCGGAAGAAATCGCCGAGGAAATGGATTTGACACCGGAAAAAGTGCGGGAAATTTTGAAAATCGCTCAAGAACCGGTGTCGCTCGAGACGCCGATCGGCGAGGAAGATGACTCGCATCTTGGCGATTTCATCGAAGACCAAGACGCGACATCGCCATCCGAGCACGCTGCTTACGAGCTGTTGAAAGAGCAGCTCGAAGATGTGCTTGATACGCTGACGGATCGCGAGGAAAATGTGCTGCGTCTCCGCTTCGGGCTTGACGACGGACGGACGCGGACGCTCGAAGAAGTCGGCAAAGTGTTCGGCGTGACGCGCGAACGCATCCGTCAAATTGAAGCCAAAGCGTTGCGCAAGCTGCGCCATCCAAGCCGCAGCAAACGGCTGAAAGACTTTTTAGAGTGACCGTTTTGTTCGATAGTTTACTTCTTCGGAAGTAAACTATTTTTTCTTTCTTTATGGGAAAGGTGGTCTATCTATGAATCGGCAACGACGGGAAACGATCATCCAAGAAATCGAATATTGGAAACGTTCGCGCCTTCTGCCGGAACATTATTGCGACTATTTGCTCGCGTTGTACACGGAAGGAGACGCCCGTTCGCACGGACGACGGTGGCGCAGCTCGCTCGCCGCTGGTCTCTGTTTATTGCTTCCAGCCGCTGCTCTTGTCATTTATTTTACTGAATTGTCATTCGTTTTGCAAACGCTCCTTTTCGCCCTATTTTTGGCTGCCTGCTTGTTCTTTTGTTGGCGGTGGCGGAACAAGCGAGAGCTCCTTCACTTTCCGCTCATCGGAAGCGCCTGGATTTTGCTTATGGCATCCATTCTTGAGGTTGATCGGTATTTTCCCAGGCAAACGGGTGCGCTAGTAGCTGTCGTGCTCGGAAACTGTGTTCTCTGGTTTGTTGTCGGCCGCCTGCTTCACCTTCGCTACTTTTCGCTCGCCGCTGTCAGCGGGGTGTTGCTTGTAACCGCCGCCATCTGGTGGCGCTGAGGCGTGTTGTTGCCTTTTCGGCAACTTAGGGCTTTTCCTTGTCCATTATTTACAGTAAAATAAAATTGTTTGCAGCGTTCTTCATTATACATAAGGGAGGTAAAAGAGATGAACCGCAATCCGCTCATCCCGTTTTTCATCATCATGGCATTCGGGATTGTGCTGACGTTCGTCTTGTCGTTTAAAGGGCTAGGCGATGCGAAGGAAATGGCCAAAGAGAAAAAAGGCGGCGAAAAAACGGAACAAACGGCCGAATTCAACCCAGAACAGTTTTACCAACAAACGTGTTCTGGCTGTCACGGCCAAAACTATGAAGGCGGCGTCGGTCCATCGTTGAAAGGGGTCGGGCAACGGCTGTCGATGGACCAAATTAAAGACGTCATCCAACACGGGCGCGGCAACATGCCGCCAGGGCTTGTGCCGGCGGATAAAGCCGATGCCATGGCGAAATGGCTCGCCGGTTTAAAATAATGGATGGTGAACATCCCTTTGCTTTTTGGCAAGGGGATGTTTTGTTTAGTACAATAGAGGCGCGCGGTGTTGGAGAGGAAAGGAGGGGAAGGCGAACCGCCTTCGCGCTGCAGGTGGCGGAAGGTTGGTTGCCATTGCGGTGCTATGAACGAATTTCGCCTGTCGAAACGGCTGGAAACGGTCGCCTCATTCATTCCAAAAGGGGCGGTGCTTGCTGACATCGGGTCGGATCATGCGTATTTGCCTTGCTATGCCTGCTTGCACGGCTGCGCATCAAAAGCCATTGCCGGCGAGGTGGCGGACGGACCGTTCCGCCTAGCGCAGCAGCAAGTCGAGAAGTCCGGGCTTTCTCATCTCATTTCCGTGCGCAAAGGGGATGGGCTTTCGATCCTTGCCCCGGGGGAGGCGGACTGCATCACGATCGCCGGCATGGGTGGGGCGCTTATCGCCCGCATTTTGGGCGACGGAAAGGAAAAGCTTGCCGGTGTCAAACGGCTCATTTTGCAACCGAACATCGGTGCGGAACTTGTTCGCCGTTGGCTTCTTGATCATGGGTGGGAGCTCGTGGCTGAGCGCATTTTGAAAGAAGATGGGCAAATTTATGAAGTACTCGTCGCCGAGCGCGGCGACGCCCGGCGGCCGTACCGACATCTTGAGGCGGAGCTGCTCCTTGGGCCGTTTTTGCGCCGGGAAAACAGCGAGGTGTTCCGCGAAAAATGGCAGCGCGAGATTGAAATTTGGAAACGGATCATCGCTGATTTGACGGCCAAAGGGCAAAGTGAAGCGGCTGAGCGGAAAAAGCGTGAACTGGAGAGAAAAGTTCAATTGGTGGAGGAGGCGTTGTTATGAGCCGCGTTCCGTACGGCTATGAAATCATTCAGCTTCTTGAGCAGCTTGCTCCGAAACAGTTGGCGATGGAAGGGGATCGGATCGGTCTGCAAATCGGGACGCTAAACAAGCCGGTCAAAAAAGTGATGATCGCTCTTGATGTGCTCGAAGATGTCGTTGTCGAAGCGATCGATCAGCAAGTGGATTTAATCATCGCCCACCACCCGCCTCTGTACCGCCCGCTGAAGCAATTGCTGACTGATGATGGGCACGGGCGGATGATCGCCGCGTGCATCAAGCATGACATTGCGGTGTACGCCGCCCATACGAATTTGGATGTGGCCGATGGCGGTCTGAACGATTGGCTTGCCGAGGCGCTCGGCTTAAACGATACGGCTGTGCTTGTGCCGACGTATACCGAACCGTTGAAAAAGCTCGTTGTTTATGTGCCGGTGACGCATGCTGAGGTGGTGCGGAAGGCCTTAGGCGATGCCGGCGCCGGGCATATCGGCCGCTACAGCCATTGCACGTTCAACAGCCGCGGCGTCGGCACGTTTTTGCCGCACGAAGGGGCGCGGCCGTTCATCGGCGAGCAAGGGCGGCTCGAGGAAGTTGAGGAAGTGCGCATCGAAACGATCGTGCCGGCCTCTCTTGAACGGGAAGCGATTCAGGCGATGCTGGCTGTTCATCCGTATGAAGAAGTGGCCTATGATCTTTATCCGCTTGACAACGAGGGGCGCCGCTTTGGGCTTGGCCGCATCGGGAGGCTGCCGCAGCCGGTGACGCTTGGCGCTTTTGCCGAGCAGGTGAAAACGGCGTTTTCCGTTCCGGCGGTGCGCGTCGTTGGCCGGCTGGATGATCTCGTGCAAACGGTCGCGGTGCTTGGCGGGGATGGGAATAAGTTTGTCGCTGCCGCCGCATCGGCCGGGGCGGACGTATACGTGACAGGGGATGTGTATTACCACACCGCCCATGACGCCCAGGCGCTCGGCCTTCACATCATTGATCCGGGACATCATGTAGAAAAAATCATGAAAGAAGGCGTAGCCCGATACTTAATCACTGAGCTCTCGAAACGTCAATGGGAGGCAGAAGTGGTTGCTTCCAGCGTCCATACTGATCCGTTTCAGTTCGTATGAACGGCCAACGAAAAAGGCTGTCCTGGATGAGCGGTTCAACCGTTTGTCCAAGACAGCCTCTCTTTATGGATGAAACAACCGTCACTCTTCTTTCTTTGTTTTCACTTTCGGCAAGATTTTTTGCAGCGGCACTTTCCGTTCCCTCTTCCATGTCGATGGGTCGTTCGGGTCAAACTGCTCCAAAAAGTCGATCACTTCTTTCGTAATCGGCGTCGGGGTGGAAGCGCCGGCGGTGACAGCGACTTTTTTCGCATCTTTAATCCAGTTGATGTCGATTTCCGTCACATCAGCGACGCGATACGCCTTCGTGCCGGCGATCTCTTCCGATACTTGGGCGAGGCGGTTCGAGTTGTTGCTGCGCGGGTCGCCGACGACGATCGTCACATCGGCTTCCTTCGCCTGCTCAGCGACCGCCTCTTGTCGAAGCTGGGTGGCCAGGCAAATTTCTTTATGCATTTCCACGTGCGGGTATTTTTCTTTCACTTTCGCCATGATGTCGGCGACGTCCCATTGGCTCATCGTCGTTTGGTTCGTCACCATGATGCGCTCATTGTGAATGGACAGCCGTTCGACATCATCAATGGTTTCCACAAGATGGATTCTTTCCGGATTGATGCCGACCGCTCCTTCCGGTTCCGGATGTCCTTTTTTGCCGATATAGATGATATCGTAGCCATCGGCGAGCTTTTGTTCGATGAGCCGATGCGTTTTTGTCACATCGGGGCATGTCGCATCAATCGTGACAAGTCCCTTTTCGAGCGCTCGTTTTTTTACTTCCGGTGAGACGCCGTGGGCGGTGAAAATGACGGTGCCCTGGTCGATTTTTTCCAAAATTTCCAAACGATTTTCTCCATCGAGCGTGATGATGCCTTCTTCGGCAAACGCGTCCGTGACGTGCTTATTATGGACGATCATGCCGAGAATGTAAATCGGACGCGGCAAAGATGGGTCCAACGCCGCGTTGCGGGCGATGACCATTGCATCGACCACCCCGTAGCAATACCCACGCGGGGTAATTTTAATCACTTCCATCATATTCCCTCCCTGCCGCCGGTTGTGCGGCGGTTGTTCACCTTCCATTATATCGGAGCACCGGGGAGAAGACAAAGAATAACCGCCCTAAACAGCGGGTGCGCTAGGGCGGGGAAAGAAACTAGATATACAGTTTCGGCTTGGAAGGCTTCGGGGCGGCCGGTGCTTCTTTTTCTTGCGTCTCTTCGCGCTTTGCCTGCGGAACGGAGCGTTTTTTTGGCGCCTTGGCGGCCGGCTTTTGTTTCGTTTCGTTGGCCGGTGCGCTTTCCGACGTTGTTTCGCCTTCCCCTTCATCGGCCGGTTTCAACTCGCGGAAAATGCGGATCATCGCCGGAAGATTGCGGATGAGCGGTCCATACTGTTGCACCATCGGCATGACGTTTTGTGCGATGCCAAGCATTTTTTGCACGTTGTTTAACATGCCAACCAAGCCGCCGCCCGTGTTGGATGCGGCGGTGTTAGCGGCGTTGGACAAAAACGGCAGCCCCCACGGAGACGATGCAGCAGCCGGCGGCTGCCCGCGCGAAAACAAGCGGGCCAAGAAGCCGCCGGGGCCGCTGGGGCCAAAAGGCGGCGCCGGCATGCGGGCGAACGGGGATGGCGGCCTTCCGGCAAACGGAGAAGGCATCATCGGGGGCCGACTGTATCTCATAGCAGCTTCCTCCTTTCGGTCGTGCGGATGAACGAATGTCCTCCTTTCTACAATATGCGGGCAAGGCGGGAAAGGTTTGTTGCAGGATCGTCTTTAGTTGCGGCAGGGGGCAGCGATTCGCTATAATGATGAAGCGGACGAAGCGGTGCCCATATGCCATTTAAAATGTTCACGTTTACGCTTTTTTATGGAGCCAGCCAGTATTTGATCGACTGTCGGGTGATCGAACCATACCGCTTCCAGACCGATGCATGGATTTGTGAAACGGTTGGTTGTTCCGTCTTCCGTCGCGTCAAAGCTTGCCGCCGACAGTCGGAAAAATAGACGCCACGCTTTTGGGCCAACGAGATGGGAAACCTTCCAGTTGCATTTATTTCATAGAAGGGAGTGGTGCTTGATGACAGAAACGCAGTTCACTCGTTTTTCATTTCAGCCGTTTATCATCGAAGCGATCAAGACGCTTCGTTTTTATAAACCGACGGAAATTCAAGAGCGCATCATTCCGGGGGCGCTGCGCGGCGAAAGCATGGTCGGCCAATCGCAAACCGGAACGGGAAAAACACATGCGTACTTATTGCCGATCATTGAAAAAATCAAGCCGGAACGCGCCGAAGTGCAAGCCGTCATCACGGCACCGACGCGCGAGTTAGCGACGCAAATTTATCACGAAACGCTGAAAATTACGAAGTTTTGCCCGAAAGATCGGATGATCGTCGCCCGTTGCTTGATCGGTGGGACGGATAAGCAAAAAGCGCTCGAAAAGCTCAACGTGCAGCCGCATATTGTCATCGGCACGCCGGGGCGCATCAACGATTTCATTCGCGAGCAGGCGCTTGATGTGCATACGGCCCACATCCTTGTCGTCGATGAAGCTGACTTGATGCTCGATATGGGCTTTATCACTGATGTCGACCAAATCGCCGCCCGGATGCCGAAAGACTTGCAAATGCTCGTCTTTTCAGCGACGATTCCGGAAAAGCTGAAGCCGTTTTTGAAAAAATATATGGAAAACCCGACCTTTGTCCACGTCGACCCGAAGCGGACGGCGAACCAAAACATCGAACATGTGCTCATCCCGCTGCGTGGACGCGAGAAAACAAAACTGCTCCGTGATGTGCTCCTCAGCTACAACCCGTATTTGGCCATCGTATTTGTCAACACAAGGAAAATGGCTGACGAGGTCGCCGACCGTCTCGCTGAGCAAGGGTTGAAAGTCGGCGTGCTGCACGGCGATTTGACGCCGCGCGAGCGGAGAAAGATGATGAATCTTATCCGCGATTTGGAGTTTCAATATGTCGTCGCGACCGATTTGGCGGCGCGCGGCATCGATATTGAAGGCGTCAGTCATGTCATCAACTACGAGTTGCCTGATGATCTGCAGTTTTATATTCACCGCGCCGGACGGACGGCGCGCGCTGGCTATAGCGGCATTGCGGCGACGATTTACGAGCCGTCTGACCAAGATGCGATTGCTCGGTTGGAAAAAATAGGAATTTCGTTTGTCCACCGTGATCTCGTGCGCGGCGAATGGAAGGAGCTGCCGCCGTGGAACCGGCGGAGCAAGCGGGCGGGCGAAAAAGATGACGAACTGGCGCTGCTTTTCGCCAAACTGAAAAAAACGAAGCAGGTGAAGCCGGGCTACAAAAAAAAGTTGCGCGCGGAGCTGGAGAAGAAGAAAAAGCGGCTTGGCCGCTTCAAAAAATCATAATCGCCGTCCGCCTTTAACGCAAAGAAAAGGGAGAGAAGAACATGTTAAAAATCGGTTCACATGTTTCCATGAGCGGAAAGAAAATGCTGCTGGCCGCCAGCGAGGAAGCGGCCTCCTACGGAGCGAACACGTTTATGATTTACACCGGGGCGCCGCAAAACACAAAGCGCAAGTCGATTGAAGAGCTCAACATCGAAGCCGGGCGCCAGCATATGCAAGCGCACGGCATCGAAGAGATTGTCGTCCACGCCCCGTATATCATCAATATCGGCAATACGACCAATCTCGATACGTTTTCGCTAGGCGTCGACTTTTTGCGCGCGGAAATCGAGCGGACGGAAGCCATTGGAGCCAAACAGCTTGTGCTCCATCCAGGCGCTCACGTCGGCGCAGGGGTGGAAGCCGGACTTCGCCAAATTATTCGTGGACTGAATGAAGTGTTGACGCGCGAACAGAACGTGCAAATCGCCCTAGAAACGATGGCCGGCAAAGGGTCGGAATGCGGGCGGACGTTTGAGGAGCTCGCGTACATTATCGACGGCGTCGCCTATAATGATAAGCTGTCCGTTTGCTTTGATACATGCCATACGCATGACGCCGGCTATGACATCGTCAACGATTTTGACGGCGTCCTTGAGGAGTTTGACCGGATCATCGGTCTCGGGCGGCTGAAAGTACTGCACATCAACGACAGCAAAAACCCGCGCGGCAGCCGGAAAGACCGCCATGAAAACATCGGTTTCGGCCATATCGGGTTTGCTGCGCTCAACTATATCGTCCATCACCCGCAGCTTGAGGATATTCCGAAAATTTTAGAAACCCCATACGTGGGCGAAGACAAACACAACAAAAAGCCGCCATACAAGCACGAAATCGCCATGCTGCGGGCGCAGTCGTTCGATGACCAGTTGCTTGAAAAAATCAACGCTGGAGCGGAATGAGAAAAGGGCTATGCGCCCTTTTATTTTTTTTGCACGAATTTCAAAAACAGCTCGTTCGCTTTTCGAGCGATGTCCGGCGAGGTGATTTTCGCTAACTCTCGCACCCATTTTTTCCGCTCCTCGGGGTCAAAGACGTTAATGTCGTTCGTCCGGGCGAGATGAAGAATTTGTTTCGCTTGGCTCGTCGTGATGGGCAAGCCGTACTCTCGGCTGTACGCAACGAGTTCTTCCGGGGTGATCGTTTTCAATTTTTGCTTGACAAGCTGTTGGTAAATGTTCATCGCAGCCGCCTCCTTGCTTCTGTTCCATCATATGACGTGAATGGAAAAGGCGTGTATGGTATAATAGAAAAAACAAAAAGGGAAAGGGTGGTAAGTTTGGCGCCAAAACAGCATAAAAAAGAACCGCTAGGCCATGTGTTGTATCGGGTGTTGATGATCGCCATCGGCGCCTCTTTGGCGGCGTTTGCCATCGAGCGGCTGCTCGTTCCGAACAAAATGATCGACGGCGGCATCATTGGCATATCGCTGATTCTGGACTACTTGACTCCGGACGAATGGCGGCTGCTCAATTTCGCCACGCTCGTCATCCTCTTAAACGCCCCGTTCATGTATTTCGGCTACAAGCAAATCGGGAAAACGTTCATGCTGTCAACGATTTTAGGCGTCGTGATCCTCGGCGTCACCGAACGGCTGTTTCACCATCTTTCCCCGCTGACGACCGAGCCGATTTTAGCCACCGTTTTTGGCGGGTTGTCGCTCGGTCTTGGCGTCGGATTGGTCATCCGTCATGGCGGATCGCTCGATGGGACGGAAATTTTGGGGATTTTGATGACGAAAAGAATCCCGTTTTCGGTCGGCGAGTTTGTCATGTTTGTCAACGTTTTTATTTTTGGCTGGGCGGCGTTTGTGTTTGGCCTCGAGCCAGCCATGTATTCGGTGATGACGTACTACATCGCCTCAAAAACGATCGATGCGGTCATTGAAGGGCTTGACGAGACGCGGGCGGCCTTTATTGTGACCGATCATTATGAGGAAATTTCCGACGCCATTTTGCACCGGCTCGGCCGCGGGACGACGAAATTGCTCGGCAAAGGCGGATATACGGACGAGCAAAAGGAAATCATTTATGCAGTCGTCACGCGCTTGGAAGTGACAAAACTAAAATCGATCGTCAATGAAATCGACCCAGATGCGTTCATCACCATTATGCCGACGCATGAAGTGCGCGGCGCCCGCTTTAAATCAGCGATTCATTGAGGTTTACAAAACGCGGATGGTGGGGTATACTTGCATAGTGAAGCAAATCGGAATGATTCTGAATTAGCAAGGGAGAACCGCCATGGAAAATGGGCTTGTTGTGCAAATTGAGGATGTGTCGTTCCGCTATGAAAACGAGAACGTGCTTGAGCATGTTAGTTTAACGGTGCCGAAAGGGGCATTTTTAGGATTGGTCGGCCCGAACGGCTCGGGAAAATCGACGTTGCTCAAATGTGTGCTCGGCTTGTTAAAACCGAACAGCGGCCGCATTTTTTTGTTCGGCGAGCCGATTGAATCGTTTCGCGAATGGCATCGAATCGGTTTCGTGTCGCAAAAAGCGAACAGCTTCAACCGCAGCTTTCCGGCGACGGTTGAGGAAGTGGCGGCGAGTGGGTTGGCGGCCAAACGCGGCTTATTTCGGCCGCTGACACACGAAGACCGCCGTGCGGTCGAAGCGGCGCTCGCGGCCGTTGGGTTGAGCGGCCTGGCAAAGCGCAATATCGCGGAGCTGTCCGGCGGCCAGCAACAACGGGTATTTATCGCCCGCGCACTGGCGAGCAAGCCGGATTTGCTCATTTTAGACGAGCCGACGGTCGGCGTGGATGCGCGCCATGTGCATGAATTTTACGAACTGCTCGGCGACTTGAACCGCCGCGGCTTAACGCTTATCTTAGTGACGCATGACATCGGGACGATCACGGACCGGGTGACCGATATCGCCTGTTTGAACAAGCGCCTCTATTTCCATGGAAAGGTGGAAGAGTTCGAACATCTTGGCAACGAGGCGATTTCGCAGTTTTATGGCCATCCGCTCCACGTTCTCTCTCACGAGCATGAACGAGCGGAATGAAACGGTGACGGTGGAGGAATGACACGTGTGGGAAGCCATTTGGCAATACGAATTTTTGCGCAATGCGTTTGTTGCCGGCGTTTTGACCGGTTTTACGGCGCCATTGCTCGGCGTTTTTATTGTCGTTCGGCGGCTGTCGCTCATCGCTGATGCATTGAGTCATGTGACGCTTGCGGGCATTGCCGCCGGGCTCTTGCTTGAAAAAACGATTCCGGCAGCCGCGAGCTGGAACCCGCTTTACATCGGAATGGGGTTTTCCGTCGTCGGGGCGCTGTTTATCGAAAAGCTGCGCGCTGTGTATCGGCATTATGAAGAGCTTGCGATTCCAATCGTGTTGTCGTCCGGTCTTGGCTTGAGCGTCATTTTCATTTCGATGGCCAACGGGTTTACGACCGATTTGTTTTCGTATTTATTCGGCAGCGTCAGCGCCGTCAGCCGTGCTGACGTTTGGACAGCGTTTGCTGTCGCCGCAGCTGCCGCGATCGTGATTTTGACGTTTTACAAAGAGCTGTTTCTTCTTTCCTTTGACGAGGAATACGCCCGTGTCTCCGGCGTTCGCACCACATTGATCCATTTTTTGTTTATTGTGCTTGTTGCGCTCGTCATTGCTGCATCGATGCGCACCGTCGGCGTGCTCCTCATCTCGTCGCTCATGACGCTGCCGGTGGCGGCGAGCATCCGCATCGCCAAAAGTTTTAAACAGGTGATCGGGCTTTCGATTTTGTTCGGGGAGCTGGCCGTCATCGCCGGGCTCTGGGCGGCGTATGAGCTAGACTGGGCGCCGGGTGGAACGATCGTCATCGCAGCGGTTGTCATTTTGCTTTTCGCACTCGGATGGAAAAGGGGGCGGCAGCGATGAATATCGACGAAGCGTTGCAGTTGATGAAAGAGAAAGGATTTAAATATACGGAAAAACGGAGACAAATGCTTGAGTTGTTTGCCGAAAGCGACAAATACTTGACGGCCAAAGACGTGCTTGAAGCGCTCCGTCCCCTCTATCCGGGCTTGAGCGTTGATACCGTGTACCGCAATTTGTCGCTCTTTGCGCTGCTTGGCATTTTGGAAATGACCGAGCTTTCCGGGGAGAAACATTTCCGTTTTGCCTGCGGCGCCCGCCGCCACCACCATCATTTCATTTGCATCCAGTGCGGAAAAACGAAGAAGATTGACGCTTGTCCGATGGATGGGCTTGCGGCGCAGCTCGATGGGTATGAGATCACGGACCATAAGTTTGAAATTTACGGCACATGTCCGCAATGTCAACAGAGGGGCTGATCCCAAAACGCATTCGCGTTTTGGATCAGCCCTTTGTTTATGGCTGGAGGCGCTGTTCGATTTCTCGCTTTGCTTCAAGCCAGTTATTGACGCGGATGACGTTTTCGGGGAGCGGGCCTTGGTTGTACGGGGTGTCAAACAAAATGACGGGAATGCCGCATGTTTCGGCGATTTCGCAGGCATTATCGTACTTGTCTTCAAAGAAGGCCGACAGCTTATATTGGCGGACGGCGGCGATTTTGTCGTGCGACCCAATCAGATCAATATGGTGGTAATGGACGCCGTGCCGCCGGAACCAGCGCTCGGTGAGATCGTACAAATGGCGGCCGCGGGCGCTGATGTAATACAGCTCGTATTTGTCTTTCCAGCTGTCAATCACCTCAAGCGCATAGCGGGCAAGCGGAGCCCTCTCATAAATATCCGCTTCGTTTTCCTCAAGCCAGCGGTCCATTTCTTCCTCCGCCACGCCGTATAACGGCGCCAAATTGTATTGCGTAATGTCGTGTAATGCGAGCTCTTTGCCGAATGCTTCGTTTAAATACGGAATGAACGTGCTCGGACATGTCACCGTGCCGTCAATGTCGATGCCAAGCCGTTTTTTCACCGCTTCATCCTCCTGTTAGAAAATATTCACACTGATAAAATAACGCCGGTTTCTCATACTAATAATGCTTCTTACTTTAGGAAAGCGAGGGAAGCATATGGCAGACGACCGCGAGCGCACGTATAACGGAAGTTACGTGCAATCGATCGGAAAAGAGGAACCAGAACGCAATTTTATGGAAGAAACAGCGGCGGAAGTCGCTGAACCGATTCGCCGCGGCGACGAACGGGACGAAGAACGCGCGGACGGCGCCGGGCTCGGCTGGCTCGCTTTGGCCCTGTCCATCATCGCCTTGTTTATTTGGCCGATTTTGTTAGGGGCGGCCGGCATTATTGTCGGGTTTATCGCGCGCCGGCGCGGCGCAGAGACGCTCGGTGCGTGGGCCATCGGCATCGGCGTCATCGCTATTCTCGTCCGCCTGTTTATTATGCCGTTTTATACGTAAAAAGCGAGGGTGTCCCCAAGCGGGGACGCCCTTTCTCGTTGTGCAGGAACCTTCCGCTCATTGGGCGGCGCTGCCTTTCAGAGCGGCTTTGTTTTCCTTTTGCTTTGCAAAGTATTCTTCCGCCAGCTTGTCGATTTCTTTTTTCAGTTCTTCCACCATTTGCTCTTCCGGTACTTTTCGGACGATTTTGCCGTGGCGGAACAACAAGCCTTCGCCACGGGCGCCGGCAATGCCGATGTCGGCTTCCCGTGCTTCCCCTGGTCCGTTGACGGCGCAACCGAGCACGGCGACTTTGATTGGCGCCTTAATTTTGGCGATATAGTCTTCGATTTCATTGGCGATGCTGATCAAATCGATCTCAATCCGCCCGCACGTCGGGCAGGAAATGAGCGTCGCCGCATTGGAAGCGAGTCCGAACGTTTTTAAAATTTCGCGCGCCACTTTTACCTCTTCAACCGGGTCGGCGCTTAACGAAACGCGGATCGTATTGCCGATGCCTTTGCTTAAAATGGCGCCGAGTCCAACCGCGCTTTTGATCGTGCCGGAGAAAAGCGTGCCCGCTTCGGTGATGCCGACATGGAGCGGGTAGTCGAACGTGCGCGCCGCTTTTTCGTACGCTTCAATGGCGAGGCGTACGTCGGACGCCTTTAACGAAACGATAATATCGTGAAAATCAAGTTCTTCTAAAATGCGGATATGATATAAGGCGCTCTCAACCATGCCGTCGGCTGTTGGATATCCATATTTTTCTAAAATGCGTTTTTCCAGCGATCCAGCGTTGACGCCGATGCGAATCGGTACGCCGCGCTCTTTCGCTGCTTTCACGACCGCTTCGACTTTTTCGCGGCGCCCGATGTTGCCTGGATTGATGCGGATTTTATCGACGCCGCCTTCGATCGCTTTCAGCGCCAATTTATAGTCAAAGTGGATGTCGGCGACAAGCGGGATGTTGATTCGCTTTTTGATTTCCGGTATGGCCTCAGCCGCCCGCTCGTCCGGGCAGGCGACGCGGACGATTTGGCACCCCGCTTCCTCGAGACGGTGGATTTGCGCCACCGTCGCTTCGACATCGTGCGTTTTTGTCGTCGTCATGCTTTGAATGATGACTTCGTTGTTGCCGCCGATTGTCAGCGGACCGACGCGGACCGGCCGAGTCTTTGAACGATGGATGATTTCACCCACGGGAATTCGCTCCTTTTGCATTCAAGTCGCTTTCTGCATTATTGTAACAGTGCCATCCGCCGTTTGACAAGCGATTCGCCGGTTAGCGATAGATCGGCACTTTATAAGTTTTCCCGATTTTTAATGTTTGCGCATGTTCGCCTGGATTTAACCGTTCAAAATCACGGATCAGCTGCTCGAGCGGAACGGGCAATGGGCCGTTGAGTTCTTTCTCGATGATGGACAACAACGTATCGCCAGGGCGAATGGTCACCGTCCGGTACGGGATGGCCGCCTGTTTCGACTGGACAACGGCTGCCGCTGTTTCAGATGAAGGGTGAAGCGTTCCGATGACAAGGTCGCGGTAAACGATATAACTGGAAAGAAAGAGAAGCAGGAGAAACATGAATTTTTTCATGACGCTTCCTCCGCATGCGTATATCTATTTCATATGTATGCTTGTCCAGCGAAAATATGTCTTCCTTAGCAAGGTCGTTGAGTTCATGAGGAAAACACTTCAACAAAAGAATGTCTCCAATTTGAAAAACGGCATCACCGTTCTTCTTTGCCTTCAAGGCTCGCTTGACGGCTTTTTGAACATATTCCTGTTTTTTGTCTTTACAGAAACTTAACAACTGCTTTATAAGGGCCTAACAATGTCTCGCTACAATGGTCTTGTACGTTGAAAGTACGAAAACAAAACGGGGGGATTTCTGAATGTGGAGCAAACGAGTCAAATTGGGATTGGCCGCCTTGTTGATGACCGGCGTTTTGGCCGGCTGCGGGCAGACTGAAAAGAACAACGCGGGCGGCAATGAAGGAACGGCAAAGAAAGAAGAAACCTACTCCGGCACCATTGCACTAGCGGGATCTACAGCGCTTCAGCCGCTGGCAGAGGAAGCGGCAAACGCGTTTATGGAAAAGTATCCGGACGTATCGATCACCGTTCAAGGCGGCGGCAGCGGTACGGGCGTCAACCAAGTGGCAGCCGGCGCCGTGCAAATCGGCAACTCGGATGTGCCGGCGGCGGAAAAGCTGGACGACAAATCGAAAGCGTCAGAGCTTGTTGACCATAAAGTGGCCGGCATCGCCTTTGCGATTGTGGTCAACGACGATGTGAAGGTCGATAATTTAACGACGAAGCAAATTCAAGATATTTTCAGCGGAAAGATTAAAAACTGGAAAGAAGTCGGCGGACCAGATGAAGCCATTCACGTGATCAACCGTCCGGCGTCATCGGGTACGCGGGCGACATTTGAGAAAACGATCATGAAAGGCGTAAAAATCGATGATTCCATCGGTACGGTGCAAGATTCGAACGGAGCGGTCGAACAGGCGATCAGCTCGACGCCGGGCGCTGTCAGCTATGTAGCCATGTCGTATTTAATTGGGGAAAAGAAAAACTTGAAAACGGTCAAAATTGACGGCGCGGAACCGACGGTGGAAAACATCCGCACGGAAAAGTACCCGTTTTGGTCGTATGAATACATGATTACCAAAGGGGAAGCGAAGGAAGAAGTGCGAGCGTTTATCGACTTTGTCAAGAGCGAAGAATTTGCGCCGACCGTTAAAAAGATGGGGTATATCCCGATGACGGAATTGGAGTAGAGAAGGGCGGAAGGCCGGCTCGTTAGGCCGGCCTTTGACAATGGAGGGATGAAGCCATGCAACAAATGCATACGAAACGGCGGAATCGCTGGCTTGAAGAGTACATCGGCCGCACGTTTGCGGTCATCTGCGGCTGGCTGATCGTTCTGATTACGGTGACGATGATCATCTTTTTGGCGGTAAAGGGAATTCAGTCCTTTACGGACAGCGGTCTTTCGCTTTCCGACATGTTGCTTTCGATGCAATGGGATCCAAACGGCACGCCGCCGAAGTATGGGGCGCTCATTTTTATTGTTGGCTCGATGCTCGTCTCGCTTGGCGCTTTGTTGATCAGTGCGCCGATCGCGTTGGCGTTGGCGATTTTCATGAACTTTATCGCTCCCAAATGGTTCGTTTCGTTGCTGAAGCCGGTGCTGGAGCTGCTTGTCGGCATTCCGTCGGTGGTGTATGGCTGGCTTGGGGTGACGATTCTCGTTCCGCTCTTGCGCGAATGGTTCGGAGGCTCCGGCTTTAGTCTGTTGGCGGGGATCATCGTCCTTAGTATGATGATTTTGCCGACCATCACCAGCATTGCGGCCGACGCCTTGGCCAATGTCCCGATGACGTATATGGAAGCATCATACGGGCTTGGCTCTACGCGTTGGCAGGCGATTTCCCGCGTCATCGTTCCGGCGGCGAAAGCCGGGATTGCCACCGGCGTCGTTCTCGGCTTGGCGCGGGCGTTTGGCGAGGCGCTTGCTGTGCAGATGGTGATCGGCAATACGATTAAGCTGCCTTCAGGCCTTGACAGCCCGACGGCGACGTTAACAAGTGTATTGACGATGGATATGGCAAATACGATCAACGGAACACCATGGAACAACGCGTTATGGACATTGGCGCTCATTTTGCTCTTGATCTCGTTTTTCTTCATTGCCGTGATCCGTTTGGTCGGCCCGAGAAAGGAGCGATAAGATGACAGCGCGAATGATCGATAAAGTTTGGACAGGCATTTTCTATGCGGTGGCTGCTGCAGTCATCGGGTTGCTCATGTTCTTTTTTGCCGTTGTGTTGTCGAAAGGAGCGGGGTTTTGGCAACCTGAGTTTCTGTTCGGACGGCCGAGCAATACGCAAGCGGGCGGCGGCATTGGTCCGCAGCTCATCAATTCATTTTATATGTTGGTTGTGACATTGCTTTTGTCGGTTCCGCTTTCGTTGGGAGCTGGAATTTATTTGGCTGAATACGCCAAACAAGGGCGGATCGTCGGGTTCATTCGCCTTTGCTTGGAAACGATGGCATCATTGCCGTCGATTGTCGTCGGGTTGTTTGGATTGTTGGCGTTTGTCACCTTGACGGGTTGGGGCTATACGCTGCTCGGCGGAGCGTTAGCCGTCACGATCATCAATTTGCCTGGATTGACGCGCATTTGCGAAACGGCGATTTTGGATGTTCCAGCCAACATTAAAGAGGGGAGTCTTGCCCTTGGAGCGACGCGCTGGCAGACGTTGGTCAAAGCGGTGCTTCCGGCCGCCATCCCGCAAATTGTCACCGGCGTCATTTTATCGGCTGGGCGCATTTTCGGCGAAGCGGCTGTTTTCATTTATACCGCTGGGCTGACGACTCCGATGCTTCGTTGGGATGCGGATTGGTCAAGCCAGGCCAACCCGCTGAACGTGTTCCGGCCGGCCGAAACGCTGACGGTGCATATTTGGAAATTGAATTCGGAAGGCATTGTCCCAGACGCAAAGCTGATCGCGGCCAAATCGGCGGCTGTATTGATGGTGGCCGTTCTTTTATTCAATTTGGCCGCACGGCTCGCTTCTTCCTTGCTTGCGCGGCATTTCTCCGGGGGGCGGCGCGCGCGTCGAGGACGAGGAGAAAGAAGCAAAGCAGCGTAAGCACAAAAAAAGCTGTCCTGCATCAACAGGCAGCTTTTTTATATTTCCCGTTTGGCTGATGGCACTTCCTTGACTGCCAAAAAGAGAACGACAAGCGAAACGAACCAATGGATCAACGCGCCGTAGGGCACGACCGCTTGCACCGTTTCCATCACGGTGAAAAAGACGGTCGACAGCGTAATGGCGTAAGCCGACATCACCCATGTATGGCGGTAGCGCAGCGTTTTGTCGAGCACGCCGGCAAGAATCAGGCCGAAAAAGGCAAAGATGCACACGCTGATGAATTTCCCGGCGCAGGCGAGCACGTATAAAACGAGCCCAAAAAGCGGGATGAGGACAGGGAGAAGCGACTGAAGACCGGCGATGAACGCGCGAACGTCTTCGTCGGTAATGGTCACATCCGGAAACGTGGCATAGCTGTAATGCTGCGCCTGATGGCCGGCGACGAGCACGGCCTCATGCTTCAAGAGCGCGATGGCGTTCGGAAACTGCTCGACGTTCTCACTCGTCACTTTGCCGGTGCTGTCAAAAATGATCGTAAATCCGCCTTGATCAATATGAATCGGCGTGGCCGCCTCCGAGTGAAGTTCGCCGTTTTCAATCGAAAACGGCGGCAACTCGTTATTCAATAAGGCGCTCGTTGTGCGGATGCCTTCCATAAGCGACGAGGAGACATAGTAAAACGTCGGAAGAATGGACAGCAACGTCAGCAAAAACAAATAACCGATCGTTTTCCCAATTCCCTGAAATCGAAAGCGGGCGATGTCTTTTGGAGAATATAAGCTTTTCCACAGTTGGACGAATACGTTCATCGCAGACACACCTTTCTTTGTCTCCTTTTCCATTGTAGCCGGGAAAGAGGAAGAATTCAACTTGAGACAAAGAAAAAGCGGGCATCTTCCCGCTTTAGTCAGAAGGCAAATGAAAGGTTTCAAGCAAGGCGCGCCATTGCAACACCCGTTCATTTAGTGCATCGGCTTCGGAACGAATGGCAGCCATGGCATTGTGCTGGTCGTCGGTAAAACTCGAAATTTGCTCCATCGACGAAGCAATCTGTTGGGCGACGGTGGCAATCTCTGCGATATGTTCACGCATTTCGCTGATTTGCCGCTCGATGGCGGCGAATTGTTCTGAAATTTGCAGCGTATGTGCGGATGAATGCGACACCATGGTGGTGATTTCTTCAAAGGCTTGTTGGCTTTCCGTGAACGTTTTTTTCGTTTCATCGAGTTGTTTTGCGCTTTCTTTCATCGATTGAACCGCGGCCTCGATTTGGCTTTGCACATCTTGGACAATGGATTGAATTTGTGCCAACGCTTGTCCTGTTTGCGCCGACAGCGCCCGGATTTCTTTCGCCACAACGGAGAACCCTAGGCCATGCTCCCCTGCTTTGGCTGCTTCAATGGCAGCGTTTAGGGCGAGCAAGTTCGTTTGCTCAGCGATGTTTCCGATTAGTGACAGAATGCTGGCAATATGGCGCGAATGGTCTTTCAATGCATCGATTGTGTACATCGTTTTCGCAATGGATTGTTGCAGGTAAGCCATGTCGCTGCTTGCCCGTTGAACAAGCCGGTTGCCGCTTTCCGCTTGGGAATGGGCTTGTTCTGTGGAACGACGGGCTTCCTCCATTCGAAAGGACATTTGTTCCATTTCATCCGCCAGTTGTTGAAAAAAAGAGGCGATGTCAGCCGATTTGCGCGCTTGTTGCTCTGCCCCGTACGCCGTGTCTGCCACCGCCGCTGCGATTTGTTCAGAAGCCGCTGTTGTCTCAGAGGATGTTTGGTTTAAAATGTTGGTAGCCGCTGCGATTTGTTCAGAGCTGAAGCGCATATGTTCGATAAGAACGGCCAAATTGCTGGACATCTGATGGAACCCATCGGTGAGGGCGAGAATATCTTTTGTCGCTGCATGCAATTCGATGCGCGACCGCCAATCGCCAGATCCAAGCCGTTCCATGGCTTGCTGGAGCCAAGCAATGGGGCGGGTGGTGCGGCGAATGATCCCCCATCCGGCGAGGCATACGATCAAAATGGCCGAAACAGACCCTGCTAAGTTTGCTGCTTGTTGTTTCAAAAGCGGCCACAAATAATCCTTTTTTGGAATGGCAATAATGTAGACCGCTCCTTGCAAATCACTTGAACTAGAAAATGCAGCCAGCCATTGGTCTGTATGCAAAACACCTTGCTTCTTTTTCAATATATCGCGCACGACCTGTTCGGGCAGCGTTTGATTGGGCGAGGATGGCCGTTTTGCCACCGCCTTTCCCGTTTTCGTTACAATCAATTGCACCGGATGAAGGTGTAAGGCGTGGAATTTCCGTTCATTTAGCGTCAATGAATAATTCAGTTTTTGAGAAAATGCTTCATTGGTCGTTGTCGCTTTTAAAATAGAAATTTTTTCAACCATCGTTTCGCTTGATAGCTGCAACTGTTGTTGGATCGACTGAATCGCTGAATGGCGCCCTTGAATATAGCCGATTGAGGTGATGACAAGGGCCGACAACGTCGTTGTGAGCACCATGGCCATCATGACAATTGTCTCAAGTCGAAAGGCGTTCCATAAAGAACGTGATCGCTTTGTTTCCATTTTCGCTGAGTTCCCCCTTAACTGGAAGCTACCTTATACTATAGCTTGTCATTATGAAGAAACGGTCAACGGTGTGTTGAAAATATGTAAACAAAAAGCGAGGACAAGCAAATCGATTGAAACATTGTGCCAACTTTGGTAAGCTAATCTCAAGCGAACGCTTTGGCGTTCGTGTACATAAATCAAAAAGGAGGAGATCGGTATGCCATTTGAATTGCCAGCATTGCCGTATCCGTATGATGCGCTTGAGCCGCACATCGACAAAGAAACGATGAACATTCACCACACGAAGCACCATAACACATACGTGACAAATTTGAATGCGGCGCTTGAAGGGCATCCGGATTTGCAAAACAAATCGCTCGAAGAATTGCTCAGCAATTTGGAAGCCCTTCCGGAAAGCATTCGCACGGCGGTGCGCAACAACGGCGGCGGTCATGCAAACCACTCGCTTTTCTGGACGATTTTGTCGCCAAATGGCGGCGGTGAGCCGACGGGTGAGCTGGCTGAGGCGATCAACAAAAAATTCGGCAGCTTCACCGCGTTTAAAGACGAGTTTTCGAAAGCAGCGGCCGGCCGTTTCGGTTCTGGCTGGGCATGGCTTGTCGTGAACAACGGCGAGCTGGAAATTACGAGCACGCCGAACCAAGACTCGCCGATCATGGAAGGCAAAACGCCGATTCTCGGCTTGGACGTTTGGGAGCATGCGTACTACTTGAAATACCAAAACCGCCGTCCGGAATACATTGCCGCATTCTGGAACATTGTCAACTGGGACGAAGTGGCGAAACGGTACAGCGAAGCGAAAGCGAAGTAATCAACAAAGCGGGGCGAAACAAAACGCCCCGCTTTTTTTCGCGACGGAGGGTGTAGGCAAAGGAAGCGGTTTTCTTCGCGCCGGGTGCATAGAGGCTGCGGAAATGGCCACACTACCGGATAGATGAAAAGGGGAGTTTGCAATGGCATTTTTCCAAAAACTAACCGGCCAAGAACAAGTGAACCGTGACCTGTTGCTTTTGCTTTGCATCGGCGGGTTTTACACGCTCGGTGTTTCCCTCTCAAACACGTTTGTCAACATTTATTTATGGAAACAGACCGGCGATTTCCGCGACTTGGCGCTATACAATTTGGCGGTCGTCACGATGCAGCCGCTGACGTTTATTTTCGCCGGACGGCTGGCGAAACAAATTGACCGCATCCTCGTTTTGCGGCTTGGCGTGTCGTGTTTAGCCGTTTTTTTTGTCACCGTTTTATTGGTCGGCTCTCGCGCTCATCAATATTTGCTTTTTCTCGGCGCGCTGCTCGGCGTCGGCTATGGTTTTTATTGGCTGGCATTTAACGTGTTGACATTTGAAATTACCGAACCGGAGACGCGCGACTTTTTTAACGGTTTTTTCGGGGTGTTGACCTCATCAGCCGGCATGATCGGGCCGATTGCCGCCGGTTATATCATCTCATCGCTTCATGGAGCGAAAGGGTATACGTTCGTTTTCTCGCTGTCGCTCGGCTTGTTTCTTGTCGCTGTGCTGCTCAGCTTTTTCTTGAAGCGCCGCGCGGCCGCGGGGAAATATTTGTTCGTCCGCATTTTAAAGGAGCGGAATGAAAACCGGAACTGGCGGCTCATTACGAATGCCCACTTTTTTCAAGGATTGCGCGAAGGCACGTTTGTGTTTATCATTTCCGTGCTTGTGTATGTCACTTCTGGAAGTGAATGGGCGCTCGGCAAATTCGGGCTTGTCAACTCGTTTACATCGTTTGTCGCCTATTATGCCGTCTCCCGGCTGATCAAGCATGAATATCGGATGAAAGCGATTTTGCTGGGAGGAGCGTTGCTATACGGAGCGATTTTTTTGATCGTCTTCCATCCAACCTATCCGCGCCTCATTCTTTATGCCATCACGATCGCCATTGCGTATCCATTGCTGCTTGTTCCGTATTCCTCCTTGACGTTTGACGTCATCGGAAAGAGCTGGAAATCGGCCGAGGCGCGCGTCGAATACATCGTTGTCCGCGAATTGTTTTTAAACGCCGGACGGGTGGCGTCGATTTTCGCCTTTTTGACGGCTGTGGCGCTCTTTGGCGAAGAAGCTGGCATCCGCGTGTTGATGTTTGTGTGCGGAGCCGGGCATTTGGTGATTTATTGGTTTGTCCGCCGCATTCGTTTCACCGATGGCCATCCGGAGCACGGCCGGCGCGAGCGGCTTTTGCTTCGGCCGAAGCTGGCCGGCGAACGAGGCCGTTCGCCGGTGTGAGGGGCCAAGTTTTTCCCTAGCCATGCCCGCCTTTTTCTTTTACAATAGGGGGGGAAAGGAGGACCGGGGGATGAAACGGAAAAAGCGGGCGCAAGTGCCGATTCGGTTAAACATTTTGTTTTTCTTTGTTTTTTTGTTGTTTTCAGCGCTGATTTTGCGCCTTGGCGTCGTGCAGATCGTCTACGGTGAAGATTATCGGCGCGAAGTGGAGCGAACGCAGGATGAAATCGTCAGCACGCCGGTGCCGCGCGGCAAAATTTACGATCGATTCGGCCGCGTGATCGTCGACAATACGCCGCAAAAGGCGATTACGTACACGCGCTCCAAAACGACACAGCCGGAAGAAATATTGGACATAGCAAGGAAACTTGCCCAATACATCGACATTCCCGATGCTGAGAAAAAAGTAACTGAGCGCGATATGAAAGATTATTGGATTTTGACCCATCCGGAAGAAGCCAAAAAGAAAGTGAGCGAACAAGAACGGAAAAAGCTCGCTGACCAAGGGCTGACACAAAAAGAGATCGACAAAAAGGTGTACGAATGGACGCTTGACCGCATCACCAAGCAAGATTTGGCGCAAATTTCGAAGTCGGAGCTTGAAGTGATCGCCATTAAACATGAGATGGAGAGCGGCTACGCCTTGACGCCGCAAACGGTCAAAAGCAAAGGAGTGACCGACCGCGAATATGCGGTCGTCAGCGAGCATTTGAGCGAGCTGCCCGGCGTCAATACGACGGTGGATTGGGACCGGAAATACGTCTATGACAATACATTCCGCTCTGTGCTCGGCAGTGTGACGGAAGAAGATGAAGGCGTCCCGCGTGAACGGCTCGATTACTTTTTAGCCCGCGACTACAGCCGCAACGACCGCGTCGGCAAAAGCTATTTGGAGATGCAGTATGAAGAAGTGCTGCACGGCAAAAAGGCAAAAGTGAAAAACGTTGTTGACAAATCGGGCAATGTCATCTCGGTTGAGCAAGTGTATCCAGGCGAGCGCGGCAAAGACCTCGTGTTAACCATTGATGCCGAGCTCCAGCAAAAGGTTGAGCAAATCATTCAACAAGAGATTCTGGCGACGAAGCGCAAAGGCCGATCGCCGCTCTTGGACCGGGCGTTTGTCGTCATGATGAACCCGAAGACGGGCGAAGTGTTGGCGATGGCCGGCAAGCTTCTTCAAGACGGCAAATTTGTCGACTTTGCCATCGGCAACATCACGTCCGCCTATGCGATGGGATCGGCGGTGAAAGGGGCGACCGTTCTCACCGGCTTTCAAACCGGGGTGCTTCATCCGAATACGTATATCAAGGATGAGCCGCTGTATATTAAAGGAACCCCGGTAAAAAAATCATGGAAGACGATGGGGACGATCAACGAGCTGACGGCGCTCAAGCAGTCATCGAACGTCTATATGTTCAAAACAGCGATCGCCATCGGGGGCGGTGTGTATCGTCCGCACGCGCCGCTTCGCATCAATCCAGAGGCATTTACGACGATTCGCCACTATTTCAGCCAATTCGGCCTTGGCGTGAAAACGGGCATCGATTTGCCGAACGAACTTAGCGGCTTCCAAGGACAAAGCACGCGCGGCGGATTTTTGCTTGACTTAGCCATCGGCCAGTACGATATGTATACGCCGATGCAGCTGGCGCAATACGTCTCGACGATCGCCAACGGCGGCTATCGAATGAAGCCGCAGCTTGTCAAAGAAATTCGTGAGCCGTCGGCTGACGGAAAAAAACTTGGCCGAATCATGAAACGGTTTGAACCGGTTGTGCTAAACCGGATTGATATGAAGACGGAATACATCAAGCGGGTGCAAGAAGGATTCCGCCGTGTGATGCAAGAGCCGGGCGGAACGGCGTATTCGTACTTTGCGAGTGCTTCGTACAAGCCGGCCGGCAAAACGGGGACGGCAGAGGCGTTTTACGATGGACCGATCCAAAGCCGACGGAATGATCCAACGTACAACTTGACGCTTGTTGGCTATGCGCCGTACAACGATCCAGAAGTGTCGTTCGCCGTTGTCGTCCCGTGGGCGACGCAAGGGGAGAGCGACGGGATTAATGACCGGATCGGCCGCCGCATTTTGGACGCCTATTTTGAATTGAAAGCGAAGCGGGCGGCCGGAGGCGGGAGCAGCTTCGATGCGCAAGGCGGTGCGGAGGCCGCCGATGCGCGCTGACATGAAAGGCGCCTAGCCAGGCGCCTCTTTTTTTGCGCTTGCAAAAAAATGGATCTTCACCAAAAGTTGTACTTGATTTTTTCTGAACATACCCTATTTACGCTTGGGAGGGAAAATCAGCACGTTTTGCATATCTTTGTGCCGGAAACCGTATTGCTTGTCAAGTGCATGTTGTGGTGAAGAGCCAAAAAAATGATGTTTGTTTACAAAAACTTTACATACCGTCCACACAGCGTTAACGATCGTTTTGTATGCTCATGATAGGAAAAACTCGATCTTCCGCTGCCAGTGAGGGCGGAAGGAAATGAAAGGAGTCACGCCGATGAGGACGATGGCGGTGGTGGAGCGCCGAAAAGAGGACATTCCTTCGGCCCAGTTGGTGAAAAAAGAGGTCGTTTACGAAACGAATGGACTGAACGTATGGTATGGAGAGCATCATGCGTTAAAACATATTCACCTGTCTTTTTATGAACGCGAGATTACGGCGATTATCGGCCCGTCAGGATGCGGCAAGTCAACCTATATCAAAACGCTCAATCGAATGATCGAGCTCATTCCAAACGTCCGGCTCGAAGGGGAGATTTTGTATCGCGGCCGCCGCATTTTTGACACGTCATACCCTGTTGAACAGCTGCGGACGCAAGTGGGCATGGTGTTTCAAAAGCCCAACCCGTTTCCAAAGTCGATTTATGACAACGTCGCCTATGGGCCGCGCATTCACGGGATCCGCGACCGGCGGCTGCTCGATGAGATCGTCGAAAAAAGCTTGCGCCAAGCTGCGCTTTGGGAGGAAGTCAAAGATCGGCTTCATGAAAATGCCCTCGGTTTATCGGGCGGCCAACAGCAGCGGCTGTGCATCGCCCGCTGTTTGGCCGTCGAGCCGGATGTCATTTTAATGGATGAACCGACATCAGCGCTCGATCCGATTTCGACAGCGAAGGTCGAGGAGTTGATGGGCGAGCTGAAAACAAAATACAGCATCATCATTGTCACGCATAATATGCAGCAGGCGGCTCGCATTTCCGATCGGACAGCGTTTTTCTTAAACGGAGAAGTGATTGAGTACGGCGAGACAAAAACGTTGTTTTCTCGTCCAGCTGATCAGCGGACGGCGGATTATATCGCCGGGCGGTTCGGATGATAAAAGCGGCCGGAGGGCGTCAGGCATGACGGACAAAAAGTTCGTTTCAAAAAAGATGTGTTTCTTTCAAAAAACGCTGTTTGATGCGCAGACACAGCCTTAAGAAAAGGTGTCCCGGTCCTTTGGGAGGGACACCTTCTTTCGTTATGGTTCGGCAATCAAACGGCCGATGGCTGCGTAGTCCATATCGCTCCGCACGTTGTAGACGCCGGGGCGGATGGAGCGCGTCAGCCCATGTTGTTCCAAGTAGTCGTTGAAGGCGCGGGCGCTTTGAACGATGCCAGCCTCTTCAAGTTCGCGGGCAAATGTCTCTGGCGTATCTCCTTTTTGAATAACGAGTCGATAGACGTAAACGGTTTGCCCTGATGGTTCGGACATCTGCTTGGACGCCGCTTTCGGAGCGGCGTTCGGCTGAGCGCTGCGGAGCCTGTCGTATTCCTCTTTCGCCACGGCGACAAGCCCATGCTGTTTGAGGAACGTCTTGATTTCCGCTTCCGTCGGTGCAGCCGGGGGTGAAGCGTAATACGAGGCGCCGATCAGTGCTGTCGATGCAAGCAGCCCGAGGGCAAACGAACGCATGGATCGCTTGTTCATCGGCGCAACCTCCTTACCGCCCGCTCGACTTCCGCAACGGTCAGCCCCGTCTCATGGGCGATGTCTTCGAGCGGGAATCCTTGTTTATGCAAAAACAAGATGCGCCGATCGGCCGGCGACAATGATCCGCCAAGCCGCGGCGAAGCGGACCGTTGCCGCTCCGGAATGAGGAGCTCCTCCTCGATGACTTGCAGCCGCTTTTTGATCTGGTACGTTTCTTGCGCCAGGGAAACGGTCAAATGATCGATTTGTTCTTCGAGCGGTTTCAGTTCATCTTTCGCAAAAAAGGAAAGAACAAGGAGAATAATGGCTAGAGCTGCCAAAGCGATGATTGCGTATTCCACCACATGCATCCCTCCCCTTTTCACTATACCATACCATTCTCTGCTTGTGGCGCTCTTATTGAACAAAGATGAAATTTAGAGGTGGAAATCGCCGAAGAAAAATGGTATCATAGAAAGGTCTGATTATATAAAGTATAAAGCTCGTTTGGAGGGAAAAAAGATGCGCGTGAACATTACATTGGCATGCACAGAATGCGGCGAACGCAACTATATTACATCGAAAAATAAACGCAACAACCCAGAGCGTTTGGAATTGAAAAAATATTGCCCGCGCGATCGCAAAGTCACGTTGCACCGCGAAACGAAGTAAGCAGTGGGAAGATGATTCCTGCTGCTTTTTATCTTTATGGGAGGAAGGGGAAGATGATGGACGGCAAACAGGAATGGCGCCAGCGCATGTTGAATCAGCTTCGGCAGCTTAAAGCGGCAGAAAAAGAGATGTACGATCGGCAAATCGCCGCTCATTTATACCGGTGGCCATTATGGCAAACGGCGCGGACGATCGCCATGACGGTGTCGAGAGAGACGGAAGTCAACACCTTGCCGATCATGGAACAGGCGTGGCGGGAAGGAAAAACGATCGGCGTCCCGAAATGCGATCCAAGGGCAAAAACGATGTCCTTTCGGCGGCTTGAGTCGTTTTCCCAGCTCGAAAAAGCGTACGCCGGATTGTTTGAGCCGATTGAAAAACAAACAACGCCGATCGACCGCGATGAGTTTGATCTCATCATTGTCCCGGGGGTCTGTTTTGCCAAAACCGGCTACCGGATCGGCTATGGCGGCGGGTATTACGACCGATATTTGCCGGGAGCTTCGGCGGTGACGGCAGCGCTGGCTTACTCCTTTCAAGTGATGGACGACATTCCGGCCGAGGAGCATGATGTGCCGGTGAAATTCATTATTACGGATCAAGGAGTTCTTCACTGTGAGCGATGAATGGTGGTATATCGCGGTCTCTGCCCTCGCCGCCGGCGGAGGATGGCTGTTGCGCTCGTTGTCCATATCAGGAGCGGCGGCAGCCGTTGTCATCGGCGCAGCGGTTGGATGCGGCTTTTCATGGGGCGGAATATGGGTGTTAGGCTGCTTTTTTGTCAGCTCCAGCTTCTTTAGCCACATCGGAAAGCAACGCAAGGCAAAACTGTCTGAAAAATTGGCGAAAGGCGGGCGGCGCGATGCCATCCAAGTGCTGGCCAATGGCGGGGTGCCGGCCGTGTTGGCGCTATTGGCCGCTGTCCGTCCCGACCCGATTTGGGATGATCTGTTTGTTGTCGCCGTCGCTGCAGCGAACGCTGATACGTGGGCGTCTGAAATCGGTTCTTTAAGCCCGTGGCCGCCTCGGGTTTGGCCGAGTTTTCGGCCGGTGGAAGCCGGCACCTCAGGGGCTGTGACGCTCCTTGGCACGGCTGCTTCGTTTGCCGGCGCACTGTTTATTGCGGCTGTTGGCGTGTTTTTTCTCGACGTCCGACCCGTTTTTACTCTTGCCTTTTTCGGTTGGCTCGGCAGCTGGTTTGATACGTGGCTTGGCGCGGCTTGGCAAGCGGCTTACCGCTGTCCGGCATGCGGGGCGACGACTGAGCGGAAACGGCATTGCGGGCAGGCGACCATTCATATGAAAGGCTGGCGGTGGCTTGACAATGATGCGGTGAACGTTCTTTCCGTCATCTTTGCGGTGCTGGCCGCCTTCGTGCTGGCGCGTTAGGCGCGCCCCGCTTCATATTTGGAGAGAAAAAGGGAAAAAGAATAACGAGCATGTCATATGATAGGAGGAACAACGATGAATAAATGGTCGTACTCGCTGCTTGTCGTTGCCGCTTTATATCTTGCTTACCGCTATCGCTACCGAATGGCCGCCTTCGCATTGCGCGTTCCGCCGTTGCGAAAGCAACTTGTCCGATTTGCGCTCCACATTCCTCCTGTGCGCAACGCCCTTGTTTCGCAAATGTTGCGTCCATGATGCAATAGCGGTGAATCATTTTTGAAGAAGTCGGTTATGAAAAAACCGGCCGCGGCGGCCGGCGCCCGCCGGCCCATTCGCTCCGGTTTGCCGGACGGTCGATGAGTTGGCTTTGTTGCTGTTTGTCGGACTTGGCCTCGCCAGGGAAAGGGAGAGGAGAACGTGATGGGAACGATGGATGTACTGTTTTGGCAGCTTGTTCAGCGTTTGTCTCGCGGCGGCTACCGCATCGTACGGATGTCTGAGCAGGCCGATGAAGTATGGCTGGAATCAAACCATTGGCGTCGCCCAACACTCATCCGCCTCGTGCGCGCTGATTTTGATTGGAGCCGATCGTTGCGCCTTGATATGGAATATACATGGAAATTCGTTCAGCAAATGAGGGGATGGAATTTCAGCAAAGCGGGCCGGGTCATCAATGTTTATGTGATGGCGTATCCGCCGGTTGACGATTGGGAATTTCTTGTCGCCGAGCCGTTGCCGCTCTCTGGAGCGTCCGATGGCGTGCTTCATACGCTCCTCCTTCACAGCGGCAATATGGGGGACGTGCTGCCGCGGCTTGCGGAGATGACGGGTGTTGCGCTCCGTTTTGAGCCGCCTGTGGAAACGTCCGATCCGTTTGCTGCCGCCGAGCGCTTAAAGCGCGAGGTGGTCCGCGAATGGCGGCGCCGCCGTGAGGAGGAACGGCGCATTTTTGAGTATGGCAAGCCGATGTTCACCCGGCTGTTCATCGTCGTGCAGGTTGCGATGTTTTTGGTTCTCGAATGGAGCGGCGGGAGCACGAATCCGGATGTGTTGATCCACTACGGCGCCAAATTCAATCCGCTCATTGAGGCGGGAGAATGGTGGCGGCTGTTGACGCCGATGTTTTTGCATATTGGTTTTTTGCATCTGCTGACCAACACGCTTGCCTTGTATTATTTAGGGATCACGGTTGAGCGGCTGTACGGCTCGCTTCGCTTTTTGTTCATTTACGTAACGGCTGGATTTTTCGGAGCGCTGGCGAGTTTTTTGTTTACACCATCATTATCGGCCGGGGCGTCGGGAGCCATTTTCGGGCTGTTCGGGGCTCTTCTTTACTTCGGCACTGTCTACCGGCATTTATTTTTTCGAACGATGGGAATGAACGTCATCAGTTTAATCATCGTCAACCTGTTGTTTGGCCTGCTTGTTCCCGGCATCGACAACGCCGGCCATATCGGCGGACTGGTTGGCGGTTTTTTGGCGGCTGGCGTCGTTCATTTGCCAAAACACACCGCTTTAGGGCGGCAGGCGGGAGCGTTGGCGGTGTCGGCGCTGCTTGTCGCCGCTGGCTTATGGATCGGATTTCGGTAAACGCCCCCACTTCGCTTTGTTTGAAGTGGGAGGCCTCTTTTCGAAATGTGTTAAAGAAGTTGCACGAGCATCACTTTTTCCCCGTTTTTCGCTTCAATGAGAACGAAGAGCCTGCTGTAATCTTTGCGAATGAGAATGAGCGGCATCGTGCTGCCGATTGGCGAGAGGATGGATCCATCCTCTTTTTTTATGCCAAGGATGTACGACTTGTACAATCCTTCCCAAAGACGGCCGATGACGGTTTGCGTTTTTGCCGTTGACAACCCCGGCAACGGTTGTTCCGTGTAGGCGACGAGCTCCGGCAAATAAAGGGCGTAATAATCTTTCTTTGACAAAGAAAAGTGGGTGATCAGCTCGTCCGCTTTATGACGAAGAAATTCATTCGTGGCTTTGTTCAAGACGCGCTGCCATTCGCGCTCGTCATCTGTTCTTGGCCGCCGGAACGATGCGCGCGGATGGTACGGTGAGTCAATGACGTACAAATAGCTGCTTGACATCGTTTGGCTGCTTGTGATGTTCTCTCTTGTATGCAGCTCGCCGTGATGGAACGAGACAGCTTGAAAAAAGCGGCTGTCCCGCATCCGGACCGTCTTTTCCATGTCGATCGCGTCCGTGTTCGTTTTCCATTTCGACAGCACATCGGCCAAGCGGCCATCGGCAAACAACAGCGAGATGTCCTGACGCAAATAGGCGCGGCGGTTTAAAATGGAAGCGGCTGACCAGCGGAGCGCGTAGCGTCCGGGTTCATTGTCGCCCTCAAGCGCAAGCGATGTTTTCGCTTCGATGAACGCCGCTTCGCGATCAAGCGGGAAAAACTTGATCGTTTCAGCGGTCTGATCGTGCTCCCACAGCGAGGCGAGCGCGGCGGCAAGGAAAAAAGCAAGCGCCATGAAGGGGATCATCCATCGTTTCATGACATCCTCCCGGATTGGACAAGGTTTTCACCAATATATGCATTGCAAGGAACATTTATGTATGAATTTCCTCATGCTTGTCTATGATGAGAAGTATACAGTGCAAACGATGCAGGGGGATGACGATGGAGAAACAGATGCCCAAACGCCCGGCGTCCCGTCGCCTTCATGACAATGCATCCTATTTAGCCGAACGGCTTGGAGTCGGCAAGAGCTTCGATGTCATTCGCCTTGACGTCGAATATGGCGGCCGGGCAATGGCGTTGTTTATGATTGACGGATTTGTCAAAGACGATATTTTGCATTATTTGATGAGATATTTGTCCCGGCTTGAGGAACACGAACTGGACGTTCACCCGCTTGAGAAGCTCCTGAAAAAATATCTTCCGTACGTCGAGATCGGACAGACAGACGACTTGGAAGAAGCGGTCGCGATGGTGCTTGCTGGGCCGACGGCATTAGTCGTTGACGGCGTTAGGCGGATCATTTTGATTGACGCTCGCACGTATCCGGTGCGCGGGCCGCAAGAGCCGGATACGGAACGGGTCGTACGCGGGGCGCGCGACGGTTTTGTCGAGACGATCGTCTTTAACACCGCGCTCATCCGCCGCCGCGTCCGCGACCCTTCCTTGCGCATGGAGTACGTGCAGGTGGCGCGGCGCTCGAAGACCGATATTTGCATTTGCTATATCGAGGAAATAGCCGACCCAGAACTCGTTCGCCGCGTTCGGGAATCGATTACCGCCATTGACACAGACGGGCTGGTTATGGCTGAGAAAACGGTGGAAGAGTTTATTTCCGGACGGCATTGGAATCCGTACCCGGTTGTCCGCTATACGGAACGCCCTGATACGGCAGCGGCCCATTTGTATGAAGGCCATGTGCTTGTGATCGTCGATGGATCGCCAAGTGTCATTATTACCCCGGCAACGTTTTGGCATCATTTGCAGCACGCTGAAGAGTACCGGAATAAGCCGATCGTCGGGGCGTATTTGCGGCTTGTCCGCTTTCTGGCCGTTTGGGCGTCGGTGTTTTTGCTGCCGCTTTGGTATTTGCTCATGATCGAGCCGGAACTGCTGCCGGATCCACTCCAGTTTTTGGGAAAGGCCAAATTGGGAGACATTCCGCTGTTTGCACAAATTTTGATGATTGAAATCGGGATGGATATGCTGCGAATGGCCGCCATTCATACACCGTCTTCGCTGGCGACCGCGCTCGGCCTCGTCGCCGCGCTTATGATCGGCGGCATCGCGGTGGAAGTTGGACTCTTTTCCAATGAAGTGATTTTGTATTTTTCCGTTACGGCCATCGGTACGTTTGCGACGCCCAGCTATGAAATGAGTTTGGCGAACCGGCTCGTCCGCATTGCCTTGCTCATTTTGTCGGGCCTGTTCGGCCTGTACGGTTATGTCATCGGCATCACCGTTTGGATTCTTGCCTTGGCGCGGATGACGTCATTTGGCGTTCCGTACTTATGGCCGTTCATCCCGTTCTCCTACCGAGCGATGCGCGACGTGCTCATCCGGTCGCCGATGCCGCTCAAAAACCGGCGACCGGCGATTCTTCACCCGCGCGACCCTGACCGCTGACGCAGGTGCTGATTTTTAGCGCCTGCGTTTTTTGTCTTGACGGCCGCGGCCGTTTGCCGCTACATTAAAAGAGGAAAAAAGGAGCATGAATGATGATGAAGACGGTATACGATGTTCAGCAGCTGTTGAAACGGTTTGGCACGATCATTTACGTGGGCGACCGGCTCGCTGATCTGGAGCTGATGGAAGAGGAAGTGAAAGAGCTGTACCAGTCCCAGCTGATCGATGCGAAACAGCTGCAAGCCGCTTTGTTTATTTTGCGGCAGGAAGCGCAAATGGAGCGGGAAAAACGGATGAAAAAAGGATGAGGATGCAATGGAACCATGGTTGGTAGGCATTGACCTCGGGGGCACGACAATCAAAATGGCGTTTGTCACCACCGAGGGTGACATCGTGCACAAATGGGAAATTCCGACGAACACCGCCAATCGCGGTGAGCATATCGTCGCTGACATTGCCCGATCGCTTGAAAAGACGCTCGCCCAGCTCGGCGGAGCGAAAGAGAGGCTGCTTGCCGCCGGCATCGGCGCCCCCGGACCGGTCGAAGAGGAAACCGGCATGTTGTATGAGACGGTCAATATAGGGTGGACGAATTATCCATTGAAGCAACGGCTGGAAGAGGCGACGGGGCTGCCCGTTTCGGTCGATAATGACGCCAATCTCGCCGCGCTTGGCGAAATGTGGAAAGGAGCAGGGGGAGGAGCGCGCCATTTGTTGTTTGTGACGCTTGGCACCGGCGTTGGCGGCGGTGTGATTGCCAACGGAGCCATTGTGCGCGGCATAAACGGCGCCGGCGGAGAGATCGGACATATGACGATGATCCCTGATGGCGGCGCCCGTTGCAACTGCGGCAAAACCGGATGTTTGGAAACGATTGCGTCCGCCACCGGCATCGTGCGGATCGCCAAGGAGAAATTGACCGCAGATGAGCGTCCGAGTGAGCTTCGCAACGGGGATGTGACGGCCAAAGCGGTGTTTGACGCCGCCAAAGCGGGCGATGCGCTGGCATTGGAAGTGGTCGATGAAGCAACGTACTATCTTGGTTGGGCGTTGGCGAATGCCGCCAATGTGACGAACCCGGAGAAAATCGTGATCGGCGGCGGCGTGTCCAAGGCGGGTGACATGCTTGTCGAGCGCGTGGCCGCCCATTTCCGCCGCTTCGCGTTCCCGCGCGTCGCCGCTGGGGCGAAGCTTGTTTTAGCGACGCTTGGCAACGATGCCGGCGTCATCGGCGCCGCCTGGCTGGCGAAAGAGCTTGTCGGCGCGTAAACAACGGAAGGTGTCCCAAAAAGGTTGGGGCGCCTTTTCTTATTGTTGGATGATATGAGATTGGAACGAACTTTAAAGAAGGAGATGTTTGCGAACATTCGTGCACTGCCGCCTGCCAGGCGCTCATTTTTTGCCGTCTGCCGACATATGTTAAGGTAAAGAAATGGGAAGGGGAGACGGCGCATGCACCTTCAAGCATGGCCCGGCGATACGTTTGAAACATATGGACGATGGTTTTCGGTGCCGACTGAACTGATCATCGATTCGAATCCGCATGTGGAAGAGGGATTGCGCCCTGGGCAGACCGTTGCCATCCCGGGATACGCGCCGATCGATACGTGGGAAGCGCTCGCTGACCGCCTATCGCTGCCGACGGAGGTGCTGCGGCGGCTGCCGGGGGCGATGGCGGTCATCAACGGAACAGCGCCGCTGCCGAAGCGGATTTCGTCCCCGGTCGTCCGCAGCGTCCGTCCGTACGATTTTGCCGCTTTGATGGAGGATATCACCGCCCTCGTCTGTCGCTATCCGTTTGTGCGCCAGCGGACGATCGGCCATAGCGTTCTCGGCTTGCCGCTCGTTGAACTGCAAATCGGCCGAGGACCGGTGCGCGTGCATATGAACGGATCATTCCACGCGAATGAGTGGATCACGACGGCCGTGATCATGGCGCTCATCGACGAGTACGCGAGGGCGTTGGTTAACGATGACGAGCTTAATGGCCATCGGGTGCTTGATTATTACCGTAAAGTGACTCTTTCCGTTGTGCCGATGGTCAATCCCGACGGCGTCAATCTTGTGCTGAACGGCCCGCCGGAAGAAGAGCCGCATCGGAGTGAAGTCGTCTGCATCAACGGTGGATCGCTCGACTTTTCGCAATGGAAAGCGAACATCCGCGGCGTTGATTTAAACAATCAATTCCCAGCTAACTGGGAAATAGAACAGGCCCGCAAACCGCCGAAAGCGCCGGCACCGCGTGATTTTCCAGGATTCGCCCCGCTTACGGAGCCGGAAGCGAAAGCGATGGCGGCGCTCGCCGAGTCAGGCGATTTTGCGATGGTCGTCGCGTTTCATACACAAGGCAAGGAAATTTATTGGGGATATGAAGGGTTCGAGCCGCCGGAGGCGAAGGCAACGGTTCAGGCGATGGCCGAAGCAAGCGGCTACCAGGCTGTTCGCTACATTGACAGCCATGCCGGCTACCGCGATTGGTTCATTCAAACGTGGAAGCGGCGCGGTTACACCGTAGAGCTCGGCGAGGGTGTCAATCCGTTGCCGCTCTCGCAGTTTGCACGAATATACCGCGACAGCCTCGGCCTGTTTTTAGCAGCGCTCAAAATGGCATAAAAAAACGCAAGAGGCATGATTGGCCTCTTGCGTTTTCAGTGCGTGCCGGTTGGAATGCCGTGATGTAAAATGGTCATAATGGTAAACCAGCCGAATACGGCGGTAGTGGCAAGTCCAAACAAAAATCCGAGCACGTTTTTCTCGCGCAATGTACGGAGCATTCCATAAAGGGCAAGCAGCGTTACAAGTGCAAAAATAATGACCGTACCCATCGTTTTACCCCCTCATGAAACAGTATGTACAAACGTGTCCATTCTTTTTCATTGTAATCTTTTTTCCCCCATTTGTCGAGGTCCCTTTCTCTTTTCTCTTCCATCGCTTGAAAAAAAACAGTAAAATAAAGTTAAATATTGGACATGCCAAGAAAAGGAGGAGATCGTATGGAATGGACGCGCATCCCTGTCGGTCCGATTCAGGCCAACGCTTACTTGTTGTCGTCTGCAGACCGACAATGCCTGATCGTTGACCCCGGCGCGGAAGGCGCGGCGCTTGTCCGACGGATCGAGGAAAAAGGGCTGACCCCGTTGGCGATTTTGCTGACGCATGCGCATTTTGACCATATTGGCGGCATCCCGGACGTGCTTGCCCGCTGGGACATTCCAGTGTATGTGCACGAAAAGGAAAAACAATGGCTGCAAGATCCGGCATTGAATGGCTCGCTTTATTTCGGCGGTCCGGTCGCTGTCCGCTGCGAACCGACATGCCTGAAAGGACCGACGGCGCTGAACATTGGTCCGTTTGCGTTGGATGTCCGCGAAACGCCGGGTCATTCCCCGGGCAGCGTCTCGTATTATTGCAAACAAGCCAATATTGTGTTTTCCGGCGATGCGCTGTTTGCCGGCAGCATCGGACGCACGGATTTGCCAGGCGGCAACCATCAGCAGCTGTTGAAAAGCATTCATGACGAACTGCTTACGCTGCCGGAGGAAACGATCGTTCTTTCAGGCCATGGGCCAGAGACGACGATCGCCGCAGAGATGGATGCAAATCCGTTTTTGCATGGGTTTTCGTAAGAAAAAAAGCCGTCTACGCCGGCTTCACACAAGCAATCCCCTCGGGCAAACGCAGGGGGCTCCTTTGGGCAAGGAAAAGCGCAACCGAAGGCCTCCTGGCGCCGGAACACAAAAAAACCCTTCTTAGCCGCGCCAAGAAGGGTTTTTGGGGGATGTTCTATCCACAATAATGGGAGGGGATATAGTTAAGCTGCTACTATAACAATATATGATTATTTTCACTATGTCAACAGTAAAAAAGTGAACGACTCCCACTTCACTTTGCTTGAGGCGGGAGCTTCTTTCGGAATGATGAGGAAGACGGGGTAGAGAAATGGTGATGGATCGATTGTATGAACAGATTGCCGCGGCGCCGGGTGGGCGGGTGTCGTACGCCGATTACATGCAGATGGCTCTTTACGATGAACGATTCGGCTACTATATGCGAGAGCGGGCGAAAATCGGCAAGAGAGGCGATTTTTTTACGAACAGCTCATTCGCGCCGGTGTTTGGCAAAGCGCTTGCTTCGCTTTGGGTTCGGATGGTGGAACAGAGCGGCCTGCCGCCGGCTGTTTGCGAGTGGGGGGGCGGAGACGGAAGATTGGCGCTTTCGGTATTGGAAGAATGGAAGAAAAAAAGTCCACATACATACGACTGCTTGTCGTATACGATCATCGACCAAAGCCCGTTCCACCGCCGGCGCCAGCGCGAAACGCTTCAACCCGCAGCCGAGAAGGTGGAGCAATATGACGATGTCTCTCGCTGGCTGGCCGAGCGTGGGCCGTTTTCCGGCATTGTGTTTAGCAACGAATTTTTTGATGCGTTTCCCGTTCACGTCATTGTAAAGGAAGGCGGCGTTTTGCACGAATGTTTTGTCGCCGCCCGCGATGGCCGGCTCGTTGAAGAAAAGGCGCCGCTTTGCCGTCCCGCTATTGTCCGCTATTTACATGAGCGCGGATTGGATCTTGCTGAAGGGCAAAGGCTTGAGGTGCCTCTCGCGATGAAGGCGTTTTGGCTCGAGGTTGGGCCGCTGTTTCATCAGGCGGTGATGGTGACGATCGACTATGGCTATACGGACGAACAGTTGCGCGCCCCGGCGCGGCGGCATGGAAGCTTGCGCGGATATTTCCGCCATCAGCTTGTTGCCGACCCGCTTCGCCATCCGGGGGAGATGGACTTGACGAGCCATGTACAATGGGATGCGCTTCGCTTGTACGCCCGTCAGGCTGGGTGGGAGGAAGTGGCGTTCGTTCGCCAAGATCGGTTTTTGCTCGCAGCCGGCCTTTTGCATGAATGGGACGTTTCAGAAGGCGACGATGTCTTTTCGCCGGCAAGCCGCCAAAATCGAATGATCCGCGCGCTGATCGCTGACGATGGCGTCAGCCGCTTTTTTGACGTGCTGATCTTGCAGAAAGGGATGAGTTTTGCCGCGCGCGACTTTTGGCCAGCGCCCGAGTTTTTGCCGGCCGATTAACGGCTTCCTTCGCTGATCTGCAATGGAGAAAAGGAGTTCTGGTCAAAGCGGCAAAAAAACAGGCAGGAGGTTCTGCCTGTTTTTTATTCGCCCATGCCGGGCACCATCATAAACGTCGTCCAATACGTAAACGCCGCGAAGAAGATCGTCAAATACGCCCCGAAAATGTAAATGTACATTCTTTCGGTCAGCTTTAAAAAGCCGAGGAACAGGAAAAACACCGTTTGCCCAAAGAAGATGAGCGACGTCGTATGCATGTGGCCGAGGTAAAACATGACAGCAAAAATGCCGGTCCAAAAGGCGAGCACGCGGAACATGCGGTCCATTCTATATCCCTCCTTTGTTTGAAACCATTGGTCCTTACTTATTATAATGTACAACGATTGGGAATGTAAATAACGCTTTCGGACAAGGGGCAAGAAATAAAGCTAAGGCCGGCCGTTGATTTTTTCAGACAAAAAAGAAGGAAGGAGGGACGCTGTCACGGACGGATGACGATGCGGTAGGCGCAGCGATGGCTGCCTTCCATCATATTTTCCGTTTCCGTTACTTCAGCACCGGCAAACAGCGTCTCGACCATTCCTTCCAAAAAGGAGTGATGCATACCGCAAACCGTATCAGGTGCTTGCGCTGCGATTTCCTTGAACGGGCAGTTGAAAATATCGAGGTAAAGCACTTCTTTTTCTTCATCATGGTGCAACTGCGGCAAACATCCAGCCGCTTCGGCCGCTTCTTCCATTATAGCGATTTTGTCTGCCATGGTGAGCGCGCTCGCTGCGCTGTTATGTGGCAAACGGCTGGCGACGAGCTCACGGCCGAATCGTCTTCCTGTTTCACGCAACGCCTCGCTTCCAACGGGACCGAGTTTGGCCATCGTTTGAATGGCGATGCGGGCGAGGAGTTGATAATCGCGGAACGGAAAATACAGCCCGATCACTTCGTCGGACAGCCGATACAGCCGGCTCGGCCGTCCGCCTTTTCCCGTTTTTTGCGTATCCGATACGACCATTCGAACGTCCTCAAGCTTCGTTAAGTGCAGGCGTGCGACATTTGGATGGATATGGAATTTTTCTGCGATTTCTTGAACGGAAACTTCGCGATGCACTTTTGCCATGTATTCATAAATATGAAATCTTGTCGGGTCAGACAACACGCTTGTGATTTTCAATGTTTGTTCCATCGGTTTCCCTCCCAAATGAATCATTGATATGGTTATTATAATGAAATCGTCCAAAGCGAGGAATGATTTTTGTCACTGCTTTCAGTGAGTGGACTGATATTCAAAAAAATTTCACAAAAAAGCTGCGCCAAAAGCAGGATAACGACTCATGCTCGTCGAAATAGAAAGCAACCTGTCGAAAGGAGGGAATCTGTGCTGAACGAGATCGAACAAACGGCAAACCGCCTCCTCGCTGAAGCGGTGCAGCGCCGCGCCTCGGATCTCCACCTCGTTCCGCGCCGCCGTGATGCCGCCGTTCGTCTTCGGCTCGATGGCATGCTTGTCGACGTTGGCGCTCTTCCGAAAGAAACGGCGGAACGCCTCATCGTTCACTTTAAATTTTTAGCCGGCATGGACATCGGGGAACGACGCCGTCCGCAAAGCGGCGCCATGGAAGTAGCGGAGTTTGGGGAAACGGTGTATTTGCGTTTATCGACATTGCCGACGCTCTACGATGAAAGCCTCGTCATTCGACTTCTGCCGCAGCGCCTCTCGCTGCCGCTTCGCGAACTATCCTTATTCTTCCACTCCACCGCACGATTATTTTCCTTCATGCAGCATCCGCAAGGACTCGTGCTGTTGACCGGTCCGACGGGGTCAGGAAAAACGACGACCCTGTACACCCTTCTTGATCTTTGTCAAGCGGAAAGGCAGCGCAATATCATCACGCTTGAAGATCCAATCGAAAAACAGAACGAACGACTGTTGCAAGTGCAAATCAATGAAAAAGCAGGCATCACGTACGCAGCTGGGTTAAAAGCGGCGCTGCGTCATGACCCGGATGTGTTGATGGTCGGCGAGATCCGCGATCATGACACGGCGGCCATTGCCATCCGTTCAGCATTGAGCGGCCATTTGGTCGTATCGACGATGCACGCCGCCGATGCAGTCGGCGCCGTCTACCGGCTGCATGAATTCGGCATTCCGCTCGGCGATTTGGCTGAGACGCTGCTTGCCGTCTCTGCCCAGCGGCTTGTCGAGCTTTGCTGCCCGTTGTGCGGCGACGATTGCCATCCATCGTGCGGCCGTCTTGGGCGCCGCCGGCGCACGGCTGTTTATGAGTTGCTTTGCGGTTCAGCCCTGGAGGACGTGATTCATTTTCTCTCCAATGGGAGAGGGAAGCCCAAGCGCTCTTATATGACGCTCGCTCGCTTGATCCGCAAGGGGATTGCGCTCGGCTACCTGCCCGTCCGCATGCTTGAGCTCGTCGGAGGGGAAGAAAGATGAAGCGCAAAATGTGGCCGCTTGTTGAACAGGCGTTGTTTTTCACCCGGCTCGGCCGGCTGCTCGAACGCGGTTACCCCCTTGGGCAAGCGCTTGAGTTTTTGGCCATCCAAGCTCCAACACACCGGCGGCTGGAAATAGAGCGCTGCCTGCAGCAGCTGCGCGCCGGGCTGCCGCTGTTTGCGGCTGTCGAAGCGCTGTCGGTCGACCGCATGGCGGTGAACCTTCTCTTTTTTGCCGAACGGCATGGCGACTTGCCGCGCGGCATGGCAGAGACAGGGGAAACGCTGGCGCAAAAAGCGCGCTTCCACGAGCAACTTCGCCGCTTCAGCCGCTATCCGATGTTCCTTCTTTCTTTGCTCATCATCATGCTCGTCTTGATGGAATGGTGGCTGCTGCCGCAGTTTGAACGGGCGGCGGCGGCGTTTTCTCCACAACGCGGGCACACCGCTTGGCTGCTTGCGGTGGTCGCCCATGCCCCTATGGCGATGGCGGCCATCGCCGTCTTGGCGGTGTTCTCCGGGCTGTTTTACACCGCTTGTTTCCGCCGCTGGCCGGTCTCCCGAAAACTTCAATTCGCTTTGCGAATTCCAGGGCTTGCTTCTTTTCTGAGACTGTTTGTCACCTGCCTGACCGCCCGCCAGCTCGGGCGCCTGCTGCAGGCCGGATTGTCGGTTTATGATGCGCTCGGCGTGTTCAGCGAGCCGTCGTCCTGGCCGTTTTTGCAAATGGAAGGCCGGCGCCTTCGCGACGGGTTGATGAAAGGGATGACGCTTGACGGATTAATCGGCGCCGCCCGCTATTACGAACAAGAGCTGGCGCTTGTCATCCGCCACGGCCAGTCGAACGGCGAACTTGGCAAAGAACTTGAACATTACAGCGAGTTTTTGCTGCAGGTGATGGAACAACGAATCGAGTCGGTCTTAAAATGCATGCAGCCGCTTTTATTGGCAGTCGTTGGCTCGTTTGTCGTCGGGATGTATTTGGCGATTTTGCTGCCGATGTTTTCGATGTTGAATGAAATGTAGCAAGGATGGGACGGCTCTGTAGGAACAAGATGCTTAATCTTGATGGGTTGGCTCCTTGGAAGAGGGGCGCGCCCCTCCTCCCAAGGCCCAATCAATGAACAGATTCGATGGTAAAGGAACCGATCGAACTAAACCGATCATTCGCTAAGCGCTCTTTCTGAAATTTCGTATGCGAGGAGGAGTGACAATGAATCAAAAGGGATTCACATTGATCGAAATGTTGATCGTGATGATGGTGATTTCTGTTCTGTTGCTGATTGCCATTCCGAATATAACAAAGCACAACAGCATGATCAATTCGAAAGGATGCGAGGCGTTTTTGAACACCGTGCAAGCGCAGGTGAAAGCGTATGAGATGGAGCATAACAAAATTCCGACGGTGCAGGAATTGCTCGCTGGCCGCTATATCAAGTCGGACAAATGTCCGAACGGTCATGCGATCCAAATCAGCACGAACGGCGATGTGAGTGAAAGTGGCTCGTAACGGCGGGTTTACGCTGCTTGAGATGCTGATCGTTTTCTCGGTGGTGCTCGTGCTTGCCGGGCTGGCTGTTCCGACGCTTGGCGGCGCTGTGCGCCATCAAGAGGAGATGTATATGCTGGCTGTGCTGCGCGCGGATTTGTATGGCGCGCAGCAGCATGCCATCGCCCGGCGGGTGAATGTAGCGGTTTTTTTTACCGACGGTGGCGCTGGGTACAAGGCGATTGATGCAGCGAGCGGCCGGCAGGTTGTCGCTCGTTCGCTCCCTTCTCCGTGGCGGTTTCGGCTCGGCACGCTGCGCAATCCGCTCATCTTTACCGACAACGGCAACATTGAACGGGCTGGAACCATTTGGATAGGGGGTGGCCCAATGACGTATAAAGTCACCTTTTTGCTGGGGAAAGGGCGATTTTATGTGCAAAAAATGTAGCGGCGGATTTTTGCTTGTTGAAGCGTTGTTCGCTTTGGCGCTGCTATGGACGACAGCGGCCGTTCTTCTCCCGCTGTTGACGCAAATGGCGCAAGAGCGCAACAGCCTCATTCTCGAGGAGAAAGCGCGCCGGCTGTTGGCCATCGCGCTGTATGAGGAGCCGCTTGTCGGAGAAACCACCATTGCCGACGGGCGCACGGTATTTCGGCTGCAAGCGAGCGATGAAGGGGGGCGAATGTGGAAAGTATGCGTGCGTTGGAACGATTACGCCGGCCGCGAGATGGAGCGGTGCGGGTATGGCAAGCGGTAGCGGCAAAAGAAAACGGGTTTACGATGATCGAAGCACTGTTGGCGCTGGCGGCTGCGATGGCGGTGGCGGCGGCCGTTCCGGCGCTGTTGTCCGTCCGCTTGCTGGCTCCGGAGCCGACGGACGCGTTTTCCCGATTGGAATGGCGGCTGTTTGTGCAACAGCTGCAAATCGAGCTGAATGAAACGAAGCAATGGTCGACTGGCGGCCGTGTCCTCTATTTGCAAAAATGGAGCGGTGAGACGGTCAGTTTTTCTGTTGTTGCGTCAAGAGCCGAACTGATCCGCCAGGTGGACGGCGCTGGCAATGAAACGGCGCTCCGTCATGTGCGCACTGTTTCGTACCGCGCCGGCGCACGCGGGATATTTTTGCAAGTGACGGCTGATGACGGCACCGTTTGCGAGGCGTTTGTGGCACGGGCGTTTTAGCGGGCGGCTTGTACGGTGAGACCCCCTTGACCGCCGCTTCCCCCTTTTAGACTGGAAAAACGAGGGGAAGGGGAAATGGGTCGACAAGATGGCGTCATGTTTCCGATTGTGGCTGTTGTTTCTTTGTTGCTTGTCTTTTCTGTCATGCATGTCTTGCTCCTCTATGAAGCGGAACGACAGGCGGCTTATGCGGCCCGGCAGGCAGCCGAGGCGGACGAGCTTGTGCAGATGGCCGTGTTTGACGTAAAAGAACGCATCGCATCAGCAGATCCGTCGACCGCGGGAGAGGCTGGGGAATGGACCTATCCGCGCGGAATGGCCGCCTACCGGTGGGTGCGGGAAGATGCAGCGCACGTTCGGGTTTCTTTGTCCATCCGTTCGGCCTCTGGGCTGAGGCGCGCTGTCATGTTTACTGTCACGCTTCCGGCGCTTCATATTGTCGAATGGAGCGAGCAAAACGGTTAAAAGAGGAAAGAAGCGGAAAAACTAAAAGAAAAAAGGGGGGATTTGATGGCGGTCAATGATTATGTCAAGTTTGTCACCCAACAATTTGTCGCCTACATGGACTTGCCGAAAGAGGAGCGGAGGCAGCGGCGTCAGGTGCGGAAACAAGAGCAGCTTCCGCTTTCATACCGATTGTTTGGCATGGTGCCGCTTTCGCTTCGCTTGCTGTTTCGGCGCCGCCCGTAGCAGCCGCCCGCTGGCCTAGGCCGGCGGGCGGTTTTCGTGCCGACGGAAGGGGGTTCGTCGGTTTGAGCGTTCCGAGCCGGATGGACCCATCTCGGAGTTGATTCACGATGAGCGGGGCAGCAAATAAAACAGTCCGCCGTTGATGACGGAAACGGTGATGCGCGGCTTGTACTGCTTTTCCAACGCTTCCTTCTCAATATAATAGCACTCCGGCTTTTCTTCGCAGTCTTTGTAAAATTCATCAAGCAACGCCAAATCGTCGGCCCAGCGTCGGCGCGCCTCATCCGCCCACGCATGGTCGTCGGCGGCGATGCGGCTGCGTATGTATTGCTCGAGACGGCCGATGCCGCTTCTCGGCTTAATGAGCGGGGAGATGGTGAAACAGTAATCAGGGATTTTCGGCGTCAGCCGTCGCTCGCGCATCCGCTCATGAAACGACTCGACGATCGTTCCGCTAATGAGATGAAGGCCAAGGGAGACGATTTCATCTTTTTTTCGGTCGCATTCGTACGAAATCGTGACGTTCATGCCGAGCCATGGATGGAGGGCGGCGTTGCCGTCCAAAGGCGCGCTTGGCTCCTCATACAGGCGGATGAAGCTGCCGCGTTTTTGCGCTGAGCGGAACAACTGGTGCAGCCGGGGAGCGCCGAAATGGAGGCGCTCGCCTTTGAGTTTGTCCGTCCGCTCGCTCGCGCGGGTGATGAGCGTCAGTCGCATCGGCTGCGGGACGCCGCCTGTCCGTTCAATATAATGCCAGTAAAACGGCCGATTCATCAGCTCTTTGTCCATTTCTGCCGTCAGTTGCACGGTAAGGTAGTCGTCGTTCGCCTCAACAAACGTGCAGCCGTTAGCGGCAAAATAGCGTTCGACAAAGCGGCGGATTTCATGTTGCTGCATGCCGCTCTCCTCCTTCCTTTCCGAGCTGCTCCGCCAGCTCGATCATCGCGACGATGTTTTCCATTTTGATTTTCATCTCCCCTTCGCTCCGTGAATGAACGAAGGCGTCTTCGAAGTAGCGCTCCAGGTTGGCGAGGTTCATTTTCGCCAAAATGTCGTCCAGCTCGCCGACGACTCGTTCGAACAGGCGGATTTTTTCGTACAGAAGCGTTAAAATATGTTCTTCGACCGTCTGTTTGACAGCGAAGTTATAAATGTAGACGTCATCCGTCTGCCCGAGCCGGTGGACGCGGCCGATTCGCTGCTCAAGGCGCATCGGGTTCCACGGCAAGTCGTAGTTGATGACATAGCGGCAAAACTGCAAGTTGATGCCCTCGCCGCCCGCCTCGGTGGCGATGAACACTTGGGCGTGGTGTTTAAACAGTTCCTGCATCCAGTCTTTTTTGCCGCGCCGGAAGCCGCCGCGAAACGGAACGGACGAAATGCCGTGCTGCTTTAAAAACCATTGCAAGTACAGCTGCGTCGCTCGATATTCGGTGAAAATAATCACTTTGTCATTGATCGAGCGGATGAGCTCGAGCGCTTTTTCAGCCTTTGAATTCGTCTTGACGGCGTTGATTTTTTCCAATACGCGTTCAAGCGGCTCTGGAACCGCTCCACCGCATTTATCGATCATGTTTTTGATCGTGAGAAACAGCGCCTCGCGGCTGCTGCACGCCTCGCGAAGAAGCGTGATGAGCGAAAACGAGCCGGCGAACGATTCGCGGCGGAGCGCCTTGACCGCTTCATACAGTTCCCGTTCCTCATTCGTAAACTCGATCAGCACCGGTTCAACGTGGCGCTTCGCCCATTCGATCGGCGTATCGGCGCGGCGGTTGCGGATCATCACTTTGTTGACGAGCGCTTTTAAATGGTCGTTCGTCTGTACGGCCCGCGTTTTTCCATACGTTTTGGCAAACTGTTCCGAGCTGCCTAAATGACCGGGTTTCAACAGCGAGACGAGGTTGAAAATTTCTTCGATCCGGTTTTGGATCGGCGTCGCTGTCAGGAGCAAACAAAACTTCTTTTTTAAATTTTGCACAAACTCGTAGTTTTTCGTTTTGTTATTTTTCAGTTTGTGCGCCTCGTCGATGATGATCATGTCGTACGACTGCCCGTAGATGATGTCACGGTGCGGCGGTTTTTTCGCCGTGTCGATCGAGGAAACGACGATATCGCACTGCTCCCAGACGTAGCTCTTTTTCTGCTGGACGGCCGGGATGAAAAATTTTTCGTTCAACTCTCTCACCCATTGCGAAACAAGGGAGGCGGGAACGAGAATCAGCGCTTTTTTCACAAGGCCGCGAATCATATATTCTTTTAAGACGAGCCCGGCCTCGATCGTTTTTCCAAGCCCGACTTCATCCGCCAAAATGGCTTTGCCGTTCATCTCCTCGACGACGCGGCGCGCCACTTCAAGCTGGTGCGGAAGGATCGTCAAGTGGGGCAGGTGTTTGGGCGCCTGCAAGCCATGAAATTCTGGGACGCTTAAATGATGGGCGGCCTCAAGCGCCAGTTCGTACATTTCCCAGCTCGCCCACGGACCGTCTTTTTCGACGCGTGCCAAAAATTCCTCCTTCCATGTTTCATCCATTTCAAGGTCAATGTTCATGGCGATCCCCTTCCCTTGTTGCGAATGTTTATATAGATTGCATGTGGTATGTTGGGTAAAACAAGAACATTATTATGACTAATTGCCATGAAAGTTCGATTATTTCCTATTGCCCTTTGACTGTGATTGATGGTAGTATAAATTTAGAACATTCTCATGACTCGTTGATCAGGGTGTTTGTTAGTATGCCCGATATGGAAACAATTTATTGATGGGCGGATGACGGCAAGGGGAGAGACTACGGAATGTAGCGCCGAAGGAGCAAGCGGAAACGCGAATCTCTCAGGCAAAAAGACTCTTGCTTGACGCAGCTCTGGAGAGCGCCTGCGTTCACGCAGGCCACCCAAGAGGAAACCGATCGGCCCCATGGACCGCGAACGGACGCGCCAAACGGGCCGGCGGGAAACTTTCAGGTGCCAGGACAGAGCCCCCTTACTTGTTGATAGGGGGAAGTCTGTCCTTTTTTGTGTGACGTGGATCAAAGGAGGGAATCAGATGCTAAAGCGCACGCCCCTATTCTCGGTGTACGCCCGTTGCGGCGCCAAAACGATTGAATTTGGCGGCTGGGAAATGCCGGTGCAGTTTTCCAGCATCAAGGAAGAACATGAGGCTGTAAGAACGCGCGCCGGGCTGTTTGACGTCTCCCATATGGGGGAAATTGTCGTCCGCGGCCGTGGGAGCCTCGCGTTTTTGCAAAAGCTCATGACCAATGACGTCGCCAAACTGCGGCCCGGCCGGGCGCAATATACGCTCATGTGCTATGAGGACGGCGGCACAGTCGATGATTTGCTCATCTATCAAAAAGGAGAGAATGACTACTTGCTGGTCGTCAACGCGGCGAATACGGAAAAAGACTTCGCTTGGCTAAGCGGGCATGTTGAGGGCGACGTCGAGCTTCAAGATGTATCGTCCGAAACGGCTCAGCTTGCCTTGCAAGGGCCGGCAGCGGAGCGCGTCTTGCAGCGATTGACGGATTTTGATTTGGCGGCGCTGCGCCCGTTTTCATTCGCTGACGGCGTCGAAGTCTCGGGCGTGAAGGCGCTCGTTTCGCGCACCGGCTATACGGGGGAAGACGGGTTTGAGCTATATTGTAAAGCGGAAGACGCCGCCGCGCTATGGGAGGCGATCCTAGCGGCCGGAGCTCGTGACGGCGTTCTCCCATGCGGACTGGGGGCGCGCGATACGCTCCGCTTTGAAGCATGCCTGCCGCTTTACGGTCAAGAGCTGTCCGACTCGATTTCACCAGTTGAAGCCGGGCTTGGTTTTGCCGTCAAAACGGAAAAAGAGACGCCGTTTATCGGCCAAGCTGTATTGAAACGGCAAAAAGAGGAAGGGCCGCCGCGCCGGCTCGTCGGCATTGAAATGATCGACAGAGGCATTCCGCGCCACGGATACCTTGTATTTGCCGACGGCGAAGAGGTCGGGTTCGTCACGACCGGCACGCAGTCGCCGACGCTGAAGAAAAACATCGGCTTGGCCTTGGTGAAAGCGGATGTGGCTGCCATCGGCCGGGAGGTGGAGGTGGACATCCGCGGCAAGCGGCTGAAAGCGAACATCGTGCCGATTCCGTTTTACAGGCGGGCCAAGTGACGATTCCAAAGCGACAAGGAAAGGGGAAAAACGCAGTGCTCCATCGTTATTTGCCGATGACGGAAGAAGACAAACAGGAGATGCTGAAGACGATCGGCGTTGCCTCGATTGACGACTTGTTTGCCGATATTCCAGAACAAGTCCGCTTCCGCGGCGAGCTGAAGGTGAAACCGGCCAAATCCGAGCCGGAGCTGTGGAAAGAGCTTGCGGCCTTAGCGGAAAAAAACGCCAGCGTAAAACAATACGTTTCCTTTTTAGGAGCCGGGGTGTACGACCATTATATTCCGGCTGTCGTCGACCATGTCCTGTCGCGCTCTGAATTTTATACGGCCTATACGCCGTATCAACCGGAAATTTCCCAAGGCGAGCTGCAGGCGATTTTTGAGTTTCAAACGATGGTGTGCGAGTTGACCGGCATGGATGTCGCCAACTCGTCGATGTACGACGGCGGCACGGCGCTTGCCGAAGCGGTGCTTCTTAGCGCCGCGCATACGAAGCGGAAGAAAGTGCTCATCTCGACCGCCGTTCATCCGCAATATCGGGAAGTCGTGCGCACGTACGCCAAAGGACAGAAGCTCGAAGTGAAAGAAATTCCGTATGACGGCGGCATCACCGATCTTAAGGCGCTTGAAGCGGAAATGGGGGATGATGTGGCGTGCGTTGTCGTCCAATACCCGAACTTTTTTGGTCAAATCGAGCCGCTGAAAGCGATCGCGCCGCTTGCGCATGAAAAGAAAAGTTTGTTTGTCGTCGCCAGCAACCCATTGGCGCTTGGTGTGTTGACTCCACCCGGAGCGTTTGGCGCCGACATTGTGGTCGGCGACATGCAGCCATTTGGCATCCCGACGCAATTTGGCGGCCCGCATTGCGGCTATTTCGCTGTCAAAGCGCCGCTCATGCGCAAAATTCCAGGCCGTCTTGTCGGGCAGACGACCGATGAGGACGGGCGCCGCGGGTTTGTCTTGACGCTTCAAGCGCGCGAACAGCACATCCGCCGCGATAAGGCGACATCCAACATTTGCTCCAATCAAGCGTTAAACGCCTTGGCCGCTTCCGTTGCGCTGTCGGCGCTTGGCAAGCGGGGCGTGAAAGAAATGGCGGCGATGAATATGCAAAAAGCGCATTATGCGAAGGTGGAACTTGAAAAGCGCGGACTGTCGTCGCCGTTTGCCGGTCCGTTTTTCAACGAGTTTGTCATCCGGCTTGGACGGCCGGTTTCTGATGTGAACGATCGCCTGCTCGAAAAAGGAATCATCGGCGGCTATGACCTTGGGGCTGACTATCCGGAGCTTGCCGGTCATATGCTTGTTGCTGTCACCGAACTGCGGACAAAAGAAGAAATCGATCGGTTTGTCAATGAATTGGGGGATGGCCATGCGTAACGATCAACCGCTCATTTTCGAACGAAGCAAGCCGGGGCGCATCGCCTACAGCCTGCCAGCGCTTGACGTGCCGGCTGTCGATGTCAGCGAGCTCGTGCCGGCCGATTATCTTCGCACTGAAGAGCCGGAGCTCCCGGAAGTGTCGGAGCTTGACTTAATGCGTCATTATACGGCGCTCTCGAAACGAAACCACGGCGTCGATTCCGGGTTTTACCCGCTCGGGTCGTGCACGATGAAATACAATCCGAAAATCAATGAAAACGTCGCCCGCCTCGCCGGGTTTGCTCACATTCATCCGCTTCAGCCAGAGAAAACGGTGCAAGGGGCGCTTGAGTTGATGTACGACTTGCAAGAGCATTTAAAAGAAATCACAGGCATGGATGCGGTCACCTTGCAACCGGCGGCCGGCGCCCACGGCGAATGGACCGGGCTGATGATGATCCGTGCTTACCATGAAGCAAACGGCGACTTCAACCGGACGAAAGTGATCGTCCCGGATTCAGCGCACGGCACGAACCCGGCGTCGGCAACGGTCGCGGGTTTTGAGACGGTGACGGTCAAATCGACCGCCGATGGACTTGTCGATTTAGAGGACTTAAAGCGCGTCGTCGGTCCGGATACAGCGGCGCTTATGCTCACGAATCCGAACACACTCGGGCTGTTTGAAGAGCATATTGTCGAAATGGCCGAAATCGTCCACAAAGCCGGCGGCAAGCTGTATTATGACGGCGCGAATTTAAACGCGATTCTTGGCAAGGCGCGCCCGGGGGACATGGGCTTTGACGTTGTTCATTTGAACTTGCATAAAACGTTCACCGGCCCGCATGGCGGCGGAGGCCCAGGCTCGGGCCCGGTCGGGGTGAAAGCCGACCTCGTTCCGTTTTTGCCGAAGCCGGTCATCGAAAAAGGGGAAAACGGTTATTACCTTGATGATGACCGTCCGCAATCGATCGGCCGCGTCAAGCCGTTTTACGGCAATTTCGGCATCAATGTTCGGGCGTACACGTACATCCGCTCGATGGGGCCGGACGGCTTAAAAGCGGTGAGCGAATATGCGGTGTTAAACGCCAACTATATGATGCGTCGGCTTGCTGAGTATTACGATTTGCCGTATGACCGCCATTGCAAGCACGAGTTCGTTCTCTCTGGCCGCCGGCAAAAGAAACTCGGTGTCAGAACGCTCGACATCGCCAAGCGACTGCTTGATTTCGGGTTTCATCCGCCGACGATTTACTTCCCGCTCATCGTTGAAGAATGCATGATGATCGAGCCGACGGAGACGGAGTCGAAAGAGACGCTCGACGCGTTTATTGACGCCATGATCCAAATCGCCAAAGAGGCGGAGGAAAATCCGGAAATCGTTCAAGAAGCGCCGCATACGACCGTTGTGAAGCGACTTGATGAAACGACCGCGGCGCGCAAGCCGATTTTGCGCTATCAAAAACCAAAACATAGCGACAACTGATGTTTGAGCATTGATGAGCGCTCGCTCCCTAACGGAGCGGGCCGTTTCTTTGTACGACGGATGAGTCATTGACAGAAATGTTGAATTAGTTTATTATATAAACTAAGATCAAGAAAGAAAAAGCATGTGTCCATATGGAGAAGTTAGCCTTAACAGTCGGTGCACGGGCGCCCGACGGCTTGGGCGAAAAAGCTGATGGTCAAGAGTCGAACACGGCAGGAATCGACGGATGCAGCAACCGCCATAATAGCGAGGCGCCCCTGCCCTTTCGCAAGACACATTCGATCAATCAAATGAAAAGGATGACAGAGACGTGCGGACAGGAAACATTTCTCTTGTAAAAAAAATGAATAAACAGCTCGTCTTAAAATTGATTCGCGACCAGCATCCGATTTCGCGCGCCGATATCGCCAAGACAACCGGATTGAACAAGGCCACTGTCTCCGCGCTTGTTGACGAACTGATCGCCGAGCATTTCGTCCATGAAAGCGGAATCGGCGAGTCAACCGGCGGGCGCCGGCCGCTCATGCTTCGCTTCAACGCCGACGCCGGCTCGCTTATCGGCGTTGAGCTGGGGGTGAACTATTTGTATGCCGTGTTGACCAATTTAAACGCGGACATTCTTTGGGAGCAACGGCGTTCGTTCCGCCCGTCTGAAGGGCAGGAGGCGATCATCGGCGAAATGATGGAGCTCATCGAGGCGGCCATCCGCCGGGCGCCGGCGACGCCGTACGGCGTGATGGGAATCGGCATCGGCGTGCCGGGCGTCGTCCATACCGAAAGCGGGACCGTTGTGTTTGCTCCGAACTTGCGCTGGGACGATGTCGCCTTGGCGGCTGTTTTGCGGCAACGGTGGCCTGAGCGTCCTGTCATTGTCGAGAATGAGGCGAAACTGGCGGCGCTTGGAGAAAAGTGGTTCGGCGCCGGCAACGAGTTCGCCCACTTTGTTTACATCAGCGCCGGAATCGGCATTGGCGCCGGCGTCGTTCTTCACCATCAGCTCTATCGGGGTGTCAGCGGCCTAGCTGGTGAAATCGGCCATCATACGATCGATGTCAACGGCATTCGCTGCAGCTGCGGCAACATCGGCTGCTGGGAAATGTATGCGTCGGAAAAATACATTGAACGCCGTTTGGCTGAAGAAGGGCGTTCCGAATGGCTCGATGAACGCTTTTCCATCGCTGCGATGGCGTTGGCAGCAGAAAGCGATGAACAGTTGGCGCGCATTTTGGAGGAAACGGGGCGCTATCTCGGCGTTGGATTGTTGCAGGTGATTTATGCGTACAATCCAGAAGCAGTCATCATCGGCGGTCCGATTGCCCAAGCGGGCGAGTATGTGATCGGTCCGGCGCGCCAAGAAGTGAGAAAGCGAATTCTCGTCAAAAAAGAAAGCGAGCCGTCCATCATCTCCTCCAAGCTGAAAGAGAAAAGCTGCGCCATCGGCGCGGCTGCTTCGGTGCTTGAGGCGGTCGTCCTGCCGCCGGAATTTGCGGCGGTCTAGCGCATGCGAAAAGAGGCGCCTGCCTGTTTGGGCAGAGCGCCTTTTTGGTTAACGGGCTACGCTTTTTTCTTCACTTTCCCGGTCCATGTTTTAAATCCGCCTTTTAAATGGTACAAGTCGCGGTATCCTTTTCGGTAGAGCATTTGCGCGGCTCGCCCGCTGCGCAGTCCGTTTTGGCAGTACAAATAGATCGGCTGGTCTTTGCGCAATTCTTTCATGCGCATGCGAAGCTGCGTGAGCGGGATGTTGCGAGCCCCTAAAATATGTCCAGCCGCAAACTCATCCGGTTCGCGGACGTCGACGAGTTGCGCTTTTCGATAACCGGCGCGGAACTCTTCCTCTGTCAATGCTTTGACAATTCTCTTCTGCCAGAAGTACGTAATGACGGAATACACGATGATTGCGCCGAGAATAATGAGCAATGCTTCCACCCGTCATGCCTCCTTTCGCTTCGTCTGCTATTTCCTATTATATAAAGTCGCCGCCGGGAAGCAAAGAGGTTTTCGTGATGCCATTTTTCTTTCCTTCACCGGCGTTGTTTGCTAAACTAATAAAGGCGGCCAAAAGCGTCCCGCCCCTTGGCGGTGGTCGACAAGCCGCCGCAGCGTTTAGAGTATGGAACAATAGAGAAGGTGGAACGATGGCAAAAGAAGTATGGCGCTTTATCGATTCCGGCTATTGCCCGCCGGCGTTCAATATGGCGCTCGATGAGGCGCTTCTCGATTGGCACAGCGAAGGCAAAATTCCGCCGACGATCCGCTTTTATGGCTGGAATCCGCCGACGTTGTCGATTGGTTATTTTCAAAAAGTGGAGAAAGAAATTGATTTAGAGGCGGTCAAACGGCACGGCCTCGGCTTTGTCCGTCGGCCGACCGGCGGGCGCGGCGTCCTGCACGATAAAGAATTGACATACAGCGTGATCGTCTCCGAGTCGCACCCGGCGATGCCGAAGACGGTGACGGAAGCATACCGCGTCATTTCCCAAGGCATTTTAGAGGGATTTCGTTATCTTGGATTGGATGCGTATTTTGCCGTGCCGAGGACAGAAGAAGAGAAAGCCGATTTGCGCAGCCCGCGCTCGGCCGTTTGTTTTGACGCGCCGTCATGGTACGAACTTGTCGTTGAGGGGCGGAAAATCGCCGGCAGCGCGCAAACGCGGCAAAAAGGCGTCATTTTGCAGCACGGATCGATTTTGCTTGATCTGGACGAAGAGCTGCTGTTCAGCTTGTTTAAATATCCAAACGAGCGGGTGAAAGAGCGTCTGCAGCGCGATTTTAAAAAGAAGGCAGTCGCGATCAATGAGTTGACGAGCCGCACGGTGACGATCGAGGAAGCGAAAGAGGCGTTTTACAAAGGATTTGAAAAGGGATTGAACATCGTATTGGAACCGTACACGCTCACCGCCGAAGAGCGGGCGTACGTTGAAGAGCTGGCGCGGGCGAAATACGAAAGCGACGAATGGAACTTCAAGCGCTGAGCAGCGACGCGGTAAATCGTTCGTTTTCCGGCAAAAACAGCGGCACTCCCCCGTTTTTCTCCGCTTTTCGCCGTGTTTTGTTTTTTTTTGCTTGACAAAATGAAATCATTTGTTCTCTTTAACAATATATAGTATGATTTTCATAAAAAATCATACTATATATTGTTTTTTTCTGTTTGATATGGTAAGGTAGAGAAGACAGGACAACTTTGCCAAAAACATGAGAGATTATATAAAAGAGGAGAGATAGGAGAATGACGGTGGCGTCATCCGAAAAAATGAAGATCAATATTGACAAGCTGAACGAGGATATCCGCCTATTTCCGCAAGTGCATCCGATTACGCCGGATATGCACATCACCCATAAAGGCGTATCCCGTTTGGTCATGCTTGACCGGTATTCATTCAAAGATACGGAGAAGCTGACGCTCACACCGGGCGATTTCGTCGTGTTGACGATCAAGGAGGATCCGAAATTCCCGGCACGAGGGCTCGGGTTTATCGTCGACATCGATTGGGAGGCGAAAAAGGCGCGCGTGTTGATTGAAGACGAATACCGGCACGTGCTCGAAGGGGAAGAGGCGGAGACCGGCATTGTGGTTCGGTCGCTCGACATTATCGACAAGCCGCTCGAGATTTTCTATGAGCAAATCGCCAAGCGCAATGCGACCGGGCTGGCGGCGGTGGAAAAGACGGAAGAAAAGCGGAAAGAGTGGTTCGAAAAGTTTTATCAAGAGCTCGCCAGCTTGAATTTTGTTCCGGCCGGCCGCGTGTTGTACGGGGCGGGTTCGGGCAAGGAAGTGACGTATTTCAACTGCTATGTGATGCCGTTTGTGAAAGACTCGCGCGAAGGAATTTCCGAACATCGGAAGCAGGTGATGGAAATCATGAGCCGCGGCGGCGGCGTTGGGACGAACGGCTCGACATTGCGGCCGCGCCATACGCTTGCGCGCGGGGTGAACGGCAAATCGTCCGGGTCGGTCTCGTGGCTTGACGATATTGCGAAGCTGACCCACCTTGTCGAGCAAGGTGGCTCCCGCCGCGGCGCCCAAATGATTATGCTTGCCGACTGGCACCCGGACATTATCGAATTCATCGTCTCGAAAATGCAAAACCCGCGCATTTTGCGCTACCTGCTCGAAAATATGGAAGACGAAGGCATCAAAAAAGCAGCGCGCGACAAACTGAAATTTACGCCGCTCACCGAGCGGGAGCGGGCGATGTACGAAGCGATCGTCCGATACAAGAACGCGCCTGACTACGGCGGTTTCACCGAAGACATCATCAAAGACGCCGAAGAAAAACTGCGCACCGGCGGTACATATACGGTGCACAACCCAGACTTTTTGACCGGTGCGAACATTTCCGTCTGCTTGACGAAAGAGTTCATGGAAGCGGTCGAAAAGGACGAAGAATACGCGCTCCGCTTCCCGGACGTGGAAACCTATTCCGAAGAGGAAATGCGCATTTACAACGAAAAATGGCATGAAGTCGGCGATGTACGCGAATGGGAGAAAATGGGCTATCGCGTCCGCGTCTACCGGAAAATCCGTGCCCGCGAACTGTGGAAGCTGATCAACATTTGCGCGACGTATTCGGCCGAGCCGGGCATTTTCTTCATCGACAACGCCAACGAAATGACGAACGCCCGCGCGTACGGGCAAAAAGTCGTTGCGACCAACCCGTGCGGGGAACAACCGTTGGCACCGTATTCGGTGTGCAATCTGGCCGCCATTAACTTGGCGAACATGGTCGACAAAGAACGGAAGGTCGTGGACTACGAAAAACTGAAACGCACGGTCGAAATCGGGGTGCGGATGCAAGACAACGTCATTGACGCCACGCCGTACTTCCTTGAGGAAAACAAAAAACAAGCGCTCGGCGAGCGCCGCATCGGCCTTGGCGTCATGGGGCTTGCAGACTTGCTCATTTACTGCGAAAAAGCGTACGGCTCTGAGGAAGGAAACCAGCTTGTCGATGAGCTGTTCCGCACGATCGCCACGACCGCATACCGGGCCTCGATCGAGCTGGCGAAAGAAAAAGGCAGCTTCCCGTTTTTGGTCGGCGAAACGGAGGAAGAGACGCGCAAGCTGCGTGAAGCGTTCATCAACACTGGCTACATGAAACGGATGCCGGAAGACATTCGTCAAGATATTTTGAAATACGGCATCCGCAACTCGCACTTGCTGACGGTGGCGCCGACGGGATCGACAGGGACAATGGTCGGCGTCTCAACCGGGCTTGAGCCGTACTTCTCGTTCTCGTACTACCGGAGCGGGCGCTTGGGCAAATTTATCGAAGTGAAAGCGGACATCGTCCAAGAATATTTGGACAAACATCCGGAAGCCGATCCGAACCACTTGCCGCCTTGGTTTGTGACGGCGATGGACTTGCCTCCGGAAGCGCACGCCGATGTGCAGTGCATCATTCAACGTTGGGTCGACTCGAGCTTGTCGAAAACGGTCAACGCGCCGAAGGGCTACACCGTCGAGCAAGTGCAAAAAGTGTACGAGCGTTTATGGCGTTGCGGTGCGAAAGGCGGAACCGTCTATGTCGACGGCAGCCGCGATGCACAAGTGTTGACGTTAAAGGCTGAGGAGAATCAGATTGAAGAGCAACTTGAACTGCTTCCAGAGGAGCTCGAGGAAAAAGAGACGAAACGCCCCGTCGTGCTCGTTGATACGATTCAAGATGTGCGCGCCACCGATGTGACAATCGGTTCCGAAATCGGCAATATTTGCCCGATTTGCCGCGAAGGGACGATCGAAGAGATCGGCGGCTGCAACACGTGCACCAACTGCGGCGCGCAGCTGAAGTGCGGCCTGTAATGGCGATACGAATGGGTTTGAATGGATGAAACGCTGGTTTCCGTAGAGGAACCGGCGTTTTTTTTTTTACATAAAAGGCAAAAGCCAAAATATAGTGGTAAAAGGAGGGAACGAAAGGGGGAGCGTCATGATTGTTCATGTCGTAAAGCGCGGGGAGACGCTTTGGCAGTTGGCTCAGCGTTACGGCGTTCCACTCGAGCGGATTGTCGCCGCCAATGAACTGAGCGACCCGAACCGGCTAGCCGTTGGCCAAGCGCTCGTCATCCCGGTTCCATATCGTTACCATACGGTCCGCACAGGGGAAACGTTATGGCAAATTGCGCGCCAGTATGGAGTGGCGGTCGAAGCGATTATACAGGCGAACCGGATCACGAATCCGTCGCTCCTTTATCCAGGGACAACGTTGTTCATCCCAGCGCGCATCCATACGGTGCGAAGCGGGGAGACGCTGGCGCAAATCGCTTCGTTCTACGGAGTGACGGTTCAGCAGCTGATCGAAGTAAACGATATTACCGATCCGAACCGGATCGTCCCCGGACAGCGGCTCATCATCCCGCCGGCGAAGCCGCTCATCGAGGTGAACGCATTTACGGTGGACCAAGGGGAGAAAGGAGCGGAGCAAGTGCGCGAAGTCGGCCGCCATTTGACCTATGCCGCGCCATTCGCCTACACGATCCGCGCCGATGGCGGGCTCAATCCGATCAATGATACAGCATTCATTCAGGCGGCTTATGCCGCCCGTGTCGTGCCGATGATGACGATCACGAACTTTACGTACCAAGACCCGGGCTCGAGGCTGGCGCAGACGATTCTGGCCGACGTTGCGCTGCAAACGCGATTGCTTGACAACGTCATTCAAGTGATGCGAGCAAAAGGGTACCGCGCGTTGAATGTCGATTTTGAAAATGTCTATCCGTCCGACCGCAAGCGGTATAACGAGTTTTTGCAGCGGGCGGCCAACCGGCTTCACGCCGAAGGGTATGTTTTATCGACGTCGCTGGCGCCCAAAATAAGCGCTGAACAAAAAGGGCTGCTGTACGAAGCGCACGACTACCCAGCCCACGGACGCATCGCTGATTTTGTTGTCCTTATGACCTATGAGTGGGGCTACCGATTTGGGCCGCCGCAAGCCATTTCGCCGGTGAATCAAATTCGGCGCGTGCTCGATTATGCGGTGACCGCCATTCCGCGTAGCAAAATCATGATGGGGTTTCAAATTTATGCCCGCGACTGGGTGCTGCCGCACGTGCAAGGGCAAGAGGCGGAAACGTTCAGTCCGAAAGAGGCGCTAGAGCGCGCCATTCGCTACGGGGCGTCCATCCAATACGATGCGGCGGCGGCTTCGCCGTTTTACCGCTATACAGATGAACAAGGGCGACAACATGAAGTGTGGTTTGAGGACGCCCGCAGCGCGTTGGCGAAATTTGAATTGGTGAAAGAATACGGATTGCGCGGAATCAGCTACTGGGTGCTCGGGTATCCGTATCCGGAAAACTGGGTGCTGTTAGAAGACAATTTCCGCATTCGCAAGCGGGGATAAGCGGTTCGAGCGTATGCGCCGGTCATCGGGCATGCGCTTTTACTTTGTTTCTTGGAGTTCGAGCCGCTTTTTGAGTTGATACATTTCCAGATCGTGCTGGCCGATCTTATGGTTTAAATATTCAATCGCAATGTTCGCGTTGCGCCAATCATGTGACAATATCTCGAACATGCGCCGATGGTCGGCCAGCTCGTCCTCGATTTTTTTGAAATGGCTGCGCGTCTCGATAATGAAATGGTCCAACTTTTCCTCGAGGCGTTGTTGCTGTTCTTCGAGGCGTTGTTGCTGTTCTTCGAGGCGCTGTTGTCGTTCTTCGAGGCGTTGTTGTCGTTCTTCGAGGCGTTGCTGTCCGGCTTCTAGGCGGTCGAGGCGTTCATGAATGGGCTGCAACTCCTCTTTCAGCACCGAGCGAAGCAATTCGACAAGCTCGTGAGACATTCTGCATCCCTCCTTTCAGTTTAGTTTTATTGTATCATTGCGTTCATGAGCTGTCATGGCAAATCGCAAAGGTGTGCGAATGTTTTGCAGGGCAATCTGTATGTTGGAACGAATATAGTAAGCGAAAGGATCGAGTTTCTAGTTGATGGAATTCAATGGCATGAAGAGAGCGAAGAATGTTGTGAAAAGTCGAAGAATAAGGGAGATGATCAAGTTGAATTTCACATGGGTCGCTGAACGGATCGGTATCGATTTGCATGTGATTGACTTGAAAAAAGAGGATGATCGACGATGGATGAAGGCGCTCATTTGGCCCGAACATAAAGACCGGCGCCAATTGTTTGAAAAGGCAGCCCGATGTCTGGAACAAACGCCGATTCGTCTGATCGAGGGAGACGGGGTTGAACTTCTCTCTGATCTTGTTGCACAAGTTCCGTCCGATACCGTTGTTTGCATCTTCCACACGCATGTCGCGAACCAAATGTCAGATGAGGCAAAGCGTGGATTGCTTGAGCAGCTTCGTGAAATCGGCCGCCAACGGGATTTGTTCCATGTGTATAACAATATGTGGGATCCGAAACTGCATCTGGATCACATGATCAATGGCCGAGAATGCCGGCAAATCGTTGCCGAAACCGACGGCCATGCCCGCTGGTTTCGTTGGGAGGCGGATGGATGTGGATGAGGAGGCGACAAGGAAACGAAAAAAGAATTCCAAATAAAGTAAGATAACGACTCCCCCGTTCTCGTCCATACTAAACTGTAAAGATGGACGAAATGGGGGAAAACGATGAAACCGTTTGTGCCAAAATTGGTGTATTTCGAACCGGAGGCGTTGTCGTACCCGCTCGGAAAGGAATTGTACGAGAAATTTACACAAATGGGAATCGAGATTCGCGAGACGACATCGCACAACCAAGTGCGCGGCATTCCGGGAGAGACGGAGCTAGCCCGGTATCGAAATGCGAAATCGACGCTCGTTGTTGGCGTGCGGCGGACGCTGAAATTTGATTCATCGAAGCCGTCAGCCGAATACGCCATTCCGTTGGCAACCGGATGTATGGGCCATTGCCATTATTGCTATTTGCAAACGACATTAGGAAGCAAGCCATATATCCGCGTGTATGTCAACTTGGACGACATTTTCGCTCAAGCGCAAACGTATATTGACGAGCGCGCACCCGAGATTACTCGCTTCGAGGCGGCATGCACGTCCGACATTGTCGGGATCGATCATTTGACCCATTCGCTGAAAAAAGCGATTGAGTTTATTGGCGCGACCGACTACGGGCGGCTCCGATTTGTGACGAAGTATGAGCATGTCGACCATTTGCTTGATGCCAAGCATAACGGCAAAACGCGGTTTCGCTTCAGCGTCAACTCCCGCTATGTGATCAACCATTTCGAGCCGGGAACGTCCTCCTTTGACGCGCGGCTTCAAACAGCGCGCAAAGTGGCCGGTGCCGGCTATAAGCTCGGCTTTGTCGTCGCGCCGATTTACCGGCATGACGGCTGGGAACAAGGGTATTTTGAATTGTTTCAGGAGCTCGCCCGGCAATTGGAAGGGGTGGACTTATCTGATTTGACGTTTGAGCTCATCCAGCATCGGTTTACCAAGCCGGCCAAGCGGGTCATCGAGCAGCGTTACCCGAAAACCAAGCTCGATTTGGACGAATCGAAGCGCAAGTATAAGTGGGGGCGGTACGGCATCGGCAAATATGTGTACCGTGACGAGGAAGCGCGGGAGCTGGAGGAAACCATGCGCTCGTATATTGCTCGCTTTTTTCCATCGGCCCAAGTGCAGTATTTTACGTAATGTTCCCTTCATGGTATAATGGGATTGATTGCTATTTTTTGTTTGCCTGGGCGGCCGACTGGCCCGGCAGCGTCTAGCCGAAGCGGGCAAAGCGGCAATGTTCATGAGAGATGCTGACGGCCGCTGCACTTGTCTGCGGCAGACAAATGTAATGGGAGGGGACAAACGTTGCCGACACCAAGCATGGAAGATTATATTGAGCAAATTTACATTTTGATTGAAGAAAAGGGCTATGCCCGCGTCTCTGACATCGCTGAAGCGTTGTCCGTCCATCCCTCCTCGGTGACGAAAATGGTGCAAAAGCTCGATAAAGATGAGTATTTAGTGTATGAGAAATACCGCGGACTCGTCTTGACGCCAAAAGGAAGAAAAATCGGCCAGCGGCTCGTCTACCGCCATGAGCTGCTTGAGCAGTTTCTCCGTTTGATCGGTGTCAGCGAAGAAAACATTTACCGCGACGTGGAAGGGATTGAACACCATTTGAGCTGGAACGCCATCGACCGGATCGGCGATTTGGTGCAGTATTTTCAAGAGGACGAACGCCGCCTTGAAGCGCTGCGCGATGTCCAAAAGCGCAATGAACAAGGAGAGTAAGCCGATGCTTGCTCTTTTTTGTTTGCCGTACTAAATGTCCTCCTTTTTTCTTACATATGTATAAACGGCAAAAAGGGGGAGGCGGCGGTGGACATTGATCTTGTCTTTTCCGGCGGCGGGGTGAAAGGGTTTGCGTTGCTTGGAGCGTATGAAGCGATTGAGGAAAAAGGTCTGCGCTGGAAGCGGCTTGCCGGCACGAGTGCGGGAGCGTTGCTTTCGGCGCTGCTATCGGCAGGCTACAGCGCCCGCGACATCGCCCGACTGCTTGAGGAGTTGGAGTTGGAGCAGTTTTTGGATGAACGGCCGCTATGGATTCCGTTTTCGCTTTGGAAATGGGTGCGCCTGTATTGGCATCTTGGGCTGTATCAAGGAAAGGTGTTTGAGCGGTGGCTCGAGGCGGCGCTCGCCGCCCGCGGCGTGCGGACGTTTCAAGATGTGCCGGCCGGCAGTTTGTATATCGTCGCTTCCGATGTGACGAACGGGCGCATCGTCGTGCTGCCGGACGATTTAGCCATATACGGCATTGACCCTGGGTCGTTTTCCATCGCCAAAGCAGTGCGGATGAGCATCAGCATTCCTTATTTCTTTGAGCCGGTCCGCCTTCGCGGGCGAAACGGTGTGGCTTTCATTGTCGACGGAGGGGTGCTCAGCAACTTTCCGCTGTTTTTGTTCGATGAAGAAAAGAAGAAAAAACGGCCGGTGCTGGGCGTTCAGCTGAGCCCAAAACCAGGGGAGCGGCCGAAACGAACGATCACCAATGCGCTCGATTTGTATGAGGCGCTGTTTGCGGCCATGAGAGAGGCGCATGATGCGCGCTACATTTCGCGCCGCCATGAAAAAAACATCGTCTTTTTGCCGGTGGACAACGTTATTTCCACGGAATTTTCCATCGACCTGGAAGCGCGCCGGCGCCTGATCGATTACGGACGCGAGCGGACGCGGCAGTTTTTGCGCCAATGGGCGTACTAGACGGGAAAGCGACAATAGGTCACACCTCTGCCGCCGATTTTTTAGCTGAACGGCAGAGGCAAACAAAAAAGAATCAAGCTAAAACGAAGCTCGATTCTTTTTTTTGCCTTTTTTGCCCTCGATCACGGTCAAGTGCGGAATGGCCGTCCGTTTTTTCAGCGGCCGCTTCAGTTTCGCCGGCTTTGCTTGTTTGCGCCCGGAGCGGGGATGGAGCTTTTTCGACTGCCGCACCGCCTTTAAATACGATAACCGATCTTGATCGGTGCGGCGTTGGTATACGAACCGGTAGAAGAGATAAATGGCGGCCAAAAACAGCGCAACAAACAGCAGCTGGCGGAACAGCACCGTCGGATGGGCAAAAAGGGTATAGACAATGCCAAGCGTTCCAAGCAAAATCATAAGCCCGACAAGCGGATGAATGGCCCGGCGCCGCAATGAGTCCACCCCCTTTGATCGATTACTGCACCGCTTGTTTCCTTTCGGCTTCCGCTTCCAAATCAAGAAGCCGCTGAAACGAGGCGATGGCCACTTCCACTTGGTCATCGTCCGGTTCTTTTGTCGTCAACCGCTGCAGCCATAGCCCGGGATAGCCAAGCCAGCTTAGCAGCGGAATATCCCTCAATTTATTTGTAAACTGCAAGACTTCAAACGAAACGCCAAGCACGACAGGAATTAAAGCGAGCCTGTTTGCGATTCGCAGCCAAAGCGGATCCGTCGGCACGAACAAATAAAGGAACAAGCTGATCATGACCGTAAATAAAATGAAGCTGCTGCCGCATCGGTAGTGAAGGCGCGAGGCGCGCTGGACGTGCTCAACAGTGAGCGGCCACCCCGCTTCAAAGGCGTTGATGACTTTATGTTCCGCCCCGTGGTATTGGAACACGCGCCTAACAAGCGGCGTCAATGAAATAAAGTAAATGTAGCCGAGCAAAAGAGCAAGCTTAAAGGCTCCTTCAAGCAAAATTTGCCCCATTTTCCCCGGTACGAGCGGTTTAAAGGCGTCGGCGGCGAGCGCCGGAACGAGCGTAAAAATGGTTTTGGCGAATAAAAACGATAGCACGCCGATGACGGCGGCGCCGAGAATCAGCCCGAATTTGGAGCGGCTTTCTTCGGCGGCCTGTTTTTCGTCCGAGGACGCCTCATATTGTTCGCTGGCAAACTGCAAATGCTTGGCCCCGTTTGCGCTCGCCTCAATAATGGCGACAATGCCGCGGACAAACGGGATTTTTTTCAGGGCAGCCAGCGTCGGATGGCTGCGGCGAGGCAGCGTAAAATAGTCAATCGTCCCGTCATGGCGGCGAATAGCGGTGACGGAGTGCGTCTTGCCAGCAAACATCACCCCTTCAACGACCGCTTGGCCGCCGTATAACGGTTTCTCCATTGATGATTTCATCAGGCCAACACCAACCTATTTTTTATGTTTATTATTTTATTCTACAAGAAATATCCGGAAACCTCTAGGTTGATGCTACGATTATGATTTCCAAAAAATCCATGATTTACACAAGAGCGGTCATTTTTTTCGTTTGATTCATGGGACGGTCGGCTTTCGGTCATACTACCAGACAAGGAGGTGCACGATGATGGCGGAACAAAAAGGGGAGCTCGAGCAAGAGAAAACGGAGCGGCCGATGACGCTCATACAAAAAACGATCATCATCGGGTTTGTCGGCGGGGTGTTTTGGAGTTTGATCGGCTATTTGGCCTATTTTTTCCATTTCAGTGAAATCAGTCCGAATATGATTCTCATCCCGTGGGTGGCCGGGGACTGGAAATATGGGAAAGCCGGCAATTATGCGGCCATCGTGCTGATCGGCATCATTTCCATTGCGGCGGCGCTTTTGTACTATGCGTTCCTGCGCAAGATCGCCGGTATGTGGGCGGGAATTGTATATGGCGTGGTGCTTTGGATGATGGTCTTTTATTTGTTTAATCCACTGTTTCCAAACGTCCAACCAGTTGCAGACTTAGAAGCGAATACGATTATTACGACGCTTTGCCTATACATTTTATATGGCGTATTTGTCGGCTATTCGATTTCGTTTGAAACGCAAGAAATGAATCGACCGGCGTCAAATGTCGGAAAAGAGGAGGCAAATGAAGGAAACTGATGAAGCTTCTTTTCGCTCTCACCCGCTCGAGTGAGTGCTGCATCAAGCGCCGCGCGGATGTCTAGCGGAAACGACCATCTTTATGGTAAAATAAAGAAGGTTTTGGAACGTTTCAGCATCAGGCGTGTTGATGAACCAATAAAAACCAGATGAGAAGGCTCTGTTCCCAGTCTTTCTGCCGTCGTCGGCAAGCGGTTCGCTTGCCGACTGGGCATATGACGGCATGCTCTCCTCAAACAATGAACGCTTTGCTGGCAAATGACATTTGCCAGCCGGCGTTCTTGTTCGAGGGAAGAGACAGAAAAGCTTGTGTTCAGCCATATGATTCTGTGTTTTTTTATCAATTTGAAGTTTTCGAATTTGTAGCTTTTACTGAGCATTGGATCGGCGTGACGGAGGCAAGCAAAGGCTTGCCCTCGACAGTCGAAAAATCGATAAGTGGCTTTTCTGTCAAAGATATGTTAAACGTTTTGGTTGCACCTATATAGTAAAATAATGGATCATCAACACTTGTGTTTCACCATCAGTCCATGGCTGCTGCGGGCGCTGCGTGAAACTGGCGCGCCTACGAGGTCTTTCGCGTCATCCTGACCGCGAAGATTTTCTCCGCTCTCGACGCAGGCAGCCAAGGAGACGAGCACACTCTAAGGGAAGAGGAGACGGAAACATGGAAAAGCTGGAAAAGCTTCGGGAGCTTCTTGACGAGCAGCATATCGACGGGCTGTTAATCACAAACGGCTACAACCGCCGCTATTTGACCGGGTTTACTGGCACGGCCGGCGCTGTACTTGTCAGCCGTCAAGGGGCGGTGTTGGTTACGGACTTCCGCTACGTCGAACAAGCATCGAGGCAAGCCCAAGGGTTTGAAGTCGTCCAGCACAGCGGGCCGATCATCGAAGAAATTGCCAATCAGGTGAAGCGGCTTGGCATCAAGAGGCTTGGCTTTGAGCAAGAACATGTCACCTATGCCGCATACAAGTCGTATGAAGAAGCCATCCGCGCTGAACTCGTGCCAACGTCTTGGCTCGTAGAAAAATTGCGCTTGATTAAGTCAGAGGCAGAGATTAAGATATTAAAGGAAGCAGCAGAAATCGCCGATGCGGCGTTTTCGCACATTTTGTCGTTCATCCGTCCAGGCGTTAAAGAAATCGAAGTGGCGAATGAGCTGGAATTTTTTATGCGCAAACAAGGGGCGTCTTCGTCCTCCTTTGATACGATCGTTGCCTCCGGCTACCGTTCGGCGCTGCCGCACGGGGTGGCGTCAGAGAAAACGATCGAGCGCGGCGAGCTCGTCACGCTTGATTTCGGGGCTTACTATAAAGGGTATTGTTCCGATATGACGAGAACGGTCGCCGTCGGCGACATTAGCGCGGAGTTGCGGACGATCTATGACATCGTTCTTGAAGCGCAGCAACGAGGCATGAACGGGCTCAAGGCAGGCATGACCGGCAAGGAAGCCGATGCGCTCACGCGCGATTACATCCGCGAAAAAGGGTATGGCGACTATTTCGGCCATTCGACCGGCCATGGGATTGGATTGGAAATTCACGAAGGGCCGACGCTTTCGTTCCGTTCGGATGTCGTGCTTGAGCCAGGCATGGTTGTCACCGTCGAGCCGGGCATTTACATCCCGGGGCTTGGCGGGGTGCGCATCGAGGACGATACGGTCATCACTGCTGACGGGAACGAAGCGCTCACCCATTCGCCAAAAGAACTGATCATTTTATAATGGATTGCGTGAGGAGGATTTCGGCTAATGATTTCAGTCAACGATTTTCGCACAGGACTTACGATTGAGGTGGACGGCGAGATTTGGCGCGTCCTTGAATTCCAGCACGTCAAGCCGGGCAAGGGGGCGGCGTTCGTCCGTTCGAAGCTGCGCAATTTGCGCACCGGCGCCATTCAGGAGCGGACGTTCCGCGCCGGCGAAAAAGTGAACCGGGCGCAAATCGACACACGCAAAATGCAATATTTGTACGCCAACGGCGACCAACACGTTTTTATGGATATGGAAACGTACGAACAAATCGAGCTGCCGGCGAAACAAATCGAGCATGAACTGAAGTTCTTGAAAGAGAATATGGAAGTATTTATTATGATGTACCAAGGCGAAACGATCGGCGTCGAGCTGCCGAACACCGTCGAGCTGAAAGTCGTTGAAACAGAGCCGGGCATTAAAGGTGACACCGCTTCTGGCGGCTCGAAGCCGGCGAAGCTCGAAACCGGCCTTGTCGTTCAAGTGCCGTTTTTCGTCAACGAAGGCGACACGCTCATCATTAATACGGCCGATGGCACGTACGTTTCGCGGGCGTAAGCGCAAGCCCGACAGGCACCGTCTCGGACACCTTCCGGGGCGGTGTTTTTTATGCGCAAAATGGGCGCCGTTTTGCTCTCCCCCATCGTTTTCCTCAGTAAAAACTTCTTCTGAAACGGCTTGTTTTCGCATACGTTTGTACTAATCGATCCCATTTGGCAAAACAGGAGGGGAACATGAAACATTGGCTGCGATCGATCGACCCGTCCGTTATGGCCATGGCTGGCATGCGGATGGTGTCCGCGTTCATTGAACTGAGCGCGGCGCTGTTGATGCTTGTGTTCAATGACGTGAAAAAAGCGCTTGCCGTTAATGCTGCGCTTGCTGTCGTCGGTCCAACCGTCATGATGGTGACCATGGCGATTGGACTGCTTTCGCTTGCGGACGAGCTCTCGTTTTCACGGCTTGGGCTTGTGGCGCTCGGGATCGCGCTCATTTTGTTCGCGATTTACAAGTAAGGCATAAACGGCGCATTCCGCCCATACATATGAACTAGTCCACAAGAAAAGGGGGAGGGCCATGGAAGCGGTGTGGGGAATTTTGCCGAAAACGGTCGCCGCCGCGTTGCAGCACCATCTTCCTTCATGCCGCCGCGGAATTGAAGAAATCCGCATCCGCGTCTCCCGGCCGCTTGAGGTGATCGTCGACGGAACGGCCCGATTGCTGCCGTATGAAGTGACGAAAGAAGACGGCGTGCATTTGCTCAACAAATTGAGTCATTATTCGATCTATGCCGTCGAAGAAGAGCTGAAGCGCGGATTTATGACGATTGAGGGGGGGCATCGCGTTGGGCTGGCCGGCAAAGTCATTACTGAAGGGGGCAAGGTGAAAGCGATCCGCGATGTTTCCTCGTTTAACATTCGCATCGCCAAGGAACAGATCGGCATCGCCGAGCCGCTGATTCCGTATGTGTACGACGGCCGCTGGCGTCATACGATGATCATCGGCTCGCCGCAGACGGGAAAAACGACGCTCCTGCGCGATGCGGCGCGCTTGATTAGCAGCGGGACGGGGCGCATTCCGGCGCAAAAGGTGGCGATCGTTGACGAACGGTCGGAAATCGCTGGCTGTGTGAAAGGGATTCCTCAGTTTTCGTTCGGCCCGCGCCTTGACGTGTTGGACGCCTGCCCGAAAGCGGAAGGGATGATGATGATGATCCGCGCGATGAGCCCTGATGTCATGATTGTCGACGAAATCGGACGCGAGGAGGACAGCGAGGCAGTGCTTGAAGCGGCCAATGCTGGCGTCTCTGTATGGACGACTGTGCACGGCCGCAACATCCAAGACGTCTGGCAGCGTCCGACGCTCGGCCCGGTGATGGAACAAAAGGTGTTTGAACGGTTTATTGAGCTGACGAACATTCCCCATCCCGGCTCAATCCGACGCATTCTCGACGCTGGCGGAACGGTGCTGTATGAAAGGGCGGTGGTCCATCGATGAAATGGTTTGGCGCTCTGTTGATTCTCGCCGCCTCAACATGGCTTGGGTTTGCCGCCGCCCGCTTGTTGCACGAGCGGCCGCGCCAGCTCCGCCAGCTGAAAGCGGCGCTGAGGGCGCTTGAGGCGGAAGTGATGTATGGCCATACGCCGCTTGCCGACGCCGCTATGCATCTCGCCCGGCAAACGACCGCCCCGTTGTCCGAATTGTTCGAGCGGTTTGCCGCCGCGTTATGCACAGAAGAAACGAGCGCCGCCGAGGCATGGGAAAAAAGCTTGCGAGCCGTATGGGGAAAAACCGCTCTAAAGCAAGGAGAATTTGAAGTGATGAAACAATTTGGCGCCACGCTTGGCCAATACGACCGGCTCACCCAGCAAAGGCAAATCGCGCTGGCGCTCGCCCATCTTGAGCGGGAGGAAGCGGAAGCGCTAGACAACCAAGCGCGCTACGCCAAGATGGCGAAAAGTTTAGGCGTGTTGGCCGGCCTGCTGCTCGTCATTTTACTCATGTAGACAGGAGGCAGAATCATGGGCATCGATGTCGATCTCATTTTGAAAATCGCCGGCGTCGGCATCGTCATCGCGTTTTTGCATACGGTGCTCGATCAGATGGGGAGGAAAGAATACGCCCAATGGGTGACGCTGCTCGGCTTTATTTATATTTTGTTTATGGTCGCTTCCATCGTCAGCGACTTGTTCCAAAAAATCAAGGATGTCTTTTTGTTCCGCGGGTAGGAGGGATCGGCCATTGACATTTTGCAAATCGTCGGCCTCGGGTTGATCGCGACGTTTTTGGTCGTGTTGCTGCAAGAGCAAAAGTCGAATCTGGCCTTTTTGTTGACCGTGTTTGTCGGCTGCACCATTTTTCTGTTGTTGGTCGATCAAATCAGCAGCATTTTGGCGATGTTGCGAAAAATGGCCGAAGGCGCCCATATTCAGATGGTGTATTTAGAGACGATGCTGAAAATCATCGGCATTGCCTACATTGCCGAGTTCGCCGCGCAAATTTCCAAAGACGCCGGCCAAGGGGCGATCGCCGCCAAAATTGAGCTCGGCGGCAAAATCGTCATTTTGGCGCTGGCTGTTCCGATTTTAACCGCGATCATCGAAGCGGTCATCGGCCTCATCCCGTCGGCGCGCTAAAGGGGGGAACGGATTGAAGCGAACAGCGTTCCTTATTGTCGGGCTGCTTTCTCTCTTTTTTTGCCCGTTGGTCGTACAAGCCGCAAGCGATGGACCGTCGGTCAGCGAGCAGCTCGCTCAGCTCGATGTGAGCGATATCCGCCGCTATTGGGAAACGATCGTCAGCGAGTATGGCGGGTTTTTGCCGGAAAGCGAGAAAGGGCCGCTCACCGATTTTTTAAGCGGCGACAAGCAATGGTCGCCGTCCGAATGGCTGAAGGCGCTCGCCCGCTATTTGTTTTATGAACTGCAGGTGAACGGCAAACTGCTCGGCACGCTCATTTTGCTTGCTGTCTTCAGCACGGTGCTGCAATCGCTGCAAAATGCATTCGCTCAGCAGGAAGTAAGCAAAATCGCCCAGGCGGTCGTCTATATGGTGCTCTTGTTGATCGCCTTAAACAGCTTTCGCCTCGCGGCGGATTATGCGCTTGAGGCGGTGCGGACGATGAGCCATTTCATCATCGCCCTCGTTCCGCTGCTGCTCGCCCTGCTCGCCACTTCCGGCGGGGTCGCGTCGGCGGCGTTTTTCCACCCGATCATTTTGTTTGTGATGAACACCACCGGCACGGTCGTTGAATACGTCACCTTGCCGCTTTTGCTTCTGGCTGCGCTGCTTTCGGTCGTCAGCACGCTCAGCGACCGTTACAAGGCGACTCAGCTCGCCGATTTGCTCAACAAAGCCGCCCTCGGTTTGCTCGGCCTCATTTTGACCGTGTTCCTTGGCGTCATGTCCGTGCGAGGAGCGACAGCGGCCGTGGCTGACGGCGTGGCGCTCCGGGCGGCGAAATTTGTCACCGGCAATTTCATCCCGGTCGTCGGCAAGCTGTTCACCGATGCCGCCGATACGGTCGTCGCCGCTTCCATGCTGTTGAAAAATACGGTCGGGTTGGTCGGGGCGGCGATTTTGCTCATGATCGCCATCTTTCCAGCGGTGAAAATTTTCGCCATCGTCATCGTCTACAAACTATCGGCTGCTCTTCTGCAGCCGCTTGGCGGCGGACCGGTATTGTCCTGCCTCAACATCATCGGCAAAAGCATCGCTTACGTGCTGGCGGCGCTGCTCATTGTGTCGCTCATGTTTTTCTTAAGCCTCACCGTCATGGTGATGGCCGGGAACATTACGATGATGGTCCGCTAGGGGGAGCGCTATGCAGCTAGTCATTGAGTGGGTGACAAACATCATTTTGTTTTTGTTGTTTGCTATCATCATCGATTTTTTGCTGCCGTCGGGGACGATGCAAAAATACGTGAAAATGGCTGTCGGGCTTATGCTCGTTCTCGTGATGCTCGCTCCGGTACTCAGGCTCGCTTCCGTTGATCCCGAGCAGCTCATCGCGTCGGCGCTCGTCCATTTTTCCAACGGCCGTGCGGGGGAGGAGGCAATAAAAAATCAAATCGAACAGCAGAAAAAAGAAATACAAGCCTCGCAACGCGCATATATTTTAAAACAAATGGCTGTCCAGCTCGAAAACGATGTCAATGAGGAGTTGATGGAAAAGTATGGGCTGAAAGCGGATGTCAACGTTTACGCCAAGCCAGGCGACGACTGGCGCATGCCGGATGACATCAAGACGATTGAGGTCGTCCTTTCGAAACAGAAGTCAGCCGGTTCGGTGGAACCGGTTGTCATCGATACGACGAAGCCGCCGGCTTTGCCGGAGGGCGATGCTTCGCTGGCAGAGGAGGTGCGCGCTTTTCTCGCCGGCCGATGGGAAATCGATGAAGATAAAATTGACGTGCAATTTAGGGGGAGGGAATAGAGGGGGGATGTTGCCGCTCATCAAACGGCTCTTTTCTTCAGCGCCGAAAGACGGGGAAGGAGCACAGAAAAAATGGCCGTTTTCGTACGTCGTCGTCCTGCTGTTGGCTGGTGTCGCCTTGATGGCGGCAAGCCATTGGGCAAACAGTGGAGAGGAAGCCGAAGCGAAGCCTTCCGCCGGGCAGCCGTCCGCTCCAGCCGAGCCGGCATTCCTGGCAAGCAAGGAGACGAAAGAGAAAGTGATCGCCGCCTATGAGGAGCGGTACGAAAAAGAACTGAAAGCCGCTCTTGAGGCGATCGAAGGGGTGGATGATGTCACGGTCGTCGTCAATCTCGATTCCACGGAGTTGAAACTGTATGAGAAAAAGCGTTCGACTCAGCAGCAGACAACGGAAGAGAGCGACAAGGAAGGCGGGAAGCGGACGATCGAAAACGAGTCGACCAATGAAGAAGTCATCATTATTCATAACGGCGAAGAAGAAACGCCGCTTGTCGTCGCCACGAAAAAGCCGGACATCCGCGGCGTTCTCGTTGTCGCCAAAGGGGCGGATAATTTGCAAATCAAAAAATGGATCGTCGAGGCGGTGACGCGCGTGTTAAACGTTCCGAGCTACCGCGTCGCTGTCTTGCCGAAAAAATGACCGGGTAAGGGGAGGAGATCGGCATGTTGAAAAAACAAACCGTATGGCTGTTGACGATGTTGAGCTTGGTCGTTGTGCTGTCGGTCTATTACGTGACAGCTCCAAAAAATATGAACGACAGTCCGGCATTTACCGCCAATAAGAAAACGGAAAAAACAACCGATCAGCCGAGCGTCGCTGTCGAAGAGGCGAAAAAGCCGTCCGCGTCTGGCGAAACGGGCGACGACTTGTTTACAGCGCTGCGCATGAAAATTGAGGATGAACGGAGCCGGCTGCGCGATGAGCTGAACGCCATTGTCGCTTCAGCGAACGCGACGGCGGAAGAAAAAAGTGAAGCGCTCGACAAAATTGAAAAATTGCAAGCATTGTCCGAAAAAGAAGCAACGTTGGAGACGCTCATCAAATCGAAAGGCGGTTATGAAGACGTGCTCGTGCGCGCCGATGACAACCAAGTGCGCGTGACGATCAAATCGAAACAAAGCTCAGCTAAATCGGCGAATGAAGTCATTCATATGGTGAAAAAAGAAATACCCGATGCTGAATACGTGACGGTTGAGTTTCAGCCGGCTGGATGAACGCGCTGCTCTTTAGGGCAGCTTCTTTTTTTGCGGAAAAGTCTTTTGTTTGTCCTACTGTTGTGTGTATAATCGTTATGGACACGTTTAGGCACCGCCAGAAAGGAACGGGCTGCACGATACTTGGAGAAAGGTGTGAGATCGATGAAAATTCAAGAAATCCGTGAATTGATCCGCTTGGTCGACCAGTCCTCAATTGACGAATTCGTATACGAACAAGGCGAAACAAAAGTACATATGAAAAAAGGAACGGCTGCTGTCGCCGTTGCGTCGGCTGCGGCCGCACAGACGGCGGTCGCGCCGCCGGCGCCTGCCGCTCCGGCAGCGGTCGAACCGGCTTCGGCAGCTGCTCCCGTTCAAGCAGCGGCCTCAGAAGCGCCGGCACCGAAAGCGGAAACGCCGGTAGTCAAAGAAGAAAAGCCGGCTGTGGAAGGCAACTTGCATCAAATTACTTCGCCGATGGTCGGCACGTTCTACGCAGCGCCGGCGCCGGACAAGCCGCCGTATGTGAAGCCGGGCGACAAAGTGAAAAAAGATACGGTCGTTTGCATCATCGAGGCGATGAAGCTGTTTAATGAAATTGAAGCGGAAGTCGATGGCGAAATTGTCGAGGTGTTGGTGCAAAACGGCCAGCTCGTCGAATATGGCCAGCCGTTGTTTTTAGTCAAGCCTGAATAAGGGAGAGAACGGACGATGATCAAAAAAGTGTTGGTGGCGAACCGCGGGGAAATCGCCGTCCGCATCATCCGCGCCTGCCGCGAGCTTGGGATTGAGACGGTCGCTGTCTTTTCGCAAGCCGACCGCGACGCCTTGCACGTGCAGCTGGCTGATGAGGCGTACTGCATCGGGCCGACCGCTTCGAAAGACAGCTATTTAAATTTCACAAACATTATGAGCGTCGCCACGCTGACTGGCTGTGACGCCATCCACCCCGGTTACGGGTTTTTGGCGGAAAATGAAGCGTTCGCGGAGCTGTGCCGTGAATGCAACGTGACATTTATCGGCCCAAGTCCGGAAGCGATTGCAAAAATGGGCATGAAAGACATCGCTCGCGAGACGATGCGCGAGGCGGGGGTGCCGATCGTGCCTGGGTCGCGCGGGGTTATCGAAAGCCTTGATGAGGCGCGGGCGATTGCCGAAGAGATCGGCTATCCGGTCATCATTAAAGCGACGGCCGGCGGCGGCGGGAAAGGAATCCGCGTCGCCCGCGACGAAGGCGAGCTCGTCAAAGGCATCAACATCACCCAGCAGGAAGCGGCGACGGCGTTTGGCAACCCAGGCGTCTATATTGAAAAATATATCGAAGATTTCCGCCATGTCGAAATTCAAGTGCTCGCTGATTCGTACGGCAATACGATTCATCTCGGTGAGCGCGACTGCTCGATCCAGCGCCGGCTGCAAAAACTGGTCGAGGAAGCGCCGTCGCCGGCCATTGACGACGAGATGCGCCGGAAGATGGGCGAGGCAGCCGTCAAGGCGGCAAAAGCGGTCAACTACACCGGCGCCGGCACGGTTGAATTTATTTATGACCACCGGAACAAGCAATTTTACTTCATGGAGATGAATACGCGCATTCAAGTCGAGCATCCGGTCACCGAACTGATCACCGGCATCGATTTGGTCAAGGAGCAAATCCGCATCGCCGCCGGTGAAAAGCTGTCGATCACCCAAGAGGACGTCACGTTTAACGGCTGGGCGATCGAGTGCCGGATCAACGCCGAAAATCCAGCGAAAAACTTTATGCCGTCGCCGGGGAAAATCGCCATGTACCTGCCGCCGGGCGGCCCGGGCGTGCGCGTCGATTCCGCCGTCTATCCAGGCTATACGATCCCGCCGTATTATGATTCGATGATCGCCAAATTGATCGTTCATGCGCCGACGCGTGCGGAAGCGATCGCCCGCATGAGACGGGCGCTTTCGGAGTTTATCATCGAAGGCATTCATACAACGATTCCGTTCCACATAAAATTAATGGAGCATGAGAATTTTCAAAGCGGTGAGTTTAATACGAAGTTTTTGGAGTTATATGATATTATGAAGGCGGAATAGGAGGTGCCTTATGTCTGAGCATGTCTTTGAAACAGAGCAAGTGTACCCGGCGCTCGGCAAGGTGGAAATTGCACCGGAAGTGATTGAGGTGATCGCTGGCATCGCGGCGTCAGAAGTCGACGGCATCGCGCAAATGCGCGGCAATTTTGCCGCCGGCGTCGCCGAGCGGTTTGGAAAGAAACACCATGGCAAAGGCGTCAAGGTTGATTTGCGCGACGACGGCGTCGTCATCGATCTTTATTGCCTCGTCCAGTTTGGCGCATCGATTCCGAACGTGGCGAAAAAGGTGCAGGAAAATGTGCGCCAGGCGCTTTGGAACATGACCGGCCTCGAGGCGAGCGAAGTGAACGTTCATATCGTCGGCATCCAGTTTGAGGGCGGCAAGCAGGAACAAGGCGTGGTCGAACAGTGATCTCGCAAGGCAGTTGCTTTTTCGGCGGCTGCCTTTTTGTTTTTTTGGCCAAAGTTTGTTATTGTAATGAACGAGGCCGTTATGGCGCAACCAACGGCAGCGCGAATGATTTGTGGGAAAAGGCTGGCTTTTTCCGAAAAATATGATATGATTTCATTGTGAATGTTCGTTTTTTGGAAAGGGGGACCGCCATGAAGCGGCATGAAGCACGGGAAAAGGCGTTGCAGGCGCTGTTTCAAATCGATGTCGGACGCATTCCACCAGACGAGGCGCTCCACAATGTCACGGGCGGCGGCGACATCGACCCGTTTTTGCGCCAGCTCGTCTTTGGCGTCGTCGAGCACCAGGAGGAGATTGACGAGCTGTTGCGCGCCAATTTGGAAAAATGGACGCTTGAACGCGTCGCCAACGTTGACCGCGCCATTTTGCGCATGGCGACGTACGAGATGAAATACGCCGATGATGTGCCGGTAAGCGTCAGCCTCGATGAGGCGGTCGAGCTGGCGAAAAAATTCGGCGATTGGAAATCCGGAAGTTTTGTCAACGGCGTGCTTTCGAAAGTGAAGGCGGCACTGCAAAAATAAAACCGGCTGCATCGCGGGCAGATATCGAACGATGAACGAGGAGAGGGGAACGAAACACGATGACAGCACAAATCATTAGCGGAACGGAGATGGCGAGGACGATTCGCACCGCATTGGCGGATGAAGCCGCACAGTTGAAAGCGGACGGCGTTGAGCCGGGGCTGGCCGTCATTCTAGTCGGCGACGATCCGGCATCGCATTCGTATGTAAAAGGAAAACAAAAAGCGTGCGCCGAGGTCGGCATTCGCTCGTTCCTTTACACGTTTCCGGCGGCGATCGACGAAGAGACGCTGCTTGCGAAAATCCGCGAGTTAAACGTCGATCCGGCGGTGCACGGCATTTTAGTGCAGCTGCCGCTGCCGGATCACATTTGCGAATGGTCGGTCATTGAAACGATCGCACCGGAAAAAGATGTCGATGGGTTTCACCCGATCAATGTCGGAAAAATGATGATCGGCCAACGGGCGTTTCTCCCTTGCACTCCGCATGGCATTTTAGTGATGGTGCAATCGGCCGGCATTGACATCGCCGGCAAGCACGTCGTCGTCGTCGGCCGAAGCAACATCGTCGGCAAACCGGTTGGCCAGCTGTTTTTGCGCGAACATGCCACCGTCACCTACACTCACTCGAAAACGCCGGATTTGGCCGCCATCACTCGGCAGGCGGACATTTTGATCGTCGCTGTCGGCAAGGCGCGCCTCATCGGCCCGGAACACATCAAGCCCGGGGCGGTCGTCATCGACGTCGGCGTCAACCGGCTTGAGAACGGCAAATTGTGCGGCGATGTCGATTTTGACGCTGTGAAAGAAGTGGCTGGCTATATGACGCCGGTGCCGGGTGGAGTCGGGCCGATGACGATTACAATGCTCTTGCACAACACGATTGAAGCGGCACGGCAGCTGGCCGCAAAGTGAGGGCAGGATCAGTGGAAGTGAAATATGTGACGGTCGGGGCGTTGACGAAGTACATCAAACGCAAGTTCGATGTCGACCCGCATTTGCGCGATCTATGGGTGAAGGGCGAGATTTCGAATTTTAAGCAGCATTCGCGCGGCCATATGTATTTTACGTTGAAAGACAGCCAAGGACGCATTGCCGCCGTCATGTTCGCCGGCTACAACCAGCATTTGCCGTTTCGTCCTGAAGATGGGATGAACGTGCTCGCGCGCGGGGAAATTTCCGTCTATGAACCGAACGGCAACTATCAGCTTTATGTCAAAGAAATGCAGCCGGAAGGTGTCGGAAGCCTCTATTTAGCCTACGAACAGCTGAAGCAGCGGCTCGAGGCGGAAGGGTTGTTTTCGCCGGTCCATAAAAAGCCGCTTCCAGCTTTCCCTCGCTGCATCGGCGTCGTTACATCGCCGACTGGAGCGGCGGTGCGCGATATTATGACGACGATTCGCCGCCGCTATCCCCTCGCTAAAGTCATTTTGTTTCCAGCGCTCGTTCAAGGGGACGGGGCGGCGCCCTCCATCGTGCGCGCCATCGAGCGGGCGAATGCGTTCGGCGAGGTTGATGTGCTGATTGTCGGCCGCGGCGGCGGCTCGATCGAAGAATTGTGGGCGTTCAATGAAGAAATCGTCGCCCGCGCCATCTTCGCCTCAAAAATACCGATTATTTCCGCTGTCGGCCATGAAACAGATTTTACGATCGCCGACTTTGTCGCCGATTTGCGGGCGCCGACGCCGACGGCAGCAGCTGAGATGGCGGCGCCGCATGTTGGGGAGCTCGCTGAGCGGCTCGCCGAGCGGAAATGGCGGCTCATCCGCGCCATGAAAGAGCGGCTTGCCGCTGATAAAGAGCAGCTTCGCCGGCTGCAAGGATCCTACGCATTCCGCTATCCCAAGCGGCTCTATGAACAAAAAGAACAGCAGCTTGATGCGTTGCTTGAGAGGCTTAGCCGCCAACGCGAACGGCTCGTCGACAAACATCGTCAGCGGCTGCATGAGCTTGACATGAGACTATGGCGGCACCATCCGGCTGCAGAGCTTGAGCGGATGAAAGAACGGCAAAAGGCGACCGCCAATGCGCTGGAAAAAGCGATGCGCACCGCGGTGGAGCGCCATCGGTTCCGCTTTCGCTCCAACCTCGCCCGGCTTGAGGCGCTCAGTCCGCTTCGCATCATGGAGCGCGGCTACAGCTTGGTGTACAATGAGCAGGGCGAGCTCGTGAAACGAACGAACCAGCTTCGAATCGGCGAGCATCTTTCCATTCAAGTTCAAGACGGACGAGTCGATTGTCAAGTGACGGGAGTGGAGGAAAAACAAGTATGAGCGAAGAAAAAGAGATGACGTTTGAAGAAGCGATGAAAAAACTGGAGGAAATCGTCGAAAAGCTCGAGGAAGGGAACGTGCCGCTTGAGGAGGCGATCGCCTTTTTTCAAGAAGGCATGAAACTGTCCAAGCTTTGCCATGATAAATTGCAGCATGTGGAGAAACAGTTGGAGTACATGCTGCGCGAAGACGGCGAGCTTGTCCCTTTTTCGCCGGAGGAGGAGTGACGGGTGGCGCAGCTTTCGGTTGAACAGTTTCTCAACGAACAAAAACGGGCCGTCGAGGCGGCGCTTTCCTCCTATATGGCGCGGCTTCGTGGGCCGGAGACGCTGAAAAAGGCGATGGCCTACTCGCTTGAGGCCGGCGGCAAACGAATCCGCCCGCTTTTGTTGCTGGCGACCATCCAAGCGCTTGGCAAAGACCCGGCGATCGGTCTGCCAGTCGCTTGCGCCATTGAAATGATCCATACGTACTCGCTCATTCATGATGATTTGCCAAGCATGGACAACGATGATTTGCGGCGCGGCAAACCGACGAACCATAAAGTGTTCGGCGAGGCGATGGCCATTTTGGCCGGGGACGCTTTGTTGACGTATGCCTTTCAATTGATGGCCGAAATCGATGATGATCGCGTGCCGCCTCCCGTCCGTCTGCAGCTCATCGAGCAGCTCGCGAAGGCGGCCGGCCCGGAAGGCATGGTCGCTGGACAGGCGGCTGATATGGAGGCGGAAGGAAAAACGCTGGCGCTTGCGGAACTGGAATACATCCACCGCCATAAGACGGGGAAAATGCTGCAATACAGCGTGCACGCCGGCGCCCTGCTTGGCGGCGCCGATGGTCGGCAGACGCGCGAACTCAACGAGTTCGCCGCACATTTAGGCCTCGCCTTTCAAATTCGCGACGATATTTTGGACATTGAAGGAATGGAAGAAAAAATCGGCAAGCGAGTCGGCAGCGACCGCGACAACAAGAAGGCGACATATCCGGTGCTTCTTTCGCTAGGCGGTGCTAAAGAGAAACTGGCGTTTCACATTGACGCCGCGAAGCGCCATTTGCAGCAAGCCAAAATCGATGACGCGGTGCTGGCCTACATTTGCGAGCTTGTCGCGGTCCGCGACCACTGATGCGGGGCGGCCGCCTCTTGTTCCCGTTGTTCGCTTTCCTGCGGGGCGGAGGCGGCCTTGTTTTTTTGGTTGTTTTCCGCCGGGCGGCCGCCGCAAGTTCTATAGATACACCACAAAACGCGTCCTAGTGGTGACGGGCTGCGTTGGCGGGAAAAGTCGATTTTTCGCGCCGGATCATGTATAATAATACTACCTGTACGAGGAGAAACGGCTCGGAGAACGACAGAATGAAAGCGAGTGATCTTTGTTGGACTTGACAAAAATTGACCATCCGCGCGTTGTCAAAAACATGTCCATTCCTGAGCTGAAACGGTTAAGCGCCGAGATTCGGCGGTTTTTAATTGAGAAGTTGTCGAAAACGGGCGGACATATCGGCCCGAACTTAGGGGTCGTCGAGCTGACGATCGCCCTCCACCGCGAATTCGACAGCCCAAAAGACAAGCTCATTTGGGATGTCGGACACCAGTCATACGTGCATAAAATTTTGACCGGACGCGCCGCCGCGTTCGACACGCTCCGCCAATACAAGGGGCTGTCCGGGTTCCCGAAACGGAGCGAAAGCGAGCATGACGTGTGGGAAACGGGCCATAGCTCGACGTCGCTGTCGGCGGCGATGGGAATGGCGATCGCCCGTGATTTGAAAGGGACGGATGAATACATCGTGCCGATCATCGGCGACGGGGCGCTCACCGGCGGCATGGCGCTTGAGGCGCTCAACCATATCGGGCATGAGAAAACGGATATGATTGTCATCTTAAATGACAATGAAATGTCGATCGCCCCGAACGTCGGCGCGTTGCACAACATCCTCGGTCGGTTGCGCACCGCAGGCAAATACCAGTGGGTGAAAGATGAACTGGAGCTGCTGCTCAAGCGCATCCCAGCGGTCGGCGGCAAGTTGGCGGCGACGGCCGAGCGGCTGAAAGACAGCTTGAAATATTTGCTTGTCTCCGGCGTGTTTTTCGAAGAGCTCGGGTTTACGTATTTAGGCCCGGTCGACGGCCACGATTTTGAGGATTTGCTTGAGAACTTGCGCTATGCGAAGAAGATGAAAGGCCCCGTGCTTGTCCATGTCATCACGAAGAAGGGAAAAGGGTACAGTCCGGCGGAAAACGACAAAGTCGGCACATGGCACGGCACAGGGCCGTACAAAATCGAAACCGGCGCTTTTGTCAAAACGAAAGAGGCAGGTCCGTCATGGAGCGCGCTTGTCAGCGAAACCGTGCGCCGGCTCGCCCGCACCGACCCGCGCATCGTCGCGATTACGCCGGCGATGCCGGTCGGCTCGAAGCTGGAAGGGTTCGCAAGCGAGTTCCCCGATCGGATGTTTGATGTTGGCATCGCCGAGCAGCATGCGACAACGCTTGCGGCTGGATTGGCGACGCAAGGGATGAAACCGTTTTTGGCCATTTATTCGACATTTTTGCAGCGCGCCTATGACCAAGTCGTCCATGATGTATGCCGGCAAAACTTAAATGTCTTTTTCGCCATTGACCGTGCTGGGTTGGTCGGGGCGGACGGCGAAACGCACCAAGGGGTGTTTGACATCGCCTTTTTGCGCCATGTGCCGAACTTGGTGTTGATGATGCCAAAAGACGAAAACGAAGGACAGCACATGGTGTACACCGCCATCCGCTACGACGACGGGCCAATCGCCATGCGTTTCCCGCGCGGCAACGGGCTTGGCGTACCGCTTGATGAGGAGCTGAAAGAAATCCCAATCGGCACGTGGGAAGTGTTGCGCGACGGCTGCGATGCGGCGATTTTGACGTTTGGCACGACGATTTCGATGGCGCTTAAGGCGGCCGACGAGCTGGCGAAAGACGGCATATCGGTGAAAGTCGTCAACGCTCGCTTTTTGAAGCCGATGGACGTGGCGATGCTTCACGAACTGCTTGAGAGCCGCCTGCCGATCTTAACGGTCGAAGAGGCGGTGCTGCAAGGCGGCTTTGGCAGTGCTGTGTTGGAGTTTGCTCATGATCATGGTTATCACGGAGCGGTCATCGAACGGATGGGCATCCCGGACCGCTTTATCGAACATGGAAGCGTCAGCGAGCTGCTCAATGAAATCGGGCTGACGTCGACCCATATCATCGACCGCATCAAAACGATGGTGCCAAGAAAACAGAAAAGGGCTTGAGACATGAAAGGAAAAAAAGAACGGCTCGATGTGCTGCTTGTCGAACGAGGGCTGGCGGAAACGCGAGAAAAGGCGAAGCGGGCGATCATGGCCGGGCTTGTCTATTCAAACGACGTTCGACTCGATAAGCCCGGGGAAAAAGTGCCGGTTGACATTCCGCTTGAGGTGAAAGGCAACCCGCTTCCGTACGTCAGCCGCGGTGGGTTGAAACTGGAAAAAGCGTTGCGCGAGTTTCATATTCGCGTGGAAAATAAAATTGTTCTTGACATCGGCGCGTCGACCGGCGGTTTCACCGACTGCGCCTTGCAGCATGGGGCGAAGCTGACGTATGCCGTCGATGTCGGCTACAACCAGCTTGCTTGGAAGCTGCGTCAAGACGAGCGCGTCGTTGTAATGGAGCGGACGAACTTCCGCTACGTGACGCCGGATCAGTTTACGAAAGGGCTGCCGGAAGTAGCTGTCATCGATGTCTCGTTTATTTCGCTGCGGCTCATTTTGCCGGTCGTCAAGACGGTCATGGTGCCGGGCGGCGATGTGATTGCGCTCGTCAAGCCGCAGTTTGAAGCCGGCAGGGAAAAGGTCGGCAAAAAGGGGATTGTTCGCGACCCGAACATTCACGAGGAAGTGCTCGAATCGATCATTCAATTCGCCTGTGCGGAAGGGTTCGATGTTCTTCATTTAACGTATTCACCGATTACCGGCGGCGACGGCAATATTGAATTTTTGCTTCATGCTGCCTATCCTGGAGGAAACCGGGAGGGAGAAAACCGACTGCCAGCATCCGTCGCCGACGTGGTGAGCGAGGCGCATGCCCGATTGCGGGCGGGGAGCGTGGAGCCAAGCGGCAAATAGCGTCGGCGGGACGGACAATCTGCTCTGCACTTTGAAAAGCGGGGAGGTGGCGCAATGTGAACAAAGGGCAAAGGCATATTAAAATTCGCGAAATCATTATGAACCATGACATTGAAACGCAAGACGAGCTTGTCGACCGGCTGAGAGAAGCTGGCTTTAACGTCACCCAAGCGACCGTCTCGCGCGACATTAAAGAAATGCAGCTCGTCAAAGTGCCGATGGCCAACGGCCGCTACAAGTACAGCCTTCCGTCCGACCAGCGCTTCAATCCGCTGCAAAAGCTGAAGCGGGCGCTTGTTGATGTGTTTGTGAAGCTTGACGGAACGGGCAACTTGCTTGTGTTGCGGACGCTGCCGGGCAACGCCCATGCCGTCGGCGTCTTGCTCGACAATTTGGATTGGAACGAAATCGTCGGTACGATTTGCGGCGACGATACGTGCCTGATCATCTGCCGTACTCCGAAAGATGCGGAAAAAGTGTCCGACCAGCTGTTGTCCATGCTCTAGGCGAGGACCGGCCCAGCTCCCGTTCTGCGTTCAAGGACGGAACGACAGGGCGGTCCTCGTTTGCAAATCCGAACATACGTGCTATAATCAAAAGTGGAATTAATCGGACAGGCAAGGAGTGGTGAAATGCTCGCCGAGCTGTCGATTAAAAATTTCGCCATTATCGAGTCGCTCTCGTTGTCGTTCGACAAAGGGCTGACGGTGTTAACCGGCGAAACGGGAGCCGGCAAATCGATCATCATCGACGCGATTCATTTGTTGATCGGCGGACGCGGCTCCGCTGAATTTGTCCGCTTTGGGGCGGAAAAGGCGGAAATCGAAGGGCTGTTTTTGCTTGATGATGACCGCCATCCATGCTGGCAAAAATGCGCAGACGTTGGCATCGACGCCAGCGACGGCATGATCGTGTTGCGCCGCGATATTTTCGCCAACGGCAAAAGCGTCTGCCGCATTAACGGCAAGCTCGTCACGACGGCGGTGCTGCGCGACATCGGGGCGACGCTTGTGGATATTCACGGCCAGCATGAACATCAAGAACTGATGGATCCGTCCCGCCATCTGCCGCTTTTAGACGAGTTCGGCGGCCTAGAGGCAGCAGAGGCGCTTGCTCGCTACCGCGCCGTCTACGAGCGGTATGAGGAGCTCGGAAAAAAATTGAAAAAGCTGAGCGAAAATGAACAGCAAATGGCGCACCGGCTTGATTTGCTGACGTTTCAGCTGCGTGAAATCGAGCAGGCGGCGCTTGAGCCGGGCGAGGACGAGCGGCTGATGGAGGAAAAAGTTCGCATCGTCAATTTTCAAAAAATTTATACCGCGCTGCAGAAAAGTTATGAGGCCCTCTCCGGAGAGGGACGCGGACTTGATTCGATCGGGGAGGCGATGCGCCATCTCGATGACGTCGCAGGCATGGATGCAGCGCTCAAAGATGCGCATGAAACGACGTCGAACTGCTACTATTTGCTCGAGGAAGTCATGTACAAGCTGCGCGATCAAATTGAGGAGATGGAATACGACCCAGAGCGGCTCGATGCCATTGAAAGCCGTCTCGCGGAAATCGGGCAGCTCAAACGAAAATACGGGGCGACGATCGCCGATATTTTGCACTATGCCGAGACGATCGCCGAGGAAATCGAGACAATCGAAAATCGCGAAACGCATGTGCATGAGCTTAAGCAGCAGCTCGCTCTGGTGACGGACGAGTTGCTCACGGAGGCGAAAAACGTCACCGCTGTTCGGCAAACATATGCCCGGCGCCTGATTGAGCGCATTCATCAAGAACTGAAAGACTTGTACATGGACAAAACGAAATTTGACATCGTATTTGCCAAGCGCGAAGGATCGCTTGACGCTCCCTTGGTCGACGGCGTGCCGGTTAGGTTCCAAGAAGACGGCATCGATGTCGTCGAGTTTTACATTTCGACGAACGTCGGCGAGCCGTTAAAACCGCTCGTCAAAGTCGCTTCCGGCGGCGAGCTGTCGCGCATTATGCTGGCGTTGAAAACGATTTTTTCCAAACATCAAGGAGTGACGTCGATTGTTTTTGATGAGGTCGACACCGGTGTCAGCGGACGCGTCGCCCAGGCAATGGCGGAAAAAATTTACCGCATCGCCAGCCAGTCGCAAGTGCTTTGCATTTCCCATCTGCCGCAAGTCGCTGCGATGGCGGACACGCACTTGTTGATCGCCAAAGAGACGGATGGGGAACGGACGAAAACAGTCGTGAGGAAGCTCAATGAGGAGGAGAAAGTGAAAGAAATCGGGCGGATGATTTCCGGCGTCGAGATGACGGAATTGACGAAACGGCATGCCAAAGAGCTGTTGGAACTGGCGGCGAAAATGAAACATTGATTCCTGTTTCCCCTGTTCGTCGAGGGGAGGCGCATCCCTCTCAAAGCGGGCCGATTCCGCCTGCCTGTTCTGCCTTGGCGCCCGCTTTCCTTAAGAGAACTACGGTGTTTCATAAAGATAAGCAAAAAGCCGCGCGGCTGTCCGGATGCAAGTCCATCCAATTCCGGGCAGCTTTTTTATCGACAGGGCGATTATATTTTCCCCGGTTCAGGCAAAATTAAAACTGTAACCGTTTTTGCATGGTGTAGGCGGGAGCGAGGAGAGTGGACGACATTGAATAAAGAAACGGCGCGAAAAATCGCAGGAGTGCTTCTCCTTGGTATATTGACGGCCATCGCCTTTTCCAAACCGATGAAGGAATATTGGCAAATTCCGAAGCAGCTTGTCCTGTTTGAAGGCGATGCGGTTGAATTTCCTGCCGCTTCCCTTCCCGTGCAAGCGGCCGTCAATGACCGAAACGCTCCCGAAACGCTCAATATTGAGCGAAAAAACGGTTCTCTGTCTGTAAAGGCGAAACGCCGCGGACATGAAACGATGATGTTGCAGGTTGCCGGAATGCCGATCAAGCAAGTGGATGTCAACGTGCTGCCGACGCTCAAAGTCATTCCCGGCGGACAATCGATCGGCGTCAAGCTCAATACCGTCGGCGTTCTTGTCGTCGGTTACCACCTTGTCGAAACCGAAAACGGGAAAAAATCGCCGGGAGAGGCAGCCGGCATTCAAGTCGGCGACATCATTATCGGCATTAACGGCCAAAAAATCGAAAACATGAGCGACCTCTCCCCTTTCATCGAGGAGGCCGGCAAAACGGGAAAACCGCTTCATCTAAAAATTCTGCGCGATCAGCACTCCATGACGGTGAAGCTCGTTCCGCTGAGAGACAGGCATGACGATGTGTACCGCATCGGCCTGTACATTCGCGATTCGGCCGCCGGCATCGGGACGATGACATTTTACGACCCCAAATCAAAAACATATGGCGCACTTGGCCATGTCATCTCTGACATGGATACGAAAAAGCCGATTGTCGTGCAAAACGGGCAAATTATGCGCTCGACCGTCACATCGATCGAAAAAGGGACGAGCGGCAATCCAGGTGAAAAATTAGCCCGCTTTTCCGACGGCGAAGAAGTGATCGGCACGATCACCACCAACAGCCCGTTTGGCATTTTTGGCAAGCTTACAAAGCCACTGCCGAACGGTCCGTTCACAAAACCGATCCCGGTTGCCTTGGCGAACCAAGTGAAAGAAGGACCGGCAAAAATATTGACAGTGGTGGAAAACGACAAAGTCGAGCAGTTTGACGTGGAAATTGTCAGCACCATTCCGCAGAAATTTCCGGCGACCAAAGGCCTCGTGATTCGCGTCACGGACCCGCGCTTGTTAAAGAAAACAGGGGGCATCGTCCAAGGGATGAGCGGCAGTCCGATCATTCAGGATGGAAAACTTGTCGGCGCAGTGACGCACGTTTTCGTGAACGATCCGACATCCGGCTATGGCGTCCACATTGAGTGGATGCTGCAAGAGGCAGGCATCGATCTATACGGCAAACAAAAGAAAGCGAGCTGACAAAGTCGGCTCGCTTTTTCCCGGCAGCCAACATTCGATTCTTGCGTATATTTGGTGAAATGACGAGTGATGATTTGGTCACCATTCATCTCTTCCTGATCATCCCAAGGCCAATGTTTCGAAATGCTGTGAGCGGCTTGATTGATCCCGCCATATTGGTTAGGCTGCCACTAAAAATTTTTCAAAAAAGGCGGCAAAAATTTTGCCGGTTTGGCATAGATATTTGGTGAAACATCCGTTAAAATGAAATTTGTAAAGATTTTTCGACAAACGCATCGCTGGTGAAAACGGATATTGTCTAATGAGCTCGTTTTTTGTTATAATTTTTATTTTTTGAAAAATAAAAGGATTTTTTGCTGCTGTTGTCGAATGTACGTTAACGGAATGTTACATAGCAAGAAAAAGTGGGGGAGGACGATCGTTTTGAGCATTAAGGTGTGCATTGCCGATGATAACCGCGAATTGGTGACATTGCTTGACGAATATATCTCGAGTCAGCCGGACATGGAAGTGATTGGCACGGCGTATAACGGCCAAGATTGCCTTCATATGCTCGAGGAAAAGCGGCCGGATATTTTGCTTCTGGACATCATTATGCCGCACTTGGATGGGTTGGCTGTGCTTGAGAAAGTCCGCGCAGGTTGTGAGCATCAGCCGAGCGTCATTATGCTGACGGCGTTCGGCCAGGAGGATGTCACGAAAAAGGCAGTGGAACTCGGCGCTTCCTACTTCATTTTAAAACCGTTCGACATGGAGAATTTGGTCCATCACATTCGGCAGATTCATGGCAAAACGGCGCCGATGGTCAGAAAAACCGGCTCTGCCTACCAGGCGCGCGACAACAAACCGAAAAATTTGGATGCGAGCATTACGAGCATCATCCATGAAATCGGCGTCCCGGCGCATATTAAAGGCTATCTGTACTTGCGCGAAGCGATCGCGATGGTGTACCACGACATCGAACTGCTCGGCTCCATCACGAAAGTGCTCTATCCGGACATCGCGAAAAAATACAACACGACCGCCAGCCGCGTCGAGCGCGCCATTCGCCATGCGATCGAAGTCGCTTGGAGCCGCGGCAACCTCGAATCGATTTCCTCGCTGTTTGGCTATACGGTGAGCGTCTCGAAGGCAAAGCCGACAAACTCGGAATTCATCGCCATGGTGGCCGATAAGCTCCGGCTTGAGCATAAGGCATCGTAACGGAAAACGAATGATAGCCAAAGCAGCAAGACGCTCCGCAATCGGGGGCGTCTTTTTTGCCGTTTGGCGGCTTGCTGGAACGAAAAAAGGGGGAACGTGGCTTGCGCCGGTGTGGTGTACAGAGGCGGCTTTACCGCCAAGGGCCAGACGGTTAAGACGGGTCGTTTTCTTTTTCTTTTTTCTCCAATTCCAGCAGCTTGTTCACCAAAATGTGCGGCGGCATATGCATGATCTGCTCGATCGGCACGCCGAGCGCTTTGGCCAGCTTTTGCGCTGTTTCCAGCGAAATTTTCAACGGCTGCATCATCTCACCTCGTTTGTTCATAGTATTACTTTTAGTATAACGAACGACCGCCGGTTTCGGCCAGCTCGTTGGCTGAACGGCGAATAAAGGCGAAAGGAAGAAGGCAGAATGACATTGATTTTTGCCCACCGCGGGGCGGCGGGGACGCACCCGGAAAATACGATGGCGGCGTTTATCGAGGCGGAAAAAGCGGGAGCGGACGGCATTGAATTGGATGTGCAGCTCACAAAAGACGGCGAAGTGGTCGTCATTCATGACGAAACGGTCGACCGGACGACGGACGGCAGCGGCTGGGTGAAAGACATCACGTACCGTGAACTGCGCCGATTGAACGCGGCGGCGAAATGGAGCGGCAAGCACGGCCATTGTCCGATTCCGCATCTTGAGGAAGTGCTTGCTTGGCTGTCATCAACACGGATGGCGGTCAACATCGAGCTGAAAAATAGCCTCATTGCCTACGAAACGCTTGAGCAAAAAACGATCTCCCTCGTGCGCCGCTATGGGCTTGAGAAGCGGACGATTTTGTCGTCATTCAACCATAATAGCATGCGCCTTTGCCGAACGCTTGCACCGGAAATCGAGACGGCGCTTTTGTACATCGAGCCGCTGTATGACCCATGGACGTATGTGCGCGCCATGAACGCCGACGGGGTGCATCCGCACTATCGGACGGTGACGGCGGAATTTGCCGCCGAAGCGCGGCGGCGCGGGGTGGCGGTCCGCCCGTTTACGGTAAATAAGCGAAATGTGATGAAAACGATGTTTGCTTATGGCGTTGACGCTGTCTTCACCGACTACCCCCACCAAGCGAAGCAATGGAAAGAGAAAACGCCTTAACGAGAGACGTTAAGGCATTTTTTGTTTGTCTTGAAATGGATGGTTTCCCAGTGTAATAGGCATCAACGTTCCGGGTCAAGGCGTTTTTCGTTTTCGTTGAAAACGCGCCTGCACTTTGTTGCGCTTCCGGTCGCGGTGCAGCAAAAAACCGCCGAGAAACGCCAGCCCGGCGGCAAACAGCGCGAGCCCGGCGAGAAATTGCAACCATAAGACGGCAAACGGAGGCTGTATGATGCCAAACAACGCATCGCGCATCCATTTGATGCCAAGCGCAGCCGAAAGCCCCGGGATGACTAAAATCAACAGCGCAATCATTCGCCCCATCGCGATCGCGTTCCTTTCCGAAAAGAGTGGCCTTATCGACTATCATAGCGGTTATTGGGCGTTTGTCAAGGAAAGAGCAAATCAAGTATGATAAAAGTGTCTGCAAAAATTGGCATACTATAAAGTGTGGTGGACGGACATGAAAAAAGTGATGCTTATTGGCGCTGACTCGCGTGGGACATCGTTGTTGAAGCTGCTCCATGGGGCATCAGGGTTTGAAGTCGTGGCAGTCGTGGATGTAGATGAACACGCTCCGGGGTTGCAGCTGGCGCGCCGATGGGGGATTGCCGCCGCCAGCGACTGGCGTCCATGGATGGCCAAACCGCTTGATTTGATCATTGAAACGACGGGCAGGGCGGATGTTTTGGAAGAAATCCGCCGACGGGCACCCGAGGGGGCGAATATTGTTCCGAGCGCGGTCGCGCGGATGATGGCCGAGCTCGTTGCAGAAAAAGAAGCGCTCATCGCTGAGCTGAAAAGTGAAGCAGCTCGGCGCGCGCTCATCTTTCATTCGTCCCATGATGGCATGATTGTTGTAGATGAATATGCTTACATTACCGATATGAATCAAAGCGCGGCGGAGCTCCTTGGAGTGGACAAAGACGAAGTGATTGGCAAACCTATTTTGGATGTTTTGCCGTCAAGCGGCTTGCCACGCGTGCTCGAAACGAGGCAGACCGAATTTCATCAGGAAGTGGAACTGGCCAATGGAAAAAAATTGATCACCACCCGCATCCCGATCATCGATGACAATGGCAAACTGTTTGGGGCGCTCGCTGTGTTTAAAGACATTACCGAGCTGGTTGCTTTGGCGGAAGAAATCACCGACTTAAAAGAAGTCCGCATGATGCTTGAAGCGATCATCCACTCGTCGGAAGAGGCAATTTCTGTCGTCGATGAAAATGGGAACGGCATTTTGATCAACCCGGCGTATACACGGCTTACCGGCCTGACAGAGGAAGACGTCATCGGCAAACCGGCGACGGCCGACATCGCGGAAGGGGAAAGCATGCACATGCAAGTATTGAAAACGCGCCGCCCGGTGCGCGGAGCGCGCATGAAAGTCGGCCCGAAAAACCGGGATGTCATCGTCAATGTCGCGCCGATTATTGTTGATGGCGTATTGAAAGGGAGTGTCGGCGTCATTCATGATGTGTCAGAAATTCAGCGGCTGACGACTGAGCTCAATCGGGCGCGGCAAATCATCCGCACGCTCGAGGCGAAATATTCGTTTGCGGATATTGTCGGTGAGTCAGAGGAGATGAAGGTGGCGATCGAGCAGGCGAAGCTGGCGGCGAAAACACCGGCGACGATTTTGCTGCGGGGGGAATCAGGGACGGGCAAGGAGCTGTTCGCCCACGCCATTCACAACGCGAGCGACCGAAAGTATAACAAGTTTATCCGCGTCAATTGCGCGGCCATTCCGGAAACATTATTAGAAAGCGAACTGTTTGGCTATGAGGAAGGAGCGTTTTCCGGTGCGCGGCGCGGCGGCAAGAGAGGGTTGTTTGAAGAAGCAAACAACGGCAGCATTTTTCTTGACGAAATCGGCGAGCTGTCGGCCAGCACGCAGGCGAAGCTGCTCCGCGTTTTGCAGGAGCGGGAAATCGTTCGCGTCGGCGGGACGAAGCCAATCCCGATCAACGTCCGCGTCATCGCCGCCACGAACGTCAACCTTGAAAAAGCGATTGCCGAAGGTGCATTTCGCGAAGACTTATACTATCGGCTCAATCGGATGCCGATTTATATTCCGCCGCTGCGCGCTCGCAAGGAAGATATTCCAGCGCTTTGCCGGCATTTGATCCAAAAACTGAACCAAGATTATGGGCGCAACGTCGAAGGTGTCACGGATGAAGCGATGGCGAAGCTTCTTGCCTATGATTGGCCGGGAAATGTCCGCGAGCTCGAAAACGTGCTCGGGCGGGCGATGATTTTTATGAAATTTCATGAGGTGATGATCGATGCCACGCATTTGCCGCCGCTCGCTTCGCCTTCGTCAGTGCCGGCTCATCGAGTGGAAACGGAAGAGGAGATTCGGCCGCTTGAGGAAATGGTGAGCCGATACGAAGCGAGCTTGATTGAGCAGGCGCTTCGCCGCCATCGCGGCAATAAAACAGCGGCGGCCCGGGCGCTTGGCATTTCGGTGCGCAATTTATATTACAAGCTGGAGAAATACGGGCTTGACAAAAATATCATGCAATAATTTGCGCGGAGTGAAGAATATTGCACATATCTGTTTGCGAAGGTAGTGTGTTTTAAAGCGCTTTCAGTCATTTTTGGTTGGCACAGTTTTTGCATAAAAAGACTGTGCCGCACGATTTGCAGAAAAGGTTGGTGCAGATGATGAAGCTTGAATCGTTAGTGCAAGAAGCAAGACAATGCCAGGACCGGACGGTGGCCGTGGCGGCGGCGGAAGATGAAGAAGTGATTGAAGCGGTGGCGATGGCGCTCGAACACCGTCTCGGACGCTTTGTGCTTTATGGCGATCGGGAGCGGCTCGGACGGCTGTTGAAGGAAAAAGGATGCGCCCGCTTTTCCGACGTCGATGTCGTTCATGCGAATTCGATCGGGCAAGCCGCAGAGCTTGCCGTGCGCGCCGTTCATTTGAATGAAGCAGATGCCTTAATGAAAGGGCACGTACCGACGGCAACCTTGCTGAAAGCCGTCTTGAACAAAGAATACGGGCTGCGCACAGGAAAGGTGTTGTCCCATGTCGCTGTTTTTGAGGTGCCGGAGTTTGACCGATTTGTCATCGTCACCGACGCGGCGATGAACATCGCTCCGGATTTGGAGCAAAAGGTGCAAATTGTCAACAACGCCGTCAGCATCGCGCGTTCCATCGGCATCGAGCGCCCAAAAGTCGCGGCGCTGGCGGCGGTGGAGACGGTCAATCCGGCTATGCCGGCGACCGTCGATGCAGCGGCGCTCGCGATGATGCAAAAGCGGGGGCAAATCGAACATTGCCTGCTTGACGGACCGCTTGCGTTGGACAACGCGGTGTCGCTGGCGGCGGCGAAGCATAAGCGGATTGAAAGCGAAGTGGCTGGACAGGCTGATATTTTGCTTGTGCCGGACATTGAATCCGGCAACATGCTGTATAAGTCGCTCGTCTATTTTGCGAACGCACGCGTCGGCGCCGTCATCGCTGGGGCGAAGGCGCCGATCGTCTTGACGTCGCGCGCCGACTCGGCGGAAAGCAAACTGTATTCGTTGGCGCTTGCTATTTGTTCGGCAGCAAAATGAAATAGATGAAGGAGGCCATCAGTGATGGAACTGTTTCAATATATGGAAAAATATGATTATGAGCAAGTGTTGTTTTGCCAAGACAAAGAATCCGGATTGAAGGCGATCATTGTCATTCATGACACGACGCTCGGCCCGGCGCTCGGCGGGACGCGCATGTGGATGTACAATTCGGAAGAAGAGGCGCTTGAAGACGCCCTGCGCCTCGCCCGCGGCATGACGTACAAAAACGCGGCCGCCGGCCTTAATTTAGGCGGGGGCAAGACGGTCATCATCGGCGATCCGCGCAAAGATAAAAACGAGGCGATGTTCCGCGCGTTCGGCCGGTTCATTCAAGGGCTGAACGGCCGCTACATCACGGCGGAAGACGTCGGCACGACCGTTGCCGATATGGACATCATCTATCAGGAAACGGACTATGTCACCGGGATTTCGCCGGAATTCGGCTCATCCGGCAACCCGTCGCCGGCCACGGCTTACGGCGTATATCGCGGGATGAAAGCGGCGGCGAAGGAAGCGTTTGGAAGCGATTCGCTTGAAGGAAAAGTTGTCGCCGTCCAAGGGGTTGGCAATGTCGCCTACCATTTATGCCGCCATTTGCACGAAGAAGGAGCGAAACTCATCGTTACCGACATCAACAAGGAAGCGGTGGCGCGCGCGGTCGAGGAATTTGGGGCGAAAGCGGTCGACCCGAACGACATTTACGGCGTGGAGTGCGACATTTTTGCTCCATGCGCGCTCGGCGGAATCATCAACGACCAAACGATTCCGCAGCTGAAAGCGAAAGTGATCGCCGGCTCGGCGAACAACCAGCTGAAAGAGCCGCGCCATGGCGACATGATCCATGAAATGGGCATCGTCTATGCACCAGATTATGTGATCAACGCCGGCGGCGTCATCAACGTCGCCGATGAGCTGTACGGCTACAACCGTGAACGGGCGATGAAAAAAATCGAGCAAATTTATGACAACATCGAAAAAGTGTTTGCCATCGCCAAGCGTGACAACATTCCAACGTATGTGGCCGCTGACCGGATGGCCGAAGAACGAATTGAAACGATGCGCAAAGCGCGAAGCCAATTTTTGCAAAACGGCCATCATATTTTAAGCCGCCGCCGCGCCCGCTAATAGCGGCGCGGGGCGGCCTTCCGCCCCGCCGGCGGATGATGGAGGGACAGCAACGATGGAAGAGCAGAAGTTTCGCATTTTAACGATCAATCCAGGCTCGACTTCAACGAAGATCGGCGTCTTTGAAAACGAACGGCCATTGCTCGAAAAAACGATCCGCCACGAGGCGGACGTGCTTCGGCAATATAAAACGATCGTGGACCAGTATGAGTTTCGCAAGCAAACGATTTTGCAAGCACTGGATGAAGAAGGGATCAATTTATCGAAGTTGAGCGCCGTCTGCGGCCGCGGCGGGCTTCTCCGTCCAATCGAAGGCGGCACGTATCGCGTCAATGAGGCGATGCTTGAAGATTTGCGGCGCGGATATTCCGGCCAGCACGCGTCCAACCTCGGCGGTATTTTGGCGCATGAGATCGCCTCGGCCTTAAACATCCCGGCGTTTATCGTCGACCCGGTCGTCGTCGATGAACTTGATCCAATCGCCCGGATCAGCGGATTTCCGCTCATTGAGCGGCGCAGCATTTTCCACGCCTTAAACCAAAAAGCGGTCGCGCGCCGCGTCGCCAAGCAGCTCGGCAAACGGTATGACGAACTGAACTTGATCGTCGCCCATATGGGCGGCGGCATTACGGTCGGCGCCCACAAGCAAGGAAGGGTCGTCGATGTCAACAACGGGCTTGATGGCGAAGGCCCGTTCAGCCCGGAGCGCGCCGGGACGGTGCCAGCGGGCGATTTGGTTGCTTTATGCTTCTCTGGTGAATATTACCGCGAAGAGATCATGAACATGCTCGTCGGCGGCGGCGGCCTTGTCGGTTATCTTGGCACGAATGATGCGGTGAAAGTCGAGAACATGATCGAAGCCGGCGATGAAAAGGCCAAGCTCGTGTATGAGGCGATGGCGTACCAAGTGGCGAAAGAAATCGGTGCGGCAAGCGCCGTGCTTTCCGGCAAAGTTGACGCCATCATTTTGACCGGCGGACTGGCGTATGGCAAATCGTTTGTCGAACAGATCACTCGCCGCGTGCAATGGATCGCCGATGTCATCGTCCATCCGGGCGAAAACGAACTGCAGGCGCTCGCGGAAGGCGCGCTTCGCGTCCTGCGCGGCGAAGAAGAGGAAAAAGTGTATCCAGGCGAGGCCGTTTCGCCGATTCCAGCCCGGCGCTGATGCGGCAATGGACAGAAAGGAGAAGGCAAGATGGCAAAAGAATACGATGTCGTCATTCTCGGCGGAGGAACGGGTGGCTATGTGGCCGCCATTCGCGCCTCGCAGCTCGGGTTGAAAACGGCCGTTGTGGAAAAAGGGAAGCTCGGCGGCACGTGCCTGCACGCTGGCTGCATTCCGTCCAAAGCGCTGCTTCGCAGTGCCGAAGTGTACGCACAAACGAAAAATGGCGAGGCGTTTGGCGTCATCGCCGACGGCGTGCGCCTTGATTTTGCCAAAGTGCAGGCGCGCAAAGCGGCGATTGTTGAGCAGCTCCATAAAGGAGTGCAGCATTTGATGAAAAAAGGGAAAATCGATGTGTACGCCGGCACCGGCCGCCTGCTCGGCCCGTCGATCTTTTCCCCGCTGCCGGGGACGGTGTCGGTCGAAATGAACGACGGCAGCGAAAACGAAATGCTCGTCCCGAAATTCGTCGTCATCGCCACCGGTTCGCGCCCGCGCACGCTGCCGGGGCTCGAGCCGGACGGCGAATTCGTGATGACGTCCGATGAGGCGCTGCAAATGGAGACGCTCCCCTCGTCCATCTTGATCGTCGGCGGCGGTGTGATCGGCATGGAATGGGCGTCCATGCTTAATGATTTCGGCGTTGACGTGACGGTGCTCGAATATGCCGATCGCATTTTGCCGACAGAAGATGAAGACGTGTCAAAAGAAATGGAAAAACTGCTTCGCCGCCGCGGTGTCAACATCGTCACGGGAGCGCGGGTGCTCGCGGAAACGCTCGAGAAAGGAAACGGCGTCACGATCCAAGCGGAGCATCAAGGCGAGCGGAAAACGTTTACGGCCGACAAGATGCTTGTTTCCGTCGGGCGGCAGGCGAACATTGAAGGGATTGGCCTTGAGAACACCGACATCGTCATTGAAAAGGGATATATTCAAACGAACGAGTTCGGCCAAACGAAAGAATCGCACATTTACGCGATCGGCGATGTCATCGGCGGCCTGCAGCTTGCCCATGTCGCCGCCCATGAAGGGATTGTCGCCATTGAGCATTTGGCCGGGCACAACCCAGCGCCGATTGACTATACGATGGTGCCCCGCTGCATTTACACCCGTCCGGAAGCGGCGGCGGTTGGCTTAACCGAACAAGAGGCGAAAGCGAAAGGCTATGATGTCAAGGTCGGCAAATTTCCGTTTAAAGCCATTGGCAAGGCGCTTGTGTTCGGTGAGGCGGAAGGGTTTGTGAAGCTCATCGCCGACCGGAACACGGACGATCTGCTTGGCGTCCATATGGTCGGGCCGCACGTAACCGATTTGATTTCCGAAGCCGGTCTCGCCCGCGTGCTTGATGCGGCTCCTTGGGAAATCGCCCATGCGATCCACCCGCATCCGACGCTGTCAGAGGCCATGGCGGAAGCGGCGCTGGCGGTCGATGGCAAAGCGATTCATTTTTAACCGATTTCGCCGTATGCGCGCGGCGCGTGATCATTGGTTGACTATGTGAATCTAAGGGAGGTTGTTGCGATGGCGCAAAACCGTCATCAGGCGCTTGGATTAAGCGATGACACGGTGTTGGAAATGTATGAAACAATGCTTCTCGCCCGCAAGCTCGATGAACGGATGTGGCTGCTAAACCGCGCGGGGAAAATTCCGTTCGTCATCTCATGCCAAGGGCAGGAGGCGGCGCAAGTCGGCGCGGCGTTTGCCCTCGACCGGACGAAAGACTATGTCTTGCCGTATTACCGCGATGTGGGCGTTGTCCTGACGTTTGGCATGACGCCGAGAGAATTGATGTTGGCGGCGTTTGCCAAGGCGGAAGACCCGAACTCGGGTGGCCGGCAAATGCCTGGCCATTTCGGGCAAAAGAAAAATCGGATCGTCACCGGTTCATCGCCTGTGACGACGCAAGTGCCGCACGCGGTCGGCTTTGCGCTGGCGGCGAAAATGGAAAAGAAAGATTTCGTCGCCTTCGTCACCTTTGGCGAAGGGTCGTCGAACCAAGGCGATTTCCACGAAGGGGCAAACTTTGCCGGCGTTCATAAACTCCCAGTCATCTTTATGTGCGAAAACAACAAGTACGCCATTTCCGTGCCCATTTCGAAACAACTCGCGTGCGAAAAGGTGTCGGACCGCGCCATCGGCTATGGCATGCCGGGCTATACGGTCGACGGCACCGATCCGCTTGAAGTGTACCGAGTCGTGAAAGAAGCGGCCGACCGCGCCCGCCGCGGCGAAGGGCCGACGCTCATCGAGGCGGTGACATACCGGCTGACGTCGCACTCGTCGGACGACGACCACCGCGTCTACCGGACGGAAGAAGAGCTCGCCGAAGCGCGCGCCAAAGACCCGATCGTGTCGTTTGCCAACTATTTGAAAGAAACCGGCGTTTTGACCGATGAACAAGATGAAGAAATTCAAGCGCGCGTCATGAAAGAAGTGAACGAAGCGACCGACTATGCGGAGAAGGCTCCGTACGCCGAGCCGGAGCATGCGCTTCGCTACGTGTATGCCGAGGAGTAAGGGGGAATCGACGATGCCTGTTATTTCCTATATTGATGCCGTCACGATGGCGATTCGCGAAGAAATGGAACGAGACCCGCGCGTGTTTGTGTTAGGAGAAGACGTCGGCCGAAAAGGCGGAGTGTTCAAAGCGACGCAAGGATTGTACGAGCAGTTCGGCGAAGAGCGCGTCATCGACACGCCGCTTTCCGAGTCGGCGATCGTCGGCGTCGGCATCGGCGCGGCGATGTACGGCCTGCGCCCGATTGCCGAAATTCAGTTTGCCGATTTTATCATGCCGGCGGTCAACCAAATCATTTCGGAAGCGGCGCGCATCCGCTACCGCTCGAACAACGACTGGAACTGCCCGATCGTCATCCGTGCCCCGTACGGCGGCGGCGTTCACGGTGCTCTGTACCATTCTCAATCGGTGGAAGCGATTTTCGCCAACCAGCCTGGGTTAAAAATCGTCATGCCGTCGACGCCATACGATGTGAAAGGGCTGCTGAAAGCGGCGATTCGCGACGAAGACCCAGTGCTCTTTTACGAGCATAAACGCGCCTACCGCCTCATTAAAGGGGAAGTGCCGGAGGACGACTACGTGCTTCCGATCGGCAAGGCGGACGTCAAGCGTGAAGGCGATGACATCACCGTCATCACGTATGGGCTGTGCGTCCATTTTGCCTTGCAGGCGGCCGAGCGCGTCGCCCAAGACGGCATTTCCGTTCACCTGTTGGATTTGCGCACCGTCTATCCGCTTGACAAAGAAGCGATCATCGAAGCGGCGAGCAAAACAGGAAAAGTGCTGCTCATTACGGAAGACAACAAAGAAGGCAGCGTCATGAGCGAAGTCGCCGCCATTATCGCCGAGCATTGTTTGTTTGATCTCGATGCGCCGATTATGCGCCTCGCCGGCCCGGACGTTCCGGCCATGCCGTATGCGCCGACGATGGAAAAATTCTTTATGATCAATCCAGAAAAAGTCGAAAAAGCGATGCGCGAATTAGCGGCGTTTTGAGGCGAAGACATTGCAGCCAAGATAGGAGGGTATCGATGTGGCCATCGAACAATTGACGATGCCTCAGCTTGGGGAAAGCGTCACGGAAGGCACGATCAGCAAATGGCTCGTTTCCCCGGGCGACAAAGTGAACAAATACGACCCGATCGCTGAAGTCATCACCGATAAAGTGAGCGCGGAAATTCCGTCGTCGTTTGCCGGCGTCATTCGCGAGCTGATCGCCAAAGAAGGGGAGACGCTCCCAGTCGGCGCGCCGATTTGCACGATCGAAGTCGAAGGCGCTGCACCGGCTCCGGAAGCGAAGCCGGCGGATGAAGCGCCGAAAGCAGAAGACAACGCGGAACCAGCCGCTCCGAAACAGACCGGCCGGGCAAACAACGGCCGCTATTCGCCGGCCGTGCTCCGCCTTGCCCAAGAACATGGCATTGACCTTGAACAAGTGAAAGGCACCGGCCTTGGCGGGCGGGTGACGCGCAAAGATTTGCTGAAGCTCATTGAGTCTGGACAAATTCCGAAAGCGGGAGCGGCACCGGCGGCGGAACAAGCGGCGCCAAAAGCGGAACCGAGAGCGGAACAGACGGCCCCGGCCGCCGCGGCGGCTCAACCGTCTGCCGCGCCAACTGCGCCGCAAGCAGCGCCGGTCAAACTAGCGGCCCCGAACGTCGAAGCCGGAGCGGGCGACATCGAAATTCCGGTCACCCCGGTGCGCAGAGCGATCGCCGCGAACATGCTCCGCAGCAAACACGAAGCGCCGCACGCGTGGACGATGGTCGAAGTCGACGTCACCGACCTGGTCGCCTACCGCGATGCGATCAAAGACGAGTTCAAGCGGCGTGAAGGCTTCAATTTGACGTATTTCGCCTTCTTCGTCAAGGCGGTCGCCCAAGCGCTGAAAGAATTTCCACAGCTGAACTCGACGTGGGCGGGCGATAAGATCATTCAGCGCAAAGACATCAACATCTCGATCGCCGTCGCGACCGATGACGCCTTGTTCGTGCCCGTCATCAAGCACGCCGATGAGAAAACGATCAAAGGCATCGCCCGCGAAATCGCCGAACTGGCGGCGAAAACGCGCGCCGGCAAACTGCGCCCGGAAGACATGCAGGGCGGCACGTTCACCGTCAACAACACCGGCGCGTTCGGCTCGGTGCAGTCGATGGGCATTATCAACTACCCGCAAGCGGCCATTTTGCAAGTGGAAACGATCGTCAAACGCCCGGTCGTGAAAGACGGCATGATCGCCATCCGCGACATGGTCAACTTATGCTTGTCGCTTGACCACCGCGTCTTGGACGGCCTCATTTGTGGACGCTTCCTCGCCCGCGTCAAAGCGATTTTGGAAAACATGAACAAAGACAACACGCCGATTTATTAACGATTCCCCCATCGCCATCGGTTGGCGGTGGGGGTTTTTGTGTGGCGCGATTTCAAACTTCTTTCACAAATGTGAGGTATAATGAGGGCGGAAACAAACGTGCGAAGGAGAAAAACAAGATGAAACGAGCGAGCGTGTGGATGCTGTTGTGCTGGTTCTTTCTGCTAAGCGGCTGCGTCCATCCGTCGTTTCCCCCGGTGGCCGATTCGCTTTCCGTCGTCATCAGCCTCGATGTCAAAGCGGGAACGGTCACCTTTTTGAACGCGAAAAATGGCAGCAAAATCGCCCGTTGGAACATCAATGAACCGTTTCAAGGCGGGGCGTTGAGCCCAGACGGCCGGACGCTTCTTTTGTACGGACGGGAGCTTGACGGCGTATATCGGTATGATTTGGCGACGGGAAAGCCGCTTTCAGAGTGGAAAACGGGAAGCGGCATCGTCAGCGCGGCCCCGTCCCCGGATGGCCGTACGTGGTTTTTCGGCGACAGCGAACATCACGCGGTGCGCGTTGTGAGCCGGGGCGGAAAAGAGATCGCCCGCCTTTTGGTCGGACGCTCCCCGATGACGCTGCTTGTCAATCGCCAAGGAACGGAGATGTATGCCATCGACTTTCAAGACGGCCGCGCTTTTGTCATTGATCCGAGGCGCCTTCGTGTCATTCGCTCATTTTCGGTGCCGAAGATGGCGTTAGGTGGATTGATGCGCGAGCAGCAAGGGGAATTGTGGGTCGGCGGACATGGAAGCGGAAGCAAGGTGGAGACCAATATCCATGTCTATTCACTTCGAGACGGCCGCTTGTTGCGGACGGTTGCTGCGCCGGTCATGCCGGTCGATTTCGTCGAAACGGGCCGCGGCGTGTTTGTGCTAAGCCACGGTTCGAACACGGTCTATCAATTTTCGCCAAGCGGGAAGCGGCTCGGCTCCATCTCTGTCGGCGCCAATCCATTTGCGATGGAAGCGGCGTTGGGCCGTTTGTATATCGCGAGCTATGACAGCGATGAAATTATCGTGGTCGATGAGGCGACGTTGCGTCCGCTTGTCCGTTGGAAAACAGGGGATGGCCCGCTGCAGCTATTCATTCGGGAGGGACGAACATGAGCGAACGAACCGTTTTAATCGTCGATGATGAAGAAGAAATGCGCCTGCTCGTTGGCATGTATTTGGAAAACGCCGGCTTTCGCTGCCTCGAAGCAGGGGACGGGGAAGAAGCGCTGGTGCTGCTTTCGCAACATCCGGTTGATGCCGTGCTGTTGGACGTCATGATGCCAAAACAGGACGGATTCGCCGTCTGCGCCCGCATCCGCGAGCAGTCGGACGTGCCGATTTTGTTTTTGACCGCGCTTGGCGAAGAATGGGACAAAGTGAAAGGATTGAAGCTGGGAGGCGACGATTACATCGTCAAACCGTTCAGCCCGGGAGAGCTCATCGCCCGCCTTGAGGCGGTGCTGCGCCGGGTGCAGCGCGTCCGCGAGCACGACGGACGGCTGCAATTTGGCGACCTTGCCATCGACGAAAAAGGCCGAACCGTGACCGTTGGCGGCAAACCGGTGAAATTGACGTTGAAAGAGTTTGAGCTGCTGCTGTTTTTGGCGAAGCACCGCGGTCAGGTGTTCAGCCGCGACAACTTGCTCGTCAAAGTGTGGGGATATGATTATACAGGAAACGCCCGCACGGTCGATACGCATGTGAAAACGCTGCGCATGAAGCTGAAAGACGCCGCTCGCCATATCCAAACCGTCTGGGGCATCGGCTACAAGTTTGAGGGATGAACATGAAACGGCTTCGGTTAGGACAAAAACTATGGCTGTCGATCGGCGCCGCGGTCGTGGTGACGCTGGCGTTTTCTTTTGGTCTTCTCAATTATTTTTACCGGACGGTGTACATGAAAGAAGTTGAGCGAACGTTGATCGCGGAAGGGACGAGCCTCGCCCGCGACTATCGCGGCGGGGCGGTGACGGAGGCATATCGCCGTCAAATCGAATGGTATGACGAAAAATCAACGGCCACGATCTTGTTGATTGACAACCCGCGCGAACTGAGCGCCTGCTTTCCGTTTCCGGTCCACTATGACGCGTTAGTCAGCGGCCGCGACCGGGAAACATTGTTAGCCGGGAAGCCTGTTGTCAAAACGGGATACGAAAAGCGGTTCGGCCGCCGCGTGATGGCGGTCGTCGTTCCGCTTTTGGACGGCAAGCGGCTTGAAGGAGCGATTTACTTGTATTTGCCGTTAGCCGACGTTCAGGAAGCAACGAAGCGGGCGGCCGCCGCGTTTTGGCCGTTGGCCGCCATATTCGCCGCCGCGCTTTTGGTTGTCGGCCGACGGATGGTGCGGCAGATGACCGAGCCGCTGCAGGCGATGGAACAAGCGGCAGAACGCATGGCGGAAGGACGCTACGAAGCGGACATCCCCGTGCGGAGCGATGATGAAATCGGCCGCCTGGCGGAGGCGTTCAACCAAATGGCGGACGCCATTGCCAAAGAAGACGAGCGGAAGCGCGAGTTTTTAGCGAACGTCTCGCATGAGCTGCGCACGCCGCTCAGCTATATGAAAGGATACAGCGAAGCGCTCCTTGCTGGCCTCGCGAAAACGAAGGAAGAAGAAAAGGCGTACCTTCGCCTCATCCACCGCGAAACGGAGCGGATGGAGCGGCTGGTGCGCGATCTTCTTGACCTGGCGCGCCTTGAAGGGCAAAGCGTGCCGCTCGAGCGCGAGCCGGTGGCGTTCGCCCAAGTGATCGAAGATGTCATCGCCACGTACGAACCGATCGCCGCGCAAAAGCGGATCGAGCTGGCGTGCGAGTTGGACTATGACATCATCGTCAACGGCGACGCCGACCGGCTCGAACAAGTCGTGCGCAACTTGCTTGACAACGCCATCCGCTACACCCCAGAAGGCGGTGTGGTGACGGTGCGGCTTTCCCGCTTGTCGGAAGCGGAAGGCGAGCTTGTCGTCCAAGATACGGGCAAAGGCATTCCAAAAGACCAGCTCCCGTTTCTCGGCCAGCGCTTTTTCCGCGTCGATCGCGCCCGCACTCGCAAAGAAGGCGGCACCGGCTTGGGGCTTGCCATCGTCAAACAAATCGTCTCTCTTCATGATGGCTCGATTCGGTTCGACAGCGACCTTGGACGCGGGATGACCGTATTCGTCCGCCTGCCGCTCGTTCGGGAAGAGGAATAAACATCGTTCAAGACACAGGAATGGATGGTGTATAATCAATATAAAATTAGGAGGCAGGTGGAGGATATGGGTTCACCAGAAAAGGAACAGGCCCCTATGACGTACAAAGAGTATGCGACATGGCCGGAAGGAAAACGGTGCGAGGTGTTGGATGGGAACATCATCAGCATGGCGCCGTCGCCGACACCGGAACATCAATCCGTTTCGCTCCAACTTTCCATTGAATTCGGGATGCATCTTCGTGGGAAGGATTGCCGCGTGTTGGCCGCCCCGATCGATGTGTATCTTTTCGAAGATCATCGAAAGGGATGGATGGATGAAAACGTCCGAAACTGGGTATGCCCCGATCTTGTCGTCATCTGCGACCAAAACAAAATTCAAAAAAACCGCATTGTCGGGGCTCCGGATTTGGTCGTCGAGATCTTGTCCCCCGCCACGGCCAAAATCGACCGGATGGACAAACGGATCGCGTACGAGCGGGCCGGGGTGAAGGAATATTGGATCGTTGACCCGGCGAATCAAGTGGTGGAAGTGTATTTGCGCGGAAAAACAGGAAGATTGGAACTTCATGGAGTGTACAACCGGGATGACGCCGTTTTGGTTCATGTATTGAAGGATTTCGTGATCGATTTGCGAAACATTTTCCAATGAATAAATGGCAGTTGAGATTTTCGCTAAGCGGCGATTTGGAGGGGGACGAGGGAGCATCGTCCAAGAGAGCATGCAACAACGCCCTCTTCCTTTCATGTTTTTTCAGGGCTTCTTGGAGGATTTGTGAATCGTTGAGATGGTGTTGTTTCGCCAAGTCATCGAGCCATTTCGGGATCGTTCATGTTTTTTTGACCGCTTTGTTTTCCATTTCATGGCGAAATGGTGGCATCAGCAAGTTGTTTGCCTTTTTGTTCATTGCCCAAACGCGGCCGATGTACTACAATAAACATAGAAACCGTTTTTTCCCACACGAGGCGTCATCAGCGCTTCGTTCTGAGCAGACGGGTTCGAGAGGGAAAGGTGCGGCTTGAAAAGAAAGCGGTTTCTTATGTCTGGAAGGCAAAGGGGGATCGGAATGAGCGATGTCGCAAAGATGAAGGAAGCGGCGTTTCCGGCTCCGAGGGTGGAGGAGTGGGAGCGGGAAGCGGAAAAGTCGCTGAAAGGCAAGCCGCTCGAGCGGCTTGTATCGATGACGTACGAAAACATTGCGGTCAAACCGCTCTATACGCGCCGCGATGTGGAGGCGCTCGGCCCGCTTGAGCAGTACCCGGGCTTTGGCCGCTATGTGCGCGGGGCGCGGCCGGAAGGGTATCGGGGCGAGCCGTGGAAGGTGAGCCAGGAGATTTCGGCAGCGAGCCCGTCCGACTGGAACGAGGCAGTGAAGCACGACTTGGAGCGGGGGCAGACGGAAATCCATCTTGCCCTTGGTCGGCTGCCGTTTGCCGTCGAGTCGGTTGATGATGTGGCGGCGATGTTTGATGGCGTGCCGCTCGATCGCTATTCGCTCCGTGTGGACGCCGGGGCGCGGTCGCTTTCGTTTTTGGCGCTGCTTGTCGCTTATTTCAAGGAACGGGGAGTGCCGCTATCGAGCGTACGGGGCGCGATCGGCATGGATCCGCTCGGAGCGTGGGCGGAACAGGGGACGCTCCCGTGTTCGCTTTTGCGGCTGTATGATGAAATGGCGGAAGCAACGAAGTGGACGAAGGAACAGATGCCTGCCGTCCGCACGATTTTGGTGCGCGGCGAGCCGTACCATAACGGCGGGGCGAACGCCGTGCAGGAGCTGGCGTTTGCGCTGGCGGCGGCGGTCGAGTACATCCGCGCCGGGCTGGATCGGGGGCTGACGGTGGATGACATCGCGACACGGATGCAAGCGTCGTTTGCGGTTGGGGCGGACTTTTTTATGGAAATCGCGAAACTGCGGGCGGCGCGGCGCTTGTTTGCTCAAGTGATGGAGGCGTTTGGCGGCGGTGAATCAGCAAGGCGGATCGAGCTGCATGTGCGCACGTCGCCCTTTACGAAAACGGTGTACGACCCGTATGTGAACATGCTCCGAGCGGCGGCGGAAGCGTTTGCGGCCGTTGTCGGTGGCGCCGATGGCGTGCACGTGTCGCCGTTTGACGAGGCGATCGGACTCGCCGATGAGTTTTCTCGGCGCATCGCCCGCAACACGCAGCTCATTTTGCTCGAAGAGGCGCATGTGGCGAACGTCATCGATCCGGCAGGCGGCTCGTATTATGTGGAAACGTTGACCGCCAAGCTCGCCGAAGAAGCGTGGAAGCTGTTCCAGCGTGTGGAGGAAAAAGGCGGCATGGCGAAGGCGCTCGAAGACGGCTTCGTGCAGACGGAAGTGGAAGCGGTCGCCAAGCGGCGGCTGGATCGTGTCAAGACGCGGAAGGAAAGAATCGTTGGCACGAACGTGTACGCCAATTTGGAGGAAACGCCGGTCGAAAAACCGAAGCAAGACGCAGCGAACGTGGCGCCGCCGCTGGATGAAAAGCGGGTGGCCGAGATTCGCAGCGCGCTTGTCGGCGGAAAGTGGATGGAAGCGGCGATTCGTGCGGCCCGCCATCGAGCAACCGCTCGGGAGATCGCAGCGGCGCTTGCTGACGGAAACGCGTCCATCCGCATTGCGCCGATTCACGCATGGCGCTTGGCCGAGCCGTTTGAGCAGCTGCGGAAGGCAGCCGAGGAGTATGCCGAACGCACGGGAAGCCGGCTTTCCGTTCACTTGATCAATATCGGGCCGCTTGTCCGCCATCAGGCGCGCGCCGATTTCATCGCCGGGCTGTTTGCGGCCGGCGGGGTGGCGGCTGAGCGGAGCGATGGCTTTGCCTCGGTCGCGGAAGCGGTCGAATGGGTGCAAAGCACGAGCGGGACGCATTATATCGTGTGCGGCGCCGATGACGATTACCCGGCGTTCGTTCCAGCGTTGGCTCGGGCGTTTAAGCAAGCCAAGCCGAACGCGAAGCTGTATGTCGCCGGAAAGCCGCCGGAAGAGCTTGAGAGAACGTACGCGGACGCGGGCGTGGACGGATCGATTCATCTCGGTTCGAACGCGTACGATGTGATCGTGGCGTTTCTAACGGAAAGAGGGGTGGCGTTGGATGGCGAAGTACGTTGATTTTGCCAACATGACGCTTTCCGCCATAGCGGCCGATGTGGATGAGAAACAGTGGAGAGACGCGGTGGAGCGGCGCGTGCAAGCGTCGATCGATGAGCTGTTGTTTCAGACGAACGAACACATTGCGGTGAAGCCGCTTTATACAAAGGAAGACATCGATGGGCTTGATTTTCTTGATTCTATGCCCGGCTTGCCGCCGTACTTGCGCGGGCCGTACCCGACGATGTACGTCGTGCGGCCGTGGACGATCCGCCAATACGCCGGCTTTTCGACCGCCGAGGAGAGCAACGCCTTTTATCGGCGCAACTTGGCGATGGGGCAAAAAGGGTTGTCGGTCGCCTTTGACCTGGCCACCCATCGCGGCTATGACTCCGACCATCCGCGCGTCGTCGGCGACGTCGGCAAAGCGGGGGTGGCCATCGACTCGGTGCTCGATATGAAAATTTTGTTTGACGGCATCCCGCTCGACCAAATGTCAGTGTCGATGACGATGAACGGGGCGGTGCTCCCGATTATGGCGTTTTACATCGTCACCGCCGAAGAGCAGGGAGTGACGCAAGACAAGCTGTCCGGCACGATCCAAAACGATATTTTGAAAGAATATATGGTGCGCAACACGTACATTTATCCACCGGAGATGTCGATGCGCATCATCGCCGACATTTTCGCCTATACGGCCAAATACATGCCGAAGTTCAACAGCATCAGCATTTCCGGCTACCATATGCAAGAAGCCGGGGCGCCGGCCGATTTGGAGCTGGCGTACACGCTCGCTGACGGGCTTGAGTACGTGCGCACCGGCTTGAAAGCCGGCATTGACATCGACTCGTTCGCGCCGAGGCTGTCGTTTTTCTGGGCGATCGGCATGAACTACTTTATGGAAGTGGCGAAACTGCGGGCGGCGCGCCTCATGTGGGCGAAAATGATGAAAACGTTCAATCCGAAAAATCCGAAATCACTCGCTCTCAGGACGCATTCGCAAACGTCGGGTTGGAGCTTGACTGAGCAAGATCCGTTCAACAACGTCGTGCGCACGCTCATCGAGGCGCACGCGGCGGCGATGGGGCATACGCAGTCGCTCCATACGAACGCCTTGGATGAAGCGATCGCCTTGCCAACCGACTTCTCGGCGCGCATCGCCCGCAATACGCAGCTGTACTTGCAGGAAGAAACGGGCATTTGTCGGACGATCGACCCGTGGGCCGGTTCGTATTACGTCGAGACGTTGACGAACGAGTTGATGAAGCGGGCGTGGGCGCATATCGAAGAAATCGAAAGCTTAGGCGGGATGGCGAAAGCCATTGAAACCGGCATCCCGAAAATGCGCATCGAAGAAGCGGCGGCCCGCCGCCAAGCGCGCATCGATTCAGGAGCGGAAACGATCATCGGCGTCAATAAATACCGCCCGGAAAAAGAAGAGCCGATCGACATTTTGGAAGTCGACAACACCGCCGTGCGCCAGCGGCAAATCGAGCGGCTGAACGAGCTAAAGGCGACGCGCGACAACGAGCAGGTCGAAGCGGCGCTTGACGCCATCACGAAAGCGGCGGAAACGGGCGAGGGGAACTTGCTCGAGCTTGCTGTCCAAGCGGCGCGCGTCCGGGCGACGCTCGGGGAAATTTCGTATGCGATCGAAAAAGTGGCGAGCCGTCATCGCGCCGCCATCCGCTCGATCAGCGGCGTTTACAGCTCGGAATACAAAAACGAAGCGCAGCTGGAACGGGTGAAGCGACGGGTTGAGCAGTTCGCCGAACTCGAAGGACGCCGCCCGCGCATCTTGATCGCGAAAATGGGGCAGGACGGCCATGACCGCGGGGCGAAAGTCATCGCCACGGCGTTTGCCGATTTAGGATTTGACGTCGACATCGGCCCGCTCTTCCAGACGCCGGAAGAAACGGCGCGCCAGGCGGTCGAAAACGACGTGCACGCTGTCGGCATCAGCTCGCTCGCCGGCGGGCATAAAACGCTCGTGCCGCAGCTTGTGGCGGAGCTTGAAAAACTCGGCCGCGGCGACATTCTCGTTTTTGTCGGCGGCGTCATCCCGCCGCAAGACTACGCGTTTTTGTATGAGCACGGCGCCGCCGCCATCTTCGGGCCGGGAACCGTGATTCCGGAGTCAGCGGAAAAGGTGTTGGAGGAAATTTACGCCCGGCTTGGCTATGAGGAAGTGAACCCATGAGCGGGGAAGAGAAACGGCGGGAACAGGAAAGCGGCCAGAGCGCAGCTTCGGACGGGCAGCCGCGGCGCCCGGAATGGGCGGACGACAATGGCTTGTCGTCGTACGTGCAAGCCGAGCGCCCGCCGGCGCCAAAGCGGGTCGTGAGACGGAAAGAGCGGTCGGTCGAAGAGTACGTCCAAGGGGTGCTCGCCGGCGACCGCACCATTTTGGCGCAGGCGATTACGCTTGTCGAAAGCAATGCGTCTAGGCATATGGATCTTGCCCAGCAAGTGCTCAATGAACTGCTTCCGCACGTCGGCCGCTCGATTCGCATCGGCGTCACCGGCGTGCCGGGGGCGGGAAAAAGCACGTTCATTGAAGCGTTTGGCACGTTTTTATGCGAGCAAGGGCACCGTGTCGCGGTGTTAGCCGTCGACCCGACAAGCTCATTGACCGGCGGCAGCATCCTTGGCGACAAAACGCGGATGGAGGCGCTTGCCCGCCATCCGCACGCCTTCATCCGTCCATCTCCATCCGGTGGGGCGCTTGGCGGCGTGCATCGGAAAACGCGCGAGACGATGATGCTGTGCGAAGCGGCCGGCTATGACATCATCCTCGTCGAGACGGTCGGCGTCGGGCAAAGCGAGTTTGTCGTCCGCGGGATGGTTGACTTTTTCCTGCTGCTCGCCTTAACCGGCGCCGGCGATGAGCTGCAAGGCATGAAGCGCGGCATCATGGAGCTGGTCGACGCCATCGTCATCAACAAGGCGGACGGCGATAATAAAGAAAAAGCGCGGATGGCGCAAAACGAATACAACCAGTTTCTCCATTACCTCCGCCCGGCCACGCCCGGCTGGGAGACGAAAGCATACACATGCTCGGCGCTGTTGGGCGAAGGGATCGCCGACATGTGGCGCGTCATTCAAACGTTTGTCGAAACGACAAAGCGATCCGGCGTCTTTTTTGACCGCCGCCGCCAGCAGCAAAAAGACTGGATGCACGCCATGATCAAAGAATATATCGAAACGCGCTTTTTCGCCGACCCGATCGTGAAAGAAAAGCTCCCGATGCTCGAGAACAGCGTCATTTCCGGCGCCAAGCCGGTCACCGCCGCCGTCCGCGAGCTGATTGAAGCATACGAACGGAGCCTCGGCGGCGAAGTATGATATGATAAAGGCAAACCGAAGGAGGTGTTGAGATGTTCCAATTTCAATTTCCGCTCTATCACGACATCGTCGAACAAGCGCGGCGTGAAGCGGTCGAAGCCGGATTTGAAGAGCTGCGCACGCCGGAAGACGTCGATGCGGCATTCCGCCGTCCGGGCACCACGCTTGTCCTCATCAACTCCGTATGCGGCTGCGCCGGCGGCATCGCCCGTCCCGCAGCGGCCCATGCCGTTCACTACGACAAGCGCCCGGACCATTTGGTGACCGTCTTTGCCGGCCAAGACAAAGAAGCAACCGCCCGCGCGCGCGAATATTTTGTCGGCGAGCCGCCATCCTCGCCGTCGTTCGCCTTGTTAAAAGACGGGAAATTGTGCGCCATGCTGCACCGACACGACATCGAAGGGCACGAACCGGTCGCTGTCGTGCAAAAGCTGCAGGCGCTGTTCGATGAATATTGTGAGGAAGTGTGAAAGGAGAACCCGAAGTTCGAAAAGGGACTTCGGGTTTTTGCATGACCATTATTGTTTGTGATAATATAAAAAGAGATCGGAGACAGGCAAACAGCAGTGCATATGATCATCATTTTAGCAGGCTTCTCTTGCGATCAACTTTTTCTCTTGTTTCTATCAAAAACCAAAAACTAAAAAAAGGATCATCTTTTATGGAGTTATATGATGTTAGTCATTGGAAAAAAGATGAGGAGCGGCAAGCTTCTGGGACAAGAGAGAAGTTTTGGTTAATTAATCCAGATAATAAACGTCGGTATCTATTTAAAGGCTCTTCACCACAACATGTACTTGACAAGCAATACGGTTTCCTGCCCAAAGATGTGCAAAAATCACTGATTTGTTGATTTTCCCTCACAAGCGTAAATAGAGTATGTTCAGAAAAAATCAAGTACAACTTTTGGTGAAGAGCCTATTTAAAATTCCTAAGGAAAATACTGGGGAAGCGTGGGCAGAGGTTGTTGCATCCAAAATCGGCCAACATATAGGGTTAGATATGATGAAGGCCGATTTAGCTGTTTACGATGGAACAATAGGTATTTTATCTGAAAATTTCGTCTTATATAATGAGGAATTTTATGAAGGTGGCGATTTGTTCTTTACAATTGAAGAGAGTTTTGATCGCCGCAATTTAAAACATTATCATTTTCTGAATGTAATAAAAGTGTTGTCTGGATTTCATCTTGAAAAAGAATTTGTCCAAATCCCTGTATTTGACGCGCTAATCGCCAATCAAGATCGTCACTGTGATAACTGGGGGATTATTGTTCACCACACTAGCTGCAAGCTTGCACCTATATAAGTTGAAACTTTGTTTTACATCCAGTAGAGCGCCCGCCGCATTCTACCAAACTGACTTGTATGAAGGAAAACAGAATCGAGCAATCGGAAAATCTTTATTACAACTTATATATATATGATAACGGGGCGTCGCTAAGATACCAATTGAAGGAAGAACGTATTCTAAAAATGTTTCAAGATCAGAGAATGTTCGAAGCTTTTACAAATCGGAGTTTTTCTTTAATCGGACTTCCTCATAAGAAGAAGCCTAAATATAAAGAATTACTAAGTTTCATTTATGAATTGTATCCAAAAGAAATGAAGAAGGAAATTGATCGTATCAGTCAAATAAATGAGCAACAAGTCACAACTGTTTTAGATGGTGTTTCAGAAAATGTCATGAGTAAAATTTACAAAGAATGGGTATTAAAATTATTACAGTATCGAAAAGAATGGCTCGTAAATTGGTATATGGAGGTGAAATAAGCGATGCGCCCTTTTGTGCTTTGGTTAATTTGGCAAAATGAATGTACTCGGCAGCGATATCATATTGGAAACTTATTACACGATGGGGATAAGTATGTATTTTATTATGAACGCAGCAGGAAGAGAAGAGGACTGTTCGAAGCACTAGAAAACGGTTATCAACCTCATTTGTCGTTTCCGGATATAGGAAAAAAATACGTTTCTAACAGATTGTTCGGGCCTTTTGAGCGGCGTTTGCCTGACCGGCGCCGTCCGGATTTTTTAGAAATTTTGCGGACATACGGCTTGCCGCGCGATTGTACAGATATGGATATGTTGCGAGCGACTGGTGGTAAACTTGCGACAGATTCTTATGAATTTGTAGCGCCAATTTATGTATGGGGAAATCATTTCGATTTTGATTTTTATGTCGCCGGTTGGAGGTATTATGAGGGAGATCAAGTGGTTCAACATCTTAAAGTGGGAGATGAGGTGCATTTTCGGTTAGAGCCGGAGAATAGGCAAGATTCTAAAGCAGTAGAAGTGTTAACAGATGAAGGGTGTAAGCTAGGGTATATTCCTGCTTTCTATAGCGAGTTTATGTTTAACCTTATTCAAAACAACGGGCGTTATATGGCGAGAATTGAATCAATTCATGTTGAGGCTTTTCCTCAGCGCAAAGTAAATATAAGTGTCTACGGCGAGTTCCTTCCGTCTTATCAGACGCAAGATCTCGATATGTTGCATCAAATATCGTTAGAAGTGATTTAGTCTGTTCACTGTTTTCTGAAGTGAGCATGTTTGATTTCAGATGAATGAATATGTCCACGAAATCGAAGCGCTGCTGCAAAACATCAAAGAAGAAGTGATCGACCGTGATGTATGGAATGAGCCCGACCGTGTTTGAACGGCTGATGGCGTATTTCGCGGGCGAAGAAGATATACAAAAAGTCGTTTTGTTCGGCTCGCGGGCGCGCGGCATGGCCCGCTACAACTCGGACATTGACTTGTGCATTGACTAGACCGGAAAACAGAAGTGGAAAATCAAAGAGGATCTTGACGAGATTGTCGGCATTTACTCATGTGATGTGCTCTTTTTCGACGCGCTGAACGAAGCGATCCGGCGCGAAATCGAGCGCGACGGGAAGACGATTGATGACAAAGCCCGCTCATAAACTATTTTTGTTTAGGATGGTCTGTCCCGTATCGGGGAGATGAGGTGGGGGCTGTACGGGTGTGTCCAACGAACGGAGACCACACCAGCAAGCCCCCACATTCCTCTGTTGGGTTCCGCCCTCGTTTACCAAAACTCCCGTCCAATCAAAACGGCGGCGATCACAATGCCCGCCCCCAGCCACATCATGGGGAGAAGGAGGGACAGCGAATCGGCCGGCGCTTGAAACAAAAACAGATGCGGCCACGGCATGAACGTCCCTTGCGTCGCGACTTCCATAAAGGTATAGACCGCGATGACGGACAAGGCGACATCCAGGCTGCCAAAGACGCCTAACAAGGCAAGCCCAATCAACTGGTAAAACAAAAACAACAGAAACAGGTGCCCCAACACGGGAGCGGTGAGAAACATCGTTCCTTGAATCCCTATGACCGCCGCGACAAGAAGAGCGATGCATCCCCCATGCAAAACGGCATAGCGGACCAAGTCGAAGACGACCGCTTTCCGGTAATGCCATACCAACGCGTCTTTCGCCCCTTCGTCGTACAAATGGCGGTACAAAAAGACGAGATGCCATCCGGCGATCGGCACGGCAATGCCTTGGATGACGGTGTACGGCAAAAACGGTTCGTCGGAGCGGGCGGACAAGACCGCCATCAACCCGACGCACAGCCCATACACGAGAAACGGAAACCAGTACAATCGGCCGAGCAAGCGGCGGTCAAAAGAAAAATGATGGGCGATCGTTTTTTTATCCATGCGCTTCCGCTTCTTTCAACAACGCCAAATATCCGTCCATCAGCCGCGGGGCGACAGGCCGGCCGATGGGTTGTTCGGACAAGACGCGCACGACGACGTGGGAAGGCTCTTCGCTCATTTGAACGACTTCGTTGGCGGCCATAACCGAGTCAAGCTCCTCCAATGGCACGTCCAACTCATACGTATAAGGGGCGGCTTTTTGCTTGAGCTCATCGGGACTGCCTTCAAACAGCACCACGCCGCGGTCCAACACCCCGATTTTCGTGCACAAAAATTCAATGTCCTCGACAAGGTGCGAAGAGATGACGATCGTATGATCGTGCCCCAGCCGCTTCAACAAATTGCGAAACTGCACGCGCTCGCGGATGTCAAGCCCGGCCGTCGGCTCATCAAACAGGAGGATGGACGGCTCCCGAAGCAGCAGCATGGCAATGCCCACCCGCCGCCGCATGCCGCCGGACAGCTCGCGCATTTTTTTGTTGAGGTGCGAAGACAAGTTGACTTGTTCGATGACCTTCTCGATTTTGGAGCGGCAGGCGGCGGGATGTTCCCCTTGCAAGACGGCGAGATGCTCAAGCACTTCATACATCGTCAGCTCCGGATACATCATAAACTCTTGCGGCAAATAGCCGATCTCGTTCACCCGCTTCACCCTCGTGCCCGTGCTGATCGGCTCGTCTCCGAGCGACACCCGTCCGGCATTGAACTCCAACAGCCCGGCCACAATGCGCATCAACGTCGTCTTGCCGGCCCCGTTTGGCCCCAGCAAGCCGTACACGCCGGAGAGGGTGAGGGAGACATCGGATAAAATCGGCTTCTTTTTCACGATTTTCGTCAATCCTTCAATGACGACCGTCAACGCCGTTCACCTCCTGCATCATCGCAAAGACGCGGTCCCATGTCAGGGCGTCGTCCATGTTCTTATACCACGTCCGCAAAAATTGCTGTTTTTGGTCGACATCCAGCGGCTGAAACGCCTCATAAATCGATTCAATCTGTTTCTGCACGGATCTCGGCTGCGACTCGAACCACTCGCTTTTGGAGCTCCAGTCGATCACCGAAAGGCCTTGTTTTTGCATCAGCCAGCGGGTGGCCAGCGAAATCCACTCGTTGTACATGATCCGCGATCCTTTCGGCGGTACGGAAAGACGGAGCATTTTTTCATAATAATCTCGTTCCATATGATAGGTGCCAATCGAAAAAAAAATTCGTGTTATAGACAAGATGGTCATGGGCCATAAACGAGGATAGCCCCGAGCTGGAGAACACAATCCTGTTTGGCAGCGATGAGACCGCCGTGGATGCGATTTGTTGGACATGATGAAACGTTTTTTCCAACTGGCGGATGACCGTCGGCGCCCGTTCCGCCATGTGCGGCCAGTCAGCCGGGTAGGTGATCTCATATCCTTGATCGACGAGTTGATGCCCTTGCCCTTTGATCAAGGTGACCGCCTGCGCTTTCCCTCGGTAAACCGTCCCCCGCTTTGGCACATTGCAAAACAGCACATCGCCGTCCACGTTCAAGGTAAAGGTGTACGTTTCATTCGGAACGAATTGATCGGTGAACGCCCCATCCCAAGCTCTCGTTCCCGCCACCCGATATTCATAAGCCTGATACATGTGCGAAGCTCTCCTTTTCGGATACCACGCCCGGTCCGCCAGCAGGACGATGCGGCCGTTCGTGTACGGAATGAGCGCCGTGTCGACGATCTCATAGGAAAAGGTGAGCGTCGAGGCGCGTTTCGGCAGCCGCACGGTCACGAGATCGCCGTTTCTCGTAAACGTGATGGGCTGATGGTCCGCTTCGATCGAGTGGAGCGGATACAAATGGTATAGTTGAAACGTGGGCCGGTTCGTGTCCAACTGGGACAAGGCCACGCGCACGACCGCGCGCGATCCATGCAAGGAAATGTCATACGACTGGATGCGGTAGCGCAAATCGGCCTTGATGGTTTGCGGCATTCGACGGTACTCCTCGAGTTCGGTCGTCTGATCGGCCCGGGTGAACGCCTTGGTGTTCGTTTGCAAGGAGCTGTAGGCGGTCAAGACGATGAGAACGGGAAAGACAAGCAGCGCTTTAAGAATCGTATGCCGCTCCTTTCTCGTCTGCGCAAAGCGGATCGACGACAGCAAGGCCAGGCCGAGAAGGACGAGAAGCCACGTGGCTAGTTTCCATTCCCCGCCGCGGTCGACCTCAAACCCGATGTAGGAATCATACGCTTGTTGAATCGCGTGTTTTCCGATAAACAGCAGCGACGCCCAGTCGCGGGCATGAACGGTTTGGGACAGATCGATGAACAGCTCGGTCGTCATCGGGCCGGTCAGGATCCACACAAGCAACATAGCGAAAAAACTGACCTTTTTCGTTTCCAACAGCAGCGCGATGATGACGCCGTACAGGACGGTGAGCACGAGCGGTCCGAACTGGTAGACGACGAGAAACCGAAGCAACGACCCATACAGATCCGAAGGCTCCACCCCAACGAAGAGATACACGAGTGAAAAAACGCCGTAGCTCATCATCAGCATGATCCCTTGGCACAGCGCATGAACCGCCAGCAAGGCGCTCATTTTCTCCAGCAGAATCCGGTAGCCGTCGGCGAACCATGACGAAACGCCGTAACGAAGCTCGTTGGAGTAGAGAAAGTAGAACCATACGATGTAAAAGAGCGAAACGATTTGGACAAGCATGAACACTTCAGAAGGCAAATCTCCAGAGTATTCCATGCCTGCATTCATATCGTCTGAAAAGAATAAAAAGAACCTGACAAGCAGCAAAACAAAAAATAGGATGCTGGCGCCAACATATAACTTGCTTTTCAACAATCGTTTCCAATAAAAAACAAACAGCCATTTCCATCTCATCACCGATCAACCGCTTTCTTTCTGAAAAGTTGACAAAAGAAAAATGCGGTCAGGGATCGCACCATTCTTTTTAGGCGTATCCCTGACTCCCTCATCATCCGGATTCGGGTTATTTGACGGTAATGGTCACATATCCTCTTGAGCTAACCGTTTGACCAACAATTTGCCCATAATATTTATCGCCGTCTTTTTGTGTAAAATTGCGCGTTTCTTCTTGACCGGGATTGAGCCAGTTGGTGGAAGCGACGACGCTGTCGGGCCACCAATTGATCAATTTGTAAGCATAGCCTTTCGTTCGGATGGTAAGCCGTTATTTGCCGCCAAACGTCAATGATCCCCTGTCTGCTTTTATTGAGGTTTCCGATCTCCTTTGCTGATCCAGACAATGGTGATGAATGCTGCTAGAAAGATGGACAGCGTTAACATGATGAATTTGTTGATGAGCATCGGTTCCCAAACCGGCGGCTCGAACAAAAAGATATGCGGCCAGGGCATGAACGTTCCTAATGTGGCCACTTCAAGCACCGTATAAATAAAAATGACTGTCAGTGCGATATTGGTGTTTTTTGTAAGAACAAGGGAGGCAGTGCTGAAAAATAGGTAAAAGAACGTCAATAGAATGAAATGAATGAGATTCAAAAAAGACAAAGAAGAGACTCCATATTTCCACATGAATGCCCCGCTTAGCACGACAACCCCCAACAAATGGATGAAAGAATAACGTACAATATCGATCCAAACCCATTGCCTATAGTAAGGGACAAGCGTCTCTTGCGCTCCGTCTTCATACAGTTCGCCGAACCGATAGATGAGGCACCAGCCGGAAAACGGGATGAACAGCCCTTGGATGATAATCACATTGTCGTAAATACTTGGCGATTTGCGGGGAACAAACAAAATAAGCAACAGCGATAGGATGAACATCGCTGGTGGGATAAAAAAGGCTCCGCCCATTGTCTTGCGGTCAAACACGAATGCGGTTCGCATCCATTCGATGTAAGCTTTCATCTTGGTTCCCCTCTCCTGACAACAGCCAAATAGCCGTCGATCAAGCGCGGCGCCACCCGTCTTCCCCCTGTTCCCCCGTTTTTGGAGAATACTCGCGCGTGAATGCCATCCTCTTCTTCGAGAAGCTGAACCACTTCTCGCGTTGCGATCAAGTCATCCAATTCTTCGGGGTGTATGCAATATTCCCATACGCAGCCTTTTGCGCGGGACTTCAGCTCAGACGGCGTGCCTTCAAACAACACTTGCCCTTGTTTTAAAACCCCAATTTTGGTGCACAAAAACTCAATGTCTTCCACAATGTGCGAAGAAATGACAATCGTATGCTCGGAACCAAGCTGTTTGAGCAGATGGCGAAAGCGGATTCGCTCTTCAATATCCAAGCCGGCCGTCGGCTCGTCAAACAGCAAGATGGACGGCTTTCGCGTCAATAAATGAGCAATTCCCACCCGTCGCCGCATGCCGCCGGACAGCTCGGACATCTTTTTTGTCTCATGGCCGTTCAAGTTCACTTTTTGAATCGCTTCAGCAATAGCTGCGTGCCGTTCGCGTTTGTCCATCATTCCTTGCAATAAAGCGAGATGGTCAAGCGCTTCTTCGACCGTAATGTTTGGATAAACCATGAAATCTTGCGGCAAATAACCGATCCGTTCATGAGCTTTCACATATTTTCCTTTGGTGCAGCTTCGTTCGTCGATCGCCACCTGCCCTTCATCCATGGGTGTCAAGCCGGCCAATATTTTCATCAATGTCGTCTTACCGGCTCCGTTCGGTCCGACTAACCCGTAAATCCCCTCTATGCAGAGCGATACGTTCGATAAAATGAGTTGTTTTTTGATTCGTTTCGTGACGCTGGATACATGGATCATGTTTGTGCCTCCTGAACCATGCGGATGAGTTGTATCACTTTCTCCCAGCTGCCATCTGCTCCTTCTCTCATTTGTTTGTACCATAAAGCCAAAAATGTTTGTTTTTTCTCATCGGATAAGCGTTCATACTCCCCAGACAGCTGCCTCAGCACTTCCTCTGTTTTCACGTCAGGAGAGTCGATTGACAAAGTCAAATCAAACGTCAAATCTCCTCCGGAATAGGGAAGGGCTAATTGTTGTTGGAACCATCTGGCCAGCAACGCTTGAAACACTTCTTTTTGCATCGATGAATGTACTCCCCTCCAAAGAAGTCCTTCTGTTATGATTTCCGGCAAATACATCAATGTTCCTTCTTGGGAGCGAAGGGAATATGGCGTATCAATTTGAAGAAGCAAATGATCGCTGCTATATACGCTCCGTTGTTCACCATGGGGAGCGAGCAACACGATGTTCGTCGGCAACTTTGCCTCTTTTAAATCGAACATCTGCACGATGTCATGGTGGATGCGCCGTACATGACGTTCGAAAACCGGCCAATCCCGCTCAAGATTCGGCCAATCGGCGGGGTGCACGATCTGCCACGGCCCGATTTTTTCCTTCACAAACATTCCCGCTACGGCTGTAATGCCGCCGGACACAACTCCTTCGTACGTTCCGTCGCTTCGACGCGGCAAATTCGTATAAAACGGCGCCGTTCCGTGAAACGACAACGTATAGCGGATCGGATGGCTCGGTTGCATCGATACAGGCACCGGACTGGAATGAACATTCACAAAGGCAAACGGCGCATGTTCGGCTTTTGTCGGCACCCAGCTGAAATCGCTCGGCAAAAACAAATAGTGCGGTGAAATCGGAATTTGCGCGGAATCGTTCATTTGATACTCAAATGTCCATTCGTCGGTCAAGCGATTGGGTGAACGTTTGACCGTGATGACATCCCCCTGTTGAATAAACGGCAGCTGTTTTCCGGTTTGATCGGTGATTCGCTTCAGAGAAAAATGATGATAAAGCACGAACGACAGCGTGTCGCCCCGAATTTGCCGCAAGGTCACTTTCACTTTCGCATGGACACCGTTTTTGGCCTCCAGCTGAATGTCGTACCGTTCAATCGAATAGTGCAATGTGCTTGGTTGGATGGTTGGATTGTGAGTTTGGTAGTAAACGTTTTCTTTAGCCAAATCAGCGTAGCTGAACACCAGTTTGTTTCCGGTGAAAAGATGCGGAAACAACCAAGCATCCCCCGCTAAAAGCAAAACGACACCTGTAATAATGGCCGCTTTCTCCTTTGTCGTGCGGGCCGTTTTCCAAAGAATGGCCCATACCGCCATCATCGACGTTAGAATCCAAAACAATAGTTTCATGTACGTCGGAAGGCTGACATTGTATCCAACGACGTCACGAAATACATCGTCCATATTCAACGGACCGATGTAGAACAAACTACGGATGTCAGAAAAGGGGATGCGATGGAAATAACGAGAAAACAATTGTGTATTCATCGGGCTGATGGCCAGCCAAATGACCATCATCCAGGCAAAGCTTAATCGATTTTTCCCAAACAATAGAGCAGTGAAAATACCAAGAAAAAAGGCAAATACGAACGGCAAGAGCCAATACACCGCAATGTACGACGCCGTTTCCGTATACAACGAAGAAAAGGGAAGACCCCATGTGCGGTAAAACTGCCATACAAGTACAACTTGCAGACCGGTGAAGAATGAAAGAAACAGCAAGTGATTCACGAACAAGGCGGCGATTTTCAACGCCGTGATGCGCAGTGAGCCGGCAAACAAAAGATTGGCGCCAAATCGATATTCATCAGAGAACAACTTATAAAAAAACACCATAAACAGTAGCATGGCTGCTTGGACGATTAACGTCATTTCCCCGACAAAGTTTCCATAATCCGTCTTGCCAAAGGAATCATGCTGGCGAATGAGAAAGCGCATCATCAGCATGATGAACCAAAATGTGTAGGTTCCCATATAGAGAATGCTTTTTCCCATCTGTTTGGCGTAAAACCACGATAGGCTAGTAAACAACGTCATAAGGGGTCACTCCATTTTTTCAGCATGATCGCATCCATCAACGATAAAAGGAAGCAAGCGAACGCCGGTGTGATGGAGCCGTGTTGACATTCGCTTGCTTGTTGCAATGAAGCGTGTCAATTTAATTCACGGTCACTTTTGCTTCGCCATAAATAGATGTCGCGTTGGCTTGTGTGTATGCTTCAGCATAGTAGAAAGACCCGTTTTCAGCTGTAAAAGATTTTTTTACTGTTTGTGATGGATAGGCTATTGCCGAAGCAACTGTTGAATCAGGCCACCAGCTGATTTGTTTTTTGGCATACCCTTGTACATAAAATGCTGGACCTGATGAAGAGACGGCCAATGTTCCAGAAGCCCCAGTAGCTTTCACTGGTGTTCCTGTGGCAGAACTAGCCCCCGGTGAAATATGCGCAATGGAAGTGCCGGCGGCATAAACAGATCCAGCAATGCTGAGAACCAACACTAAAATGAATAGTGGTAGCCCCTTAGCTTTCGTTTTACGTGCCTTATTGACAACCATCCTTCTCACCTCCTTTCAAGGGTAGTAATTTGGTAGAATCAAGTTGATAAATGGGTTTAGGAAGCATTGTGAATATTTTTTCTATTCGATTTGTAAAGATGAGATAATGTGCATTCGAAAAATCATCTTTTAAGAAATAATAAAACTGTTCTAAGTCTTCGAAGTCAAAGTGTTTCGTCGGCTGATCGAAAATGAAAACGGTGCGATTTAGCGACTGTCCAAGAGAAACAAGATAAATCAGCCGTTGAAACATCGTCAATGAATCGATGGATGCATGGGAAGGAAGGCGATATTTTTTCCATAGTGCCGATTGCTGAAAAGGACGATTCAGCCATATCGAAATATCTTGCAAACGATAGTTTCTCCACAGTTGGTGGTAGTTCTCAGGAATCACGAAAAATACGCTTTTATTCGTTTTTCCTCTTGCTTCCTGTTCATCGAAATGGATTTCCCCTTCATCGATAGGATGAAAGCCGGCAAGCGCTTTGGCGACAATATCTGTGCGAATGTGATTTTTGGCTAGAATGATGGATTGGGAAGGAAGATTGACGGAACAATGATGCAAAATCAGTTGGCGACGGTGCTTGAGGGTCACATTTTTCAATTCCATCATTTGTCTCCTTTCCCCCTTTCTTGCGCTAGTTGAATCAATATGTTTTCTTTTTCTTTTATGGATAGTGCCATGTAGTGCTCCCACGTTGTTGAGTCGATGGAGGATTTTTCCGCTATCCTGTTTCCATATCCGATAGATGGAATATGTAGTTTTTCCATTAAATATAAGCCGGCAAAGAGACTGATCTGTTCGTTTTCGAACAATCGGTATGGGATGAAAAACGCAGCCAACTCCTGAATATGTTTGGTTGCCGGGATGCCATTGACGTCCAAGAACGGATCAACATAAAACGTGTAGGTTCCGTCAGCCACCGTGCTGTCGTAGAGCGAAAGGTTTGTGGTGTTGATGCTTTTTGGGATGATTGAGACGCTCTTGACTTCTTTTGTGCAATAATCTGTATTTGCAAGATTCGGAAACAAGTGGCATAGCTCATTGCGGATGGAAACGAGTTGATGCTTCAATTCCATATAATTTCTTGTTGTGGTGAGAAATGGTTTATAAACAAGGAAACGAGTATGTTGCACTTGAATTTGTTTGTAAGGACCGTTGATCACGGAGAGACAAGGGAGATGGTCCCCATGCCAACGGTACTTTTCCTTTCCGACAATCATGTTGACTCGTGTGCATGTTTTCGTTTCTACATTGGAGTGAAGCGTTCCGGATGAGTTGATATCGTAAAGCGTTGAATCCATGGACTGCGGATACCAGTTGGCTTCAAATGGCAACAACGTGACGCCCGATGTCAACGGATAAAAGGTTGAGCCGAACGTATGTCGATAATAGATCGTCATGGATGGGGCACCGTTGGTCTGCACCTGAACAACGTTTCCTTGTTGTTGAAAGGGCAAACGCTTCCCTCCGCCTTGGATGTGATCGATTTGAAATTGCTCGTTGATCGAAAAACGAACGGTGCGTTCGTTCGGATGCAGAGAGAGTGTGGCTTTGATCGGATACGTGGATTTCGGATTCACCTCGATCTCCTTGATTTTCCAATATCCATGCAACGGGATGTTCTTGGGCTGAGCCTGATGTTTAATTTGTTGATAGAGTTTGGCGTCGTTTGCCAACAGAATGTCATCCAACTGGAATTTTGATTGTGCATGTTGAAGGAAAAATGTTACGAAAATAACGAGAGTCACACAGCCGCAAGCCCCGCGAAGGATCGCCGCATGCTTCGAAAAACGCCATAAACGGCGATGGAAGAAAGAATATACGCCAATTTGATCAGCACGCGTTCTTTTTGGAAGGTTAGGCTGAATAACGGGTCAATGTAAGGCCAACGATGGTTTCCCCACAAGGAGAAGGATGGATTGCGATATTCCAAAGAAAACAGCACGATGATCCACAAAACAAACACACCAACGAGCAACATCGCTTTTTTCGAAGAATGATAGGCGTAAACAGCGCCTGTGGACAATCCGATCATCCACGCCCATAGAAATGGGAGAAGAAAATGAATCAAATACAACGGAAACAGAAAAGTGAAAAGATCCCAACCCGCTGAATAGTTGATCACCACCGCACCGGCGATGATCCCGGCCAAGGCCAGTTGCCAAGCGAAAAAACAACCAAACGCGATCAAAGCTTGGCAGAAGACGATCGTTTGCGGGTTTGGCATGATGTCATTCATCGCGATCCAGTGAATCGGCGTCGAAGTGAACAACGATACATGCAAGCGGAAGCTGAAGAACAGCCAGACCGCCATTCCAATCGGAACCAAGTATTTCGTATATAAAATCCATTCCGCTGGATTAATCGTATGGGGATTGAGGCAAACAAAGATCAAAACCCCAGAAAATACGAATATGAAACTAGCTTCCGCTTTTAAGCGGGACGCCATTCTTGAAATGAACACCCATTTCATATGGAACGCCCTCTCTAATCATGAATTTGAAATGTTTGTAAAATTCAATGGCATTATAAAAAAAAAAAAAAAAGAAGATGTCAACCTTTTACATGGAAATTCACAGTATATTCACAAATAATAGGAAAATTGTATTGTCATGATGACGATTTTTGGCCAATTTTGCGTCTTTCGGTGTAGGGAGTGTTCATTGTGCGACGTGCTTTTTTCGACGCGCTGAACGAAGCGATCCGGCGCGAAATCGAGCGCGACGGGAAAACGATTTATGAGAAATCTCCGTCGTGAGCCTAGGCGGCCTGCCCCGCATGAGCGGGCGGCTGTTTTTTGTGTCCGGCGGCCTTAGGGCAAGCGCGCTGTCCGTTTTTCAGTTGCATCGAAAGCGCTGTTATCGGTACAATGGAACTCACATTTCGCACCCTCCCGACAAAAATCGGGAGGATTTTTTTTCGCCTTGCGTCGAATGAATCTTTGAAACACAAGGAAAGCGAAGGAGTTTTCACACCATGGGCATTCCAATCGATGCGGTCTATGAAGGTTCCTATTTGAATATAATAAGTGCCATATTCAAGAAGCTTGGCCTCCTCCAGTTGATTGACCGTCTCGTTCCGGTCGATCCTCAATGCCAAACCCGAACGAGCGATGCCGTTTAGGCCATCGTCTACAATCTTTGACGGCCGGCAAGCGCTCGTTCACTTGGAACGATGGGCGCATGAGATCGACTTGCCCAAGCTGATCCGTCTTGGACTTCACCCCTCTTGGTTCAATGACGACGCTTTGGCGCGCCATCTGGATCGCCTGTATGAGGCCGACATCCATCACGTCACGTCGGCTTGTCTCGTGCAGATCTACAAGAAGGAGACCTCCCTCTTTAGGTGTTTCATGCCGATACGACCGATAAGACGGTATATGGTGCGTACGAAACGAACTCGACCGAAGGCTTGCAAATCACCTATGGCTACAATCGGCATCATTATTGGCAAAAACAGATGGGATTCGGGTTGGTCGGCAATCAAGACGGCCTTCCGTTTTACGGAGATGTGCACGACGGCCATCTGCCCGATAAGACATGGAATCCTTCCGTGTTGGCACGGATGAAAGAATAGTTTGAACGCGCGGGAATCGAAGACGAATGGATTTACGTGGCCGATTCGGCCGCCATGACGCGCGGCACCTTGGCGCAAACGAAAGCCGCCAACGCCTTTTTGATCACGCGCGGCCCGGCTTCGCTTCGGATCGGCAAAACGGCGCTGGACCAAGCCGATGCCGAGGACACGCCGTGGAGCGATCCGTTCGTCTTGGCAGAGAAAAACGGCGCCGCGTATCGAGTGTGGGAAACCGCCTCGACGTATGAAGGCCATCCGGTTCGGCTGATCGTCGTTGAATCCAGCGCGCTGGACCAACGAAAAGGTAAGAAACTTGAAAACAAACGGAAAAAAGAAGCAGAGCTTCTTTCACAAGAACAAGCCCAATGGGAGAGCCGCCTGTTTTCCTGCCGGGAAGACGCCGAACAAGCGCTGGCGTCTCTCAAGGCTTCCCTTCGCCCTCGGTTCCATCGCGTCGAGGCGTCCGTTGACGAGGTCATTCGCCCGAAAAAACGGCGCGGACGGCCGAAAAAAGGGGCGGAACCGGAGGTGGAAACGCGGTTCGCCCTTCGCCTGAACGCGGCATTCGACCAAGAGGCGTGGGAGCGGGCGAGACGGAAAGCGTTCCGTTTTGTCTTGGTCACGACCGTTCCGGAGGAATGGAAGGGCCAACCGATGGACGCGAAAGAGATCTTGAAGCTGTATAAAGGCCACATCTCGGTGGAAATGAACTTTGCCTTTTTGAAAGACCTGTTCTTTACGGATGAAATCTATGTAAAAAAACCGGAACGGGTCGCGGTGCTGGGGTATTTGTTTTTGTTGGCGTTGGCCATTTATCGCGTCTTCCAGCGCCGGGTGCGCCAATTCATTACTCCGGAGCAGCCTCTAAAGGGCGCAAGAGGACGCAAACTGACCCGGCCGACGGGGCAAGCGATCTTTCAGTTGTTTCAGTATGTCAAAGTGGTGCTTCTCAAGCAGCCAGACGGGCAAATCCAACGTGCGTTAAGCCAACCGCTCACGTACGAGCAGCGAAGGATTCTGCAAGGGTTGGGGTTGGACGAGAGCATTTACGTCTAATGGGATAAAGAACGACCAGCGATGGTAAAAAAAGGATTGCCATCGCTCGTTGTGTTGGTTCAAAAGTTATTCTAAAAAAACAAATAAAAAATCCTTTCGTTCTACTTAGTAGGGGTGCGAAATGTGAGTTCCAATGTCAAATGAATCCTTGAAATACAAGGAAAGTGAAGGAATTTCCACACCATGGACGTTCGAATTCGTATCATTTATGAAAGTTCCTATTTGAAATAATAATCGCTATCTTTGAAAACCTTGGCCTCCATCAATTGAGCGTCGTTTTGTTCAGGAATTCTCCGCTTTGTTCCACTAGGATGTTAGTGTTTGCATCAATCTATTCCTCTTCCGCAAACATTGAACACTTCTCCTCCCTACGGTATGGGAAAATCATTGTGTTTGTTTCCCCACCATGCTATGATCATTAGTAAAGAAACCAAGAAATTTGGTTATTTTTTTGGAAGGAGGGGAATAATATGGTACCATCAGATTCGATGACAAAGGAGAAGGTATCGATGGACAATATCCCTAACCGTAAGAAAAACCTTGTGAAACGAATTGCCGTATCGAGCAAAAAACAAATTACGATCCCAAAGGATTTTTATGAGCAATTAGGAATTGGAAACGAGGTGTTAATTGAGTTAGCGGATAATAAGTTAATTATTCATCCTATTCATGAGGATCATTTTGACTTTTCCGATCTGATTTTAAAAGACTTGATCGAAGAAGGATATACAGGCGAAGAACTATACAAAGAATTTGTATACCGTAAATCGCAAATTGCCCCTGCATTCAACGCGATGATTTCTGAGGAAAGACCGAAGGCAAAAACGTATACCGCGGATACGTTAGAGGAGTTATTTGGTGAAGATGATGAACCATAATCGACTGCAATTGCTTCCGAAAGCAGAAAAAGCCATTAAAAAATTGACAAAAAAGGATGCAGCTCTGAAGCAGCGTTTGATCGAAGCCTTGCGGCAGATTCTTACCGATCCCGCCGAAGCAGGGGAAGCGAAAACTGGTGATTTGGCAGGAATTTACGGTTATGACATTTATCATCGAGGCATCAATTATGAGATTGCTTATTTGATCGACCAAGATGACAGCGGACATGTTGTGGTGGTGGTGGTTTTGGTGGGGACGCGTGAAAATTTTTACGAAGAGCTGAAGCGTTATATGAAGACGAATCAAGCGCCATTTTCGAAGCCATAGATGCAGATCCATTTAGGACAATGGGCAAAGGAGAACGATGGCATGGATGAACGAGAATCGATTGTATTATCGTACCAGCGCGCGTTTCGATTGTTGCTTCATTTGAAGAATGTCATTGCCGCGTCGAAGCAAGTGTCGGCAGAAGATGAACTGCTGAAGGAAGTATATCGTGATTCGATCGTGAAAAAGTATGAAATTTTGGAAGACCAGCTCTGGAAGCTGTTGTCGCGAATTTTCAAAGCGTCCGGTCTGGAATTGAACAACCCGCGGGCATGTTACCGCCAGGCGTTTAAGGAAGGGTGGATTCAGAATATTGATGTATGGAACGATATATTGCACTCGCGAAACGCTGCAGCCCATGTATATAACGAGGAAGACTATGAACAGATTAAAAACCGAATTGTATCACAATATGTCCATGAAATTGAAGCACTGCTCAAATACATCAAAAAAGAAGTGATCGATCGTGACCTATGGAATGAGCCCGACCGTGTTTGAACGGTTGATGGCGTATTTCGCGGGCGAAGAAGATATACAAAAAGTCATTTTGTTCGGCTCGCGGGCGCGCGGCATGGCCCGCTACAACTCGGACATCGACTTGTGCGTGGACTACACCGGCAAACAAAAGTGGAAAATCAAAGAGGATCTTGACGAGATTGTCGGCATTTACTCATGTGACGTGCTTTTTTTCGACGCGCTGAACGAAGCGATCCGGCGGGAAATCGAGCGCGACGGGAAGACGATTTATGAGAAATCTCCGTCGTGAGCCTAGGCGGCTTGCCCTGCATGAGCGGACAGCCGCCTTTTTTGTCCTTTTGCGCCTGTTGGGACAGATCGGCTTCGGAGCGGAGGCCAGGATTGTCCGTTTTTTCTTGCACCGAAAGCGCCGCCATCGGTACAATGAAGTCGGCAACCATTGGCAAAGGAGACTCGCGATGAAAATCGGCTATCGGACATTGAAAACGGCGGTGGGGGCGGCGCTGGCGATTGCCATCGCTCAGCTGATCGGCCTGCATAATTTCGCTTCCGCTGGCATTATCGTCATTTTATGCGTCCAAGTGACGAAAAAGCGGTCGCTTGAGACCGCCCGGGCTCGTTTTGCGGCGTGCGTTGTCGCGATCGGGTTTGCGGCGTTGTTTTTTACCGTCTTCGGCTATCATCCGTGGACGATCGGGCTGTTGCTTTTGTTGTTCATTCCGGTGACGGTTCGCTTGAAAATCAATGAAGGCATTGCGACAAGCTCGGTCATTATTTTGCATTTGTATGCGGCCGGGGACATCACGTGGGGATTGGTCGCCAATGAGATCTTGCTCGTGGCGGTTGGCATTGGTGTAGCGCTGCTGATGAACATGTATATGCCGAGCGCCGAGAAGCAGCTCAAAGAGTACCAGCGCATTGTCGAAGATTTGTTTCGCATTATTTTAAAAGAAATCGTCCGCTACTTGCGCACAAATGAGCTTGATTGGGATGGAAAAGAGCTGCCGCTTGCGGCGGAGACGCTCGACAAAGCGAAAAAACTCGCCATGCGCCACGCCGACAATCAATTATGGCGGAATGAGGATGAATATGTCCGCTACTTCCGCATGCGTGAGCGGCAGTTGGAAATCATTGAGCATATGCTTCCGCTTGTGACGTCACTTACCTACACGGTCGAACAGCGGATGATGATTGCGGATTTTATCGACGAATTAAGCGACGCCATTCATCCGGGGAATACGGCGGACCGCTTTTTGCGGCGCCTTGCCGAGATGCGCGAACAGTTTAAGGCGATGCCGCTGCCAACGACGCGCGAACAGTTTGAAGAGCGGGCGGCGTTGTTTCATTTGGTGCGCGAATTGGAGCGATATTTAATCATCAAAAGCGAATTCCATCCCGGAAACGAACGAAAACCGCAGCGGCTGAAGGCATGATGCAGGGCATATGTCCATCCGTTTTGGCGCACACTATAGCCAAACATTCAAGCAAAGGATGGACGGATATGCGGGTATGGTTGGCCATTTGTCTCGTGCTCACCGCCGTGTTGGGAGCGCCTTTCCAGACAGCGGCGGAGGCGAAGCCGCTTGTCATTGTGAACAAAGCGATCAATAAGCTCGCGCTCGTCCGCGACGGCCGCATCGAAGCCGTTTATCCGGTGGCGACCGGGGTCAATGCCGATTTGACGCCGGAGGGGATGTTTACGGTGACGGTGAAGGCGAAACACCCGTATTATCGGAAAAAGAACATTCCAGGCGGGGCGCCGAACAATCCGCTCGGCGCAAGGTGGATCGGCTTTAACGCGCGCGGGACGGACGGGCGCATCTACGGCATTCACGGCACGAACAACCCGGCGTCGATCGGCCGGTATGTGTCGCAAGGTTGTGTGCGCATGCACAACCGCGATGTCGAGCATTTGTATGAACGGGTGCCGATTGGCGCCAACGTGCTCATTCTCCGCAGCAACGAATCGTTTTACGCCATTGCTAAGCGGTATGGTGCGGTGCGCTAAAAAACGCAAGCTCCTCAGCGGGAAGCTTGCGTTTTTTATGCCTGCGGTTAAAACCACATGCTGATGCCGGCGAGGAGCGTCGTCAGCAGCATGCAAATGAGCATTACATACACGATGAATTTTTGCGTTTTCCGCGACAACGGTCCGTCCTCCTTCCGTCCGCTGTTCTACGTTTATTGTACCGGCAAGCAGCGGAGCGGACAAGGAAAAATGCCCGATGCGAAGCGAACCGATCCAAAGCTCGACCGTGGCGCGTACAAAGAAAAACAAAAAAAGCAGGATTTTTTGTCGAAACGGCGAATGATAAAATGTTGGCCTCATCATTTTGCGGCAAAGGGGATGCAGACGATGGAAGTGAAAAAAGTCGACCATATCGGCATTGCCGTCCGTTCGATTGAGAAAGCGCTTCCGTTTTATACGGATGTGCTCGGCCTGCCGTTTCTTGGCATCGAGGAAGTCGAGTCGGAACAGGTGAAAGTGGCGTTTTTGCAGGCGGGAGAGGCGAAAATTGAACTTCTTGAGCCGCTGTCGCCAGAGAGCGCGGTGGCGACATTTATCGAGAAGCGCGGCGAAGGGATTCATCATGTGGCGCTTGGGGTGGAAGACATCACCGAGCGCATCCGCGAGCTGAAGGAGCACGGCATCCGTATGATTCAAGATGCGCCGAAACGCGGCGCCGGCGGGGCATGGGTCGCGTTCATGCACCCGAAATCGACCGGCGGCGTGTTGTATGAGCTTTGTGAACGGACGAAAACGGAGGGACACCAATGAGCGACATGTACGACAAAATCAACGAACTGTATGACCGCCGACGTGAGATTGAACTGGGCGGGGGCGATGAGAAAATTGAACAGCAGCACGCGAAAGGGAAGCTGACGGCGCGAGAGCGGATTGATTTGCTTTTGGACGAAGGGACGTTTGTCGAGCTCAATCCGTTCATCGAGCACCGCTGCACCGATTTTGGCCTCGGGGAAAAGAAGGGGCCGGGTGACGGGGTGGTGACCGGCTACGGGAAGATCAACGGCCGCACCGTGTTTGTGTTTTCGCAAGATTTCACCGTCTTCGGCGGGGCGCTTGGGGAAATGCACGCGAAAAAAATTGCGAACATCATGGATTTAGCGGCGAAAACCGGGGCGCCGGTCATCGGTTTGAACGATTCGGGCGGCGCCCGCATTCAAGAAGGGGTCTTGTCGCTTGACGGGTACGGACACATTTTTTACCGCAACGCCATTTATTCCGGCGTCATCCCGCAAATTTCCGTCATTATGGGGCCGTGCGCCGGCGGGGCCGTCTATTCGCCGGCCATCACCGATTTTGTGTTCATGGTCGAAAAAACGAGCCAAATGTTCATCACCGGTCCGAAAGTGATTGAAGCGGTGACCGGGGAGAAAATCAGCGCTGAAGATTTAGGCGGCGCCCGCGTGCACAACACGATCAGCGGCAACGCCCACTTTGCGGCAGCGAATGAAGAGGAGGCGCTCGCTGAAGTGCGGCGGCTCTTGGGCTATTTGCCGTCCAACAACAACGAAAAGCCGCCGTTTGGCCCGATTCCGGATGGGGATGACTACCGCCCCGATTTGGCCGATGTCGTGCCGATTGACGCCGTCCGCCCGTACGATGTGCGCCACGTCATCGCCCAAGTCGTCGATGACGGGTCGTTTTTTGAGGTGCAAAAAGATTTCGCGAAAAACATCGTGATCGGCTTTGCCCGCATTAAAGGCGAAGTGGTCGGGCTTGTGTGCAACCAGCCGAAGTTTATGGCCGGCGGGCTGGACATCGACTCGTCCGATAAGGCGGCGCGGTTTATCCGCTTTTGCGATTCGTTCAACATCCCGATCATTACGTTTGAGGACGTCACCGGCTTTTTCCCAGGCGTCAAGCAGGAGCACGGCGGCATCATCCGCCATGGGGCGAAAATTTTGTACGCTTACTCGGAAGCGACCGTGCCGAAAATCACCGTCATTTTGCGGAAAGCGTACGGCGGCGCCTATGTCGCCTTAAACAGCAAATCGATCGGCGCCGATGTCGTTTATGCGTGGCCGAACGCCGAAGTGGCCGTCATGGGGCCGCAAGGGGCGGCGAACATCATTTTCGCGGGCGAAATTGAAAAAAGTCCGAACCCGGAAGAAACGAGGGCGCAAAAAATTGCCGAATACCGCGAGAAATTCGCCAATCCGTACGTCGCCGCGAAATACGGCATGATCGATGACGTCATTGACCCGCGCGACACGAGAATCAAGCTCATTCAGGCGCTCGAGATGCTTCGAAACAAGCACGAGGAGCGGCCGAAGAAAAAACATGGCAACATTCCGCTGTAAACGATGGAAGGCGTCCGGCAAGCAACGGGAGCCTTTTTCGCGGCAAACGATATTTTAGATGGAGGCGGCGTGGCCGTTTGCCGCAGCGGGAGCGGATGAAAGCTCGCTCGTTGAGAGGCGGTCAGGCAGCCCGTATCGGTACATCTCAAGCGCGTTCTTATACGTTTGCAGCGTTTTGATCGTTCCGGCGTCCGGTTTGGCTCTTGGCGGAACATTTCGGTATACTTAAGGTGGAGTACATAAGCAGGAGGAAAAAAGCGATGGTCAATGAACAGCGTCTTGTCGACGAATTTTTGGAACTTGTGCAAATCGATTCGGAAACGAAGCATGAAGGGGACATTGCGAAGGTGCTCAAACAAAAGTTTGAAGCGCTTGGCCTCGATGTGATCGAAGACGATGCGGCCGCGAAAACGGGGCATGGGGCAGGCAACTTGATTTGCACGCTCGCCGCGACGAAAGACGGGGTCGACCCGATTTACTTCACGTCGCATATGGATACGGTCGTGCCGGGCAAAGGGGTGAAACCGTCGATCCAAGACGGCTATGTCGTCACCGACGGGACGACGATTTTAGGGGCGGACGACAAGGCGGGCTTGGCGGCCATGTTGGAAGCGATTCGCGTGTTGAAAGAACAAAACATCCCGCATGGCGTAATCCAGTTTATCATCACCGTCGGCGAAGAGTCGGGGCTTGTCGGGGCGAAGGCGCTTGACCCGTCGCTCATTCAAGCGAAATACGGCTATGCCTTGGACAGCGACGGCAAAGTCGGCAACATCGTCGTCGCCGCCCCGACGCAGGCGAAGCTGAAAGTCGTTGTGCACGGCAAAACTGCCCATGCCGGCGTGGCGCCGGAAAAAGGAGTGTCTGCCATTACGATTGCGGCGAAGGCGATCGCAAAAATGCCGCTCGGCCGCATCGACGAGGAGACGACGGCGAACATCGGCCGCTTTGAAGGCGGCACGCAAACGAACATCGTCTGCGACCGCGTTGATATTTTAGCGGAAGCCCGTTCCCTCGTTCCGGAAAAAATGGAAGCGCAAGTGGCGAAAATGAAAGAGGCGTTTGAAACGGTTGCCGCGGAAATGGGGGGGCGCGCCGATGTCGAAGTGGAAGTGATGTACCCGGGCTTTAAGTTCAGCGACGGCGACCATGTCGTCGAGGTCGCCAAACGGGCGGCGGCGAACATCGGACGGCCGTGCAAGCTGGAGAAAAGCGGCGGCGGCAGCGATGCCAACATCATCGCCGGCTTCGGCATTCCGACGGTCAACCTCGCAGTCGGCTACGAAGAAATCCATACGACGAATGAGCGGATGCCGATTGAAGAGCTGGTGAAGCTGACAGAGATGGTTGTCGCCATTGTCGAGGAAGTCGCCAATGCCGAATGAGCATCCCGAGGCTGGATGCTCTTTTTTCTTGAACCTTTCGGTAAACATTCGGCCGGAATGAGCCGATAAAAAAAGCAGAGTGCGAATCACGAAAGAGGTGGCGGAGGAATGGACAAATACGTGGTGTTTCGCGTCGAGCGGGAACAGTACGCCGTCTCGATCGCGTATGTCGTCTCGATTGAGAAAATGACGGCGCCGACGGCCGTGCCGCATATGCCGGATTGTATGGCGGGCGTCGCGCGCATCCGCGGCGAGCTCGCGCCGGTGCTCGATATGCGAAAGCTTCTATATGGGAAAGCGATCGAGGAAACCGAGCAGACGCGTCTTGTCGTCGCCGCGGTCGACGGGTTGTCGGTGGCGTTTATCGTTGACGAAGCAAAGGAAATTGTCGATATTGAACCGGAAGCCATCAAACCGCTGCAGCTCGTATCCGCGGAGCGCACGCCGTATGTCGTCGGGATCGCGACGCTGCCGGAGCGGTTGCTCACGGTGCTGGATCCGCGCGTCTTGTTTGCCCATTTGGAAGAAGCGGACGCGATTCGCGAGCAAGTGGCCGCCGCCCAGGCCGCGGCCCAGGTCATCCAAGAGGAAGAGACGGTATAGGTGTTTGCCTATACCGTTTTTTCTTCCGCGCATATCCTAATCATGGAAATGAACTTCAACTCATGAAGAGGAGGCGCATTCCATGGTTCGACCGTTTGGCCCGTATCCGGGCGGCTTTTATCCGCCGTACTTTGGCGGCTACGGCCACTATCCGTATGGCTACTATCCTTATTGGCACGGGGGCTACGGCGGCTATCACCACTTTCCATACGGGATGCATGATGGCCACTATCCGTTTTCCCCATACGGCTTCCCGCACTATGGAGGCTACTAAGCATGAGGGGCGTTACGCCCCTTTTCGCATGGACAGGTCAAGCAAAGTCCGTCGTGCCGCCCCGTTCCTAAATCGGTTTAGAAAAACTTGCAGGCAAGCGCAAACGTATGGTATGTTGTTTGATGAACAAACCAAAACGGAAAGGGACGTTGGACAATGGCGAAACAGCAAATCGGCGTCATCGGACTGGCGGTCATGGGGAAAAACTTGGCGCTCAACATCGAAAGCAAAGGCTATTCGGTGGCGGTGTACAACCGTTCGCGCGAAAAAACGGACGAGTTTTTGCAAGAAGCGAAAGGAAAAAACATTGTCGGTACATACAGCATCGAAGAATTCGTCAACGCCTTGGAAAAACCGCGGAAAATTTTGCTGATGGTCAAAGCCGGAGCGCCGACGGACGCGACGATCGAACAGCTGAAGCCGCATTTGGAAAAAGGCGATATTGTAATTGACGGCGGCAATACGTATTTTAAAGATACGCAGCGCCGCAACAAAGAACTCGCCGAACTTGGCATCCACTTTATTGGCACGGGCGTCTCGGGCGGCGAGGAAGGGGCGCTGAAAGGCCCGTCGATCATGCCAGGGGGCCAAAAAGAAGCGCATGAGCTCGTGCGCCCGATTTTTGAAGCCATCGCCGCCAAAGTCGACGGCGAACCGTGCACGACGTACATCGGTCCGGACGGCGCCGGGCATTATGTCAAAATGGTGCACAACGGCATCGAATACGGCGACATGCAGCTGATCGCTGAAGCGTACTTCTTGCTCAAACATGTGCTCGGCATGGATGCTGCAGAGCTGCACGAAGTGTTCGCCGACTGGAACAAAGGCGAGCTGAACAGCTACTTAATCGAGATCACGGCCGACATTTTCACGAAAATCGATGAAGAAACAGGCAAGCCGCTTGTTGATGTCATTTTGGACAAAGCCGGGCAAAAAGGGACGGGCAAATGGACGAGCCAAAACGCCCTCGATTTGGGCGTGCCGCTGCCGATCATCACGGAATCGGTGTTCGCCCGTTTCCTCTCGGCGATGAAAGACGAGCGCGTGAAAGCAAGCAAAGTGCTGGCAGGCCCAGCGGTGAAGCCGTTTGAAGGCGACCGCGGCCACTTCATCGAAGCCGTGCGCCGCGCGCTTTATATGAGCAAAATTTGCTCGTACGCCCAAGGATTTGCGCAAATGAAGGCGGCTTCTGAGGAATACAACTGGAACTTGCGCTATGGCGACATCGCCATGATCTTCCGCGGCGGCTGCATCATCCGCGCGCAATTTTTGCAAAAAATTAAAGAGGCGTACGACCGCGATCCGGCGCTTTCGAACTTGCTCTTGGATCCGTATTTCAAAGACATTGTCGAACGCTACCAAGACGCGCTCCGTGAAATCGTCGCCACCGCGGCGATGCGCGGCATTCCAGTGCCAGGATTCGCAAGCGCCCTCGCCTATTACGACAGCTACCGCACCGCGGTGCTCCCAGCCAACTTAATCCAAGCGCAGCGCGACTACTTCGGCGCCCACACGTACGAACGCGTTGACAAAGAAGGCATTTTCCATACGGAATGGTTGAAATAAGAAAAAAGCCCTTAGAGTCATTCACCACTCTAAGGGCTTTTCGTGTTCGATAAAGCTAAAATTCGTTCCGTCAACTGGAACTGCATCTTCAGAATGGGATGACCACTGATCGAGTGGGCGAACGTTGGAACGGTTTTGGTTCTTCCCTCACTCGCTGCATCGTTTTAAAGCGCCTCGCGAATTAGCTTTTTGTAATAACGAACGGACAACACGCCAAACAGCGAATAGCAGACCGTGTAAATCGCCATCACCGTCAACATCGGCGTCCACAGTTCGGTGCCGAAAAAGAACCAGCCGGAACGGACAGCGAAATAGCTATGGGACAATCCCAGCAGCAACGGAATGCCAAAGTATAACAGCTGTTTCCGCCGAATGCCCCCGAGCAAGTCTTTTTCGGTGAATCCCAGTTTGCGCAAAATGGTGTAATTCGGCCGCTCTTCTTCGCCGGCGCCCATTTGCTTGAAGTAAAGAATGCAGCCGGATGTGACCAAAAAGGCGAGTCCTAAAAAGGTGACGACAAACAAGATCAATCCGAACGTCTGCTTTTGGTGGCGGCTCATCATCAGGCGCGAATCGGTGATGGAGGAAAACTCCATGCGTTGAAACAACTGATCAGCCCGTTCAATATTTGTTTCGTCAGTCAGATGAATTCCGATATGCACCTTTTTCTTTTGTGGATCGGTTTCTTTTTGCAAACGATCAAACATCGTTTGGTCGACGATGACAGTCGGCATGCCGTACGTGAAATGATAGTTGACGTAATAGTCTTTTTTCATCCCAAGGTAATGAAGCGGGACCATGCGGCCGTTTTCTTCTAAGCGAATCGTTCCCGTTTCTTTAAACGGCAAGAATTGACGGAGCATGTCCTGATATCCCGTCAGCAGTGCTTCATTAGGCTTGACATCGATGCGGCCTGTACTTGTGTCGCTGATCACCGATAGCGGCGCGGCGGACGGCTGAAACTGGAGCCGGCTTTGATCAGCGATGTCCAAAATCATCGAAATATCAGTCGGTGCTTCGATGACATCGATAATCGTTTCCCGATAGCGAATATCATGAGATCGCAGCGCCGCCGTAAAACGGGCGGCATCCTTTTTGTCCGTAAACGCGAAATCGGCGGCGACGTTGTTTTTGGCTGATTGCTCGGCTGAATAATAGGAAATATAGCTTAGTGAGATCAACCCGATCGCGATGGCCGACACGGTCGTGATGATCGTAAGCAGCAACGCGTTCGATTTCATGCGAAACATGAGCGACGATACCGATAGCACGTCGTTGATCGACAAATAGCCACCTTTTTGTTTTCGCCATAGGTGGAACAGAAAGCTGATCGTTCCTTTGAAAAATAAATAGGTGCCGATGATGACAGCGCCTAAAATGAACGCCATGGCCATGAATAATCCTTGAACGCTCTTCCAGTCGCTGCTAAACAATTTCGTCGATATACCATAGCCGCTGCCGATGAGGATGATCCCCACCATCCCCACGACCATGTTCCATACGGATACGTGTTTTGCTTCGGTTGTGGATGTAGTGCGGAACAAGGATAAAATCGTCTGTTTTTTGAGAAACAAGCGGTTCATCCCCATCATGAGGACATCAATCACGCTGAACACAATCAACGTTTGCACCAATGCTCGGCCAGAAAAGGAAAGAGATGCCGCTAGCGGAATATCGATGATTTTAAACAAAATCATCATCAACAGCTTGGAAGCGGCAAATCCCACCAATATGCCGATGATCAGTGTGCCGTAATAAAGAATGACGTTTTCGGCCGCCAGCATAAAAAAGATGTTTCGTTTCGTCATGCCGATCAACTGCAAAAGAGCGATCTCATGGCTCCGACGCTTGATAAACAGGGCGTTGGCGTACAAAAGAAAGACGGCGACAATCACGATAAGAAGCACCGCGCCTGTACGGACGGCCGCCGCGCCTTTCACTCCCCCTTTGATGGCATCAAGCGATGGATCGTACTGCAATGTCACGAACGCGAAATACAAGGCGGAAGCAAACATCAAGGCAAACACGTACAAATAATAATGTTGGATGTTTTGTTTCAAGTTGCGGAACAGGAGTTGCTTCATGCTCATGGCCGAACACCGCCCAGCACGCCTTGCGTTTGCATAATGGCTTGGAAAAATTGCTGCCGCGTTTCCGTTCCTTTATACAGTTGCGTATACAATTGTCCGTCTTTGATAAAAACGACACGGCCTGAGAAACTGGCGGCGACCGGATCGTGGGTGACCATGATGATTGTCGTCTTCCGTTTTTTATTAAGTTGTTGCAGCTTGTGCAATAAATCGGAAGCCGATTTTGAATCGAGTGCGCCCGTCGGCTCATCGGCAAAAATGATGCTCGGTTCATGGATGAACGCCCGCGCCGCCGCAGCGCGCTGTTTTTGCCCACCAGAAATTTCGCTCGGATAGTGGTTTTGGATGTCAGTAATGCCAAGTTCAGCCGCCAATTCTGCAAATTTCTTTTCCGCTTCTCGCTTGGGCGTTTTCGTAATCGATAAAGGCAAAAGGACGTTCTCCTTCACCGTCAGCGTGTCAAGCAAATGATACTCTTGAAAGATGAATCCGACATGGCGTTTGCGAAATTCTGCCAGCTCTCGGTCTTTCATGGCGACGACGTTGTTTCCTTCGATGAAAATAGCGCCCTCGCTCACCCGGTCGATTGAGGAAAGAACGTTGAGGAGCGTCGTTTTCCCTGATCCGGAAGGCCCCATGATCGCGAGAAATTCCCCCTTCTCCACACGCAGATCGATGCCTTTGAGCACTTCTTGTAGGTTCTTTTTCGTTCCGTACGTTTTGTAGATGTTGGTTGCTTCCAATATGACCATCTCGTTTTCCCTCCTTCGTTTCTATCATAAGCAATGGGGTTGGTTTTTTCCTGCGTTTGGCCGAACAAAACGAAACCGCGTGTGACAAAATCGTCACATGCGGTGCGTGCGGATGATGTCATTTTCTTGCGGAAATATGATCGTAAATGTCGTTCCGCGTCCGGGCGTGGATTCGACATGAAAGTCAAGAAGAAGCGGTTTGGCGGCTTTTTTCGCCAAATACAGCCCCATCCCCGTCGCCGCTTCATTTTGGTGTTCGGTGGTGGAGGTGAATCCTTTCTCGAAAATGCGCGGCAAGTCCTTTGGATCAATGCCCAAGCCGAAATCTTGAATTTGCAAGCGGGCATGGCCGTTTTTCATAAAGCTTTTCACGACAATGTCAGATGACTCGCTGTATTTCACCGCATTCGTGATGATTTGCCGGATGATAAAAGAAAGCCATTTGGCATCGCTTAGGACGGAGCGGACGTCCAATTGAAGGTCAAAGCCGATGCCTTTTTGCATACACCACGATTGCAGCGGTTTAATCTCATTGATGAGAAGCGGCTCAAGCTCGACTTGTTCGATATATAAGTCGTTTTCCATGTGTGGAAGCCGTCGTTGATGAAGTTGCTGATCAAGAAGCAGATGAATGCGCAGCCACTCGTACAAGAGTTGCGCTTTCGTGTTTTCGTCCCCGACCCGTTCGATGATGAGCCGCATGGCCGTCAGCGGCGTTTTCATTTCGTGAATCCATGACAACAGTTCATCTTTCTCTTGTTCCAACGTGGCGAGGTGTTCTTTCAGCTCCTGTTTCCATTGGTCCGTTTGGCTGGCGAGGACGCGTTCGACGATCTTCTCCAGTGGGCTTGCCGCCCGCAGGGCAGAGACAGGATCGAGGCCGCGCTCCCACTCTTGCAAACGTTGATAAAATGCCGTTTCTTTTTTCCAACGGATGATGACAAAGACAACAAAGATGATAGTCGTTAAAAAGACGATGTAAAGGATGGAGGAGAGCGGAATCGTCGGATCCAGATAAGCGACAAACAGGATGAACAGCTCCAGAAAGAGAAAGAGGGCCATCCAGCTTTTTCGTTCCCACAAATAGTCTTTGATCATCAGTGGCTCCCTTCTTCCGTAGCCATATAGCCTTGCCCAACTTTCGTTTCAATGAAGCGGCCCAAACCGAGTTCGTCGAGTTTTTTCCGCAGGCGGTTGACGTTGACGGTCAGCGTGTTGTCGCTGACAAACCGTTCGTCTTCCCATAGCCGTTTGATCAGCTCCGTCCGAGCAACGATCTGGTTTTTCTTGGCCAATAAATGTTTCAAAATCAACAGCTCGTTTTTCGTCAGCTCCACTGTTCCGTGTTCATTTGAGACTGTGCTTTTTTCATAGTCGACCGTTGCCCCGCACCATGTTTGCAGCTGAACGGGTCCGGCATTGTAGTTGTACACGCGGCGGAGCAGCGCTTGGATTTTGGCGATCAGCACATCGAAATGAAACGGCTTTTGGATGTAATCATCAGCCCCAAGCTGCATCGACATGACCATATCAGTCGGGTGGTCGCGCGATGATAAAAACAAAATCGGGACGTTCGAATGAGCACGAATCTGGCGGCACCAGTGGAACCCGTCAAATTTCGGCAGCTGGATGTCGATGATCACCAAGTGCGGCTTGCAAGCAGAAAACTCTTCCATCACACGACCGAAATCGCGGATGCCGCAAACGTCGTACGACCATTGTTCCAAACGTGCTTTGATTTCTTGAAACAACGTCACATCATCTTCAATGAGCAAAATGTTCAACTTTGCCTCACCCCACTTGTTTCTATTGGGAGTTCCGTTTTCATTATATTTGTTTGACCGTTCGGGGGAAAGGAGGTTCAAAATGGAAAGCATAAAAATGTATTAGACAGCAAAGCGATGGCCGCTGTTCGTGATCGGCGGCGGTTGGTGTATGCAGCCGAATGGGGTGCGTATGGCAAAAAGAGCTTGAAGTGATGATCGACGGTGGGCTATCATGGATATTGAGGATGGATAAGGAATGGTCAAATGTCGGTGCTCGATTGTTTGAGCTATGCTATGCGCAAGGAATGTATAAGGAAGGAATTAGAAATCATTGTTTGACGGGGGATTGGAATGGCGGGGAGATTTTTTACGGAAAGGCGCGCATCAATCCAGCCCAGCCCGGCGCATTGGTGGCCGCTGAATTTCCGGAGCCGCTGCGGGCGGCGAGCCGTCAATATATCATCACCAGCCGTGCCATTTATAACCGGGCAACAGGAACGAAAATCGCCGATTTGTCATCTGAAGCGTTGCTCGCAACGGCTGGAGATGATGGAATGATCTTCACGTATCGAAAAGTGGCTACGAACCATTATTTGATTAAGCAAAAACTGTCTCAATAAAATTGCCATTGCTGGGAGCGTTGGTGCTCTCCAAAGCGCATGAAACAGTTTTCACAACGTCTAGACGGGCTCGTACCTCCGCCCGTCTAGTTTTATAAAGAAGCAAATATGTCATAATGAGGATGATGCCCAAGGGTGAATTTTCCAAGGCGTTCAATCACTGAAACACGTCTGTTCACAGATAGGAGGGTCTTTCCATGTCACAACAGCGTAAATCGATCATCCCCGACAACTTTTTATGGGGCGGGGCGGTGACGTCGTTTCAGACGGAAGGGGCGTGGAACGAAGGCGGCAAAGGGCTGTCGATCGTGGATGCGCGCCCGATTCCAAAAGGGCATTCCGACTGGAAAGTGGCGGTCGATTTTTACCATCGCTACAAAGAAGACATCGCTTTGTTCAAGGAGCTCGGCTTTACCGCCTACCGGACGAGCATCGCTTGGACGCGCATTTTTCCGGACGGGGAAGGGGAGCCGAATGAAGCGGGGTTGGCGTTTTATGACGCCGTGTTTGATGAATTGAGAGCGAACGGCATCGAGCCGGTCATTACGCTGTACCATTTCGACTTGCCGCTGGCTTTGGCGAGAAAATACAACGGCTTCGCATCAAGGAAAGTCGTCGACTTGTTTGAGCGGTACGCGCGCACCGTATTTGAGCGTTACCGCGGGAAAGTGAACTATTGGCTGACGTTCAACGAACAAAATTTAGTGCTCGAACAACCGCATTTATGGGGGGCGATCTGCCCGGAAGACGAAGACCCGGAAGCGTTTGCCTACCGCGTCTGTCATCATGTGTTCATCGCCCACGCGAAAGCCGTGAAGGCGCTGCGCGAAATCGCTCCCGAGGCGAAGATCGGCGGGATGGTGACGTATTTGACGACGTATCCGGCGACATGCCGGCCGGAAGACGCTTTGGCGAACGTGCAGGCGAAAGAGCTGTTCATTGATTTCTTCTTTGATGTGTTCGCCCGCGGCGCCTATCCGCGTTATGTGACCAACCGGCTTGAGAAAAAAGGAATCTGCCTGCCGCTCGAAGCGGGGGATGAGGAGTTGCTCCGTTCGCAGACGGTCGACTTTTTGTCGTTCAGCTACTATCAAAGCCAAATCGTCCGCCATCAGGAACGGGATGAGCGGATCATCAAAGGGCTTGAACCGAATCCCTATTTGCCAAAGACGAAATGGGGCTGGGCGATCGATCCGATCGGTTTGCGGATTGCCTTAAAAGACGTGTACGCCCGTTACGAAATGCCGATTTTCATCACCGAAAACGGCATCGGGCTTGAGGAGGAGCTGAATGAGGACGGCACGGTCGAAGATGATGAGCGGATCGACTATTTGCGCCGCCATATCGAACAAATGAAGATGGCCATGGAAGAAGGGGTCGAGGTGATCGGCTATTTGATGTGGGGGGCGACGGATCTATTAAGCTCGCAAGGGGAGATGCGCAAGCGCTACGGCGTCATTTTCGTCAACCGCGACGACGAGAACTTGCGCGATTTGAAGCGCTATAAGAAAAAAAGCTTCTACTGGTTCCAACGCGTCATTCGCACGAACGGGGAAGAGCTGTAAAAAAGAGGCGGGGAAGCCCCCGCCATTTTACCAGTCTTTAGGGCGGCCATGGCGAATATTCAATTTGACATGATCAAACAGCCGGTCCCATCGGGGGACCGGCTGTTTTTACGGCTCGCGGTCAAACAGCAAGACGCGCGCCGGGGCGGCGTCGGTGCCGACGAGTTTGAGCGGAGCGGCGACCATGAAATAGCGGCCTTCGGGGACGTCTTTCAGCCGCAGCCCTTCGATGACGATGACGCCGGCCGAAAACAGCGTTTTATGAGTCGGGTGGCCTTCTTGCGCCCGTTCGATGCCGAGCGCATCGATGCCGACGCCGCGGATTTGTTTGTCGGCCAAATAACGAGCCGCGTCTTCGGCGACGAAAATAAACTCAAAGTTAAATGCATCATCAAAGGAGTTTTTCGTTTTAAACAGAACGAAGTCGCCTTCTTGAATGTCAAGATGCGCGATGTCGTCTTTCATGATCCGGTCGTTGACATGCGTCAAATCGAACAGCTTGCACGGGCCGACGAGGTCGTTCAATGGAATCGTTTCAAACGTCGCCCCGCCTTCGACCATATGGAGGGGGGCGTCAATGTGCGTGCCGGTGTGCACGTCCATGTCAATGCGCGATTCGGTCACATAGCCGTTGGTGACGGTGGTGCGCTTCGGTTGTTTTTCCGGTTTGTTTTTATATACGGGCATGCCCTCGTAAATCGGGGCCGTGACGTCATACACCTTCATCGTTCATTCGCTCCTTTGCATGAGAGATAACGCTCGCTTGTCCAAAAGGGCGGCGGGCGCAAACGATTCGCGGTTATGGCCGCGGATGCGCGATCGGCCACCAGTGGAAGCCGTCTTGTTTGAGCAGCTCGTCCGCGGCCGCCGGGCCCATGGAGCCAGCCGCGTAGTTCGGAAAGTCGGAAGCTTTTGTGTTCGCCCACACCTCAGAAATTGGGTCGACAAATTGCCATGACGCTGCCACCTCGTCCCAATGAGTGAAGTTTGTCGCATCGCCGCGCATGCAGTCGTACAACAGCTTTTCGTACGCTTCGGGCGTGTTGATGCCGTCGATGCAGTTGTTGCAATAGTCGAGTTGAAATGGAGCTGTTATGGTCGTCGATTCCCCGGTTTTTTTGCCGTTTAAATGAAGGGTGATCCCTTCGTCCGGCTGGATGTGGATGACGAGCAAGTTCGGGGCGATCGTCTCATTCGTCCGGTAATACAAGTTCATCGGTACATCTTTAAATTGGACGACGATTTTCGTCGATTTTTCCGCCATCCGTTTGCCGGTGCGAATGTAAAACGGCACGCCAGCCCAACGGAAGTTGTCGATCAGGAGTTTTCCAGCGACGAACGTTTCCGTGTTCGAGTCCGGATCGACGTTCGGCTCCTCGCGATACGCCGGCACGTTTTTGCCGTGGATCACCCCGCGCCCGTATTGGCCGCGCACGAAATAGCGGTCGACTTCATCGTGCGCAATCGGGCGCAAGGCGCGCAACACTTTCACTTTTTCATGGCGGATGTCATCGGTCGTTAATTTGATCGGCGGTTCCATCGCCAACAGAGCGACCATTTGCAGCATATGGTTTTGCACCATGTCGCGCAACGCCCCGGAATGGTCGTAGTAGCGGCCGCGGTCTTCGACGCCGAGCGTTTCGCTCGATGTGATTTGAATGTTGGCGATGAACCGGTTGTTCCAAAGCGGCTCGAAAATGGCGTTTGAAAAGCGGATGACCTCGATGTTTTGCACCATTTCTTTGCCGAGGTAATGGTCGATCCGGTAGATTTCCCGCTCGGAAAAGACGCGGCGAATCTCGTCATTCAGCTTCTCGGCGCTCGCCAAGTCATGCCCGAACGGCTTTTCGATGACGAGCCGCTTAAAGCCGTGCGTTTCCGTCAATCCTTCCGACTGCAAGCGGGAAGTAACGGTGCCGAAAAATTCCGGCGCCATCGCCAAATAAAAGATGCGGTTGCCTTCGGTCTTGTATGTGCCGTCGAGCTGTTCGAGGAGCGACTTTAAGCGCTGGTACGACTCGGCTTCCGTCACGTCGAACGGATGGTAATAGAAATGGGAGGTGAATCGGCCGTCGGCGAGCTTTTGGTGAAACGCCGTTTCGACCGAGTCGCGCACATAGTTCCGGAACTCGTCGGCCGACAACGGGCGGCGCGCGACGCCGACGACAGCGAATTGCTCATGCAAATGCCCTTTTTCATACAGGCGGTAAAGGGACGGAAACAGTTTCCGTTTCGCCAAATCTCCCGTCGCTCCGAAAATGACGATGATCGATTTCGGATTCATGTTGTCCACCGTATGTACCTCGCTTTAACCAAATTTGTCTCTTCAATGAAACCATTGTAGAGGTTTGCCGGTCGGAACGCAAACACTTTGTTGCTTTCCGGCGGGAAAGCGTTTATGTTCATGAAAGAGCCGGGCGCCAACCCGGCGTTTTTGAGCGCAAAAGAAAGTTGAAAAGCCGTTTTGACATTGGTACGCTAACAACAGGCAATGTTGAGCGAGAAAAAGGAGTGAAGCGCGTTGGAACTGTTGTTTTTAGGCACGGGCGCCGGCGTGCCGGCCAAAGAGCGCAACGTATCGTCCGTCGCCCTGCAGCTGCTTGACGAGCGGGGGGCGACATGGCTGTTTGACTGCGGCGAAGCGACGCAGCATCAAATTTTGCATACCGCCATTCGCCCGCGCCGCATTGAGCATATTTTTATTACGCACTTGCATGGCGATCATCTATTCGGCCTGCCTGGGCTGCTTGGCAGCCGTTCGTTTCAAAGCGGCGAAACGCCGCTTACGGTCTTCGGCCCAAAAGGCATTCGCGTGTTTGTCGAAACGGCCCTTGCCGTCAGCGGGACGCGGCTGCGGTATGAATTGAACATCGCCGAGATCGAAGAAGGAGTCATTTTTGATGATGAACGGTTTCAAGTCATCGCCAAACGGCTCGATCACGGCATGCCGTCATACGGTTTCCGCGTCGTTGAAAAAGATTTGCCCGGCCCGCTCTTGGTCGAGCGATTGCAAGCACTCGGCGTCCGCCCCGGCCCGATTTATCAAGAAATTAAGCAAGGAAAAACGGTCGTGCTGGATGACGGCACGGTCATCGACGGGCGCGAATTTGTCGGGCCGCCGCAAAAGGGGAGAATCGTCGCCGTGTTGGGCGATACCCGTTTTTGCGAAGCGGCGATTGAACTCGCCCGCGATGCCGATGTCGTCGTCCACGAGGCGACGTTTGCCGCGGCGGAACAGCGGCTGGCCCATGACTATTTCCATTCCACGACCACAGACGCAGCCGAGGTGGCGAGGCGGGCCGGGGCGAAGCGGCTTATTTTGACCCATATCAGCTCTCGCTACCAAGGTGAGGCGGCGCTGCAGCTCGTCGCCGAGGCGCGCAGCGTGTTTCCGAACACCGAGCTCGCCGTTGATTTCGCCTCGTTTTCGATCCCGCGCGGTTAAAACCGCCAGCCGCGCTCATATTGGACGGGCGCCGAGATTTTTGCGCCCAGCTCTCTCGCCGCGGCGTATGGCCAATACGGGTTGCGCAGCAGCTCGCGCCCCAAAAAGACGAGGTCGGCGCGGCCGTTATGCACAATTTCTTCCGCCTGCCAGCCGGATGTAATGAGCCCGACGGCGCCGGTCGGCACGTCCGCTTCGCGGCGGATCAGTTCGGCAAACGGCACTTGGTAGCCCGGATAGACGTCAATGCGCGCCGGAACAACAGCGCCGGAACTGACGTCAACAAGGTCGACGCCTTGCTCTTTCATCCGTTTGGCGTATGGAACATAGTCTTTCGCTGTCAGTCCTTCCGGGTGATAGTCGGACGCTGAGATGCGCACAAACAGCGGCCCGTCCCATACCTCGCGGACAGCGTCAATCATGTCGCCCAAGAAACGGTAACGGTTTTCCGGAGAGCCGCCGTACTCGTCTTGGCGCCGGTTGGAGAGCGGCGATAAAAATTCGTTAATCAGGTAGCCGTGGGCGGCATGGATTTCAATCACGTCAAAGCCGGCTTCTTTTGCCCTCCGCGCCCCGTTTTGGAACGCCTGCACCGTTTCTTCGATGTCGGCTTTCGTCATTTCTTTTGGCGTCGGCGACGAATCATCAAACGGGACGGCTGACGGAGCGATGATCTCTCCCGGCACTTGCGATTTTCTCCCCGCATGGGCAAGCTGGATGCCGATGGCGGCTCCATGCTCTTTCACAAGCCCAACGAGTTCGCGAAGCCCGGCGATATGGTCATCGCTCCAAATGCCTAAGTCGCGTTCAGAAATGCGACCTTGCGGCGTCACGCCGGTCGCCTCGACGATAATCAAGCCGACTTGGCCGACGGCGCGAGCCGAGTAGTGGATTTTGTGCCACGTGCGTACGGCGCCGTCTTTCGTGTCGCACGAATACATGCACATCGGCGACATGACAATTCGGTTTTTCAGCGTCAGCCCGCGGATCGTATACGGCGAAAACAATACCGTGTTCATGACAAGCGGCTCCTTTCTAAGCCAATGAGTGGTTCATGACTGATGATAGCACGCTGCCTGTCAAAAACAAAGTGAAACGGACTGTTTTGCCTGAGCCGGACGGTGGAAAAGCTGCGGCCCTGTTAACATGGTCTGTTTTGGGTAAAGATGGGCTTATGCGGTTGTGTCATGTGCGAAATTCGAGTTTCCGTTATGCGAAACCAAAAAAATCTTCCATAACCGGATGAAAAGGTTCGTTTGTTTCCTTGTTCATTGCGCCCGGTTTTGCCGAAACTTCCCCGCCCATCCGCCGTGCGGGGGCGGCGCGCTCCGGAGGTCCGTTCTTTACGCTTCCATGATGGCAGCGAGAAGCGCGCTGCCGAGCTCTTCGGAGCGGGCCGTCGCCCTTCGGATGCAGGCGATGACCGCTTCTTGGAACCGGTATTGCTCAAGCACGCCAATGCCGGCTTCGGTCGTGCCGCCTGGACTTGTCACTTCGCGGCGCAAGACGGATGGATGTTTGTCGGACGCTTTTAGCATCTCGGCTGCGCCGATGATCGTTTGCAAAATGAGCCGTTTGGCGACATCTCGCTCAAGGCCGATGTCGGCTGCCGCTTTTTCCATCGCTTCGACCAAGTAATACACATACGCCGGACCGCTCCCGGACAGGCCGGTGACCGCATGCAAGTCGCGCTCCGGCACAACAGCGACGATGCCGACCGTTTCAAACAGCTGTTTGGCGATCTCAAGATGTTCTTTCGCGGCGAAGCGGCCGCCGGCGATGGCGGTCGCCGACAAACCGACGGCGGCGGATGTGTTTGGCATGGCGCGCACGACAGGGATGTTGCGCCCGGCGAGCCGTTCGATCGTTTCCGTTGTCACGCCGGCCAACAGCGAAAGAATAAGATGATCGGACCGGATGGATGGTGCGATGGCGTTCATGGCTTCGGCGACGTCTTTCGGTTTCATCGCCAAAATGATGATATCCGCTTGTTTGACGGCTTCTTGCGCGCAATCCGCCGTGCCAACACCGTATTGACGCGCCAGTTCCTCAAGACGGGGGCGGTTTCGTCGGTTGGCGACGACAATGTGCGCCGGATGGCAAAACGCTTTCGTCATGCCGGCGATGAGCGCTTCCGCCATCGAGCCGGCGCCGATGAGCGCGATCGTTCGTTCGTTGTTCATCATTCCACTCCTCCTTGCCTTGATGTATCCATCCAAAAGAAAAAGGTTTCCCGTCCTGCAAAAGGACGGAAAACCTTCGTTTCCGCGGTACCACCTTTTTTGGCCCGATTTGGCCCAAGCGCCAAACAGGCCCAACTCTGCCCCGATAACGCCGGGGAGGCGTTTAGGTTGGCCTAACAGCTCCTAGGGTAGGTTCAACCGCAAAGAGGGCCGCAAAGCCTTCCAGCCGCGGGCTTCGCTCTCTGGTGCCGTTTGCGGTTTACTGGCCCTGTTCATCGCCTGTTTTGCCGTATCATAATTTATTTGTCATTATGCCGCGGGACGAGCACGGTTGTCAAGAGAGGAGAACGAATTTTTTTGCAATTTCGTCGTGCGGAAGAAAAAGGCATGACAAATGGATGAAATCAGTGTAAACTGTAAAATAAAATATAATGAATCATTATTCATTTTGCCTAATGAAACGGTTCGAACGGGATGGTTCATGAACTTTGGGAAAGAAGGGAACGCAATGAACGAAGAACGAGTGTATCGGATCACGGTGCCGACGCCGTTTCCGGTCGGCGATGTGCATATGTACGTGATCGCCGGCGATCGGTTGACACTGGTCGATGCCGGAGTGAAAACAGAGCAGGCATGGCAGCTGTTTGTGAAGCAGCTTGGCGAGATCGGTTATGCGCCGCAGGATATTGAACAAATCGTCATTACTCATCATCATCCGGATCATGTCGGCTTGCTTGATTATGTTCCGCATGCGCCGATCATCGGCCATCCGAAAGCCGATCCGTTTTTGCGCCGTGAACGTTCGTTTATGGAACGGTACGTCCAATTTTTTCAAGAATTTTTTACGGAATGCGGCGTTGACCGCCGCTTGTTCAGTCAGCTGTCCAAAGAAGGCGGATCGCTTCGATATGCAAGCCGGCGCGGGCTTGACATCATGGTGACGGAAGGGGACGCGGCGCCGGGGTTGCCAGGGTGGCAGGTCATCGAAACGCCGGGGCATGCGCAAAGTCATATTGCTCTTTACCGCGAGGCGGATGGGGTGTTGATCGGCGGTGATCATTTGCTTGTTCATATTTCCCCGAATCCAATGATGGAGCCGCCGGCGGAAGGGGAGACGGAGCGGCCGAAACCGTTGTTGCAGTACAACGAATCGCTGCAAAAAATGCTGCAATACGACATCGTTCGCTCGTTAAACGGCCATGGCGACGATGCGACCGATATTCCGGCGCTCGTTCGCGAGCGGCTCGATAAGCAGCGCCAGCGCGCCGAGCGGGTGCTCGAAATGGTGAAAGAACGCCCGCATACGGTGTTTGACGTTTGTCAAAAGCTGTTCCCAACGGCTTACGAACGCCAGCTCATGCTGACGATGTCGGAGACAATCGGCCAGCTTGATTATCTCGAGGCGAACGGGTATGTGACGAAAAAACAGGAAGCCGGCCGATACGTTTACGAAGCGGCGGGGGTGTCGGTGTGCGGCTGAAGGGGCGCCATGTCGTCATTACCGGAGCGTCGGGAGGAATTGGCGAGCAAATCGCCTATGAAGCGGCGCGCCAAGGGGCGGTGCCGGTGCTCTTGGCGCGCAGTGAAGAAAGGCTGAAAGAAATCAGCGCGCGGATCGAAGCGCAAACCGGCATTCGCGCCCCGTATGCATCGCTTGATGTCAGCGACCGCGGCATGATCGAGGCGGTCGTTTCCCAGCTCATTGCGGACCTTGGCGCGATCGATGTGTTGGTCAACAACGCCGGGTTTGGCGTCTTTCGCTATGTCGAGGACATCGACTTGGATGAAATGGAGAGGATGTTTGCCGTCAATGTCTTCGGCCTCATCGCCTGCACGAAGGCGGTGTATTCTCATATGAAAGAGAGAGGAAGCGGCCATATTATCAACATTGCGTCGCAAGCCGGCAAAATCGCGACGCCGAAGTCGAGCGTCTATTCCGCGACGAAACACGCGGTCGTTGGCTTTACCGACAGCCTCCGCCTCGAGGCGGGGCGCTTTGGCGTTTTTGTCACGACCGTCAATCCGGGGCCGGTGGAGACAAACTTTTTTTCGACCGCTGATGAATCGGGCGAGTATGTGCGCAACGTGTCGCGTTGGATGCTGCGCCCGGAGGCGGTGGCGAAGCGTGTGGTCGACGTGATGATGACGCCGACGCGCGAAGTGAACATGCCGCGCTGGATGGATCTTGGCAGCCGGCTGTATCGCCTTGCGCCGGGTTTGGTGGAAAAGGTGGCGAAACGGGCGTTTTTCCAAAAGTAAGTCAAAGAAGCTGGTCGAAAACGGTCATGTTGTTTGATCGTTTTGCGTCTATGGAATACGAGAGGGTGTCCCGAGCCTGTGGGACACCCTTTTACAATCGCAGCGCCGCTTTTCTTTCTCATTAGGGGCATTTGACACAAGTCGGGTCAAGAACCGGCGATGAACCGGTAGACGGCGTCATGGACAAGTTCATAGATGTCCGCGTTTGGCTGCCTCTCTTTGGCGGCGGCAATGCGGGCGCAAAGCTCGCGCCAGTCGTCTTCGTCAAGCGGCATCATGTCATCATCGTAGCCGTAATGCCGCAGACAGTTGCGCGCTTGTTTTTGCAGCCAACGTTCATTCATCGATTTCACCGTCCGTTATGAAACTTGTGCAAAGACGTCCTTGCCTGTTGGCTGGGAAGAAACGGCCGTTCGTTACGATTCGCTCGATTCCGGCGACGGGGCGCGGACGACCGATTGGAATCGGCCTTTATGTGAACCGTCACAAAACGGTTTATTGTTCGACAGCCCGCACCGACAGAGCGAAAACGTTTGTTTCGTCACAAACGGCTTTCCTTCTCCATCGAGCAGTTCCACATCGCCGGTGACGCGCAGCGAACCGTTGTCATTCACTTTGATTTGCACGTTTGCCATCGCTTGTTCCTCCTTTGCTTTGACAGTTTCGCGTGTTGGCAGGTAAAATGAAAAGGAAAATCAATAAGGAAAAAGGAGTCAGGCATGAGTGTATCGATCACGTTTACGGATGCAGCCAAACGGGCGCTTGCCTCTATTGTAGCGCAATCCGAACGGCAGTTAAAGCTGGCGTTTGACACGGACGGCTGCGGCTGTTTGGTCGACGGCGTGCCGGCGCTATGGCTTGTCGACAAGGCCGATGACGATGATTGGGCCGTCGAAACGAATTTCGTGCCGGTGCTCGTGGAACGGTCGCGGCTCATCTTTTTTGATGAAGCGATGACGATTGACGTCAAGCCGGGAACGACCGTTTTTCAGCTCAAAAGCCCAGGGCAAACGTTGAATGGTCATATGCCGCTTGTTGAGGTGAAATCCGGCGATGAACGGTAAGTTAGAGCAGCTCGCAAAGACGGCGAAGCAAAAAACATGGGTGTCGTTCACCCATGAAAACGATCCGTACAGCTTGCTTCATTGGTCGGTCGCCGGCCCGTATCATGAGGCGAAAGACGTCTGGCTGCTGCAAAACGAAATGACGTTTGAAACGAAAGAGTTTCCGACGCTTGAGTCGGCCATTGCTTGGCTTGGCGAGCATATGCCGCACATCACCGAAGTGTTGTAAAGGGGATGCCCTGAAAGCCGGTTTGGGCTGCAGGGCGCCCCTTTCTATAAAAATCCGCATATGCCATTTCTATGTCATTGAGGACTGTTTTGCCGCTTGGTCGGGTGGGTTGCTTTTTCCAGCTCTTCTTTTGCGATCACCGGCTTGACCGTATCAGCGGACGGTTTTCCTTTTTGGGCGCGGTTTTTCGCCATCCATCATCTCTCCTTTTCTTTGTCGTGTAGTTGTATCGTTTGACAAATGAACGATTGTTATGCAAGGGGGCGGACATGATGAAGAAGATCGGGCGAAAAAAAGAGCAAGGGACGGAGGCTTTGACGATCGCCGACCGGCTTGGCGCCGCGGTGGAAGCGAAGCTGCTTGAGAAAAAGCGGGTGCTTGCCGAGGAAGAACAGCGGCGTCGGGCGGCAGAGGAAGCGCGGCGCCGCGAGGAAGCGCGCCGCCGCGAGGAACAGAAATCGTTTGCCGAGCTGCTTGAGGAAAGCGAGCTAGACTGGCGGAAATTTAAGTAGCGGAGGGGATGGACGATGAAATCGAATGCGGCAGCGGCGCGCCCCTCTTCTTTTCCATTCTGGACGGCCGGAGCGGTCGTCGCGTTGGCCGTCAATTTGCGCGCGCCGCTTACGACGGTCGGCCCGCTCGTGCCTGATTTGCAGCGGGGGCTTGGCCTTTCCTACGCGGCCGCCGGGGCGTTGACGACAATTCCGCTTATGGCGTTCGCCTTGCTGGCGCCGGCGGCAGCGGCTCTCGCCCGCCGGTTCGGGATGAAGCGGACGCTCTTTTTTTCGTTGATCGTTTTGCTCGTTGGCGAGCTTCTCCGGCCGCTCTCCGGCGTTGGCTGGCTGTTTGCCGGCACGGTGCTGATCGGTGCAGCCATTGCGGTGGACAACGTCTTGCTGCCGGCGCTGGTGAAAGAGTCGTTTCCCGAACGGGTTGGTTTCATGATGGGCATTTATACAGTGACGATGAACATGAGCGCGGCGTTCGCTTCCGGGATCGCCGTTCCGCTTGCGGATGACTGGGGGCTTGGCTGGCAAGGGGCGCTTCGCTTTTGGGCATTGTTGGCGGCTTTGGCGCTTTTCGTTTGGCTGCCGCAAGCGCGCCGCCAGGAGCCGGACGGCGCGCCGTCCGGAAGCCGCCGCTCAACGCTTTGGCGGTCATGGCTCGCCTGGCAAGTGACGTTGTTTATGGGATTGCAATCGTTTTTCTTTTACTGCGTCGTCACTTGGCTTCCGGAGCTTGGACAAAGCAAGGGGTTGGCCGCCGGGGCGGCCGGATGGCTGCTCTTTTTCTTTCAGTTTGCCCAGCTGCCGATGATGTTCGTCTCTCCGATGCTCGCGGAGCGGATGGACAATCAAAAGGTGCTGATTGGTTCAGCTGTGCTTTGCATGGGAGCTGGGACGCTTGTCTTTTTCGGCGGGCAAGGGTGGTGGCTGTGGGCGGGGGCGCTTGTTGCCGGCATCGGCGCTGGCATGGCGTTTTCGCTGGCGATGATGCTGTTTACGCTGCGGACGCGCCATCCGCTCGCCGCCGCCCAATTGTCCGCCATGGCGCAATCGGTCGGCTACTTGCTGGCGGCTTCCGGTCCGCCGTTGTTCGGGGTGCTGTATGATGCGTCCGGCCGCTTCAATGCGCCGCTTGGTCTGCTTGTTGCCGTCTGCATCGCCATGATGGCCGTTGGCTTAGGGGCGGCGAGGGACCGATACGTAGATGAAAAGAAATAAAGCGGCCCGCTCGTCGCAAATGAGCGGCCGCACGTACCGAACGAGAGCCCGTATGCGGCCGTCAACGGCCGCCGGGCTCTCGATTTGTTTGCATTTTTTGGCTCGATCTATTTTTCAGCAAGGCATGTCGGCTTTCTTTCCGCTCCTTTGGTTTTTATCGATGCACGTCGTACACCGAGCGTTTCGTCGCTTGTTTCAGCCATTCGTATTCAGTGCGGTCAAGCGGCGGGGCTGACGCAGCGGCGACGTTTTCCTCAAGCTGTTCAAGGCGGCTGGCGCCCGGGATGACGGCGGCAACGACCGGGTCATACAAGCAAAATTGCAGCGCGGTCGCGGTCAAGGACCGGCGTCCGGCCGTTTTTTCCTTCAGCTTCGGGATGAGCGCCTGCAGTTCTTCATACGAATAATCGAGGTAGCCGTGTTGTTTCACCGCGCTGCCCGCCTGCTCAAGCGGGCGGCTCGTGAGCAAGCCTCTAGCGACCGGACCGCGGGCGATCACGCTGATGTTGTGTTCGCGAAGAAGCGGGAACCATTCTTCCGGCCGACGGTCAAGCAAGCTGTATTGCATCATGACGCTGACGATGTTCGAGCGCTTCACATATTCGCGAATGACGTTTGGGCGGATCGAGGAGATGCCGTACCAACGGATGACGCCTTCTTGCTTCAGCTCTTCGAACGCTTCAATCGTCTCATCGATCGGGTCGTCGATCGTGCCGCCGTGGAGCTGGTATAAGTCAATGTAGTCCGTTTGCAGGCGGCGCAGGCTCTCTTTGACCGCTTGTTTGATATAGGCTTTTGACGGATCCCAGTCCCAGCCGCTTCCGTCTCGGCGCCAACGGTTGCCGACTTTTGTCGCGATGATGACTTGGTCGCGTTTTCCTTTCACCGCTTTGCCGACAAATTCCTCGTTTAAGCCGCGGTCGTATAAATCGGCTGTATCCAAGTAGTTGATGCCGCGCTCCAATGCTTCATGGATGAGATAGATGGCATGGTTTTCATCAGTGCCGAGCGACATGCAGCCGAGTCCAATTTCGCTGACGTATAAGTCTGATGTGCCGATGCGGCGTTTGTTCATGTTTTGCGCCCCCTTTCGCGATCGATAATGATATGTTCATTGTACAACGGAAGCGAAAAAATGGCCAAACATGTAGTACAATGGAAAAGAATCGATCCAATTTGATAGGGGAGAATGAACATGGAGCTGTATGAAAAAACAATCCGCAGAGAGAAGCTGTTCAGCGGCCGCATCATTGACTTGTATATCGAGGAAGTCGAGTTGCCAAATGGGAAAACGAGCCGGCGCGAGGTGATCAAACATCCGGGGGCGGTGGCGGTGCTGCCGCTGTTGCCGGACGGGAAAATCGTTCTTGTCCGCCAGTACCGAAAAGCGTTGGAGCGCGCATTAGTCGAGATTCCGGCGGGCAAGCTAGAACATGGGGAAGAGCCGCTCGCTTCCGCACATCGCGAGCTCGAAGAAGAAACCGGCTACCGCGCCCAATCGATGCGCCATCTCATGTCCTTTTATACATCCCCAGGGTTTGCCGATGAACTCATCCATTTGTATGTCGCCGAGGGGCTGGAAAAAGCGGAGGACGGCGCCGGTTTGGATGAAGATGAGTTTGTCGAGCTGTTGGAAGTGACATTGGAGGAGGCGCTTGAGATGCTTCAACAACGTGACATTTACGACGCGAAAACGGCATACGCCTTGCAATATTTGCAGCTGCGCCGCGCGCTAGGGGAGCAAAATGCCGAATAAAAAAAACGAGCGCGGCCTCGGCCGTTATTACGCTGATTTACATATTCACATCGGCCGCACCGCCTCGGGCCGCCCGGTGAAAATTACGGGGGCGCGCACGTTGACGCTTGAGAACATCTTGCATGAGGCGGCTGAGGTGAAAGGGATCGACCTCGTCGGTGTCATTGACAGCCATGTGCCCGAAGTGCTGGACGAGCTCGAGCGGGCAGTGGAGAAGCACGGTTGGCGCGAACATGAGGGGGGCGGCGTCAGCGCCGGGAAGGTGACGCTTTTGTTAGGCAGTGAAATCGAAGTATATGACGACCATTGCCATGGACCGATCCACGTGCTCGTTTTTTTGCCGACTGTGCAGACGATGCGCACGTTTTCCGGCTGGCTTGGCAAACGGGTAAAGAACGTGTCGCTCAGTTCGCAGCGCATTTACGTGTCCGGCCGTGAACTGCAAGCTGCCGCGAAAGAGCAGGGCGGCTGGTTCATTCCCGCGCACGCGTTCACCCCGTTTAAAAGCTTGTACGGAAAAGGGGTCAAGCACAGCCTGACAGAAGTGTTTGACCCGGATTGGATTGATGCCATTGAACTTGGGTTAAGCGCCGACACGGCGATGGCGGACCAGATCGCCGAATTGCATCGCTACCCGTACTTGACGAATTCCGATGCCCATTCGCTGCGGAAAATCGCCCGTGAATATGAAGAAGTGCGGCTCGCCGCCCCGACGTTTGCCGAATTTGAAAAAGCGCTGCGCGGTGAAGACGGGCGCGCGATTGTCGCCAACTACGGTTTAAATCCCAAACTCGGAAAATATCACCAGACAGTGTGCGAGCGCTGCCTTGCGCCGGCTGCACCGGACGTCGACAGCTGTGCGGCATGCGGCCATCATCGCTTCGTGAAAGGCGTGTTTGACCGGCTGGCGGAGCTGAAAACGGCGGAACGCAGGCCGAAACGGCCGCCGTACATTTATCAAGTGCCGCTTGAATTCATCCCCGGCCTTGGTCCAAAAGCGTATGAAAAGCTGCTCGCCCGTTTTGGCACGGAAATGAGCGTTCTTCATGAGGCGGCGGAGGAAGAGATCGCGGAGACGGTGGGAGAAAAGTTGGCCCAACTGATCGTCCTTGCCCGCAGCGGTGCGCTCCATATCGAGGCCGGGGGCGGTGGGAGATACGGGAAAGTGCGGGAGGGGTAACCACTCGGGCAGCGCTCCTGCCGTTCATCATCATGCCGTGCGTGCTGCTTGGCCCAGCCCAGCCATGCGCCAATGGACCGAGGCGGCGTGCCGCCCGTGAAGTTGGTCACACGTCGGTGTTGAGCTGCTTTTTCATTCCATCACCAGCCTTTTAGAAAAACAGTCATACCGAAAGCGGATGGACATACAATCTACTAAGAGACAAAGTAGGAGGACGAAGCACAATGAGAACCCATCCGCTGAAATCGGCTATCGCTGTCCATTGGCGTGAACATGCTTCGCTGTATGTGTTTGTCATCGTCCTGTTTCTCATGGGCGTCATTTTCGGCGCCATTGTCGTCAACAGCCTCGGTTTCAGTCAAAAGCAAGACTTGTACTATTACTTGACGCAATTTTTTGGACAAGTGTCAAAAGACAATATCGCAAGCGCCCATGATATGTTCCGGCAAAGCTATATGCACAACGTCAAATATACCGCGCTGATGTGGGTGCTTGGCATTTCTGTCATTGGCTTGCCGATCATTCTTGTTTTGCTGTTTTTCAAAGGCGTCGTCGTCGGCTTTACGGTTGGCTTTTTAGTCAACCAAATGGGTTGGCGCGGGTTTCTTTTGTCGTTTGTGTCCATCATGCCGCAAAATTTGGTGGCCATTCCACTCATGATCGTCATGGGCGTCATTTCGATTTCGTTTTCCTTGCACATGGTGCGCAACCAGTTTATGAAGCGGCCGCATGGATCGATGTTTCCGATGGTGATGCGCTACGCAGCGGCGATGGCGGCTGTCGCCCTTGGGCTGCTTCTTTCCTCAGCGGTCGAGGCATATCTTTCGCCGGCATTGATGAAACAGGCGGTTCAATGGACAATGAGTTTAATCATAATGAATATTATATAATAACCATTATCATTTCTTCATAATAGTGATTTTACTTTGATACTTCCCTCGTGCATTTGTTATAATGATGGGTGAATGGCGAGGGAGGAATGAAAAGATGGAAGATCGTGTGGAACGAATCAAGAAGCAGCTGCATTCGGCGGGTTACAAGTTAACGCCGCAGCGGGAAGCAACGGTAAGAGTCCTGCTTGAACATGAAGAAGACCATTTAAGCGCGGAAGACGTCTACCTCCTCGTGAAAGAAAAATCCCCAGAAATCGGGTTGGCGACCGTTTACCGGACGCTCGAGCTGTTAACCGAGCTGAAAATTGTCGATAAAATCAATTTCGGGGACGGGGTGTCGCGCTATGACCTCCGCAAGGAAGGAGCGGCCCATTTCCATCACCACCTCATCTGCTTGGAATGCGGATCGGTGGCGGAAATTCAAGAAGATTTGCTTGAGGATGTCGAAGCGATTGTTGAGGAGAAGTGGAAATTTAAAATTAAAGACCATCGTTTGACGTTCCACGGCATTTGTCACCGTTGCCAGCAAAAGCATGAAGAAAAATAAAAACCTTTTCCAACGGGAAAGGTTTTTTGCGTATAAACAACGAAACAAATGGCATATCCTCATACTAGCAAGCTGACAAGCAGCTGATAGGGAGGATGCCATGAAAACCGTTTGGCAAATGGTGAAAGTGTTTCTTTTATTTACGGGATGCACCATTTTATTTTATTATAGTCTTGTATGGTTTAACCGCGAGTACGAGTATTACCACCGATACGATGAGCCGAAGGGATCGGCGGTCAAAGTATCGGCGGCGGAGAGTGCGCCGCCAAGTTGGCTCGACCGGCTGTTATTTTTTTATCGCGATGGGGAGTAGAGAGCGTTGGAATACGAGTTGAAAGATTTTCTGCATTATTTGACGGTGGAGCGGAATTTGGCGCACAATACGATCGTTTCGTATGAACGCGATTTGAAAAAATACGTCCGCTATTTGCGCCAAGTCGAGCAGCTTCAGGCGTGGGGCGAAGTGGAGCGCCTCCATATTCTCCATTTTTTAAAGTTTTTAAGCGAACAAGGGCAATCGGCGCGGACGATCGCCCGCCATTTGGCGTCGATCCGTTCGTTTCATCAGTTTTTGCTAAGGGAGAAAATCGCGGCGCAAGACCCGACCGTCCATATCGAAACGCCGCAGTTTGAACGGACGCTGCCGAAAGTGCTGTCGGTCGAGGAAGTCGAGGCGCTGCTTGCAGCGCCGCAAGTGAGCACACCGTTTGGGCTGCGCGACAAGGCGATGCTGGAGCTGTTGTATGCGACCGGCATGCGCGTCAGTGAGCTTGTGCAGCTCAACTTAAGCGACGTGCATTTGACGATGGGGTTTGTCCGCTGCTATGGAAAAGGGCGGAAAGAGCGGATCGTGCCGATCGGGCGCATGGCGATTGAAGCGCTTGCCCACTATTTGGAGCGAGGGCGCCCGCAGCTTGTCAATCCGCGACGGCGGGCAACGGAGGCGCTGTTTTTGAACCATTATGGCCAGCGGTTGACACGGCAAGGGTTTTGGAAAATTTTAAAGCGGCTCGCGAAAGAAGCCGGCATCGAAAAAGAATTGACGCCGCATACGCTTCGGCATTCGTTTGCGACGCATCTGCTTGAGAACGGAGCCGATTTGCGCGCTGTGCAAGAGTTGCTTGGGCATGCCGACATTTCGACGACGCAAATGTATACGCATGTTACGAAAACGCGCCTAAAAGACGTGTACAAACAGTACCACCCGCGCGCCTAGCAGTTGCCGTATGCTAGGCGCTTGCCTGTCGTTTTAGTTGTCAGACTTCTGACCAATTGGCCATAGGCGTGTTTTCGCGAAAATACGGGAACGATAGAAAGAGACTCCATATTTTTCATTGCAGGCAGGGGGAATGAATGTGAAAGCGACATACCGGCGCGTCTTTTTGATTGTGATGGATTCAGTCGGCATCGGCGAAGCGCCGGATGCCGAGAAATACAACGACAAAGGAGCGGATACGCTCGGCCATATCGCTGAGTATCGCGGCGGCCTCTATATGCCGAACATGGCGAAGCTCGGCCTAAGCCATATTCGTGAGATCAAAGGGGTGCCGAAAGTCGATCGACCGCTCGCGTACTATACAAAAATGAAGGAAGCATCGGCTGGAAAAGATACGATGACAGGCCATTGGGAGCTGATGGGCCTTCGCATCGACAAGCCGTTCCGCGTCTTTCCGAACGGGTTCCCAGATGAATTGATCGCTGAGCTCGAGCGGCGCACCGGCCGGAACGTGATCGGCAACAAACCGGCGAGCGGAACAGCGATCATCGAAGAGCTTGGCGAAGAGCATATGAAAACAGGGGCGATCATCGTCTATACATCAGCCGACTCCGTCTTGCAAATCGCCGCCCATGAACAAGTTGTGCCGCTTGATGAATTGTACCGCATTTGCGAAATCGCTCGTGAATTGACGCGCGACGAGCCGTATATGGTCGGGCGCGTCATTGCCCGACCGTTCATCGGCACACCCGGCCATTTTGAGCGAACCGCCAACCGGCACGACTATGCGCTTAAGCCGTTTGGCAAAACGGTGATGAATGAATTGAAAGACGCCGGTTATGAAGTGATTGCCATCGGGAAGATCGCCGATATTTACGACAATGAAGGAGTTACCCAGTCGTTGCGAACGACATCCAATATGGACGGAATGGATAAGCTCGTCGACACGCTCGGCATGGACTTTACCGGGTTGAGTTTCGTCAATCTCGTCGATTTTGACGCTAAATACGGCCATCGCCGCGACCCAAAAGGTTACGGCGATGCGCTCGAAGAGTTTGACGCCCGGCTTGCCGATGTGTTGCCGCGCTTGACAGCGGACGACTTGCTTATCATCACCGCTGACCACGGCAACGACCCGATTCACCACGGAACCGACCATACGCGCGAATATGTGCCGCTTCTTGTGTACAGCCCGCGATTTCGCGGCGGCAAGCCGCTCCCAGTCCGCGAGACGTTTGCCGATGTCGGCGCAACGATTGCGGATAACTTCCAAGTCAACCGGCCGCCGTACGGAACAAGCTTTTTGGCTGATTTGGCCTAACTTCATAAAGAACGATGAGGGGGGAAAAGAATGGATCGACAAGCGATTGAAAAAACCGCCGGTCATTTGCGCCCATTGATGCCAACTCCGCCTGAAATCGGTCTCATTCTCGGCTCGGGGCTCGGCGTGCTCGCTGATGAAATCGAAGAGGCGGTTCGCATTCCGTATGAAGATATTCCCGGATTTCCAGTGTCGACCGTTGAAGGACACGCTGGACGGCTCGTATATGGGCGGCTTGAGGGGGCGACCGTTGTCGCCATGCAAGGGCGGTTTCATTATTATGAAGGGTATTCGCTTCAGGAAGTGACGTTTCCCGTCCGGGTGATGAAGGCGCTTGGCGTCCGCGAATTGATCGTGACAAACGCTGCGGGCGGCATCAACGAACGGTTTCAGCCCGGCGATTTCATGATCATTTCCGACCATATCAACTTGCTGGGCACAAATCCGCTCATTGGTCCGAACGATCCGGAGCTTGGTCCGCGCTTTCCGGACATGACGGAAGCGTACAGCCGGCGGCTGCGCGAGCTCGCCAAGGAAACGGCGGCGAGACTTGGCGTTCGCGTGCATGAAGGAGTATATGTCGCCAATACGGGGCCGTCGTACGAAACGCCGGCGGAAATCCGCATGATTCGTACGCTCGGCGGCGATGCGGTCGGCATGTCGACCGTCCCGGAAGTGATCGTCGCCCGCCACGGCGGCATTGAGGTGCTCGGCATTTCGTGCATTTCGAATATGGCTGCAGGGATGTCGGATGCTCCGCTTCACCACGACGAAGTGGTTGAAACGGCCGAGCGGGTGAAGACGGACTTTTTGCGGTTTGTGAAAGCGATTGTCGCCGAAATGGCGAAATCAAAACGAAAAAGGTGATCGCGATGCGAATGGTCGATTTGATTGCGAAAAAGCGCGACGGAAAGGCGCTGACGAAGGAAGAAATTGAGTGGATCGTCCGAGGGTATACAAACGGGGACATTCCCGATTACCAAATGAGCGCGCTCGCGATGGCGATTTATTTCCGCGGCATGACCGAGGAAGAAACGGCCGCGCTGACGATGGCGATGGTGCACTCCGGCGAAATGCTCGATTTGTCGAGTATTCGCGGCGTGAAAGTCGATAAACATTCGACCGGCGGGGTCGGCGATACGACGACGCTTGTTTTAGGGCCGCTTGTCGCTTCTGTCGGCGTGCCGGTGGCGAAAATGTCTGGGCGCGGCCTCGGCCATACGGGCGGCACGATCGACAAACTCGAGTCCGTGCCCGGGTTTCATGTCGAGATCAGCAAAGACGAGTTCATTCGACTCGTGAATGAAAACGGAATCGCCATTATCGGCCAAACGGGCGATTTGACACCGGCTGACAAAAAGCTATATGCGCTTCGCGATGTGACGGCGACCGTCAACAGCATTCCGCTCATCGCCTCGTCGATCATGAGCAAAAAAATCGCCGCTGGGGCTGATGCCATCGTCTTGGATGTGAAAACGGGCGCCGGAGCGTTTATGAAGGAACTTGACGAGGCGCGCCGGCTCGCTCGAGCGATGGTCGACATTGGCAAGCGCGTCGGCCGCCGGACGATGGCGGTCATTTCTGACATGAGCCAGCCGCTCGGCTATGCCGTCGGCAACGCCTTGGAAGTGAAAGAGGCCATCGAAACGTTAAAAGGAAACGGGCCGCACGATTTAACCGAACTTTGTTTGACGCTCGGCAGCCATATGGTCTATTTGGCGGAGAAGGCGCCATCGCTTGATGAGGCGCGCCGTTTGCTTGAAGAGGCGATTCGCAGCGGGGCCGCCATCGCGGCGTTCAAAACGTTTTTGGCCGCTCAAGGTGGAGATGCATCGGTCGTCGACGATCTGGATCAATTGCCAAAGGCGGCCTATACGTCGACCGTCACGGCGGCTGCCGACGGCTATGTCGCCGAGATGGCTGCCGATGACATCGGCACGGCCGCCATGTGGCTCGGCGCCGGCCGGGCGAAAAAAGAAGACATGATCGATTTGGCGGTCGGCATTGTGCTCCATAAAAAAATCGGCGATCGCGTGCAGAAAGGGGAAGCGCTCGCCACGATTCACAGCAACCGGCCAGATGTGCTTGACGTGAAAGAAAAGATCGAGGCGGCTATTCGTCTGTCGCCGCAGCCGGTTGCTCGGCCGCCGCTCATTTATGAGACCATCGTATAGAGAGGGACGCTGGCGATCCGCAAGGAAAAAAGCAGTTGTTCAAGTAGAAGACGCCTGAAACGCGTGTTTCGGGCGTTTTTTTTGTTTTTTGGAAAATGAGCTGTTTTTTGTATAAAAATATCTCGTCTGGAAAAAATGGCATGTATAAAGAATGGAGGTTTGGGAGATGAAAACGAAAGTCACTCGTCTTCTTTTATTGCCGTTTCTTCTTTTTCTTCCTCTTTCTGCTCATGCCGAGGCGAAAGAGATGAAGGAGGCGAAAGTGAAGCTGGCCGATGAGGCGAAATCAGCCATTTTGATTGAACGCGACACCGGCAAAGTATTGTATGAAAAAAATGCCCATGAACCATTGCCTCCGGCGAGCATGACGAAAATTATGACGATGCTGCTAGTCATGGAAGCCATCGATGAAGGAAAGCTGTCCTACGATGAAAAAGTGCGGGCGAGCGAATACGCTGCGTCAATGGGTGGATCGCAAATTTTCCTCGAGCCGGGCGAGGAAATGACCGTCGATGAGCTGCTGCGCGGCATTGCCATCGGTTCGGCCAACGACGCGTCGGTCGCTATGGCTGAGCAGATCGCCGGGTCGGAAGAAGCATTTGTCGAGATGATGAATGAAAAAGCGAAACAGCTTGGCTTAAAAAACACCCATTTCGCCAATGCGACCGGCCTGCCGGCGGAACATCACTACAGCAGCGCTTATGATATGGCCATGATGGCGCGCGAACTGTTGAAATATGAAGATATTACCAAATATACGAGCAAATACGAAGACTATTTGCGCGAAAATACGGACAAAAAGTTTTGGCTCGTCAATACGAACCGGCTTGTCAAATTTTATCCGGGCGTTGACGGCCTGAAAACCGGATATACAGCCGAAGCGAAATATTGTTTGACCGCCACGGCGAAAAAGAACGGCATGCGCGTCATCGCTGTTGTGTTTGGAGCGCCGACGCCGAAATCGCGCAATGCGCAAATTACGAAGATGCTCGATTACGCGTTTTCCCAATATCGAACTCACCCGGTGTACAAACGGAATGAAACTGTCGCCCGCGTCAACATAAGCAAAGGCAAACGGTCATCCGTCGAAGCGGTGACGTCGGAGCCGGTGTCGGTGCTGACGAAAAAAGGGCAGTCGGTCGAGCAGATCGAAAAAGTGATTAAAGTGAAAGACAATGTGAAAGCACCCGTTCGCAAAGGCGATGAGCTTGGCGTCCTCATTTTAAAACAGGATGGAAAAGAAATTTTGCACAGCCTGATCGTCGCCAAGCAAACGGTCGAAGAAGCGAGCTTTTGGGACTTGTTTAAGCGGGTGTTTGGCCGCTTCGTGCAAGCGGGATAATGTCAAGTTTTGCGGTCTTTTCGCTCTCTTTGGCGAACGACCACTAGTTTTGTCGGGCGGCAGGATTTCGGGCGGACAGCAGCGAAATGTCTCCATATCCTGAAATGGACAAGGGGGAACACGCTGTGAGTCTCGCGATCGACTTGGAAGTGAAGCAAGACGTGCTCATCGTTCGCCTGTCTGGGGAGCTTGACCATCATACAGCCGAAGAATTGCGTGAACAAGTGACGGATGTGCTCGAAAACCGAGCGATCCGCCACATCGTGCTCAATTTAGGACAATTGACGTTCATGGACAGCTCTGGCCTCGGCGTCATTCTCGGACGCTATAAACAAATCAAAAACGTCGGCGGGCAGATGGTTGTATGCGCCGTATCGCCGGCCGTCAAACGGCTGTTTGACATGTCGGGTCTGTTTAAAATCATCCGCGTTGAGGCGGATGAGCAATTCGCCTTGCAAGCATTGGGGGTGGCGTAAATGCGCAACGAAATGCACCTCCAATTTTCTGCCCGCAGCGAAAATGAATCGTTCGCCCGTGTGACCGTGGCGGCGTTCGTCGCCCAGCTTGACCCGACGATGGACGAACTGACGGAAATTAAAACGGTTGTCTCTGAGGCGGTGACAAACGCGATCATTCACGGCTACAACAACGATCCGAACGGCATCGTCTCCATTTCGGTCATCATTGAAGACGGTGTCGTCCATTTGACGGTGAGAGACGAAGGAGTCGGCATTCCTGACATCGAAGAAGCGCGCCAGCCGTTGTTTACGACAAAGCCCGAGCTCGAGCGGTCAGGGATGGGCTTTACCATTATGGAAAACTTCATGGACGAAGTCATCGTTGAGTCGGAAGTGAACAAAGGGACGACTGTGTATTTGAAAAAGCATATTGCGAAAAGCAAAGCGTTATGTAACTGAGGGAGACATGCCTATGGATGTCGATGTCAAGCAAGATCAGTCGCCAATCAAAGATCAGGAGATGAAAGAGCTGATCCGCCGCAGCCAAGAAGGCGATCAAGAAGCGCGTGATGAAATTATTGAAAAAAACATGCGCCTCGTCTGGTCGGTCGTTCAACGTTTTTTAAACCGCGGCTATGAAGCGGACGACTTGTTTCAAATCGGCTGCATCGGCTTGTTAAAGTCGGTCGACAAGTTTGACCTGTCATATGACGTCAAGTTTTCGACGTACGCCGTGCCGATGATCATTGGGGAGATTCAGCGGTTTCTTCGCGACGACGGCACCGTCAAAGTGAGCCGTTCGCTGAAAGAGATGGGCAACAAAATCCGCAAGGCGAAAGATGAGCTGTCGAAAACGCGCGGGCGGGCGCCGACGGTTACGGAAATCGCCGACCATTTAGGCATTTCGCCAGAAGACGTCGTTCTGGCTCAAGAGGCGGTCCGCTCGCCGACATCGATTCACGAAACGGTGTACGAAAACGACGGCGATCCGATCACGTTGCTTGATCAAATCGCTGACGCCGACGAGGCGTCATGGTTTGACAAAATCGCCTTAAAAAAAGCGATCGAAGAACTCGACGAGCGTGAGAGGCTGATCGTCTATTTGCGCTATTACAAAGACCAAACCCAGTCCGAAGTGGCATCGAGGCTCGGCATCTCTCAAGTGCAAGTATCCCGGCTGGAAAAGAAAATATTGCAGCACATAAAGGACAAAATGGACGGATAGTCCATTTTGTCCGCACAGGTGTGTTCAAAATCGACGGATGTCAATTCATCGGCGGTGAACCATGAATCGCATCCGTCTTTTGGTCTGTAAGCGCATTTTGGAACGCTTTTTCCAGAGCAAGCAACAAAAGTCTAAAAAAGAATGGGCATTTTTTGCCCATTCTTTTCTATTTTTATGAAATCGATGGTGAACGCCGACAGGCCGCATGATCGGTGTTTTTGCCAACCAAACTAAAGAAAAACAAAATGGGGACAAAGGTGTGAAGCAAATGGCCAACACCGTATTTATCAAGCCGCGCCATCGCGTGCAAGTCAAGCCGGGGGCGGTGGTGACGCTCGGGCAGGCGGCCCAAATCGCTGCGCCGGATGGCGGGCTCATTCGGCGGTTGAAGACGATTCCGCTCTATCGCATCCAGCCCAGCGATAAAAATATCGTCATCATCGATATGATGCAAATGATCCGGGCTGTGTTTGATGTGGATTCCTCGCTTGATGTGCAGATGATCGGCCCATCGCAGACGATCATTGAAGTCGTCTATGAAAAACGGAAGGTTTCGACCGCTTCCTTCGTTCTCGTTTGGCTTCTTTTGTTCGTCGGTTCGGCGATGGCGATCATGAACTTTCACGAGGACGTCAGCATGCAACAAGTGCATCGCCATCTGTACGAAATGATGACCGGCCAAGCGGTCGATAAACCGCTGCTTTTGCAAATTCCGTATTCGCTTGGGCTCGGCATCGGGATGATTTTATTTTTCAACCATTGGTTCCGCAAACGAATCAACGAGGAGCCCAGCCCTCTTGAAGTCGAAATGTTCAACTACCAGCAATCGATCGATCAGTACGTCATTTTGCATGAAAACAAAGAAAGCTTGAGGCCTCTTGACGACGCTTGAGATTTTGCTGGTAGTGTTCGTCGGCTTCGCCGGAGGGTTGGCGGTCGGAACCGGATTTGTCGCTTTTTTGGTCGTGCTTGGCGTCATCCCGCGCCTGACGCAGCTGACGAAAACGCCAAAACGCATTCACGCCTATGAATGGGGGGCTGTAGCCGGCGCCATCGTTGGCGGTTGGATGAGTTTGCGCCATTCGGTTTGGCATTTATCCAAATATTGGCTAGCGCCGATCGGATTGTTTCATGGTGTGTTTATCGGAATGCTCGCTGCCGCTTTAACAGAGGTGTTGAACGTTTGGCCGATTTTAGCGAAGCGGATCGGCGTCGATGATAAAATCGTCATTTTACTTATGGCCATCGCCTTTGGCAAAGTGGCCGGTTCGTTGTTTCATTGGCTTTATTTTGTCGATCACTTTCGCTGACAAAGGGGGAAGGAAACGTGGGATTGAAGTCCGATTATGTCCGCGAGGTGAAGGCGTTTCAGCCTTCTCCCCCATACGCCGCCAATGCGGTAAAAGCGTTTTTTGTCGGTGGGATGTTTTGTGCGTTGGCGCAATGGCTCGCTGATTGGTATGGCGGCACGTTTGCCGCTTCGCCGCTCGAGGCCCATCTGTGGGCGTCTATGGTGATGGCTGGATTGGCGATTGTGCTGACGGCCGTCGGGAAATATGATGATTTCAGCCAATTTGCCGGTGCGGGGGCGACGATGCTCATTACAGGGCTGGCCAATGCGATCGCCAGCGCCGCTATCGAGCATCGCAGCGAAGGATGGACGGCCGGGGTGGCCGGGCAGATGTTGAAAGCCGGTGGGGCAGCGGTCATTTATGGTCTGATTGCCGCCTATGTGCTTGGCCTTGTTTGGCCGTGACGAAAAGAGGGATTGGCCATGAAACGTGTCGGAAAGCAGACATGGGTGTTTGACGATGGTGTTTACATCCAAGCGGCCGCTGCCGCGGTCGGGCCGCTTGAAGCCGACGGGCCGCTCGGAAGTTATTTTGATGTTTGCCATCGCGACTTATATTGCGGCGAAGCGACGTGGGAGCTGGCCGAGCGGAGGCTGATGCGGGAGGCGGTGGACTGCTGCTTGCAAAAGGCGGGCGTCTCTGCCGAAGAAGTCGATCTATTTTTGGCCGGTGATTTATTAAACCAAAATGCGACATCGAATTATGTCGCCCGCGAGCTGCCGATTCCGTTTTTATGCTTGTTCGGCGCCTGTTCGACCTCGATGCAAACGTTGGCGGCAGCCGCTGCGTTTGTCGCTGGTGGATTGGCTGATCGGGCGCTTGCGGCGACAAGCAGTCATAACGCGACGGCCGAACGGCAGTTTCGCTACCCGACTGAGCTTGGGGTGCAAAAGCCGAAAACGGCGACGTTCACCGTCACGGGCGCCGGCGCCGCGCTTGTTGGCCGCGCGCCGGGACGTTGGCGCGTCCGGGCGGCGACGATCGGCAAAGTCGTTGACGCCGGGCTGAAAAACCCACTCGACATGGGGGCGGCGATGGCTCCGGCGGCGGCCGATACGATCGAGCAGCATTTCCGTGACTTAGGCGTCTCGCCGGGCGATTACGATTTGATCGTCACCGGCGACTTGTCGCGCGTCGGCAGCGTCATCGTCCGCGAGTTGCTTGCTGAATCAGGCTACGATGTGACCGACGTTTACAACGATTGCGGGCTGATGATTTACCGGCCAGATCAAAAGGTGTTCGCCGGCGGCAGCGGCTGCGCCTGCTCGGCGGTCGTCACGTACGGGTATTTGCTTCAAGAGCTCGCCCACGGAACGTTTCGACGCCTGTTTGTCGTCGCTACCGGGGCGCTCTTGAGTCAAACGATGGTGCAGCAAAAACAGTCGATCCCAGCGATCGCTCACGGCGTCGTCATCGAAGCGGCTGGACAGGAGCCGGATTTGCCGCCGTAGGACGCCTTTTATTTGGGAACGATCAGGAGGGAATGTGATATGGAATACGTCCGTGCCTTTCTCGCCGGCGGGCTGCTGTGCGCCATCGTTCAGCTCATCATCGACCGCGGCAAATGGACGCCGGCTGGCGTCGCCGGTTCGCTTGTCGTCTTTGGCGTACTCCTTGGCTTTGGCGGCGTCTATGATCCATTCGTCGCTTGGGCTGGCGCCGGGGCGACGATGCCGCTATGCGGATTTGGGTATTGGTTGGCGAAAGGAGCCATGGCAGAACCGCGGCCGGAGGGATTTGTCGAAACCGGAGCAGCGGTGTTCCGATTTGCCGGCGCCTTGTTCGCTTTTATCGTGGCTGGCTCTTTTGCCGCGGCGCTCACTTGCAAACCGAAAGGGTAGAGATGATGGAAAAACGACGAGTCATTTTCGTAACGGATGGGGACGAGTTCGCCTGCCGGGCGATTGAGCGGGTTGCCGCCGAGATCGGCGGCCGTTGCATTTCCCGCTCGCAAGGCAATCCGACGAAACTGAGCGGTGAACAGTTGGTCGAACTCATTTTGCAAACGCCGCACGATCCAGTGTTTGTCATGTTTGACGATTGCGGCGCCCTCGGGGAGGGGGCCGGAGAGCAGGCGCTTCGCTATGTGGCGGGGCATGAGCAAATTGAGGTGCTTGGGGCGCTGGCGGTTGCCTCCAATACGCACCAGCATGAATGGACAAAAGTGCATGTGAGCATCGACCGTGACGGCGTGATGACCGAATATGGGGTCGATAAAGAAGGCTTCCGGGACCTCGAGATCGGGCGGATCAATGGCGATACCGTCTACTGCCTTGACCGGCTGAACATTCCGCTCATCGTCGGCATCGGCGACATCGGCAAAATGGGATACCGAGACCATGCGAAATACGGAGCGCCGATTACGCGCAAGGCGGTCGAGTTGATTCTCGAAAGGAGTGGTGGCCATGCCGGAAAAAGAAAAGAAACCGAAAGCGCCGATCGCGAAGCGGCTCGTTGACAACGCGAAGTTTTTGCAACAGCGGATCGGCGTCGGGACAAGCTTTGATTTAGGCGTGCGGAAAATTGATGTCCTAAACCGGGAAGTACATATTTACTACTGCAACGGTTTATGCGACACGCAATACATTATCGAATTGTTAAAACAAATTGTGCGCGTCAACGATGATGAACGCCAGGCGTCCCAAGCGTGGCAGATCATCGAAAATCGACTCGTTCATCAGCAAGTCAGTCCGGTGACGAGCCTCGACGAAGCGGTTGACAAGCTGCTGTCGGGCTTGATCATCGTCTTGATTGAAGGCGAATCGACCGGATTTGCTGTCGACGTCCGCAGCTATCCGGGTCGGCAGCCGCAAGAGCCGGATACGGAAAAAGTTGTGCGCGGCGCCCGCGACGGCTATGTCGAGAACATCATTGTCAACACGGCGCTCACCCGCCGCCGCATCCGCGACGAGCGGCTGCGCTTTGAAATTTTGCAAGTCGGCGAGCGGTCAAAAACGGACGTATGCATCGCCTATATTAAAGACGTCGCTGACCCGGGGCTTGTTGAACTCGTCAAGAAAGAGTTGCAGCAAATCAACGTCGATGGACTGACGATGGGCGACAAAACAGTCGAAGAGTTTTTAGTCAAGCAAGGATACAACCCGTACCCGCTCGTCCGTTACACCGAGAGGCCAGATGTAGCAGCGACGCACCTGCTTGAAGGGCACGTGCTCATTATGGTTGATACATCGCCAAGCGTCATCATCACGCCGACAACATTTTTTCACCACGTCCAGCATGCCGAGGAATACCGGCAGTCGCCAGGGGTCGGGACGTTTGTGCGCTGGGTGCGGTTTTTAGGCATTTTGACGTCGTTGTTTTTGCTGCCGCTGTGGGTGCTGTTCGTCCTTGAACCGTCGTTGCTGCCCGAATCATGGGCGTTTATTGGGCCGAACAAACAAACGAACATCCCGATCATTGTGCAAATTTTGCTCGCTGATTTTGGGATTGAGTTTTTGCGGATGGCAGCCATTCATACCCCGACGCCGCTATCAACCGCGATGGGTTTGATTGCCGCCGTCTTGATCGGACAAATCGCCATCGATGTCGGGCTGTTTGTGCCGGAAGTGATCTTGTACATTTCGGTGGCGGCGATCGGTTCCTTTGCGACGCCAAGCTATGAGTTGAGCGTGGCGAATAAGATTTCTCGATTGGCATTGGTCATTCTTGTCGCCTTGTTTAAAGTGCCCGGGCTCGTCATTGGCACGACCGTTTATTTGCTTTGGCTCGCCAGCATCCGCTCGCTTAATACGCCGTACTTATGGCCGTTCATCCCGTTCGATCCAGCGGCATTTATGCAAATTGTCGTCCGCCGTTCGGTTGCCGGAGCGAGAGTGCGCCCGAGCATCGTTCACCCGCAAGACCGGCAAAAACAGCCGTCATGACGCGAACGATCCATTTGGAAGCGGCCGTTTCCACCTATTGGCGGCCGCTTTTTTCGTTTTAGCGCTATTGCAACTTTTTTATAATTATGATAAGTTATATTTAATTGCTTGCACTGATGGTGCTTGCCTCAGTGCTTCGCACGTTTGCACGGGCGGAATGGGCATGGCCCAGCGCGGGGTGTGCGGCCTTCCGTTTCAAGGCAGAGCCGATGGCGCTTTGCGGTTTTCCATTTTGTAAAGGCAGTTGCCGATTTTGCAAACTGTCTTTTTTGCTTTTGCCATGCGATTTCGATAGAGGAATGAGGGGTTTGCGATGTTTCTTCACGGGACAAGCCGCGTGAATGAACAAGGGCATTTGGAAATCGGCGGCGTCGATGTGGTCGAGTTGGCCAAAACGTATGGCACGCCGCTTTATATTTATGACGTTGCGTTGATCCGCGCTCGGGCGCGCGCGTTTAAAGAAGCGTTCCAGCGCCACGGCGTGCGGGCGCAAGTCGCGTATGCGAGCAAGGCGTTTTCCGCCGTCGCCATCGTGCAGCTGGCCGCTGAGGAGGGATTGTCGCTTGACGTCGTCTCAGGCGGTGAGCTGTATACGGCGCTTGCGGCCGGTTTTCCGCCTGAGCGCATCCATTTTCATGGCAACAACAAAAGCCGGGACGAATTGGCGATGTCGCTTGAACACGGCATCGGCTGCATCGTTGCCGACAACTTTTACGAACTCGAGCTGATCGAAGAGCTGGCGGAGTCATCCGGTCGGACGGTGCCGGTTTTGCTCCGCGTGACGCCGGGGGTCGAGGCGCATACGCACGATTACATTTTAACCGGGCAAGAAGATTCAAAGTTCGGCTTTGACTTAAACAACGGTCAGGCGGACGAGGCGTTTCGCCGTGTCATGGCATCGGCCGCGTTTCAGCTGCTCGGCGTTCATTGCCATATCGGCTCGCAAATTTTTGAAACAGCTGGGTTTGTGCTCGCGGCGCAAAAAGTGTTTGCCAAGCTGGCGGAGTGGAACAAGGCGCACGGATTTGTCCCAGCGGTTGTCAATCTTGGCGGCGGCTTTGGCATCCGCTATACGGAGGAAGACGACCCGATTCCGGTGACAGCGTACGTCGACTGCATCGTGGAAGAGGTGAAAAGGCAGGCCGAAGCTTGCCGCTTGCCGTTGCCGGAAATTTGGATCGAGCCGGGCCGGTCGCTCGTGGGTGATGCCGGAACGACGATTTATACGATCGGTTCGCGCAAAGAGGTGCCCAACGTCCGCACCTATATTGCCGTTGACGGCGGCATGAGCGACAACATCCGTCCGGCGCTTTACGGAGCGAAATACGAAGCCGCGCTCGCCAACCGGGTGTTCGGCGAGCCGACGGAAGTCGTATCGATCGCCGGGAAGTGTTGCGAGTCAGGCGACATGCTCATTTGGGACATCGCCCTGCCGGAAGCGAAGCCGGGCGATTATTTGGCCGTTTTTTGCACCGGCGCTTACGGCTATTCCATGGCGAACAATTACAACCGTCTGCCGCGCCCAGCCGTTGTGTTCGTTGAAAACGGCGACGCCCAGCTCGTTGTGAAACGGGAGACATATGAAGATTTGATCCAATATGATTTGCCTTTGAAAACGAAAGTGAAAAAGTGAAGGCCGCCGGTTGGAAAGAGAACGGCCTCCACAAAGAAAAGGCGCCCGCTGCTTTTTTTGGGGCGCCTTCTTTCATTGTTGATTTGAGGAAAATGCTGATTTGATCGCGTTCCAAATTTCTTTCAAGATGTCGATCAGATTTTGAATGAACGTTTTCCCTTCTTCTGACTGCAAAAACGCCGATAGCTGTTCTTTCGCCTTGCTCAGCTGATCATTCACTTGATCCCAATTAATATGGGCATTTTGCATTTTATGGAAAAGGGAAATCAGGTTGTTGATTTCATTCTCGCTCAGCGTAATGCCAAGGTCGTTGGCGATTTTTTCAATAAGGGCGCGCAAATCAGCGTCCGTCTGCGGTGGGTTGTTGGCGATTTCTTGTTTGATTTTCGCCAGCAGGGCGACCGCTTTGTCCGCGCCGATCGAATCGGCGAGCTTCGCCGTCTGCACCATTTCCTCGTTCGCCACTTTTTTGACATCATCAGGGATGGCTTGGTCCGAGGAAATTTCATACGCCTTCATCAGCCCCGTCAGCGCTGCGGTGCCGGAAACCGGGAACGGAGCGGTGATGTAAATATCGGCATCTTTCACCCCTGCGGTGATCAAGGCGTTTGTATACATCTCTTTCGTCACCCATGTGATGTTGTGCGTTTCGACATGAAGCCCCGAGCCGGGCTCTTTTATCGTGATCATCGACGACGAGATGGCGCGCGTGCCGATTTGCGCTTTCGGAATGAGTCCGTCCAAATATTTATGCTCCTCAACGTTTGAGACGGTGATCGTTTGCGCCCCGTCCGGCGCCTTCATTTCGTCGAGCACTTTTTGCTTTTGTTCATTCGTTAAGTTTTCCCCGAGCGTCACAATGACATCGCCCGGCGCGGCATCGGCCGCTGCGATGCCCGGAGATGCCAAGAGCACCGCCCAAAGCAGCGATGAAGCGATCGTTCGTTTCACATAGCTCGCCTCCTGTTTACGAAAATGCATTATCATTATACCGTACGCTCGCCTGCTTGGCTATCGGAAAAACGCGACGCGGTCAGGCGGCGTGCGAATTTGAAAAGACATTTTTTCTTTTGTTTCACTTGGCCATCATGGTATGATAAAAGCAGTTTCGATGTCGAAAAGGAGCTGGATGCTTGTGGCGAAAAAAGGATATATTCTCATGGAAAACGGCGGGAAAATCGAGTTTGAACTGTTCCCAAACGAGGCGCCGGCGACGGTGGCCAATTTTGAGAAGCTCGCAAACGAAGGCTTTTATAACGGGTTGACGTTCCACCGCGTCATCCCTGGATTTGTCAGCCAAGGAGGATGTCCACGCGGCAATGGAACGGGCGATGCCGGCTATACGATCCCGTGCGAGACGGACAACAATCCACACCGACATGTCACCGGCGCGATGTCAATGGCGCACCGCGGCCGCGACACCGGCAGCTGCCAGTTCTTTATCGTCCACGAGCCGCAGCCGCACTTGGATGGGGTGCACACCGTCTTTGGCCAAGTGACATCGGGCATGGACGTCGTGAAGACGATGAAAAACGGCGACGTGATGAAGGAAGTGAAAGTATTTGACGAACCGTAAACAGCGCATGAGCGAGGATGATCGGACTGTTCGAAACAACTGGCGCTTGTTTTTCTTTTTGCTTGCGGCCAGCCTGTTGTGGGGAGCGGCGTATTGGATTTGGGTTGCGGAATGATGATGCAGGGCGTTTCGTGTGGTATAATGAACATAACGATATCGTGATGCATCCTTCGGGGCAGGGTGAAATTCCCGACCGGCGGTGATGGGGCTTTCCGCCCCTCAGCCCGCGAGCCGAAAGGCAGGATCCGGTGCGATTCCGGAGCCGACAGTATAGTCTGGATGGGAGAAGGATGCCAATATGCGCACGGCTGTTTTCGGCCGGTTCAGACCGCGTGGGCAGCGTCTGTCGGCCGACTAGGCATGGTAGTATCTTTTGTTTCCGACCGGCCGGTATAGCCTGCTTGGCGAACATGTGTTTGTTTGCGCATCATTGGTCATTCTCTCATCGATGAGCCCCCGGGGACATCCCGGGGGTTTCATTTTTATTGAAGGAGGGAGTGCGGTGCATAACGATGAACATTATATGCGGCTCGCTCTCGATGTGGCCAAAGCTGGAGTTGGGCAAACGTCTCCCAATCCTGCCGTTGGCGCGGTCGTTGTCAACGGTGGGACGGTTGTTGGGCTTGGCGCCCATTTGAAAGCGGGTGAGCCGCACGCGGAAGTCTATGCGATCCGCATGGCTGGCGAGAAGGCGCGCGGTGCGACGGTGTACGTGACGCTTGAGCCGTGCAGCCATTATGGAAAAACGCCGCCATGTGCCGATTTGCTCATCCAGGCGGGCGTCCGTCGCGTCGTCGTTGCCACGACCGACCCGAATCCGCTTGTCGCGGGAAAAGGGATTGCCAAGCTGCGCCAAGCGGGCATTGACGTTGATGTTGGCGTATTAAAAGACGAAGCGGACGAATTGAATCGGATGTTTTTCCACTATATCGCCGCAAAAACGCCGTTTGTCACGTTGAAGTTCGCATGCAGCCTCGATGGCAAAATCGCGACGGCGACGGGGGAAAGCAAATGGATTACATCAAGCGCGGCGCGTGAGGATGTCCATCGCCTTCGTGCGCAGCATGACGCCATTTTGGTCGGTGTCAACACCGTTTTGACCGACAACCCGAAGCTTACCGTCCGCTTTGGGGAAAAGCGGAAAAATCCGCTCCGCATCATTTTGGATACAAAATTGCGTACACCGCTTGACGCCCATGTCGTCGCTGACAAGGAAGCAGAAACGTGGATCATCACCGGCGGCGTCAGTCGGGAACAAGCGGCGGCGTATGAGCGCCTTGGGGTGCGCGTATTTTCAATGCCGACGGCCCAGATCGATGTCCGCGATGTGCTCCGTCTGCTTGGGGAGCAGGGAGTCATGTCGCTGTTTGTCGAAGGCGGCTCGCGCGTTCATGACAGCTTCCTCCGCGCGGGAGCAGTCAATGAGGTCATCGCCTATATCGCTCCGAAGCTGATCGGCGGCCGCGGGGCGCCGACGCCGGTCGGCGGCCTTGGCTTCGCCCGGCTTGCTGAAGCGGTGGAGCTTGACATCCGCCGCATCGAGACGATCGGCCCGGACATCAAAATCGTCGCCGCGCCGAAACGGAAGGAGGAATCGTTGTGTTCACTGGCATTATTGAAGAGATCGGCACGATCGAACAAATGAAGCAAACCGGCGACGCCATCGTGATGACGATTGGCGCCAAGCGGGTGCTCGAAGATGTGCGGCTTGGCGACAGCATCGCCGTCAACGGCGTCTGCTTGACCGTCACATCGTTCACCGAACGGCAGTTTACGGTCGATGTCATGCCGGAGACGGTGAAAGCGACGGCGCTAAAAACATTAAAGCCGGGATCGAAGGTGAATTTGGAGCGGGCAATGGCGGCTGGGGGACGGTTTGGCGGCCATTTCGTCACCGGGCATGTGGACGGCGTCGGGCGCATCATCCGGCAGTGGCCGAAAGCGAACGCCGTCTACTATGAAATCGAAGTGCCGGCCTCGCTGCGCGCCTATATGATTGAGAAAGGATCGGTCGCTGTCGATGGGACGAGCTTGACGATTTTCGGTCTGAGCGAGCGCACGTTCATCGTTTCACTCATTCCGCATACGCGTGAGGCGACGATTTTAGGCGAAAAGCGGCCGGGCGATCTCGTCAATATCGAGTGCGACATGATCGGCAAGTACGTCGCCGCTTTCCTCGACGCGAAAGCGACGCCGACCTCCAAATTGACGGTCGAATTTTTGGAGCAGCACGGCTATAAATAGTGGAAAAGGGGGGCAAGCTTGATGTTTGACACGATTGAAGCAGCGCTTTCGGCGCTGAAAAACGGAGAAGTGATCATCGTTTGCGATGACGAAGACCGCGAAAATGAAGGCGATTTTGTCGTGCTGGCCGAAAAAGCTACGCCGGATGTCATTAACTTTATGATCACTCATGGCCGCGGGCTCGTCTGCGTGCCGATTACGGAGGAATTGGCGGAGCGGCTCGAGCTTGAGCCGATGGTCACTCATAACACGGACGCGCATGGCACAGCGTTTACGGTGAGTGTCGACTACAAAACGACAACGACGGGAATCAGCGCCTACGAGCGGGCGGCGACGATTCAGGCGCTGCTTGATCCGAATGTGAAAGCGAGCGATTTTAAACGTCCTGGCCACGTTTTTCCGTTGATTGCGAAAAAGGGGGGCGTCTTGCGGCGCGCCGGCCATACGGAAGCGGCGGTCGATTTGGCCCGTTTGTGCGGCGCGAAGCCGGCCGGCGTCATTTGCGAAATCATTAAAGAGGACGGGACGATGGCTCGCGTTCCTGATTTGCGGCAAATCGCCGATCAGTTCGGATTGAAAATGATCACGATCAAAGATTTGATCGCCTATCGGAGTCAGCGGGAAAAGCTCGTGAAACGGGAGGTGGACGTTTGGCTGCCGACCGAATTCGGCGAATTTCGCGCCATCGGCTACACAAACGTGCTCGACGGAAAAGAGCATGTGGCGCTTGTCAAAGGAGAGATCATCCCGGATGAGCCGATCTTGGTGCGCGTCCATTCCGAATGCTTAACTGGCGATGTGTTTGGCTCGTACCGGTGCGACTGCGGTCCGCAGCTGCATGCGGCGCTCAGGCAAATCGAGGCGGAAGGGCGCGGGGTGTTGCTTTACATGCGCCAAGAAGGGCGCGGCATCGGCCTTATGAACAAGTTGCGCGCTTACAAGTTGCAGGAGCAAGGTTATGATACGGTCGAAGCGAACGAAAAACTGGGCTTCCCCGCCGATTTGCGCGATTATGGCATCGGGGCGCAAATTTTGAAAGATCTTGGCGTGACGAAAATGCGCCTGCTCACGAACAACCCGCGCAAAATCGCCGGCTTAAAAGGGCATGGACTCGAAGTCGTTGAACGGGTGCCCATTCAGATGCCAGCGAAAAAGGAAAATGAAAAATATTTGCGCACGAAACATGAAAAATTAGGACATATGCTTCATTTTTAATGATGGGAGGAGCAACGAACATGCGCATCATTGAAGGAAACTTAGTCGGCACCGGATTGAAAATCGGCATCGTCGTCTCTCGTTTTAACGAATTCATCACGGGCAAGCTTTTATCTGGGGCGATCGACGGCTTGACGCGCCATGGCGTGAGCGACAGCGACATCACGGTCGCCTGGGTGCCGGGTGCGTTTGAAATCCCGCTTGTGGCGAAAAAAATGGCGGAATCGAAGCAGTTTGACGCTGTCATTACGCTTGGCGCCGTCATCCGTGGGGCAACGAGCCATTTTGACTACGTCTGCAGCGAGGCGGCCAAAGGCGTCTCCCACGCGGCGCTTGCAAGCGGTGTTCCGGTCATTTTCGGCGTGTTGACGACGGACACCATTGAACAGGCGATCGAGCGGGCCGGCACGAAAGCGGGCAATAAAGGATGGGAAGCGGCGGTGTCGGCGATCGAAATGGCGAACGTCTTGCGGACATTTGCGTAAAAAGGCATGAAATGGTTCACAATATCGGTGAGAATGTTTATAATACGTATAGAGAAAATGACAAAAACTTTTCCATTTCGGAAAAGCGTTTGTCGATAATGAGGGATTTTTATGTTAATCCGTTACCGAAAAAACTATGAGAAAATCGCCATGGGACTGTTGTCGTTTATGCCGACGGAAAAAGACCTGAAACGGCTGCAGCAGACGATGAAACAGTATGAAACAAACAACGATTGGCAGCTGTTTTTATGGAAAGAAGGGGATGACATCGTCGGCATTATCGGCGTCCTGTTGCGCGCTCCTGATGTTGTGGAAATCCAGCACATCAGCGTCAATCCGTCACACCGCCACCAAGGGATCGGAAAACAGATGGTCAAGGCATTGAAAGAGGTGTACCCGGGCCGCCGATTGTGCGCCAACGAGTGGACCGCCTCGTTTTTCGATAAATGCCATGCGTGCAACGAATAACGAAACTAGCGCGGTGCCGCGCTCAGGCGGGCGGCGGAGGGGGAGGGAAGCCAACTCCTTCCGCTTTGGCCCGTTTTTTTTGTTCGCGTGCGGCGATGACGTCCGAGCGGTCGCGGCGCCGGTGTTTATCCACAAGATCAAGGTTGGCTAGGTCGCTGGCTTGCCCCCAAACGAGCTGCCGGCGGGCGCAGGCGGCCTGGCATTGCTCATAAAGGGAACGGTCGCGAATCGGCAGTTCGACGCTTTCGTACGGTTCGCCGCGAGTGATCCGCCCAGCCGTCTCGTCGAGCAAGCGGGCGAGCGCCTCGTCATCGAGGCCGAGCCGCCGGATCATCTCTTGCGCTTCGTCAAGCAGCGCCCGCGCCCGTCGAATGAGGCGGAGCGCGCCGGAAGTGTTGCCGCGCCGGTAATGGTAAAAAGCGACCGCCATTTGAATGAGCACAAGCCAACCTTTGTTTCGACCGTCTTGTTTCCAATGTTCCTCCAAAATCTCGTGGCATTCAAAATAATCGCGGTCGCTATGGAAATGGACCAAATACTCGATATACGCTTTTGGATACATCGGCCATCGTTCCTTTCAAAAGTGGGCCGCGCCATGTGAAGGCGGACGGCTCTTCTTCGATTATACGGCTTCGGCGGCCTGCGGCGCAAAAAAGAGACTGTTTTCCGTTCGCTTCGCCGCTTCGTTATGATACAATAAATGTACTGCAGCTGGAGACGAGCCTACCGGGCGGTGGTTCTGGAAAAAATGGTGGGATGGATGTGCAATTGCCGTACAACGTCAAAATCGAAGCGTTTGAAGGGCCGCTTGATCTGCTTTTGCATTTGATCAACCGCTATGAAATTGATATTTATGATATTCCGGTCGCGCAAATTACGGAGCAGTATATGGCGTACATTCACGCCATGCAGGAGCTTGAGTTGGATATCGCCAGCGAATATTTAGTGATGGCGGCCACCTTGCTTGCGATCAAAAGCAAAATGCTGCTGCCGCCCTCCAATGAAGAAGCGGTCGACGGCGACATCGAGTGGGGCGATGACGGGGACCCGCGTGAGGAGCTGACGCAGCGGCTGCTTGAATATAAAAAGTTTAAAGAGGCGGCGCGCGAACTGAAGCGGCGCGAAGAGGAACGGGCGCTTTTGTTTACAAAGCCGCCGAGCGACTTAAGCGCATACGCGGATGAGAAAAAGGCGGCGCCGCTGGATGTGAACGTATACGATATGCTTGGCGCCTTGTCGAAGCTGTTGCGCCGCAAAAAACTGCAAAAACCGATGCGGGCGAAAATCTCCCGCCAAGATATTTCCGTCGAACAGCGCATGGCGGAAATTTTGCATGAACTAAAGCAGGCGAACGGGCGGAAAAACTTTTACGAGCTGTTTCCGTCCTACGATCGTTCGTATATCGTCGTGACGTTTTTGGCCATTTTAGAGTTGATGAAGCAAGACGAAATCATCGTTGAGCAAGAACGGAATTTCAGCGATTTGTTTCTTGCGGTGAAACCAGCCGGTTGAGGTGGTGCGGTTTGGCCGCGGCGGTTCGCTGCGGCGGGCCGCTTTTCTTTTGTTGTTTGTTTGCCCATGCCATGATAAGGCGGAGAGTTGACTCACATTGGGGTGAGAAGACTTGGGAAACGACGAAAACAGGAGGAAAGGAGGAGGGGCGCCAACGAGTTTGGCGTGGCAGAAGGGCGATGGAACAAAACGAAAGAGAAAAAAAGGGAGCCGGCGCGCTCAAGCCGGCGAAGGCGATTGTCGAAGCGCTGTTGTTTGCTGCCGGTGACGAAGGGCTGTCGCTTTCACAAATTGCCGCTGTGTTGGAAGTCAGCGAGCTAGAGGCGAAAGCGGTGATCGAGGAGCTTCAACAAGACTGCCGACGGGAAGAGCGCGGCATCCAGCTTGTCGAACTTGGCGGCGTGTTTTTGTTGGCGACAAAAAAAGAACACGCCCCCTATTTAAAGAAGTTGGTCGAAGCGCCGGGAGCATCGCCGCTGTCGCAGGCGGCGCTTGAGACGCTCGCCATTATCGCATACCGCCAACCGATTACACGCGCGGAGATTGAGGAAATTCGCGGCGTAAAAAGCGACAAGCCATTGCAGACGCTGATGGCACGGGCGCTCATTAAAGAGGTTGGACGAGCCGAAGGAACCGGGCGGCCGATTTTGTACGGGACAACCCCGGAATTTCTCGATTATTTCGGGCTAAAAACGCTCGAGGAGCTGCCGCCGCTGCCGGAATGGGCGGACGATGGCGAATCCGAGCGGGAAGCGGATTTATTTTTCGAAAAATTAGCAGAAAATTTGAGCGATGGGCAGCCGGAATATGGTAAACTAAAGAAAAATGGCTGATCGGGAAGGAGAGCGCTCATGAACGTTTGCCGCCTGTACGGTGAAGAGCTGCAAAAGTCGCAATCGAACACGTTTGAAGACTATTTCAACCGCTCGGAAGTCACGTACCGCGACGGGGGCGAAGAGCGGACGCTGTCTGTGTTGTATTTGCGCCATTTTGAGGCGGCGCTGCTTGATTGGCTGCCGTATGAAAGCGATCCACTGTTTACGGCTAATGGGCGCGACATTCATTTGCGCGACATCATTGCTCTTGTCTGTTTATGGAAAAATCCGGCGTATCGGCAGCGAAAGCGCGTCTATATTCACGATGAAGAGGAATTGCGCCGTTATTTTGCCGAGGTAGACGCCAAAACGCTGCAGGCGCTTGTCAGCGAATGGGTGGAAACCGGCGAGTGCCGCTTGCCTGAACGGTCGGCGTAACGAGAAAATGCGGTTGGCGCCGCGTTTTCTGTGCGTCCGGACAAGGAAACCGTTTGGTGCAGCCGGCAGTTTGCCAAAGTAGCCTGCCTTTTTCAGAAAAAAGGGGGGCTGACCCAAAACGCGAATATGTTTTGGGTCAGCCCGATTTTTTTGAGCGGTTTATCTATGGCTCATTTGCAGACCCGCCGCAGGGAAGCATTGCGGCGATTCTGTTCTTCCTTGCTGTCTTTTCCTATGATGACTGCCCTCGCTCCTCTATGTATGAGCGGCCGGGAATTTGGGTGAATGCGGACAAGAACGATTTCCCCATGACAGCATACGATATGGCGAACAAAACAGGAGGAGGTTTTTACCAAATGGACGATCAGGTGTTGTTCGCCCAATATGCGGCTAGGGTGAACGAATGGGGAAATCAAGTCAAGGAGACGCTCGCTTTGCGTGGGGCAAGCACGGATGGCGCTTCGTCGCTGCTCGAGTTTATTGCCGAGCATGACGGCGAGTGGACGGAAGAGGCCGTCCGCGAGCTTCAGCGCCTTGCCGATGACGTGTATGTCGGTGCGCTTCGCCAGTATGTCATGGAAGCGGCTGCGTGGGGAAGACAAGTTGAACAGGCGCTGTCTGCACGCAGGATGGCTGAGGATGTTGGGCTTTCGTCTTTGTTGGCGTACATCGATGGACACGGCGATGAATGGACCGAAGAAGCGATTTACGAGCTCCAGCGTCTTGTCGATGACGTATACACTCGGGCCGTCCGCCTGGCTGATTCGTCAGCTGCCGAGCGGGAAGAAGAGGCGACGCAAGAACAAGTCGAAGGGGAATCGGTGTCGCCTGAACTGGAGAGTGAAAACAAAGAGAACGAAGACGGATGGCTTGACACCAGCGGGACGGCAGAGCGGGTTGAGGACGGAAAAGAGCCGGCTTTTATGGCGGAGCTCTCCGACTCGCTGCCTGATATAGCTGACGGCGAGCCGGGTCAAGCGGACAACGTGACCGATGGAAAGCGACGCTGGGTGGATGCGGACGACGGCGGTGAGCCGCGTCAACAAGTAGCGCCCGGCCGTCATGTCTTGCCGCCGCTGCCGTACCGTTATGATGCACTCGAGCCGCATATTTCCGAAGAAATCATGCGCCTCCACCATACGAAGCATCATCAAAGCTATGTCGACGGTCTCAATCAGGCGGAGCGGATGATGGCCGAGGCGCGCCGGACGAACAATTTTGATCTGTTGAAACATTGGGAGCGGGAAGCGGCGTTCCACGGCTCCGGGCATTATTTGCACACTATCTTTTGGTACAACATGCATCCAGAGGGCGGCGGCGAGCCGCGCGGGGAGCTGCGGGCGCAAATCGAGCGCGATTTTGGCAGCTTTGCCGCCTTTCGCCGTCATTTCACCGAAGCGGCGAAAAGCGCCGAAGGGGTCGGCTGGGCGCTGCTCGTTTGGGCGCCGCGAGCGCACCGGCTGGAAATTTTGCAGGCGGAAAAACACCAGCTCATGGCGCAATGGGATGTGATCCCGCTTCTTGTGCTTGATGTGTGGGAGCATGCCTACTATTTGCAATACAAAAATGATCGGGCGGCGTACATCGAACATTGGTGGAACGTCGTCAACTGGCGCAACGTTGAAGAGCGCTTTCATGAGGCGCGGAAGCTTCGTTGGCAGCCGTTTTAAACGGGCGGGGGGGAACCCCCTGCCCGTTTTTTTGGGAGAGCAGGCGCTGCGATCCATCAGGACACCTGTCCGTCTTTTCGGGGAGCGGCTTTCTCTTTGCAGGGAAATGTCATCAATGAGCCCAGCGCAAGCGCCGGAGCGGATCGTTCAGGGCTGTCTCCCCTTGCAACGGCATTTTTTCATCATATTTGTCCCATCGACGCATACACTTGTACAAAACGCGGCTTTGGGGTTCAGCCTGTTTCCGCCGCGACGTTTCTTCGGCTGCGGCCCGTTCAGCCTAATCGGAAAGGAGGAACAGGCGATTCCTCCCCGCTCCTTAAAGGAGGGGGATCCTCGCCGATATGAGATGAATAAGCAGAAGCGGCTCATTGCGCTCATTCTTGCACTCGCTGCGGGGATTATGGCATTTGTTCCAGAGCGGATGCGCGCTATGGATGGGGTGAGCGCAAAAAGCGCGATTTTGATAGAGCAGCATTCCGGGCGGGTTTTGTTTGCCAAGGATGCCTATACAAAACGGCGCATCGCCAGCATTACGAAAATTATGACCGCCATTTTGGCGATTGAATCGGGGAAGATGGACGACACGGTGACGGTCAGCGCCCGCGCTGTCCGGACCGAAGGGTCGTCAATTTACTTGCGCCAAGGGGAGAAAATCAAACTGCGCGATTTGGTATATGGGCTGATGCTTCGTTCCGGCAACGACGCGGCGGTGGCCATCGCTGAACATGTCGGCGGCAGCGTCGAAGGATTTGTTTTTTTAATGAACCAAAAAGCGGCTGAAATCGGGATGCGTGATACCGAGTTTGCCAATCCGCACGGGTTGGATGACGCGGAAAACCACTACTCAACCGCGTACGATATGGCGCTGCTCATGCAATATGCGATGAAAAACAAAGAGTTTCGGCGCATCTCGGGGACGAAAGTGTACCGCGCCCCCGCTCCGCCCGGCGAAGACGGCGCGCGTGTGTGGCGAAATAAAAACAAGTTGTTGACAAGTCTTTACGAATATTGCACCGGCGGCAAAACCGGCTATACGAAACGGGCCCATCGCACGCTCGTGACGACGGCGTCCAAAGGCGGCGTCGATTTGATCGCCGTGACGTTGGATGCACCGGACGATTGGAATGATCATATCGCTATGTACGAATATGGATTTTCTCATTATCACATCGCCAAAGTGAGCAGCGAGCGGGTGGTCGACAAAATTTCTGATCCGTTTTACCGCGGGCGGCTGCAGGCGGTCCGCGATTTGCGATATCCGGTGACCGATAAAGAGGAGAGCGGGCTGCAGGTGAAAGTGTATTTGCTGAAGCCGCGCAAAGAATGGAAAAAATACCCAGAACGGGTGCCGACAGAGGTCGGAAAGGCGGTGCTTTATTTGCATCAAAAGGCGGTTGATTCGGTGCCGCTGCTGTATGAACCGGGAAAGGAAGGAAGCGGCCGAGGGTTTTTATGGCAAGCATTTCGCTTTTTAGGTGTGAGAAGCGATGGTTAACCTCATTTGGGTGATGATGGCGGTCATTGGCATCGTCTTTGCGGCGGCCAACGGCACGATGGACGAAGTGAACAAAGCGGTGTTTGAAAGCGCCAAAGAAGCGGTGACGATCAGCATCGGCATGGTCAGCATTTTAGTGTTTTGGCTCGGGCTGATGGCGATCGCGGAACGCGCCGGCTTGCTTGACAAAGCGGCGCGCCTGTTTATGCCGCTCGTACGCCGCTTGTTTCCAGAGGTGCCGCCCGGCCATCCCGCGCTCGGCTATATCGTCTCGAATATGGTCGCCAACATGTTCGGCCTTGGCAATGCGGCGACGCCGATGGGCATAAAGGCGATGGAGCAGCTAAAAAAGCTCAACGGCGGCCGCGACGAGGCGAGCCGGTCGATGGTGACATTTTTGGCCATGAACACATCAGGCATTACGCTCATTCCGGCGACCGTCATCTCGATCCGCATGACGTACGGTTCAGCGGCGCCTGGCGAGATCATTGGGACGACGATCGTCGCCTCGACGATTTCGACGATTGGGGCGGTATTGATTGACCGGTACTATTATTGGAAACGGATGCGGAAAGGCAGGAAGCCATAATGGCCATCGTCCAACTTCTTTCTGTTTGGCTGATCCCTGCGCTCATCGCTTTTATTTTGCTTTACGGTACAGCAAAGAAAGTGCCGACGTACGAAGCGTTTGTGGAAGGCGGCAAGGAAGGGATCGAGATCGCGTTTTCGCTCATCCCGTATTTGGTCGGCATGTTGGTGTCGGTCGCCATTTTCCGAGCCTCAGGGGCGCTTGATGCCATGATGGAAGTGATCAAACCGCTGGCTGATGCCATTGGACTGCCGGCCGAAGTCGTTCCGCTTGCGGCTCTCCGCACGCTTTCCGGCACGGCGGCGCTCGGCATGACGACCGATTTGATCGCTACTTACGGCCCGGATTCGTTCATCGGGCGCCTTGCTTCTACGATCCAAGGCAGTACGGAGACGACGCTTTACGTGCTCACCGTCTATTTTGGCGCCGTCGGCGTCAAAAAAATGGGCGATGCGTTAAAAGTCGGCATTTTGGCCGACATTCTCAGCTTTATTGTTTCTGTTTTCATCGTTTTGTTTGTATTCGGGCGCTAGCGGCGCCTTTTTTCGTTCCCGTCGTCCGGCGGGTTTTTTGTTTGCAAAGGGAACGGGAAAGGTGAAAAATAAAAGTGCCGCACTTGTATCTGTTAGACGGAAAGGGTAAGATGATGAAAGAGGTGAGAGAGAATGGAACGGTTGCAAAAAGTGATCGCCCGCGCCGGCATCGCGTCAAGGCGCAAGGCGGAAGAACTCATTTTGCAAGGGCGGGTGAAAGTGAACGGCCGCGTCGTCAAGGAGCTTGGCGTCAAGGTCGGGCCGCGCGATGATGTCGAAGTCGACGGCATCCCGATCGAGCGCGAAGAGCCGGTATATTATTTGCTGTACAAGCCGCGCGGGGTGATTTCCAGCGTCAAAGATGACAGAGGCCGCAAAGTGGTGACCGATTTTTTCAAAGATCTGGACAAACGCATTTATCCGATCGGGCGGCTTGACTACGATACGTCTGGACTGCTTTTGTTGACGAATGACGGCGACTTTGCCAACCTGCTTATGCACCCGCGGTATGAAATTGAAAAAGTGTACATTGCCAAAGTGAAAGGCATTCCAACGCACGAGCAGCTGAAACGGCTCGAACAAGGAGTGCAGTTGGAAGATGGCATGACGGCGCCAGCCAAAGTGAAGCTGCTCTCCGCCGACCGAAAGAAGGGGACAGCCATTGTGGAAATCCGTATCCACGAAGGACGAAACCGGCAAGTGCGCCGCATGTTTGAGGCGATCGGCTGCGAGGTGCTGAAGCTGAAGCGGGAGCGGTACGCGTTTCTCGATTTGAAAGGGCTGCGCCCCGGCGAATACCGCGAGCTGACACCGCATGAGGTGAAGTTGCTGCGCGTCCTTGCCCAATCCGGGGGAAGAAAATGACGAAGATTGTCACATAACGTTCATATCCTTGCGCATAAACGAGCGAGGGACTTTGCTATAATGGAAAATGGGAGATTGTGAACCGCTTGCCTCCCCCTCTAGCGTTGGCTGTGGGGGAGGAGAAACGTAAAGGGGTTTGAACGATGAAAAAACAACAGCGCTTAGTGATGAGGACAGCGATTTTGCTCGTGTTGCTCGCGGCGATCGGCTATACGATTTACACGAATTTTTTCACGGAGAAAACGGCTGTCGCTGTTGGTTCGACGGCGCCTGATTTTGTGCTGACCGATTTGAAAGGGCATGAACATCGTCTTTCAGACTATCGCGGCAAAGGCGTTTTTTTGAACTTTTGGGGAACGTGGTGCAAGCCGTGCGAGCGGGAGATGCCGTATATGAACGAGCTGTACCCGATTTACAAAAAACAAGGGGTTGAAATTTTGGCTGTCAATGTCGGTGAACCGAAGTTGAGCGTTGAAAAATTCGCGGAACGGTTCGGCCTGACATTTCCGATTGTGATCGACCGTCAAGATCAAGTATTGAACGCCTATAACGTCGGGCCGCTGCCGACAACGTTTTTGATTGACAAAAACGGCGAAGTAAAACAAATCATTACCGGAACGATGACGAAAGAAGACATCGAACGGCATCTAGAAAGCATCAAACCGTAAGGAGTTTTGCGCCATGGAACACGTCAAATGCGAATGCGGCCATGTCAATCCGCACGGCACGGCGTTTTGTGAGTCGTGCGGCAAGCCGCTTGCCGATTTGGGAGAAAAACTGATTTTGGACATGCGCTACGAAGGAAGCGCCCGCCGGTCGCAAACGTACAAAAAAACGATGATCGACCAAATTTGGGCGTTTTTCTCGTCGGTCAAAGTCGGAGTGGCGCTCATCGTCATTACGCTCATTGCTTCGGCGATCGGCACGATTTTCCCTCAGCAAATGTATATTCCGCCGAACGTCGATCCGGCGGAGTATTATAAGCAGCAGTACGGTTGGGCAGGGAAGCTGTATTATGAGCTCGGCTTTAACAACTTGTACGGCTCATGGTGGTACATTTTGCTCATCGCCTTAATCGGCGTTTCGCTTGTCATTTGCAGCTTGGACCGGGTCGTTCCGCTTTATCGCGCCTTGAAGCGGCAAGGGGTGAAGCGCCATCCGCGCTTTTTAGAGCGGCAGCGGTTGTTTGGCGTCTCGCATGTGAGCGATCTCGACAAGACGATGGCTGTGTTGAAAGAACGGCTGGCTGCGCGGCGCTACCATGTCCGCGAGGAAGACGGGCATTTGCTCGCTGAAAAAGGGCGGTTTTCCCGCTGGGGGCCGTACGTCAATCATATCGGCCTCATCATTTTCTTGATCGGGGCGATGCTTCGTTCCGTTCCCGGCATGTACATCGATCGGGTGATGTGGATTCCGGAAGGGGAGACGAAAGAAATTCCTGGGACGAACGGCCGCTACTTTTTAAAGAGTGAAAAATTTATTTTTGAAACATATGAGAAAGGCAAAGACAACGAAGTGTTCAACGCTGCCATCGACCGCGTCGGCAACGGGATGATCGCCAAAAACTATCAAACAAACGTCGTGTTGTATAAGCGTGTCGGTCCTGTGATCCCCGGCGCCAAGCCGAAGCTTGAAAAAGTGAAGGAGTATCCGATTCGCGTCAACGAGCCGCTGGAGTTCGACCATTATGCGCTCTACCAAGTCGATTTCCGCTTGAATGAGCCGAAAGCGATGTCATTTCAGTTGGCGGACAAGCAGTCGGGGGAAACGTTCGGCACGGTGACGGTCGACTTGTATGATCCGAAAGAGTCGTACAATCTCGGACATGGGTATCGCGTTGAGCTATTAAGCTATTTTCCTGATTTTGAGTTTGATGAAGACGGCAATCCGTCAACGAAGTCGCGCGTGCCGAACAATCCGGCGTTCGTGTTCAAAATGTACGCGCCGGACCGGCCGAAAGGGGAAGTGAGTTTCGTCGCCATCCGGCAAACGATCGAACCGTTTGGCAACAACAAATACAAAATGGCGTTCGCAGGGCTTCAAACCCGCAATGTCTCCGGTTTGACCGTCCGCCGCGACTTTACGCTTTGGATTTTAGGGGTAGGCGGCGCGATTTTCATGATTGGGCTCATCCAAGGGATGTATTGGAACCACCGCCGCATTTGGGTGCAGCGGGTAAACGGCGAGCTATGGATCGCCGCGCACACGAATAAAAACTGGTTCGGCTTGAAAAACGAGCTGCGCCGTTTGCTTGACGGCACCGGCGTCATGATGCCGGCTGATCAGCTCGAAAACGACAAAAAAGCCGGACAAGGGGGACAAGTCCATGGACATGGCACAGCTTAGCAGCACGTTGCTCTATATCGCGTTCGTTCTATATTTAATCGGCACGTTCTTTTTTGGCGGCGCCATTCGCGACAAGCGAAAAGAACGGCAAGAGAAGGACCGTTGGTCGCAGCTCGGCATCTCCGTGACGATCATCGGCTTTCTCGCCCAAGTCGGCTATTTTGTGACGCGCTGGATCGCCGCCGGGCACGCGCCCGTGAGCAACTTGTTCGAGTTTACGACCTTTTTCGGCATGATGCTGGTTGCTGCTTTCATTATTATTTATTTCATTTACCGGCTGAGTGTGCTCGGCTTGTTTGCGCTGCCGGTCGCGTTGCTTGTGATTGCTTACGCAAGCATGTTTCCGCGGGAAATTTCGCCGCTCATTCCCGCCTTGCAAAGCGATTGGCTGCACATCCATGTGACGACGGCGGCGGCTGGTGAAGCGATTTTGGCCATCAGCTTTGTCGCTGGGCTCATCTATTTGATTCGCGTCGTCGATCAATCGAAGCCGTCGAAACGGACGTTTTGGCTCGAAGTGGTCATGTTTTGCTTAATTACGACGCTCGGCTTTGTCATCGTTTCGACAGCGTTCGGTCTTTCTGGGTATGAAGCGAAGTTCACGTGGGTCGACAAAAACAAGCAGACGGTTGAGGTCATCTACGATATGCCGGCGCTCGTTGGGCCGCACAAAGGGGAGCTTATGAAAGAAAGCGCCGGCCGCATGGAGCCGCTTGTTGAGATGCCGGCGATCATCAATGCAAGAAAGCTCAATACGGTCATCTGGTCGCTCATAGCCGGAACGGCGCTGTACATCATGCTTCGGCTTCTCTTGCGCAAGCGCGTTGCCGCCGCACTCAAGCCGCTCGTGAAGAACGTTAACTTGGATCTGACCGATGAGATCAGCTATCGGGCGGTGGCGATCGGCTTTCCGGTGTTTACGCTCGGGGCGCTCATTTTCGCGATGATTTGGGCGCAAATTGCCTGGACGCGCTTTTGGGGCTGGGACCCGAAGGAAGTGTGGGCGCTTATCACTTGGCTGTTTTACGCTGCCTTTTTGCACCTTCGTTTGTCAAAAGGCTGGCATGGTGAAAAGTCGGCATGGCTCGCCGTCATCGGCTTTGCCATTATTATGTTTAACTTAGTGGCGGTCAACCTCGTCATTGCGGGATTGCACTCGTACGCCGGAACATAATGGAAAACAACCGGATGCTCTGTTGGCGAGCATCCGGTTTTTCGGTAAACTAGAAAATAGGGAGTGTTTCCATTGATGATGGGAGGGTGCAAAGCATTGGAAAAACAAGAAAAAACCATCCGTATTTTAGTGGTTGACGATGAAGAGCGCATCCGGCGGCTCTTGAAAATGTATTTGGAGCGGGAAAACTATGTGATCGATGAGGCCGGCGACGGCAATGAAGCGTTGGAGAAGGCGTTGACGAATGATTATGACGTCATTTTGCTCGATCTGATGCTGCCGGGCAAAGATGGAATTGAGGTGTGCAAAGAAATCCGCGAGCAAAAAACGACGCCGATCATCATGTTGACGGCAAAAGGCGAAGAATCCAACCGCGTGCAAGGGTTTGAAGTCGGCACGGATGATTACATCGTCAAGCCGTTCAGTCCGCGCGAAGTCGTGCTGCGCGTAAAAGCGCTGTTGCGCCGCGCGGCGAACGCCGCCTACGCGCCGGTGGAGACGACGGCGAAAGACGTGCTTGTGTTTCCGCATTTGACGATTGACAACGATGCCCACCGGGTGACGGTCGACGGCAAGGAAGTCAGCTTAACGCCGAAAGAATATGAGCTGCTTCTCTTTTTGGCCCGCTCGCCCGACAAAGTGTTCGACCGCGAACAGCTGTTGAAGGAAGTATGGCATTACGAGTTTTTCGGCGACTTGCGCACGGTCGACACCCACATTAAACGGTTGCGCGAAAAGTTGAATAAAGCGTCGCCGCAGGCGGGAAAAATGATCGTCACCGTCTGGGGCGTCGGCTACAAGTTTGAGGCAGTGAACGACTGATGTGGCTGTTTCGCAGCGTCGTCGGCAAGCTATGGTTTACGATTTTGTTGCTCGTTTCGTGCGTGCTGTTTATTTTAAGCATTTTGCTTATTAAATTTTTGGAAGATTATTATGTGCAGGAAGCGGAAAACGACTTGACCCGCCTGGCGACAAAAGTGGCCGAGGTGATGCACGATTACCGCGATGAGCAGCTTGCCCGCTCGATCGCTTGGACGCTTGTGGACAATCGAACGAAAGCCGTCATCGTCGCCGATGAGTCGCACTATTGGTATTCGCCTGGCGATGCTGGTTTGGACAATATGCCGCTGTCGTCGATCCGCCAAGATCGGGACTTGCGGCGTGTGCTGACAGATGGGAAAACGGTGAAAAAGCGTTTGTATATGCCACAGCGGCATCCAAAAGAAAAGCTGCCCCGTGATATGATCATTGTCGGCGTGCCGATGTCGATGCCGGATGGCAGCCGAGGAGCTGTGTTTATCTATCAGTCGCTCGAGGCGATCGCCGATGCAACGGAGCATACGAAAGAGCTCATTTTTCTTGCCGCCTTTATCGCCATTATTATGACGACGTTTTTTGCCTTTTTCTTGTCGACGCGCATCACCGCTCCGCTCCGGAAAATGCGGCAAGCCGCGTTCGAAATGGCGCGGGGCCATTTCGATATGAAAGTGCCGATTTTAACGAACGATGAGATCGGTGGGCTGGCGATGGCGTTCAACCAAATGGGACGGCGTCTGCAGTTTAACATCAACGCCTTAAACCAGGAAAAAGAACAGCTCGCCAGCATTTTAAGCAGCATGGCCGATGGCGTCATCACGTTTAACCGCGACGGGGAAATCTTGATTACGAACCCGCCGGCTGAGCGGTTTTTGCAGGCGTGGTATTTTGAGCAAGGGAACGACGTCGAGGCCATGGCCCCGCTGCTGCCGCAAGTGAAAGAGCTGTTCGCCCGCGTCGTTCGCGAGGAGAAGGAGCAATCGACCGAAGTGACGCTGCAGGGGCGGACGTGGGTCATTTTAATGACGCCGCTGTACGGCAAAACGATGGTGCGCGGCGCGGTGGCTGTTTTGCGCGACATGACCGAAGAGCGGCGGCTTGACAAGCTGCGCAAAGACTTTATCGCCAACGTTTCGCACGAATTGCGCACGCCGATTGCCATGCTCCAAGGCTACAGCGAGGCCATCATCGACGATATCGCGGCGAGCGAAGAAGAGAAGAAAGAGATGGCGAAAGTCATTTACGACGAGTCGCTGCGCATGGGCCGCCTTGTTAACGATTTGCTTGACTTGGCGCGCATGGAAGCTGGCCATATCGAGCTAGAGTACGAACAAGTCAAGCTTGTTCCTTACATCGAGCGGGTGATCCGCAAGTTTTACGGGCTGGCGAAAGAAAAGCAGATTGAGCTGACAGCCGAGTTTCGCGATCGGGACATCGAAATCGCTCTCGATCCGGATCGGATCGAACAGGTGCTGACGAACTTAATTGACAACGCCATCCGCCATACGGAATCGGGCGGCACAGTTCGCCTCATCATCGAACCAAGCGGCGACGGCGTGACGATCCATGTCCAAGACTCTGGTTCCGGCATTCCTGAAGAGGATTTGCCGTTTGTGTTTGAACGGTTTTACAAAGCCGATAAAGCGCGCACGCGCGGCCGTTCCGGCACCGGGTTAGGCCTTGCCATCGCCAAAAACATCGTCGAAGCGCATAAAGGGCTCATTACCGTTCACAGCAAACTGAACGAAGGAACGACGTTTTCGTTTTATTTGCCGGCCCGCGGACCGAAAGGAGCGTAGCGCCGTTTGGAAGAACGGGGAAGCCACGGCTTCCCTGCTTCTTTCATGCTGAAGCGAACTGGTTGACGGATTTGTTTTAGTGGTATAGACAACTAGAATATATAATGTTATAATGAGAGACAGAAAGTGGGGAATCGCGATGAAGCGGTGGATATTGAAAAATGCCGCGGTGTATGCAGAAACAGGAAACATTGAACAAGGGTATGTGCTGATCGAAGGGGAAAAAGTGGCCGCGATCGGGCCGATGTCGTCGTGCCCAACTGATGCAGGGGCGGAAGTGATCGAGCTTTCCTCACGGTTTTCCATCGTGCCGGGATTCATCGATGTCCATATTCATGGGGCGGCTGGGGCGGATGTCATGGATGCGACCCCGGAGGCGCTTTACAAGATGGCCAACGCCTTGCCGGCGGAAGGGACGACAAGTTTCCTGGCGACGACGATGACAGCGCCAAGCGAACAAATCGAAGCCGCGCTTCGCAACGTCGCTCGCTATATGGCGGAGGCGAACAGGCCGGGAGCCGCCGAAGTGCTCGGTGTTCATCTGGAAGGACCGTTTTTGTCGCTGAAGCGCGCCGGAGCGCAGCACCCGCGCCATCTCGCCGATCCGGACATCTCACTGTTCCAGCACTGGCAAAAGGCGGCGGGCGGCCATATCCGCCTTGTCACGCTTGCCCCAGAGCGGAACGGGGGGCTGGAACTTGCCTCCTACTTGAAACAGACCGGTGTGATCGCTTCGATCGGCCATTCCGATGCCGTTTACGACGAAGTAAAAGCGGCGGTCCATGCAGGGGTGGCGCATGCGACCCACCTGTTCAATGGGATGCGCGGCATCCATCACCGTGAACCGGGTGTCGCCGGTGCGGTGCTTATGTTTGAAGAAGTGATGTGCGAGCTGATCGCCGACGGGTTGCACGTTGCGCCGCCGATGGTCCGCTTCGCTTACCGGAATAAAGGAAGCGATGGGCTCATATTAATCACCGATGCCATGCGGGCGAAATGTCTAGGTGATGGGCGATATGAACTTGGCGGCCAAGAGGTGACTGTTCGGGGCCAAGAGGCGCGGCTTGCCGACGGCACGCTGGCGGGAAGCGTGCTCAAGCTTGGCGAGGCCATCCGCCGTGTGCTCGATTATACTGGCTGCACGCTTGAAGAGGTGATCCGCATGGCGAGCTGGAATCCGGCGAAACAGCTTGGCTTGCTTGATCGGAAAGGCAGCTTGCGGCCCGGCAAAGACGCCGATGTCGTCGTTTTGAATGAACGATATGAAGTCATGATGACGTTTTGCCGCGGCGTTCTTGCTTATCGCAAACCGGATGAAAGGAGGAAGAGCGATGGCCATGAAGCTTTTGAAAGCTGCTGACTACGCAGAGATGAGCCGTCAGGCGGCGGACATCATCATCAAACAAGTCAAGGAAAAGCCGAACGCTGTTCTCGGCTTGGCGACCGGCTCGACCGTGCTCGGTGTGTACCGCGAATTGGCCGCCGATCATCGGCAGCATGGGACATCGTATCGGCTTGTGCGCACGGTCAATTTGGATGAATACGTCGGCCTTGGTCCGGATCATCCGAACAGCTATCGCCATTATATGAATGAGCATTTGTTTTCAAAGCTTGACATCCCGCTTCACGAGACGCATGTGCCGAACGGCTTGGCTGCTGATCTTGACGAAGAATGCCGCCGTTACGAGCGGCTCATCGATGAATTGGGCGGCATCGATTTGCAGCTCTTGGGCATCGGCCGCAACGGCCATATCGGGTTCAACGAGCCTGGGACGCCGTTTTCGACAGCCACCCACGTCGTCGAGCTGACCGAGCTGACACGGGAAGCGAACGCCCGCTTTTTCCCATCGCTTGATGACGTGCCGCGCTATGCCATTACGATGGGGATTGCGACCATTTTGCGCAGCCGCCGCCTCGTGCTGTTGGCGTCAGGGGAGGAAAAAGCGGAGGCCATGGCCCGGCTTCTCGAAGGCGTTGTCACACCGGACTTGCCGGCTTCAGCGCTTCACCTTCATCCGGACGTGACGATCATCGCCGACTGCGAGGCGCTCTCGCTCATCCCAAAGGAAAAGCGGCGGGTGGATGCGCCATGATCGATAAACAGTCGCCGATTCCGATTTACTATCAGCTCGAGCAATATATAAAAGAAAAGATTGAAAAAGGAGAATGGCAGCCGGGCGAGATAATCCCGTCTGAGCGCGAGTTGGCGGAAATGTATGACATCAGCCGAATGACCGTTCGGCAGGCGGTCAACAATTTAGTGAACGATGGCTATCTCATCCGCCGGCGCGGGAAGGGGACGTTTGTCGCCGCCCAAAAAATCGAGCAGCCGCTGAAAGGGCTGACGAGCTTTTCCGAAGATATGCGGGCGCGTGGCCTGGAGCCGGGCACGATCGTCCTTAGCTTTGAGATGGTTCCGGCTTCTCAGAAGCTCGCTGAAGGACTTGGCGTCACGGAAGGCGATGACCTTTACGAAGTCCGCCGCCTTCGGTTGGCCGACGGCTTGCCGATGGCGTTGGAGACGCTGTACATTCCTGTCCATCTTGTTCCCGGGCTGACGCGTGATGTTGTAAGCGGTTCCGTCTATGAATTTATCGAAAAAGAAAAAGGGATGATCATCGGCTCTGCAGTTCAAACATTGGAAGCATCGGTCGCCCGCAAGGTGGAGGCGGAGCATCTGAAGATGAAAGAAGGGGCTCCGGTGCTGTTGCTTGAGCGCCGCACGCACCTTGTCGACGGTCGGCCGCTTGAAGTCGTCAAATCGGTGTACCGCGGCGACCGGTACAAATTTATGATTGAGATGAAAAGGGGAGGATCATGATGTTAGGCTTTTTACAGCGGCTTGGAAAAGCATTAATGTTGCCGATTGCCGTTTTGCCGGCGGCAGGATTGCTGCTTCGGCTCGGTCAGCCTGATTTATCTTAATTAGGCGAGAAGACTCCCACTTCAACGAAGCGAAGCGGAGTAAGTGGGAGATGAATCGCCTTAACTATATTTTGCTGAAAATAGGATAGATTCAGTAAAATATGGTATAATATAGTTAGATGGGAGGTGAAAAAATGTATTTTTGTATCAAACAACAGCTAAATGGTTTGACCAAAGAAGAATACTTGACTCTTCGAGAACTGTGCCATATTGCCAAGAACATGTACAACGTCGGATTGTACAATGTCAGACAATACTATTTTGAACACAAGGAATTTCTTAATTATGAGAAAAACG